>CAZEQK010000005.1:0-78825 GCA_964514395.1 uncultured Bacillaceae bacterium
TTAATTAGATATAAAGGGTTATATTTAAATCCATTGTACCACTCATGCCTTTTACCATTTTACTTGGTATCATCCAGTTAGCTAAATCCCCCTTTTCTTATACCTCCATTCCCAATAAATAATGCAGGGCTACAGCATATTGATCCAGTAGAAAATTTTCCAGTAGAAAAATGGAATTTATTAATTGATGTGATGCTAAAGGGACCTTTTTTATTAACGAAGTATGTTATTCCGCATATGAAAAAAAATATTCGATAACTGGGGATACAATTAGTGTTTCTGGTGGATGGTAGTTATAAATGTAATAGAGTCTCAAGCAATCTAATTAGGCTGCTTTTTTGTTATTATTTTAAAAAAATAGGAAAAATAATAAAATTACTTTCTTATGGTATTTCAAATTATATATAATAAATTAAAAAAGAAAAAGGAGGATAATAGGAGTGGAATCTTTATCTGATAAAATTTTAAAAGAAATTCCACCAGAGTTATGTATTTCACGCAGGCCTTACTCCTGTTTACTTACCTATATTTATTGAAAAGGATTATCTCCAGGAAATGGCACGTCTTGTCTCTGGTAAGATGGATGTATATTTTAACAATGCTAATGTAAAGTTGAATAAACATTTGTTAGAACTAATGTAGGATTTAATAATTTTAGTCATTTTACTAAAATATTTAAAAGTAAAGTTGGCGTTTCACCCAAAAAGTATAGACAGGAAATAAATTAATAGTATATTAATTATCACCACCAAATAATCCTCCTAAAATATTGCCACCTATTCCATCAATGCCTTTCACTTCACCTTTATGGCCTCTTGAAGCTGCAAATATGCGATCAGCCAATCTTGAGAATGGTAGGCTTTGTAGATAGACAGTGCCAGGGCCAGTCACCTTAGCAATAAATACACCCTCTCCACCAAATAATGCGTTTTTAAAACCGCCAACAAATTGTATATCATAATTTACGGAATCAGAAAAAGCAACTAAACATCCAGTATCTACTCTTAAGGATTCTCCTGCTTTCAGCTCCTTTTTAATGATGGAACCACCTGCATGGATAAAGGTCATGCCATCTCCTTTTAATCTTTGAAGGATAAATCCTTCACCCCCAAAGAGGCCTGCTCCTAGCTTTTTCGTAAAAGCTACTTCTATTTCTACCCCATTTGCAGCACATAAAAAGGCATCCTTTTGACACAAAATATTACCACCAAAGTCTTTTAGATCGATTGGAATGATTTTACCAGGGTATGGTGCACCAAAAGCAACATGACTTTTGTCATAACTGTTATTAAGGAATGTCGTGATAAAAAAGCTTTCACCAGTGACCATTCGTTTGAAGCCTTTAAAAAGACCGCCACCTGTAGAGGTTTGCATCTCGATGCCATCTTCCATATACATCATTGCTCCTGCTTCAGCTCTAACCCCTTCTTTTGAATCTAATTCAATTTCGACGAGCTGCATGTCGTCACCATAAATTTTATAATCAATGGTATCACTCATTAGATATGTACCTCCTAATTTTTATGTAAAAAAAACCATTTTCATTAATTATAAAGGAAAGACATACAAAAGTCTTTCCTTTAAGGTGAATTTTATTTAAATTGTGCTTACTTTATGATATCTATTCCTCCGACTAAGGGTAATGGCTTCATTTCCAATTTAAGGGTATTAATAAGGCCAATGATAAAGTAAATAAATACGACTAAATTTCCTATTGGTAGAATGATAAACCAGCCTATGACAGGTATGATAGAGCCGACTACATTAATGACAATTGCTGATAATAATAAAATCAAACCTTGATTTGCATGATACATAGCAAATTTTGAATCCTTAGCTGTAAGTAGTGGAATGAAGAAAAGGATATAAGCTAATGCTGCTATCCACTTATTTTTCTCAGCATCAATTACCTCTGGTTTTTTTTCCACTTGAGTTTCCATATAAATCATCACCCCCTTTTTAATTAAATTATTTTAAATAAAAGGAAAAAATGACTAAATCTATTAATTATTCATTTTTTTATTTTAAATTGTTTATCAAGAGATTTCTTTATCAATCTTGCTCGTTATTTTTCTATAATTGCTAACTTAATTATCAAAAAAACCTAAAGTTTAACAAAAAAGATAAATATTACAGGAAAATGAATTACTTGAATCGAAATAATATCTATAATAAATATGAAGGGTGGATAATGATGAAGTACCCTTTTGTCATAATAGCTTTATCTTGGTTGATTGGTCTTATCATAGGAGCACATTTTTCGCCTTTACTTACTATTTTTACGTACATAGACATCAGTATTGCAATGATTTTATTATTGTTATCCTTCTTCTTTTTTTTAAAAAGAGATAAAAAATGGTTCTACCTACTTATGGTGAGTATCATCCTTTTTGCTTTTTTTAGGATGAGTATTTATCAAAATAATCATCAATCTTATTTTAGTAATGAAATGGTAAGCAATTTTGAGAATGAGGTTATTGGGTTTAGAGGTTATATTGCTACAAAACCAGAGGTAGATGGAAATAAAGTCACATTTGTCATGAAACCAACCTCCTATCAAAATAACCTTATTGAGACAAACATTAATTCTAATGAGAAACTGATGATTTATTTGTACATAAACAAGGAGAATGACAAGAATGAGATAGTAAATTGGCAGCCTGGCATGGGTATTAGATTATTTGGCAAATTAGCAAAACCTATAGCATTTCATAATCCAGGTCAATTTAATTATTTAAATTATTTAGAAAACAAAGGGATATATTGGAAAATAACTGTACATGATATTTCAAATATAGAAGTAGGGTCAGGAAATCGAATCGTCACCTCTTTTTACCAGCTAAAAACATTCTTTATAAAACGATTAGATGGATTATTTACTGACCCTTATGCTGGCTTTATGCGGTCTATTTTATTAGGTGAACGAAATCTATTAGACGGGAATCTACGTGATGATTTTTCAAATGTTGGATTAAGTCATCTATTAGCAATATCTGGTTTACATTTATCTATTCTCGTCATGCTTATATCATGGTTACTTCATAACCTAGGGCTAACAAAAGAAAAAACGATTGTTTTTGTGGGTTTATTTTTGGTTTTGTATATGTTGATAACAGGAGCAAGTCCTTCAGTAGTTAGAGCAACGATTATGTCATTTTTAGTACTTATTGGACTTTTCATTCAAAAGCCATTTTCTGCTTTGCAAATTTTAGGAATAGCATTTTTTGTTATGTCTTTATACCAGCCTACTTGGATATATGATGTAGGCTTTCAACTATCGTTTATAACTACCTTCTTTATCCTATGGGGACATAAGAGAATAGTTAGTATACTTCCACTGAAAAATAGGATACTCAATAATGCTATTAGCTTACTCATTATCACTCAGACCGCTTCATTCCCCTTAGTTTTTTTCTATTTCCATCAATATTCTCTACTTTCGTGGCTATTAAATTTAATAATTGTACCATTTTTTAGTATTATTATTTTGCCACTTGGATTTGTGATCCTTGTGTTCGCTTCTCTTCACCTATATCTATCCTATTATCTAGCATACTTACTTACATTTCTTTTAAAAATCCTATTTGTTATTGTCCATTGGTCAGCAAATATTAGAATTTTTTATATATATGGGAGGTTAGAAAATCTATTTTTTGTTATACTGATATATGGCGTTTTATTATGGTTAATAGCTAGAAATAATCTAAAGAATGCTTTTATCCATTTTCATGTTAAAAAATATATTTTTATAATAGAAAGATATGCTCTGATTGCTATAATCATGCTTGTTTTATTACCTATATTTTTAGATAATGAAGGAGTAATTACCTGTATAGATGTAGGTCAGGGAGATAGCATATTAATAGAAACTCCATTACACCATACCCTATTGATTGATAGTGGTGGAAGTGTATCCTTTCTAAAGGAAGAATGGCAGCAAAGAAAAACCCCCTTCGATATAGGAGAGGATGTGGTATTACCTTATTTGCACTACCGTAGTATTTACTCGATTGATACTGCTATTTTGACCCATGAAGATTATGATCATCTTGGCGGATTTTTATCATTAATCGATGAAATCGAGATAGATCGTTTTATTGTAAGTAGAGATTTTCCAAGGACGGAGCGAGGGAAAGATTTATATAGTAAAATTATGAAAAAGGGTATAGCTATAGTTAAAGTAGATCATATTAAAGCATTAAATATTGATAGCACTGCACAAATGTCTTTTATACCTGTTAATATAATAGATTCAAAGCTTGAAAATGATCACTCCTTTGCTTCTATATTAAACATGTATAATACCAAGGTAGCCTTTGCAAGCGATTTAGAAATTGCAGGGGAAGAAAGGGTAATGTCTGGCTATCGATTACCAAAAGTCGATATTTTAAAAGTAGGTCATCATGGGAGTAGTACCTCAACAAGTGATAACTGGATGCAAACGCTTCAACCAAAGAATTCAATCATATCTGTTGGACTCCATAATTTATACAATCATCCTTCTGAAAAAGTTTTAACGCGATTACATAGCTTTCATAGCAAAGTATGGAGAACAGACCAAGATGGAGCGATAATTATTCATGTGAAAAAGGATAGATACACGATGGAGAAAGTGTTAAGGGAAAAGTAAAACTTCATTCAGATGGTTTACCTGAATGTTGTTGATTTTATCCAAGAGCTTAGCGCCAGATAGCTATCGGATAAATTAATGTTAGGAGTATACTTAGATGAATAAAAAACAAAAAGCCTATATCATTCTTCTATTTACGACAGCTTTCTGGGGAGGGAATTTTGTTTTTGGGAAAGTAGTAGTAGCTACAATTCCTCCATTTATCATGTCGTTTACTAGATGGACCATTGCTCTTAGTTTATTAATTCCATTACTATATAAGATTGGGTGGCCTGAATATAAACAGATACGTGGGTATTTAAAATATATATTTATTATGGCCATTACTGGAGTATTTGGTTTTAATACCTTAGTTTATTTTTCTGTAAAATATACGACCTCTGTAAATGCTGCATTAGTTAATTCATTGTCGCCAGTAGCTATTGTTATACTGTCCTCCATATTTCTAACAGAGAAATTATCATTTAAACAATTTATTGGCATTTTCATTTCATTTACTGGTGTATTGGTTGTAATCAGTCAAGGAAACTTTCAAACTTTTCAAGAACTTCATTTTAATATTGGTGATCTGTTAATGATGATTGCTGTATTATTATGGGCTATCTATTCAATCTTTATGAAAAAATTAACCGTTCATTTAAAATCGATTACAATAACCACAATAAGTGCGATTTTTGGATGGCTTTTGTTAGCACCATTTGCTTTATGGGAAATATTTCATACTTCATCTATTAAATTTAGTGGAACAAGTGTAGCTGGATTAATATATATCGGTGTTTTTGCTTCCGTTTTGGCATTTTTAGGCTGGAATGAAGGAGTTATACATCTTGGTCCTGGTAAATCTTCCGTTTTTTTGAATTTAATTCCTGTATTTGCTGCAATTTTTAGCTTTATTTTTTTACAAGAAAAATTATTAATGCATCAAATAATCGGAGGAATTGTTGTTATTAGCGGTGTACTGATTACAAATATTAGTAGCCTAAAAAAATCAACAACAACTACTTTAGCAAAATAAATTTACTAATAATAAATAAAATTAGCAACAAAACTATAAAAAAATCCGTCAAGATAGGTGAGAGGGGGATTAAGCATCGTGATTCAACAGGATTTAATTCAGCTTTCGAAGGCTGGAAATAAAGATGCTTTGATAGAACTATTAAAGAGTGCTGAACCTTCAATTTATAAAACAGCTTTTTACTTTATGGGAAATGAGCACGATGCCAAGGATGTCACCCAAGAATCCCTAATAAAAATATATACAAAAATTAATACATTTCAAGAAAAGGCAAAATTCAATACGTGGGTACAAAGAATTACAACAAATATATGTATGGATAAGTTTAGGAAAAATAAAAATGAAATTTCGATTGAGGGAACTGAGATGAGTCTAAAAGGTCACCTAAATGTCGAGAAGGAAATTGAAGATAGATTAATGGTTGAAGATTTAATCAATCATATGAAAAACTTATCGAAAACAATAAAGGCGGTAATGATTTTAAGGTATTTGCATGAGTTTAGTTACCAGGAAATCTCTGAAGCATTAGATGTACCTTTAAATACAGTAAAGTCATATTTATACCGCGGTAGAGATCAATTAATAAAAGCGTATCAGCAGGGAGGTGTTCACAATTGATTCAATGTGATAAAGCTAGGGAATTATTGAGCCTACAATTAGATGATGAGCTAAATCGTGCTGAGCAAGATCAATTAGAGGAGCACCTAGATAGCTGTCCTAGCTGTCAACAATATGCTAAGCAGTTACATTCTCTTCATCATAAACTATTACAATTGCCAGATATCCCATTAGGAAATAGTATGGTCGAAGAGCTTCTAAATAAAGATCTATTCAATGATAAAGAGGAAGAATTTGATGATTATCATGTTTTTGGCAAGAGAAATAAACCAATAATAAGATGGCGCTCTTGGCAAGGGTTAGCTGTGGCTGCATTAATTATATTGATAAGCATTCCAACGATACCCTACCTTTATCAGCAGAAGGATAATGTAGCAGAAAGTCAGTCCCAACAAAATTTGGCTGCTGATTCTGTTCAGACAAGGGCATTAAATAAAAAAGCCATATACGACAATGATCAAAATAAAGTTAAATATAATGCAACGGTACTAAATGACGATACGAAACAATCTCTAGATCATCCAAAATTAGAAAGTTATTCGATCATGTTTACTCAGGCAGTAGGTCAAATTTATATCATATTAGAGGTAAATCATCAGCTTAAAATTTATCAAAATAATATAGAAGTCTTTCAAACTGAACGTTGGGATGAAGATTTAAGCGCCAAGTGGCAGGTGGATAAGGAGCGTCAGACCATTCATTATCAGATATATAAAGATGATCATTTAGTTTCTGAGCATCAGATCAACATTATAGAAAAAAAAGACAGTATCATTAAATAGAGTGTCACACTTATTAGGCAATGAGCGTATATTATCATACAACTATTGCTTCCCGTCCAGTGGGAAGTCCCTAGGTCTTTCAACTGGGCGTTTACATAAGTGTGATATACCTAACTCCAAAAAGCCAAACCCTTTCGATATGAAAAAGCCGTGATATATGCGGCTTTTTCTATTGTACTAGAAAAATGGTGAATAATATAAGGTAATGTTAAATATATCTAATATTCTTTGCAAGAATAACCATTTATCTATATAATTGGTATATTAGCATGCAAACAAGAGGTAAAAATATGATAAAAGAGAACGACAAAATTCAATTTTCACCATTGATTTATACCGTATGGATTATATATGTTTTTGCTAGCTTACTAGTAATTTATGCCACATTTTCTCACATTAAATTAGAACAGCTTTCTAATTTAATAATACCGATCCTAATATTGATAGCATTAAGGATATGGCCGATAAAATATTATATTAGAAACAATTCTTATGTATTTTTATCGTTTTCATTCCCAATTCTTTTACTGTATGGTATTATTCCGATTATCATTGCAGAGTTATATAATCTTTTTTTTCCAAATAAAGAAATAAAACAAAAGGTTCTCAAGCTTAAATTAATATTTAATGCAGCAAATGGGATATTGATGTCGTACATAACCTACTATTTCATACTATATTTTAATACTTATATAAATCAAGGCCGAATGTATATCTTCGTTATTATTTTGAGTGCTATAATATTTTCTGTATTATTAAGAATCGGAGTAATAGTAATGATTTATTTAGAGAGTAAATCATTATATAATGTGTATATTTCTAATCCTTTTATCACAAATATTGCTAACGGAATTATTACTTTTTATCTTTATCAATCTTTGCATATATTAGGACTAGCCTTTGCAGTACTTTATGCCATATTTTTTTCTAAGAGATCGACCTATCTTGAGGATCTATTTGAAAAGAAAGGTGAATTAGAAGAGGCGGAAAATCGTCTAAGGATGATTTTTAATTCGATTGATTATGGTATCATTATGCTTGACATGAATAGAAAAATTAAAATGGCTAATCCAACGGCTCTTCAATTTTTGCAAACACTTGATCAAAGTCCAATAGGGAGAAATTTCGACGATTTTAATTTTAAATATCCAGATGAAATTAAGCAAATGTTGGATTGGACCTATGAAAACCAAAAAAACTATCATCAAAAAAAAATAGTTGTCTATGTTAACAAACAACGTGTCTATTTAGATATACATACCTACCCGAATAAGATTGCAAATGGTAAAATCGATGGTGCTATTTTGCTATATAAAAACGTTACGGATGAACAATTGATTCGTAGGCAGTTAATAGAAGCAGATAAATTGAGTCACCTTGGTCAAATTGCTGCAGGTAAAGTACACGAAATTAAAAATCCTTTAACAACGGTTAGAGGCTATTTGCAATATTTGCGGCAAAAGGTTGCAAATGGTGATAGCATGGATATTAATCATTTTGATATTGCATTGCAGGAATTAGACCGGACCAATGAACTAATTAGTTCATTATTAATTCTATCCAAGCATTCTAATTTTATTAATAGTAGACTAAATATCAAGCATGTATTAGAAGAAGTCATAGAACTGTTTACTCATCAAATGGAGATGCAGAACATTCTATTTAGCAAACAAATCGAAAAGTATTTATGGGTCAATGGTTTCGAAAATCATCTAAAACAAATTCTTATTAATCTTTTATTAAATGCAATTGATGCTGTACAGCATCAAAAAAATAAAGCTGAGATATGGATAAAGGCTTACAGTAATGATGAAAATGTTGAAATAAAAATAGTGGATAACGGTATTGGTATTAATAGTGAGGATATGGTTAAGCTACGGCTGCCATTTTTCACAACAAAGGAGACTGGTACAGGCTTAGGTCTATCCGTTACCTTTAAATTAATTGAAGAGCATCATGGAACAATGGATGTGAATAGCAAAATTAACGAAGGAAGTACCTTCCATATTAAACTTCCCAAAATGACGATATAGCATGTTAGTAAAACTTATTAAAGAGCATAGGGTAGCTTTCTCTTCTCGAAAAAGGAGGGTAATAGCACGGCGGTTAGCTTTTTCACATAATGCACAAGTTTTGCTAAAATGATCAAAGCTCATTAGTCTCTACTATGTAGAAGATCAAGTAAAGATATCGGTCAAAATAAGTTTCACAAACAGGGTGATAAAATGACAAATGATTTAACAATAAACTTATTCTACGGAAATGAAACCTATCTGATGGATAATGAAATAACTAAAATAATAAAAATGAAGCTTCACGAAAATGATAGAGAATTAAATGTTATTCATTTTGATCTAATGAGTGTTTCTATAGATGATGTTATACGAGAAGCAACCACACCTTCATTTTTAGCTGAACACAAAGTAATTGTTGCTAATAACGCATGGTTTTTTACTGGTCAAAAACCAACGAAGAGTATAGATCAAAACATGGATGAATTAGGAGAATTATTAGAAAAGCAGGTTGACTTTAGTACTATAATATTTAAGGTAAACAGTGAAAAGTTAGATGAAAGAAAAAAAATAGTTAAAAAAATAAAAAAGCTTGGTCGGGTCAAAGCATTTTCAACATTATCAGGCAAACAGTTGTCTGATTGGGTGATGGATAAAGCAAAAAGAGAAAAAGTACTTATATCAGATGGTGCGGTTCAATTGTTAATTCAGACTATTGGTCAAAATCTACAGCTACTTTCCCAGGAAATAGCTAAAATGTCGCTTTACGTCGAAGAGAATGGTATGATAAATGAGCAGGTAGTTTTAGAATTAACGACAAGAACGATGGAGCAGAATATATTTGCATTGATAGATAAAATGGCTAATTTAGCTTTTGGTGAAGCCTTACAAATGCTATATGATTTATTGAAAAATAAGGAAGAACCTATAAAAATAGTGGCCTTACTGGCTAGACAATTTCGTATTATGCTATATGCGAAGGAACTACATCGAATTGGCTATTCAGCAAAACAGATTGCAACCCAATTAGGAGTACATCCATATACGATTCAATTATCTCTCAAACAAGCCGGGAGATTTAATGAAAAGCAGTTGAAGGATATATTAAAAAAGATAGCTGAAATGGATCAAGATATAAAAACGGGGAAAATGGATAAGGTACTTTCTCTCGAAATGTTTGTTTTTTATTTGAATAAATTAGTGAGTTAATAAGACATCACATAACTAAGGACTAAGCAGTGGCTCGGTCTTTTTTTATTTTGATTGAAACATATCAAAGTCTCTGATTTAAAAAAATATTAAAATGATTCAGAAAATATATACAAAAGTTACGTATTTTTTATTACAATGTAAATATAATATTTAAAATTATTATAATTTGAGGGGGGAAGCCATTGTCAAACTATCTAGAAAACAAAATATGGTTAAATTCGTATCCTAAGGAGGTACCGCACAGTATTGACTATCCTGACATCTCTTTATCACAGCTTTTAGTTAATTCAGCGAAGGAATTTCCTGAACATGTTGCAATTCATTTTTTGGGCAAGAAGATAAAATATAAAGAATTATTATCTCAATCTATTAAATTTGCAAACGCTTTAAAAAGCTTAGGTGTGCAAAAAGGGGATAGAGTTGCTCTTATGTTGCCTAATTCACCACAGGCTGTCATTGGATACTATGGTGCTTTAATGGCAGGAGCAATCGTGGTTCAAAACAATCCGTTATATACCGAGCGAGAGTTAGAACACCAATTAACTGATTCAGGAGCTGAGACCATCATTGCATTAGATCTCTTGTATCCTAAGGTAGAAAAGGTTAAGAAACATACCTCATTAAGGAATATCATCATCACAGGGATAAAGGATTATTTACCATTTCCTAAGAACTTGCTTTATCCGATTGTTCAAAAAAAGAACGGTCAACATGTGAAAATACCTATTGATCAAGGAATCCATCAGTTTAAAAGTATGATACATGCCCAATCAGATAATCTAACAGAGGTTGCAATAAATCCTACAGAAGATATTGCGTTACTTCAATATACTGGTGGGACAACTGGTAGGGCAAAAGGTGTGATGTTAACACATAGTAACTTAGTAACAAATGTAGTCCAAGAGAGCTACTGGTTGTATAAGGGAAGGAAAGGAAAAGAGAGATTCTTAGGTGCATTACCGTTTTTTCATGTTTTTGGAATGACTGCCGTTATGAATTTTAGCATTTATCTTGCTGGGACGATGATTCTTATCCCAAGATTTAAGGTAGAAGAAATATTAGAGGTCATTCAAAAAGAAAAACCAACTTACTTTCCTGGGGCTCCAACCATGTACATTGCCTTATTGAATCATCCAAAAATTAAGGAGTACGATTTATCATCCATTCAGGCCTGTATAAGTGGTTCTGCACCGTTACCATTAGAGGTTCAAGAGAAATTTGAAGCAATGACTGGTGCAAGGTTAGTAGAAGGCTATGGATTAACAGAAACATCACCAATTACTCATGCGAATCCTATTTGGGAAAAAAGAAAAATTGGTAGTATCGGCGTTCCTTGGCCAAATATCGAAGCAAAGGCAGTTGATCCTAATACTGGAGAAAATATAGGGTTAGGTGAAGTTGGAGAACTTGCGATAAAGGGACCTGTTGTGATGAAGGGGTATTGGAACAAGCCTGAGGAAACCAATAAAGTCCTTCAAAATGGTTGGTTATTGACAGGTGATATGGCTACGATAGATGACGAAGGCTATTTTTATATCGTTGATCGTAAAAAAGATATGATTATTGCTGGTGGATATAACATTTATCCTAGAGAGATTGAAGAGGTACTATATGAACATCCAGCTATACAAGAAGCTGTTGTTGTAGGAATTCCTGATCCATATCGCGGGGAAACGGTGAAGGCTTTTATCGTTAAAAAAGATGGTGCAAAGATAACGGAAGAAGAGCTTAATCAATATTGTCGTGAAAATTTAGCGGCATATAAAGTACCCCGGTTTTATGAATTTCGTTCTGAGCTACCAAAGACAATGGTAGGGAAAGTATTAAGGAGATTGTTGGTAGAAGAAGAATTGCAAAAAGGAAATGTTGGGTAAATTTAAAGTGAGAATAATGTAAGCGATTAAATTTTAAATAGTAAAAATATATTGATTTTTAAAAAAAATGGTTTATAATTTTAGTAAGTGAATGAATCATCATTCATTAAATTAAAAGAGGGGTTTAGGGAAACCATGGCAAAAAAATCCGGGGAAAAATACAATACAATAATTGATGCTGCTATTAAAGTAATCGCTCATAATGGTTATCATAACTCTCAGGTAACTAAAATTGCACGTGAGGCTCAGGTGGCAGATGGTACTATCTATTTATATTTTGAAAACAAGGATGATATTTTAATATCATTATTTAGAACAAAGATGAGTGAGTTTGTTGGGCAGGTTCAACAGAAGATAGATCTTGTTAATACTGCAGAAGAAAAGCTTTATCAACTCATTTATATGCACTTTGTTCAATTTACCCTCGACCGAGACCTTGCCATCGTTACCCAAATTGAGCTACGCCAATCCAATCGTAAAATAAGGGATGGTATAGGCGGTACCCTAAAAAAATACCATCTCTTAATTGAAGAATTAATTAGTAAAGGTATTGAAGAAGGAATATTCCATTCTGAAACAGATATTCGTATCATGAGGCAAATGATTTTTGGTACTTTAGATGAAACGGTTACATCTTGGGTGATGAAGGATATGAGATATGATTTACTTGGATTGGTTCAACCTATTTATTATTTAGTGTTAAACGGTATAAAGAAGAAATAAAGGAGAGATTATTCGTGGAATTAGAGCGAGTGATTTACGAGGTTGAGGACAGGCTTGCGATTATAAAAATAAATTATCCACCAGCAAATACTTTAGGAAAAAAAACATTAGAAGACTTAAATATTGCAATAGATCGAGCGCTTGATGATGAAAAAGTAAAAGCAGTGGTATTAACTGGTGAAGGAAAGATGTTTGTAGCAGGTGCAGACTTAAAAGAATTAAATACAATCTCAACAAAGGAAGTAGGAGAAAGAACGGCACGTGCTGGACAAATGTTATT
This sequence comes from uncultured Bacillaceae bacterium, assembly GCA_964514395.1. GTDB lineage: Bacteria > Bacillota > Bacilli > Tepidibacillales > Tepidibacillaceae > CAZEQK01. Next base: position 13,147 of record CAZEQK010000005.1, read on the forward strand.
TAATAAAATCGAAAAGATGGATAAACCAGTTATAGCTGCTATCAATGGTGCATGTTTAGGTGGCGGTATGGAATTGGCAATGGCGTGCCATATTAGGATAGCTTCTGAAACAGCAAAGTTCGGTCAACCAGAAATCAATCTTGGGTTAATCCCTGGTTTTGGAGGTACACAGAGACTTGCTCGTTTGACAAACAGAGGTCTTGCATTAGAATGGCTACTAACTGGCGATTTATTTTCTGCAGAAGAGGCCTATAGAATAGGAATCGTTAATCATGTTCTACCATTAAATGAAGTCATTGGAAAAGCAAAAGCAATTGCTCGTAAAATTTCCCAAAAAAGCAGTTTCGCAATTTCAAGAATAATAGAAGCAACTGACTTTGGTTTGAATATAAACGAAGAGGATGGCTTAAAGAAAGAGGCGTTATTGTTTGGGGAAGTTTGTGCTACAGAGGATAAAAAAGAGGGAGTCTTGGCATTTTTAGAAAAAAGAGCACCTAATTTTAAGGACAAGTAATTAAAGTGTAAAAAAGATATAAATAATTTAATTTTTTAGGGAGAAGGAGGAGCCAGATTGAACATTTTAGTTTTGATGAAACAAACCTTTGATACCGAAGAAAAAATAGTCCTTCAAGATGGGAAGGTAAGTGAGGATGGTGTTGAATTTGTTATCAATCCTTACGATGAGTATGCAGTAGAAGAAGCAATTAAAATCAAAGAGGAATTGGGAGGAGAAGTAACTCTACTTTCCTTTGGACCAGATCGTTTTGAAACCTCCATTCGTACAGCTCTAGCGATGGGCGCTGATAAAGCTGTTTTAGTTGATGATCCTGATTTGTTTGGAGATGAATATAGCGCTGCAAAGGTTTTAGCGAAGTTAATACAAGACCAATCCTATGATTTAATTTTAGCTGGTTATGTTGCTGTTGATGACGGGTCAGGTCAAGTACCACAGCGAGTAGCTGAAATATTAGGAATTCCTGTTATCAGCACAGCTGTCAAAGTAGAATTAGATAAGAATAAGGTAACGGTACATCGTGATGTAGAAGGAGATACCGAAATATTGGAAGCTGATTTGCCAGTCATTATCACTGCACAGCAAGGTTTAAATGATCCAAGATATCCATCATTGCCTGGGATTATGAAGGCGAAAAAGAAGCCGTTAGACCGATACTCTTCAGATGAATTAAGTTTATCTCCTAAAGAAGCAGCAACAAAAACAGAAGTAATAGAAACCTTTTTACCACCTAAAAAAGAGGCTGGTAGGATTCTATCAGGAGAGTTAAATGAACAATCACATGAACTAGTTCAATTACTTAGAAACGAAGCAAAAATCATATAATTGGGAGGGGGAGAAACTGGTGAGTAAAAAAATATTAGTATTTGCAGAAGGTAGAGAAGGAAAACTTCGTAATGTTTCATTAGAACAACTGTCAGCAGCAAAAAAAATAGCTGAAGGTGGAGAAATTGCTGCTGCAATATTTGGAACCGATGTAGATTCATTTTTAGAACCATTAGCACAGCATGGTGCTGATAAAATATATGTCGTCAATCATCCTTCATTAGACCAATACGTTACGGATATATATAAAGAGGCATATCTACAGGTTATAAATGAATTTAAACCTGATGTAATCTTATTAGGACATACTCCTAGCGGAAGAGATTTTGGACCAAAAGTGGCACAGGCACTAGGAATTGGAATGGTGTCAGATAGTATAGATGTAGAAGTTATTGATGGCAAAATTGTATTTACAAGACCAATTTATGCTGGTAAAGCATTTATTAAAAAAATGGTTCATGATGAAGTAGTTCTTGCTTCCCTTCGTCCTAATAATATTGCGATGGGTGAACCAGATGATTCAAGAATAGTAGAAAAGATAGAATTAACCTATACTCCTTCTGAAAGTGCATTAAAGGTACAGATTAAGGATGTATTAAGAAAAGCAAGTAAAGGTGTAGATTTAAGTGAAGCAAAAATCGTAATATCAGGTGGGCGTGGGACGAAAAGTAAAGAAGGATTTGAAAAGCTATATGAGCTAGCTGATTTGTTAAATGCAGCAGTTGGTGCATCAAGGAGTGCTTGTGATGAAGAGTACGCAGATTATTCGTTACAGGTAGGGCAAACAGGTAAGGTAGTTACTCCTGATTTATATATCGCAATGGGAATTTCTGGAGCGATACAGCATGTAGCAGGCATGTCTAATTCAAAAGTAATAGTTGCAGTCAATAAAGATCCAGAGGCACCAATTTTCCAAATCTCTGATTACGGAATCGTTGGAGATTTATTTGAAGTCCTTCCTTTATTGGTAGAAGAAGTGAAGAAGCTACAAAGTGAAAACGCTTAATGACCAGAGGAGAGTCTTTCCAATACTTTGGTGAGACTCTTTTTTCTTTATCAATTGCCCGATAGCAAACCGCCACTAATATTCCTTTAGAAGGTAAATGGCGCTAAAAATCCTTGATAAGTTTAACTGACATTCAGATAAATCCGTTTGAATGAAGTTTCACTATACCCAAACAATAATAGAAAGGTGATCATTATGGGAATTCCTTTGTTCATAAAGCCAGATATGAAAGCATGGTTAGCATCCTTTCATTTTAAAACTTCTTTCAGGACAAGATTTAGTGAAACAGATGCATATGGTCATATCAATAACGTAAGTTATTTTGCTTATTTTGAACAAGCAAGGCTCGATTATTTTGCACATTTAGAATTGTTTAAACAATTACAGGTGATGAAAAGTCATTTAGATCCTAATTCAAAGCATTTAGTAGTGACTGCAAATCTTGAATGCAACTACCTATCACAATTATTTTATGGACAAAACATCGATGTTTATGTAAGAACTGCTCGGATAGGGAAAAGCAGCTTTGATCTAGAGTATGCTGTTTTAGATCAAAAAGAAAACACCTTAGTAGCCGTAGGACGAGGAAGCATTGTCTATGTGAATAGAGAAACAAATAAAAGCGAGTCATTACCCGAAGCATTTAAGAAACAACTAGCAAAATATGAAGACATAGATCATGAAAACAATGCAGAATAAAAATTTTCAAAAATGAAAAAAACAAATGAATATCGATTCATTTTTTGATAAAATAAGTGTAAAGAGAAAATTCAGAAATTAGAGAATTATTTAAACAGTAAGCGGATTCAAAAAAAGTTTTGGGGATCGTTAATTAAATAAGGTAAGGGAAATGGAGTGGGGAAAAGCATGTTATACGTAATAAATTTTATCGCTTTCCTAATTGTTACTGTATATGCTGTATGGGTATTCTATAAGGTATTCCAGGCAAGATATGCGTATATAAAGCTTGGTAAACCAGTTGAATTTGAAAAAAACAGAAAAGCACGAATAAAAAATTTAATATCACTAGTTCTTGGACAAAAAAAGCTATTAAAAGACAAAAAAAGTGGAATTATGCATGTTGTCTTTTTTTATGGAGCTATTTTAGTTCAAGCTGGTGCAATTGATCTTATTGGGAAAGGTTTTGTTCATGGCTGGCATGTTCCAGTGCCATACTATAATTTCTTTACATTATCTCAAGAGATATTTGCAGGTTTAGTTATTCTAGCAGTATTTTATGCTGCTTATAGAAGGTATGTTGAAAAACTGCCTCGTTTAAAACAAACATTTTTATCAGGCATTGTTTATTGGTTTCTCGGATTATTAATGCTATCAGTAATTGTTGCTGGTGGGGCTGAAATGGTGATCTTTAATGAAAGCCCTACGATATTTAAACCGTTATCATCTCTATTTTTCTTTTTATTTGATGGTGTTTCCCTAACAACAGCCTATGTCATTTTTTATACAGCATGGTGGGCACATTTATCTATCTTATTATTCTATTTGGTATATCTACCACAACACAAACAGTTTCATGAGATTTTTGCTATCGTTAATAGTTATCTAAAAAGATTACATTCTCCTGGAAAACTTTCATCGGTTGATTTTGAAGATGAAGATCAAGAGGAATTTGGAGTTGGTAAAATAGAAGACTTCACTCAGAAACAGTTAGTGGATTTATATGCATGTGTTGAGTGTGGAAGGTGTACAGAGATGTGTCCTGCATCAAGTACAGGAAAAATGCTTTCTCCACGTGAATTGATTACAAAGCTACGTGATCATTTAACGGATAAAGGAAGCGTTGTCAGACCAAATACTGTTCCATGGGCTCCAGGGGAAATATTTAAAACCAAGAGAGTTTTTCCGGCAACAGATGGTACTACTGCATTGGATGCAAAAGCATCTGCTGAATTAAATCTTATTGGGGATGTGATTTCAGAACAGGAAATATGGGCTTGTACAACCTGTCGTAATTGTGAGGATCAATGTCCTGTATCTAATGAACATGTAGATAAGATTATTGATTTAAGACGTTACTTAGTATTAACAATGGGAGAAATGAGTCCAGAAGCAACTCGTACATTCAACAATATCGAACGTCAAAGTAATCCTTGGGGTATAAATCGTAACGAGAGAATAAATTGGCGTGATGAACTGGAAGATGTGAAGGTTCCTACGGTGAAGGAGGTAGATGAATTTGAATATCTACTCTTTGTGGGTTCAATGGGATCATTTGATAATAGAAGTAAAAAAATCACCAATGCATTGGTAAGGATATTAAACAAAGCAGATATAAAGATTGCTATTCTTGGTAATGATGAAAAAAATTCAGGTGATTCTGTAAGGCGTCTGGGTAATGAGTATTTATATCAACAATTAGCAATGGAAAATATAGCTAATTTTCAAAAGTATAAAGTGAAAAAAATAGTAACCATAGACCCTCATGCTTTTAATACCTTTAAAAATGAGTATCCAGATTTTGGATTAGAGGATGTGGAGGTTTATCATCATACAGAGGTATTAGCAAAATTACTTGAAGAAGGCAGAATAAAGCCGACAAAAGAGATAAAAGAAAAAATAACCTATCATGATTCATGTTATCTTGGACGTTACAATGATATCTATGATGCACCTCGTTTCATCTTAAAAGCAATTCCTGGCGTTCAATTAGTAGAAATGGAACGTAATAGAGAGAATGCAATGTGCTGTGGTGCTGGTGGAGGTATGATGTGGCTTGAAGAAAAAGAAGGAACAAGAATAAATGAAAAACGTACTGAGCAAGCTTTATCATTAAATCCAAATATTATTGCATCTGCTTGCCCATATTGTTTAACCATGCTATCTGATGGAACGAAAGCAAAGGGAGTAGAGGAAGATGTAAAAACTTTAGATGTAGTAGAGCTTTTAGAAAAATCCTTAGCTTAAAATCCAACGTATGATTAAAGGAAGGTATAATATCTTGTAGTTTGGGAGGGAAATATGGATGGGGAAATCTGTTATATTAAGTGCAGCAAGAACACCTTTTGCAAAACTAGGCGGAGGTCTGAAAACTCTATCTGCGGCGAATTTAGGCGGTATTGTCATTAGGGAAGCGATTGATAGAGCAAATATTAAGAATGAAGATATAGATGAAGTGATTATGGGGATGGTTTTACAGGGTGGTGCAGGACAGATTCCATCACGTCAGGCTGCTAGGCAAGCAGGTCTTGACTGGGATGTACCAACAGAAACGATTAATAAGGTATGTGCCTCAGGGTTAAGGAGTGTAACATTAGCTGATCAAATCATCCGTAGCGGTGATGCTGATACCATTGTTGCAGGTGGTATGGAAAGTATGAGTAATGCACCCTACGTGTTACCAAATGCAAGGTTCGGCATGAGAATGGGTGATGGAGATATTTTAGACCTTATGATTCATGACGGGTTAACCTGTTCCTTTGAGCATGTCCACATGGCCGTTCATGGTAGTACTGTTGCGAAGGAATATAATATTCTAAGAGAAGATCAGGATAAATGGGCACTTCGTAGTCATAAAAGGGCAATAGAGGCAATAGCGAACGGTAAATTTGCAGAGGAAATTGTACCAGTGTCTATCAAAACAAAGAAAGGCGAAGTAGTTGTGGATACTGATGAAGCCCCTAGGAGTGATACAAATCTCGAGAAGCTTGGGAAGCTACCACCTGTATTCACAAAGGATGGTTCAGTAACAGCAGGTAATGCACCTGGAGTAAATGATGGGGCAGGAGCAATCGTTATTATGTCAGAGGAAAAAGTGAAGGAAAAGGGATTAAAACCGATGGCTACAATATTGGGTCATGCTGAGATTGGGACAGAAGCACCATATATTGCTACAGCTCCTGGCCTTGCCATTCAAAAACTTTTAAAGAAAACAGGGGTGAACCTTGAACAAATTGATCTATTTGAAATAAATGAAGCGTTTGCAGCTGTTGTGTTAACGAGTGAAAAGATAGTTGGCTGGGATCTAGATAAAGTGAATGTAAATGGTGGTGCTGTGGCATTAGGACATCCAATCGGAGCTAGTGGTACAAGGATACTAATGACCTTAATCTATGAATTGAAAAGAAGAGGTGGCGGTTTAGGGATTGCCGCTATTTGTAGCGGTGCAGCCCAAGGAGATGCAATACTAGTGAGAGTAGAATAGAATTGGTGACTCAGCCTAAGATAGGAAAATGAGTACGGGGAGTGAAGAAATGGGAATTAAGAAGATTATGGTAATAGGTGCAGGGCAAATGGGAAATGGAATTGTACAGGTCGCTGCTCAATCAGGATTTGAAGTCATCATGAATGATATTAAAGAAGAATTTTTAGAAAGAGGATTAAATAATATTAGTAAAAATCTATCTCGCAATGTTTCAAAGGGAAGGATCACAGAGGAAGAAAAGAACCAAATACTTTCCCGCATTCATACCTCTACTGACTTAGAGGAAGCGAAAAATGTTGATTTTATTGTGGAAGCAGCAACTGAAAACATGGAAATAAAATCAAAAATATTTAAAACATTAGATGAGTTTGCAAGACCAGATGTTATATTAGCAACGAATACATCTTCCTTACCTATCACGGAAGTAGCAGCAGTAACAAACCGTCCGGCACAGGTTATTGGTATGCATTTTATGAATCCAGTTCCTGTTATGAAATTAGTGGAGGTTATTAGAGGCTTAGCAACTACAGATGAGGTATTTACAGAGGTAGAAGCACTTGCAAAGCAAATGGGGAAAATTCCTGTTGAAGTAAATGATTTTCCTGGGTTTGTATCAAATAGAGTACTACTACCCATGATTAACGAGGCAATATATGCAGTCTATGAGGGGGTTGCAAAACCAGAGGCGGTAGACCAAGTGATGAAGCTTGGTATGAATCATCCAATGGGTCCCTTAGAATTAGCTGATTTTATCGGACTTGACACCTGTTTATATATCATGGAAATCTTACATGATGGTCTAGGGGATTCAAAATATCGTCCATGTCCTTTGTTAAGAAAGTACGTGAAGGCTGGATGGTTAGGGAGAAAATCTGGGAGAGGTTTTTATTCCTACGAATGACAAAAAGACAAAGAAAGGTTAATAGGGGATAGTGATGATCTTAAATTTTACTGATGAACAAATGATGATTCGTAAAATGGTCAAGGACTTTGCAGAAAATGAAATAACACCTATTGCTGCTCAGATTGATGAAACCGATGAATACCCATATGAGCTTATAAAAAAAATGGGAGAGCTAGGAATCATGGGTATTCCTATTCCTGAAGAGTGGGGAGGAGCTGGTGCTGATTTTGTATCATATATTTCTACGATTGAGGAGATATCAAAGGCTAGTGCATCAGTAGGGGTAATATTAGCAGTTCATACCTCAGTTGGTACGTATCCCGTCTTAAACTTTGGTACAAAGGAACAAAAACAAAAATTCATTCCAAAATTAGCTAGAGGGGAAATGATAGGTGCTTTTGCTCTAACTGAACCATCTGCTGGATCTGATGCAGCCAACATAAAAACAAAGGCAGTGAAAAATGGTGACTATTATATATTAGACGGTTCCAAGCAATTTATTACAAACGGTGGAGCTGCTGATATTTATATTACCTTTGCTGTCACTGATTCAACTAAAGGAACTAATGGGATATCTGCTTTTGTGGTAGAAAAGGGTACACCTGGCTTTCATGTAGGGAAAATAGAGAAAAAAATGGGTTTACATGGCTCTAACACAACTACGCTACATTTTGATCAAGCGAAGGTTCCAGTAGCTAGTTTATTAGGGCAAGAGGGTGAGGGCTTTAAGATTGCCATGTCTAATCTAGATGGAGGTCGTATTGGAATTGGGGCACAAGCTTTAGGTATTGCCGAAGCAGCGTTAGAGGTATCGATTCAATATGCGAAGGAAAGAACACAATTTGGCAAACCAATTGCTGAGCAACAGGGTATCCAGTTCAAGATTGCAGATATGGCTACCAAGGTAGAGGCTGCAAAGCTACTGGTTTATCAAGCAGCGCAGATTCGTCAGAATAAAGGCCAAAGTACAAAAATTGCAGCTATGGCTAAAAGATTTGCAAGTGACACGGCGATGGAAGTGACAACAGAAGCTATTCAAGTCTTTGGAGGCTATGGCTATACAAGAGACTATCCAGTCGAAAGATTCTTTAGAGATGCAAAAATTACTCAAATATATGAAGGAACAAATCAAATTCAAAGAATAGTGATTGCTAATCAATTGTTTTAAAGATTAATTATTTTATCATTTTAACCTTCGGTGGAAATAATCACCGAGGGTAATACTTAATAATTCTAGAAATCTTGATTAATAAAATGAATACTGAATTTTCAGAAAAAAATTAAATAGCCAAATATTAAATCTTAGTGCTATTTAATCATACATTCTAATACATCATAGTTAACAGTATACTGTTGAATTAAAATTGAGGAGGTTTGGTTAATGGAAAGAGAAATAAAAAAAGCTGCTGTAATTGGTGCAGGTGTGATGGGTTCAGGTATTGCGGCACACCTAGCCAATGTAGGAATTCCAACATACTTATTGGACATTGTTCCAAAAAAACTAGCCCCTGAAGAAGAAAAACTACAACTTACTTTAGAAAATGAAGCGGTGCGAAACCGTTTAGCGGCTAATGCAAAAAAAGCATTACTTAAAACAAAGCCTGCTCCATTGTATCAAAGTAGTGATGCAGAGCTTATTACCATCGGTAATATGGAAGATCATTTGGATTTCTTAAGTGAAGCAGATTGGATTATCGAAGTTGTTGTGGAAAATTTAAATGTAAAAAAAATTGTCTTTGATACCATTGAAAAGTATAGAAAAGATGATGCAATAGTCAGCTCGAATACTTCAGGGGTATCTATTAATGACATGCTCGATGGACGTACTGATAGCTTTAAAAAACATTTTTTAGGAACACATTTCTTTAATCCACCAAGATATATGAAACTTCTAGAGGTCATTCCTGCAAATGATACAGACCCAACAATATTAAACTTTATGATGGAGTTTGGTGAAAAAGTACTTGGTAAGGGAGTAGTTTTAGCAAAGGATACACCTAACTTTATCGCTAATCGAATAGGCACCTATGGCTTAATGGTTACTATTCATGAAATGGAAAGAATGGGTTTAAGATCTGACGAAGTAGATGCTATTACCGGACCATTAATGGGTCGTCCTAAAAGTGCATCATTTAGAACATTAGATATGGTTGGGCTTGATACATTTGTTCATGTCGCAAATAACGTATTGGATAGTACGGATGATAAAGACGAAAAAAGTACATTTACAATGCCGAAATTTGTTTTAGAAATGGTGGAAAAGGGTTGGATCGGAGATAAAAATAGGCAGGGCTTTTATAAAAAGGTTAAAACAGAAAAAGGAAAAGAGATATTAGTTTTAGATTATAAGAAAATGGAGTATATTCCCCGTACTAAATTAAAATCTGCCACATTAGAAATGGCGAAACAAGGTAAAACACTAAAGGATAAAATAAAAGCATTAATATCTGGTAAGGATCAAACAAGTGAATTTGCCTGGAATACATTGAAAAAAGTGTTATTATATTCAGCTAATAAATTAGGGGAAATAGCTGATGATATTGTAAACATTGATAATGCAATGAAATGGGGTTTTAATTGGGAATTAGGACCATTTGAAATGTGGGATGCAATTGGTGTAGAAAAAACGGTAGCAAGGATGAAGGAAGAAGGAGAAATTATCCCAGCATACGTAACAAAATTACTGGAAAGTGGTAAATCATCTTTTTACGAAAAAAGTGATGCCAAGCGTTTCTATTTTTCAATAGATGGAAAAGCGGATGAAATTATTCAGAAGAAAGAAATTATTAATTTGAGTGATTTAAAGGAACAAAATAAAGTAATTAAGAAAAATGCCGGAGCTAGCTTAATTGATATTGGTGATGATGTTGCCTTATTAGAATTCCATTCACCAAACAATGCGATTGCTAGCGATATTATCAACATGGTAGACCAAGCAGTAGAAGAGGTATCAAAAAATCATCGTGGTTTAGTCATAGGAAATCAAGGTAAGAACTTTAGTGTTGGTGCTAATCTTATGCTTATCTTAATGGAAGCACAGGATGAAAGCTGGGATGAACTTGATTATATGGTTAGAATGTTCCAGAATGCAAGCTTGAAGTTAAAATATATGAACAAACCAGTTGTTGCAGCACCTTTTGCAATGGCACTAGGTGGTGGAACAGAGCTCACGTTTGGTGCTGATCTAGTTCAGGCAGCGGCAGAAACTTATATGGGACTCGTTGAGGTAGGAGTTGGCGTTATCCCTGGTGGTGGAGGTACGAAGGAATTACTTTACCGCAACCTTGAAGGAATACCTACAGATGTCAATATGGAAGTTCAACCATTGGTAAACAGGGCATTTGAAACGATTGCTATGGCTAAGGTGTCTATGAGCGCTCGAGAAGCACAAAATTTAGGATATCTTCGTAAAACGGATAGGATTTCTATTAATAAAGATTATCAATTGTTTGATGCCAAAAAAGCAGTATTAGCATTAGATTCCATGGGGTATGTTGCTCCACGATCTAAAAAAATAAAAACGGTTGGTGAAACTGGATTTAATACACTACGCCTGGGAATATACACCTATGAACTTGGAGGTATGATTTCAAGTCATGACAAAAAAATAGCAGAAAAATTGGCCTTTGTTTTATCTGGTGGAAGCGTAGCAGCAAATACAATGGTATCGGAACAGTATTTGTTAGATTTGGAGCGCGAAGCATTCCTAAGTTTAGTAGGAGAGCCAAAAACACAAGAAAGAATGCAATATATGTTAACAAAAGGGAAACCATTACGCAATTAAAGGGGGAATCAAAAATGAGAGAAGCGGTTATCGTAGCAGGAGTTCGTACTGCTGTTGGTAAAGCTCCAAAGGGAATATTGAAGGATACAAGACCTGATGATTTAGGAGCTTATATTATTAAAGAGTTAATGAATAGAACACCAAATCTTGATCCTAGTGCTATTGATGATGTAATCATGGGCTGTGCTTTTCCTGAAGGGGAACAAGGTATGAATGTAGCCAGAAGCATTGCATTAAGAGCAGGATTACCAAATTCAGTTCCAGGGATGACAGTGAATAGATACTGTTCTTCAGGATTGCAAACCATTGCAATAGCAGCAGAAAAAATAATGGTTGGCTTTGCAGATGTGGTAATAGCAGGTGGTATAGAAAGTATGAGTATGATACCAATGGGCGGGAATAAACCAGCACCTAATCCATGGTTGATGGAAAATATGCCTGAAGCGTATATGCCAATGGGGTATACAGCAGAAGAAGTTGCGACACGATTTAATGTGAGTCGAGAAGAACAGGATGCTTTTGCTCTCCAAAGTCATCAACGAGCAGCAAATGCTATTAAAGAAGGTAAATTTAAAGATGAAATCGTACCAGTTAATGTGAAGAAAACGATAGTTAATGAACAAGGAAAGCTAGAAACAATGGAATTTGTGTTTGATACAGATGAGGGAGTTAGATATGACACCTCAGTTGAATCATTAGCCAAGCTAAAACCAGCATTTAAGCAGGGAGGAACGGTTACAGCAGGTAACTCGTCTCAGACAAGTGATGGTGCAGCAGGTGTTATGGTGATGTCAAGGGAAAAAGCAGAGGAATTAGGATTAAAACCAATCGCAAAATTTATCACCTATGCAGTGGCTGGCGTTGATCCAGATGTGATGGGAATAGGACCTAAAGAAGCGATTCCAAAAGCATTAAAACAGGCTGGTTTATCATTAAATGATATTGATTTATTTGAAATAAACGAAGCCTTTGCATCACAAGCAGTATATGTAGTAAGAGAGCTAGGCATTGATCCTAATAAGGTGAATGTTAATGGTGGGGCAATTGCGTTAGGACATCCATTAGGCTGCACAGGTTCAAAGCTATCTGTAACCTTATTAAATGAAATGAAACGAAGAAATGGGAAGTATGGTGTCGTTTCTATGTGTATCGGTGGAGGCATGGGAGCAGCAGGTGTTTTTGAACTATTGTAAGGAGTTTTAAAGAGAAAATATGATAAATGGAGGAGAAACGAAAATGGAAGAGAAAAAGATTTTAAAAGGTGGGAGCTTTTTAATTGAAGATATCCAACCTGATGCTATTTATACGCCAGAAGATTTTACAGATGAGCATAAAATGATTGCAAAAACGACATGGGATTTTGTTGAAGGAGAAGTGCTACCAAATGTTGAAGAAATGGAGCACAAGGATTTTGATTTAGTAGTTAAATTATTAAAGGAAGCAGGAGAATTGGGTTTATTAGGAGCTGATGTTCCTGAGGAGTATGGTGGAATCGGTTTAGACAAAATCAGTTCTTCTCTTATTACTGAAAATATAGCTAAGGCTGGTTCCTTTGCGCTAAGTCATGGCGCCCATGTTGGAATAGGAACTTTACCAATTGTGTTTTTTGGTAATGAAGAGCAACGCCATAAATACTTGCCAGCTCTGGCTACAGGAGAAAAAATTGCAGCATATGCTCTTACAGAACCAACATCTGGTTCAGATGCCTTAGGAGCAAAGTCAACAGCAGTGCTAAGCGATGACGGTAAATATTATATTTTAAACGGAACAAAACAATTTATTACTAATGCAGGCTTTGCCGATGTGTTTGTTGTTTATGCCAAGGTTGATGGAGATAAATTTTCTGCTTTTATTGTAGAAAGAGAGTATGAGGGTGTGTCAGTTGGTAATGAAGAAAAGAAAATGGGTATTAGAGGCTCCTCAACCCGTCCATTGATACTTGAGGATGCAAAGGTCCCTGCTGAGAATCTACTAGGTGAGATAGGTAGAGGACATATCATTGCCTTTAATATATTAAATATTGGACGTTATAAGCTTGGTATTGGTACAGTTGGTACTTCAAAAAGAATTCTAGAAGTAGCAACGAAATATGCGAAAGAAAGAAAACAATTTAAAGTACCATTAACAACCTTTACCTTAATCCAAGAAAAATTAGCAGAAATGGCGATTAGCGCTTATGTTAATGAAACCACTGTATATCGTACTGGTGGATTAATTGAGGATATGCTTAGTAGTTTTAAGGGTGATAAGGAAGATGAAGGGCGTAAGGTAGCAAACGGTATTGCAGAATATGCGATAGAATGTTCAATTAATAAGGTTTTTGGATCAGAATCTTTAGATTTTGTGGTGGATGAAGGAGTTCAAATACACGGTGGTTATGGTTTTATTGAAGAATATGAGGTAGAAAGATTGTATAGGGATTCAAGAATTAATCGTATTTTTGAGGGTACAAATGAAATAAATAGATTATTGATACCTGGAACATTGCTTCGTAAAGGTATGAAAGGAGAAATCCCTTTATTACAGGCTGCTGAAAACCTTCAAAAGGAATTAATGGGAATCATGGCAGTAATGCCAGACGATACGCCACTAAGCCAAGAAAAAGGATTATTGGATATGGCTAAAAAATTATTTTTAATGGTATCAGGTCTAGCAGTACAAAAATATCAACAAAAAATCGAACAAGAACAAGAAGTTTTAAGAAATATAGCGGATATGATCATCGATATCTATGGGATGGAAAGTGCAATTTTAAGAACATTGAAGGCTATTCAACATGTAGGGTTGGAGAAATCAGTCCATAAGGTAGAAATGACAGAGGTTTATGTTCAAGAAACATTTGAAAAAATCTCGACTACAGCAAAAGCTACCTTAGCAGCAATGGAAGAAGGAGATGTATTAAGAACCCAGCTTTCTATTCATAAAAAACTAACCCGTTATACACCTATCAATACTGTAAAACTTAAGCGCAATATTGCTTCAAGGATTATCGAAGCTGAAAAGTACTTGGTTTAAGCAGACGAAAATAAAAAGCGACCTATTGGGTCGCTTTTTTATTTTTGAAAATTAATAGTATTTAAATTTATGCGTTTGCAGTGTTAGCTAGTGCATTAAACTTTTTAGTTAAACGAGATTTTTTACGAGAAGCAACATTTTTATGGATAAGACCCTTTGTGACCGCTTTATCTAAACGTTTGGTTGCATTCAAGAGCGCTGTTTTTGCTGCTTCCATATCATTATTCTCTAATGCAACTTCATAAGTCTTTATAGATGTACGAAGTGCTGATTTTTGTGATGCATTTTTTTCATTTCTTCTATTTGAGGTCTTTACACGCTTTATAGCTGATTTAATATTAGGCATTACATTCACCTCCTTGGTGCAACCCTATGTAAATATATAAGTACAACATTCAACATTTTAACATGTCAATATAAAAAAAGCAAGATATCAACAGTAACGATCAGGAATAAATTTCTTGTTTCGTAGAAGAATAGGAACACAGAAAAAATGCTAGGAGGTTATCGAATGGATAAACAGATTGATTTAAGTCATTATCAAATTAGAACTGATTTAGCGATTGAAAGTCATAGGCTTGCTCTAGAAAAACAAAAAAAGATTCCTGGAGTTGATATTGAAGAGTTTGATTTTGAAAGGATTCATATGACAAAGCTACTTGTAAAGAATGATGAAGGAAGTAAAGCTGTAAATAAACCAATTGGTAATTATATTACCTTTGAAGCTCCTCATTTACGACTACATGATACAAAGATGCAAGAAGAGATGACCTATGTTTTTGCTAAAGAATTTGAAAAGTATTTAAAGGATTTAGAACTTAAAGACCACGCAAAAACATTGGTAATAGGATTAGGGAATTGGAATGTGACACCAGATGCCTTAGGTCCAATGGTAGTAGAAAACTTATTAATTACAAGACATTTGTTTGAGCTGATGCCAGATAAAGTTAACGATGGATTTAGACCTGTTAGTGCATTGGCACCTGGAGTATTAGGGATAACTGGTATTGAGACAAGTGAGATTGTTTATGGAATCGTTGAAAAGACAAATCCAGATTTAGTGATTGCAATCGATGCGTTAGCTTCACGTTCCATTGAAAGAGTCTATACAACCCTACAAATTGCTGATACAGGAATTCATCCAGGATCCGGGATAGGTAATAAACGTAAACCCATTGATAAGAAAAGCTTAGGAGTTCCTGTAATCGCTATTGGCGTACCTACTGTTGTAGATGCAGTTTCTATTACTAGTGATACCATTGACTACATTTTAAAGCATTTAGGGAAACAAATGGATATAAGAAACCCTTTTAATAAACCATCCAAAAGCTCTGAAAATCAGGAGAAATTATTTGGACTCGTAGGTAGCTTAGATGAATCTGAGAAAAGACAGTTGATCTATGAGGTATTATCTCCACTAGGCTACAATTTAGTAGTTACTCCAAAAGAAGTAGATACATTTATGGAGGATATGGCAAATATTATTGCTAACGGTTTAAATATGGCACTCCACCATGCTGTTGATAATGAAAATGTAGCATCGTATACCCACTAATAGGGTATATATAACTTATTTTGTTCTAATTATAGATTGTCCACATATAGTATTAAAAAAGGGACAGGAAGAGAAAGGATGCAAAAATGAGACAACCATCTATTCAAAAAATATTCATTCGTTTAGTGACTGGTTTGATTTTATTTTTCATCTTGATAAGTGGCTTAATTTTAAATATATCCACAAAAGAAATTAATGCACAATCATACACTCCTTATCGCGAACAATTAACATGGGAATCGGAAAAATTAGTTCGTTTAATGGAGATGGAAATACCGCTACTCTCATTAAATGTACGAGATCAAGAAAGTAATAAAGAGAAAACGAAGAACAGTTTACTTGATTTATTATTGTTAACAATAAGCAATCCTAATGATTGGATAAAAGAAGAGATACCAACATTTTCTTTTGTAAAAGAAAATGGAAATAAGGAAATAGAATTACCTGTGGAATCGTGGCCTTCAGATGATTTTTTTATTGCTGAAAAAAGTAATCAAGCGAATACTTCACAACAGGAGGCTAATGATAAAAGCAATCAAAATACAAGCGCTATTCCAGTAAGCACGGGAAATAAAAAGGTGGTATTTATTTATCATACTCATAATAGAGAATCATTCTTACCAGAATTGAAAACGAATGATATTACGAAAGCCTTTGACCCAACCATTAATATAACTTTAGTAGGAAAGCAATTTAGTAAGGAATTAGAAAAATTAGGGATAGGTAATACATTGTCTACAAAGGATTATTGGCCTGAGCTAGAAGCATACTACTTATCCTATAAGTATTCTTTACAAACAGTACAAGCTGCATTAAGTAGTAATAAAAATTTGAAATATATTTTTGACATTCATCGAGATGCTAATCCTAATGGTGGAAAAGAACTAACAACCCGTAAAATTAATGGGAAAAACTATGCAACTATTTTCTTTGTTATAGGTGAAGGAAACAAAAATTATGAGGAAAATAAAGGATTTGCTGAAAAAATTAATGCTGTGTTAGAAGAGATGTATCCAGGTATTTCTAGAGGAATTATAAAAAGACAAAAAACGAGTGGATCAAATGGAGAATATAATCAATCCGTATCTCCCAATAGTTTGACAATAGAAATAGGTGGTGTGAATAACACACTACAGGAGGAGTATCAATCAGCTAAAGCTCTTGCTGAAGCTTTTTCAGAAATATATTGGGAAGCAGTGAAAGTTCAAGCTAAACCAAATTAATTTTATAAGGAGTGTAAAAAGTGGGTAAATTAAGTTTAAAATTTGTATCGATGGTACTATTACTGTTATTTGGAATACTATTAGGGATGAATATGGCTGAAAAAGGGATTTATCGGGTTGCAGGCAATCCTGAGCTTAATCCTCAGAGCTTACAGGTGATGAATAATGAAGAAGGAATTGCTGTAAAAGTTTTGGGAAAAACATATGTAACTGAACTACCTAAAAAAGATACAATTGGTAATAAAAAAACTAGCGATGCAGATAAATTACAACATACTTCAAGCGAATTAGTAACGCATGTGAGTTTTATTAGTAAGGTTGGTAATAAGTTAGGAGATCTCTTTCAGATTGGTGCTGAAAAGGGTCTAGAAATAGTATCGAAGATTTTAGATTAGTGATTAACCATTTGACGAAGATGGTTGATTTTTTTTATTCACCTGATAGTTTAATTAATTGTTTCCATAACAAAGCCTCTATATATCTTATATTGTATCTATAAATGATAATTGATATAATAAAATGCAGTGCATTTGTAAGTTCTAGGAGGAATCGTTATGGACCAGAGAAATAGACAAAATAAAATCAGAAATTTTTCGATTATTGCGCACATAGATCATGGGAAATCAACGTTAGCAGATCGGATATTAGAATATACAGGTGCTTTAACTGCTAGAGAAATGGAAGAACAGGTTTTAGATCAGATGGATTTAGAACGAGAACGAGGTATAACAATCAAACTACAGTCGGTAAAATTAAATTATAAAGCGAAAGATGGAGTTGAATATATATTAAATCTTATTGATACTCCTGGACATGTAGATTTTACTTATGAGGTTTCTAGATCTTTAGCTGCATGTGAAGGGGCGGTTCTTGTCGTTGATGCGGCACAGGGGATTGAAGCCCAAACCTTAGCAAATGTGTATTTAGCATTAGAAAACGATTTAGAAATTGTACCAGTTGTAAACAAGATTGATTTACCTAGTGCTGAGCCGGAACGTGTGAAGCAGGAGATAGAAGATGTGATTGGTCTCGATTCTTCCGATGCAGTTTTGGCATCAGCGAAGTCGGGTATAGGTATTGAAGAAATATTAGAACAGATAGTTAAAAAGATTCCTTCTCCAAAAGGGAGTTATGACGAACCTTTACAAGCTCTAATATTCGATTCATTATATGATGCTTATAAGGGAGCAATAACTTATATCAGGGTTATGAATGGAAGCATAAAGCCTGGAATGAAGATTAAGATGATGTCTACAGGTAAGACATTTGAAGTAAATGAAGTTGGTGTTTTTAAACCAAAAATGGTTCAAGTCGATGAACTATCGGTTGGGGACGTAGGCTATGTCGTTTCAGCAATTAAAAACGTAAAGGATACTCGTGTGGGAGACACCATTACAGATGCAAAGAAACCAGCTATGGAGGCTTTGCCTGGCTATCGTAAGGTTAATCCAATGGTTTTTTGTGGATTATATCCAATAGATAGTCAAGAATATGAAGATTTAAGAGAAGCACTAGAAAAGCTGGAACTAAATGATTCAGCATTAAAATATGAAGCTGAGTCATCACAGGCTCTAGGTTTTGGTTTTAGATGTGGTTTTTTAGGACTGCTTCATATGGAAATTATACAAGAACGAATAGAACGGGAGTTTGGTATTGATTTAATCACAACTGCTCCTAGTGTTATCTATCATGTCACCAAAACAGACGGAAAAAAAATTGCGATTGATAATCCAACCAACATGCCAGATCCAAATAACATTGATTTTATTGAAGAACCATTTGTTAAGGCAAGTATCATGGTTCCTAATGATTTTGTTGGGGCGGTAATGGAATTGTGTCAAAGGAAACGCGGTGAATTTATCGATATGCAGTATCTAGATGTTAATCGTGTAACATTGACTTATCATATGCCGTTATCGGAGATTGTTTATGATTTTTTCGACCAATTAAAATCAAGTACAAAAGGTTACGCTTCATTAGATTATGAGCTCATTGGATATAAAACATCCAATTTGGTGAAGATAGATATTTTATTAAATAATGAAACTATAGATGCTCTATCCTTCATTGCTCACAAAGATAAGGCACAGCACCGTGGACGTCAGATTACTGAAAAATTAAAGAAGTTAATACCAAGACAGATGTTTGAAGTTCCTATCCAAGCTGCGATTGGTAACAAAATAATTTCGAGGGAAACAATCAGCGCCATGAGAAAAAATGTACTTTCTAAATGCTATGGTGGTGATATTTCTCGAAAAAGAAAGCTTTTAGAAAAGCAAAAGGAAGGAAAAAAACGAATGAAAGCAGTTGGTTCTGTAGAGGTTCCGCAAGAGGCCTTTATGGCAGTCTTAAAAATTGATAATCAATAATTAAAACCTGCATTAATGTAGGTTTTATATTTGTTTAGGAGAGATATTTATGTCAAATTCAGTATATATTCATATACCTTTTTGTCAATATAAATGTCATTATTGTGATTTTAATTCCTACAAAGTAGATGGACAGCCGGTGCTGGAATACTTAAAAGCACTAGATAAAGAGATGGAACTAACTGTGTCATTACATCCACCAAGTAATATTAAAACTATTTTTGTAGGTGGGGGGACACCATCCATACTTGCTCCTAAGGAATTAGAAATACTTTTCAAATCGATTAAGAAGCATTTCCCAGTTTGGAATAAGCATGATTTTGAGTTCACTGTTGAAGCAAATCCTGGTTCTGTTGAACTAGATAAACTTCAAGTGATGAAGGAATATGGTGTGAATCGAATTAGTATGGGGGTAGAAGCATTTCAAGATGAGCTACTCCAATATATTGGCAGGATTCATACCGTTCGTGATGCCTATGACAGTATTGAAAATGCATATAAAATTGGGATTACAAATATTAATATCGACCTTATGTTTGGGCTTCCAAAACAAACCTTAGAAATGATGAAGGAAAGCTTAAAAAAGGCAATAGCATTAGATTTACCACATTATTCTATTTATAGTTTAAAGGTTGAAGAGAATACACTTTTTGATTCATTGTACCAAAAAGGGAAGCTCCCCCTTCCTGATGAGGAATCAGAATTACAGATGTTTTTATTAACAATAGAAGAGTTAAAAAAGAATGGCTATAAGCATTATGAAATCAGTAATTTCGCAAAATCTGGCTATGAGAGTAAACACAATATGAATTATTGGAAAAATGGTTATTATTATGGAATAGGGGCAGGAGCCCATGGTTATATAAATGATATAAGAAATGAAAATATAAAGGGGATCAATCCATATATAAAAATGTTATTAGAGAGCCAATCACTACCAAGGTTTGATGAATATCAAGTGACAGCTAAGGATAAAATGGAAAATATGATGATACTTGGATTAAGGTTACTTGATGGAGTAAGCTATCGAGAATTTAAAGAAGCATTTTCTCTTAATTTAAGAAAAGAATATCAAAAAGAAATGGATAAATTGATTCATTTAGGTTTATTAATGGAGGATAATCAAGGGATAAGACTAACTAAAAAAGGTCTTATATATGGAAATAATGTTTTTGCAGAATTTATTTCTTAATAACAATTGACAAGACGGGTTCAAATTTGGTATTTTGTATATAGATTTTTTAGCACTCGCTAAAGTCGAGTGCTAATAATAGATATTTAGAATGAAGCTATTTAGGAGGTGGATGGGTTGCTATCAGATAGGCAAAAACTAATATTAAGGGCTATTGTAAATAATTATATTCAAACTGCTGAACCAATTGGTTCTAGGGCTATATCAAAATCAAATGATATTGGTTTCAGTCCAGCAACTATCCGAAATGAAATGGCTGATTTAGAAGAAATGGGTTTTTTAGAACAACCCCATACTTCATCAGGTAGAATTCCATCAAATAAAGGCTATCGTTTCTATGTTGATAATTTAATTGAGTTAAAGGACATGCAAGTAACACAGATAGAAACAATGAATATTAGTAAAATTTTCACTGAACAATTTACAGAGTTTGAACAGGTGATTGAACAAACTGCAAGTATTTTATCGCAAATAACTAACTATACAAGTATTATTTTAGGACCAGAAATTTATCAAACAAAGCTAAAAATAATTCAGATTATACCTATTACCAATAAAAGTTTGGTTGTCATTCTTGTAACGAATACAGGAAGAGTCGAACATAAAACCATAAGTATACCAGATGGTATTTCTATAGGTGACGTAGAAAGATTGGTGAATTTCCTTAATCAAAAATTAGTTGATGTACCAATTTATCAGCTTAAATCGAAAATCTATAATGAAATTAATAAAGAGTTTCAAAAAAATATTTTTAAATATGAGCAAACGATGGCAATTATTGATCAGTTCATATCAGATAATCAGAATGAATCGGATGCCAAAATTTATTTAGGTGGTACTACAAATATTCTTAATCAACCCGAATTTAACGATATGAATACGATTAAGGATTT
Source organism: uncultured Bacillaceae bacterium (assembly GCA_964514395.1). Taxonomy (GTDB): domain Bacteria; phylum Bacillota; class Bacilli; order Tepidibacillales; family Tepidibacillaceae; genus CAZEQK01. The sequence continues at coordinate 34,589 of CAZEQK010000005.1, forward strand.
GTTTGATATGTTTGAAAAAACAGATCAGATAAAGCAATTAGTGAGAAGTAAAGGCAAAGGCATAGAAGTAAAAATTGGAACTGAGAACAAAATAGAGGTTGCTAGTAACTGTAGTATAATTACAGCGTCATATGAGATTGATGGTAGACCCTTTGGAACCATAGGGATATTTGGACCAACCCGGATGGATTATAGCAGAGTGATTCATATATTAAACATCTTAATGGAGGATTTTTCGTCGTTAATTACTCGTTTATATAAATGAGTTACTTTGAGTATAGTTTGATTGAAGTTGAGAGGAAGTACAAGATGAATGATAATATTAGAAATTCAGAACAGGACATAGAAGATAAGCTAAAAGCCTTACACACTAATGCAAATGCGATTAGGGCTATTTCTTCTGCGGTTGAAGGTACTTTTGGTCCAAAAGGATTAGACACCATGCTGGTAGACTCTTCAGGGGAAGTTGTTATAACCAATGATGGCGTGACGATACTGAATATGATGGAAGTGAATCATCCTGCTGCGAAGATGTTAATCCAAGTTGCAAGATCACAACAACAAAAGATTGGTGATGGAACGACAACAGCTACTATTTTATCAAGTGAGCTTTTAACAGAAGCAGTCAATCAGGTTAACAAAGGAGTGCCTATTCCTAAGGTCATAGCAGGAATAAAAAAAGGCATTCAGATAGCCTTAGACATGTTACAAGATCATTCTAGATCAATAGGAGTTGAGGATGATCTAATACACAATATTGCTTATATTGCTGGTAGAGAGCATCAAGCTGTAGCAAACTTAATTATAGATGGGGCAAAGCTACTTGGTAATGAAAAATTATTGGATGAAAGCTTTATGTTTTCTGAATCGATTATTGCCCATGAAGGCTCAGAAAATGAGCTTATATCAGGGCTTATATTAAATAAAAAAAGAATGAATTCCCAAATGCCAAATATTGTAGAAGAAGCAAAGCTATTAGTTATTGAAGATGCATTAGAGCCTGAGGACATAGATGAAGAAGCATTAGGAACAGAAATTGGCTTTAGCAAGTATCTAGAATACAAAGAAATATTTAAACAAAATTTAAGAAAAATAGTTGAGTTAGGTGTAGGTGTTATCTTGGTTGATCGTGGTGTAGATCCTATAGCTGAAGAATTTTGTATCGATAATGGGATTGTCATCATACAACGTTTATCCAGTCGTGATATAAAAAGAGTTGTTGAAAATACGGGTGCCAAAACAATAAAACGTACAGGATTAAATAAAAGTAAGGAAGAGCTTCAAGCTTATCTAGGAGTTGCGAAGCAGGTAATAGAGGATGAAAAGCTACAAAAAATAAGAGTAATAAAAGGACATGGCAAACCTATGGCTACAATTTTGGTAGGAGCGTCTACAGGAGAAATTGTTGGTGAAAAAGAGAGAATTGCGAAGGATGCAGCTGCATCGGTTCAAGCAGCAATTAAAGGGGGCTATGTTCCTGGTGGAGGATCGATTGAGCTAGCCATTGCAAAAAAACTAAAAAAATATCGTGAACAAGTAAGAGGATTAGAGAGTTTTGGAATAGAAACGGTTGCTACTGCACTAATAAAACCTATTTCTCAAATTATTCTTAACGCTGGTTTTAATCCCTTAGAAAAAATAGAAGAAGTAAAGGCGGCTCAAAATGATCTACATAATGATGCGTTAGGTATTGATACAGATACTGCTAAGGTGATTGATATGGAAAAAGCAGGAGTTATCGACCCAACCCTAGTAAAGATACATGCCCTAAAGGCAGCGGGGGAAATTGCTGAAGCCATATTAAGAATTCATACAATTATTAGAATGAAGAAAATTGAAGATTTTGAGTAGGAGGTGACTAAATTGACAACAAAACAAGTAAAGGAGAAAAGGAATAAAGGTATGAAAAAAGATGAAAATAACAATGAAACTGCAAAAAAGCAAAAAAAGAATAAGAATGAAGAACAGCTAGTTGAAGAAAAAGTAGAGAATAAAATTGATGATGAGATGACTCAAGAAGATGTAAAATTAAAGCATGGAGAAGAAGTGGATGAGGTTTCAGAGTTAAAAAGAACTATTGAAGATATCCAAAATCGTCTATTACGTTCGCAGGCAGATTTTGATAACTATAGAAAAAGAACAATTGCGGAAAAAAATGAACTAGCGAAATATGCTAGTGCAAAATTGATAGAGTCACTTCTACCAGCGATAGATAACTTTGAAAGAGCAATTTCATCTAGCAACGATGCGAATAATATCGAGTCCTTCATAAAAGGAGTAGAAATGGTCTATCGACAGATAGAAGACATCTTAACAAAAGAGGGACTAGAGGCAATCGAAACAGTTGGTCAAGCCTTTAACCCAGAGCTACACCAAGCAGTGATGCAGGTTGAAACTGACGAATACGAATCAGGTGTCAATGTAGAAGAATTACAAAAGGGTTACAAGTTCAAAGGTAAGATTATTCGACCATCTATGGTTAAAGTAAATGCTTAAACCATGTAAATAATATAAATATTGTTTGTAAAATATTAAATAAATTATTAATGTTGGAGGTAGTTATAAATGGGAAAAGTTATAGGTATTGATTTAGGAACAACAAATTCTTGTGTTGCTGTTATGGAAGGTGGAGAAGCTGCAGTCATTCCAAATGCAGAAGGTGCGCGTACCACCCCATCTGTTGTTGCATTTACAAAAGAAGGAGAACGTTTAGTTGGAGAAGTAGCTAAGCGTCAAGCAATAACCAATCCAAACACTGTGGTTTCTATTAAACGTCATATGGGTACTGATTATAAAGTGGATGTTGATAATAAGAAATTTAGTCCTCAAGAAATTTCTGCAATTATTTTGCAAAAATTAAAGGCTGATGCTGAATCATATTTAGGTGAAACAGTAACTCAGGCAGTAATAACAGTTCCAGCTTATTTTAATGATAGTCAACGTCAAGCAACAAAGGACGCAGGAAAGATAGCTGGCTTAGAGGTTTTACGTATCATTAATGAGCCAACCGCTGCATCATTAGCTTATGGCTTTGAAAAAGAAGAGGATCAAACGATTCTTGTATTTGACCTTGGTGGTGGAACATTTGACGTTTCTATTCTTGAGTTAGGCGATGGCTTCTTTGAAGTAAAGGCAACAAGTGGAAATAATAAACTTGGTGGAGATGATTTTGATCAAGTTATTATTGATTATTTAGTTGATGTATTTAAAAAGGAAAATGGAATTGATTTAAGTAAAGACAAAATGGCATTACAGCGTTTAAAGGATGCTGCTGAGAAAGCGAAAAAAGATTTGTCGGGAGTATTAACTACAACGATCTCTTTACCTTTTATTACAGCAGATGCCACTGGACCAAAACATTTAGAGGTTTCATTAACTCGAGCAAAATTCGAGGAATTAATCTCTGGATTAGTTGAAAAAACAATGGGGCCAACTCGTCAAGCTTTACAGGATTCTGGTCTTACACCAAATGATATTAATAAGGTGGTTCTTGTAGGTGGGTCTACACGTATTCCTGCTGTACAAGAAGCGATTAAGAAATTTACTGGAAAAGACCCACATAAAGGTGTTAATCCTGATGAAGTTGTTGCACTAGGGGCTGCTATACAAGCTGGTGTATTAACAGGTGATGTTAAAGATGTTGTATTATTAGATGTTACACCACTTTCATTAGGTATCGAAACATTGGGTGGAGTATTTACGAAATTAATTGAACGTAACACCACGATTCCAACAAGTAAATCTCAGGTTTTTTCAACGGCAGCTGATAATCAAACATCTGTAGATATTCATGTACTTCAAGGAGAGCGTGAGATGGCTGCTTATAATAAAACATTAGGCCGTTTCCAACTAACTGATATACCACCAGCACCAAGAGGTATACCTCAAATCGAAGTTTCCTTCGATATTGACGCCAATGGTATTGTAAATGTATCAGCAAAGGATCTTGGTACTGGTAAGAGTCAAAAGATTACTATTACCTCTTCTAGTGGTTTAAATGATGAAGATATTGAAAATATGGTAAAAGAAGCGGAAGCACATGCTGAAGAAGATAAAAAGCGTCGTGAAGAAGTGGAAGTACGTAATCAGGCGGATACCATGGTATATACAACTGAAAAAACATTAAAAGAGCTTGAAGGAAAAGTTGAACAAGCGGAAATTGATAAAGCTAATGAGGCAAAAGAAGCAGTTAAAAAAGCCTTAGAATCAAATAATATTGAAGAAATGAAAACCACTACAGAAAAACTATCTGAAATCGTTCAACAATTATCTGTTAAGCTTTATGAACAAGCTCAACAAGCGCAAGCTTCTCAAGCTGGTGACGGTGATGGAAAAGCAGCAGATGATGTAGTTGATGCTGATTATGAAGTTGTAGATGAAGAAGAAAAGAAATAATTTGCTTATAAAAGCAAAAGTCAAAGTCGATTCTTGGCTTTGACTTTTAGCTTTTCGCAAATAGCAATTATCACATTATAATAAATAATGATGAATTTATAATAGAAGGACGGGGGGATTGAATGAGTAAAAGAGATTTTTATGAGGTGTTAGGGGTTAGTAAGGACGCTTCAACAGAAGAGATAAAAAAGGCTTACCGAAAACTTGCTCGTCAATATCATCCCGATGTCAATAAAGAAGCAGATGCCGAAGAGAAATTTAAAGAAGTGAAGGAAGCATACGATACATTAAGTGAACCAAATAAAAGATCAAGATATGATCGTTTTGGTCACGAAGAACAACAGGCAGGCTTTGGTGGCACTGGTTTTGGCGGTGGTGCTGACTTTGGTGACTTTGGTGATATATTTGACATGTTTTTTGGCGGTGGCGGTGGCAGAAGGAGAAATCCTAATGCGCCAAGAAAAGGTGCCGACCTTCAATATAGGATGACGATCGAATTTAAAGAGGCTGTTTTTGGAAAAGAGACAGAGATTACGATTCCAAGAGATGAAGAATGTGACACTTGTCACGGTTCTGGTGCAAAACCAGGTAGTAAAATAGAAACATGCTCTGTTTGTAAGGGTACAGGACAACAAGAAGTGGTACAAAATACGCCATTTGGCAGGATTGTAAATCGTAGAGTATGTTCTGCCTGTCATGGACAAGGGAAAACGATAACTGAAAAATGTCATGATTGTAGAGGAACAGGAAGGGTTAAAAAGCATAAGAAAATTCACATTAAAATACCTGCTGGTGTAGATGATGGTGCGCAATTAAGAGTTAGCGGAGAAGGAGAAGCAGGTAGTAAAGGTGGCCCACCTGGAGATTTATTTATTGTGTTACATGTAAAATCTCATGATTTTTTTGAAAGGGATGGCGATAATATTTACTGTGATGTCCCAATCACTTTTGCGCAAGCTGCCCTTGGTGACGAAATCGAAGTACCAACTTTGGATGGAAGGGTAAAGCTAAAAATCCCTGAAGGTACCCAAACAGATACTAATTTTAGACTAAAGGGTAAAGGAGTGCCAAGACTACGTTTTGGTGGTAGAGGGGATCAGCATGTTAAAGTTATTGTGGTAACCCCTACTAAGCTTAGTGAAGAACAACGTGAAATATTGGTAAAATTCGGGGATATTAGTGGTGAAGACACACATCATAAACAGAAATCATTTTTCGAAAAGGTTAAGAAGGCATTCATGGGGGAGTAATATCCCCCTTTAATTTTTAAAAATGTAGGGGGAATATGACAATGAAATGGGCAGAGGTCTCCATTCATACAACACAAGAGGCGATTGATGCTATATCAAATATTTTATATGAGGTAGGAGCTGGGGGAGTAGTCATAGAGGATTCTGAAGTGCTAAAACGTGATTGGAAGAAACTCTATGATGACGTCTATGAACTATCCCTTGAAGATTTCCCAGAAGAAGGTGTGTATGTCAAAGCATATTTCCCAATAAATAGCTATTTAATGGAAACGATTGAAGAAGTGAAGCTAGCTACTCATAATCTTTCTACCTATGATATTAATATAGGGAAAGGCGAATTTTCAATAATCGAAGTAAATGAAGAGGATTGGTCCTCAAACTGGAAGAAATATTATCATCCTGTGCAGGTAACTAAACATATTATAGTTACGCCTGTCTGGAAAGAAGTGAACGAGGATAATAAGCAAATTGTTATAAAGCTTGATCCAGGTATGGCCTTTGGTACAGGTACTCATCCAACTACCGTAATGTGTATACGTGCATTAGAAAAAATACAACATGGTGATGAAGAAGTGATTGATGTAGGATGTGGTACAGGAGTATTAAGTATTGCTGCTGCAAAATTAGGAGCTCATCACATCTTAGCACTTGATATTGATCAAGTAGCTGTTGAAAGTGCAAATTTAAACACTGAGTTAAATAATGTCAGTGATCGTATTGACGTTGTACAAAACAATTTATTAAATGGTATCAACGATAAAGTAGATATCATTGTTGCCAATATATTAAGTGAAGTAATTATGAAGGTTACTAGTGATGTGGCAGGTTTACTTAAGCCAAATGGATATTTTATTACCTCTGGAATTATCGTGGCAAAGGCTGATATGGTAAAAGAGAAGCTATTAAAAGAAGGATTTAATATTACAGATACACTTTTAGAAGAAGATTGGGTAGCTTTTATAGCACAAAAAGTTTAGGATGGTAGGGTTAAATAATGCAAAGATATTTTATAAACAAAGAGAATTTTATAGGAAACCAAGCTATAATTACTGGCGATGACGTTCACCATATTACAAAAGTGTTAAGGTCAAAAGCTGGGGATAAGGTTATTTGTGCTGATGGAGAAGGATTAAGTGTTATTTGTAAAATAATCACAATAGCCTCAGATAAAGTGAGCTGCGAAATTATTTCTTCATTAAAAGAAAATCGTGAGTCTAAATATGAAATTATTCTTGCTCAAGCACTACCTAAAGCGGATAAGATGGATCTTATTATTCAAAAGGGCACAGAAATAGGTGTCAAGCAGTTTATTCCATTTGAATCAGAACGCACCGTAGTGCAATGGAATGATAAAAAGAAACAAAAACATTATGAACGTTGGAGTAAAATTGCAAAGGAAGCAGCAGAGCAAGCTCATCGTAATATCATACCAAAGATTTCTCTAATCGTAACGTTTAATCAACTGTTGAGGGGAATTGGACAGAGCTATGCATTCATTGCTAATGAAAAAGAGGGTCAGTTATCCTTACATCAATCATTGAATCAATATATCCAATCTGAAAACAGGAGTAAAATCTTACTTATTATTGGGCCAGAGGGTGGATTTTCTGAAAAGGAAGTAATAGAGGCAATAAATGCTGGTGCAATTTCTATTTCCTTAGGAAAAAGAATTCTTAGAACAGAAACTGCAGGACTTGTTGGAGCTGCAAATATTTTATATCATTTAGAAGAGTAAGTTTTTAATCTTAACATATAGAAGGGATGAAAATAATTGTCTACAGTAGCTTTTCATACTTTAGGATGTAAGGTAAACCACTATGAAACCGAATCGATTTGGCAATTATTTAAAAATAATGGTTATCATCGGGTAGATTTTGAACAAAAAGCAGATGTCTACATTATCAATACCTGTACGGTTACAAATACGGGTGATAAAAAGAGTAGACAAACGATTAGGAGAGCGATTAAAAAGAATCCTGATGCTGTAGTTGCTGTTACAGGCTGTTATGCCCAAACATCTCCAGGGGATATTCTTGATATTCCTGGTGTAGACATTGTCATTGGAAACCAAGGAAGAGATAAAATTATCGCATATATAGATGAGTTTAAGCAAAAACGTGTCCCTATTAATATTGTTAATGATATAATGAAGGCGAGAGAATTTGAGGAACTAGACGTTCCTGAGTTCTCAGATAGAACGAGGGCATCCTTAAAAATACAAGAGGGTTGTAATAATTTTTGTACTTTCTGTATTATTCCATGGGCTAGAGGTTTACTTCGAAGTAGAAAACCTGAAAATGTTATTTCACAGGCAAAGCAGCTTGTAAAGGCTGGTTATAATGAAATAGTGCTTACAGGAATTCATACAGGTGGATATGGTGAAGATCTAGAGGCATATAGCCTTGCTAAATTATTGTGGGATTTAGATGAAGTAGAGGGATTAAAACGAATCAGAATAAGCTCAATAGAAGCGAGTCAAATTGGTGATGACATTTTAGAGGTTTTGCAAAAATCAAAGAAGGTAGTTAGACATCTTCATATTCCCCTTCAAGCGGGAGATGACGATGTACTAAAAAGAATGAAAAGAAAATATACGGCTGCAGAATTTAAAGAGAAAATTATTAAAATAAGACAAGTTTTACCTGATGTTGCAATTACAACAGATGTGATTGTTGGATTTCCAGGTGAGGGGAAAGAACAATTTTTAAATGGTTATCAGTTTATAGAAGAAATTGAATTTGCGGAAATGCATGTTTTCCCTTATTCCAAACGTTCGGGTACTCCTGCAGCAAGGATGGAGGATCAAGTCCCAGAGCAGGAGAAAAAGGAGAGAGTTCAACAGCTAATCGATCTTTCTCATCGTTTATCAATGAAGTATAAAATGAAATTTATCGACCAAACGTTAGAAGTGATACCGGAAAGAGAATTTCATCAAGAAAATAATAAAAATCTATTAATCGGTTACTCAGATAATTATATCCAAGTCCTATTCAATGGTGAAAAGGATTTAATAGGTAGTATTTGTAAAATAAGATTAGATGGAGTACAAATCGATTATAGTCAAGGAACATTAATTAGTGTAGATGATGCAATGGTTAATTAATTGGTGATCACTTGATCACTTTTTTTGTTTAGGAATAAGGAAAATAACATATCATAATACAACTAGCCAATGTGTATTCATGCTATTGAAGGGGGGATGATATTGAAGGAAATATCAGCTGGTGGTGTTATATATAATAAAGAGAATAATCAACTTCAATTACTTTTAATTGAAGATAAATGTCATAAATGGACTTTACCTAAGGGGAAAAATGAAGAAGGCGAATCTTATCAAGAGACAGCAATTAGAGAGATTAAAGAGGAAACTGGAATCAATGGTGAGATTATTAAACATATAGATAAGGTTTATTATGAGTATTATCATCCGAATTCAAAAAAAGTGGAAAAAGAGGTATACTTTTTTTTAGTAAAAGCAGTAACTAAAAATATTAAAGTACAATTAAGTGAGATAAATGCTGCGGAGTGGTTTAGTTTAGAAGAGGCATGGGAAAGGCAACAAGCCTATGGCTATGGTAATAATGATGATGTAATCAAAAAGGCATTAAAAGAATTAGGATATAAGGTTTTTAACTTGGGGGAGGAAGAATGATGAATAAACAAGAACTAGCAGGAATGATTGACCACACTTTATTAAAACCAGATACAACACATGAGATGATTGCTACATTGTGTCAAGAGGCAAAGGAATACAGCTTCGCATCAGTATGCGTAAACCCATATTGGGTTAAAGTTTCCTATCAGATGTTAAAGGAAACTAAGGTTAAAGTTTGTACAGTTATTGGCTTTCCGCTTGGAGCTACTACCAAAGAGGTTAAAGCATATGAAACGATAAAAAGTATTGAAAATGGTGCAACAGAAATTGATATGGTCATTAATGTAGGTGCCTTAAAATCAAACCAATATCATGTTGTTGAAGAGGACATAAAAGCTGTGGTTGAAGCTGCAAAAGGAAAAGCATTGGTAAAAGTAATTTTAGAAACGGGTTTATTAACGGATACTGAAAAAGTGAAGGGCTGTGAATTATCTAAGAAAGCTGGAGCAGATTTTGTGAAAACCTCTACAGGCTTTGGTCATGGAGGTGCAACATACGAAGACATTAAGCTAATGAGAGAGACCGTTGGACCTGAAATGGGAGTAAAGGCATCTGGTGGTGTTCGAAATTATGAAACAGCGATGAAGATGATAGAAGTCGGTGCAACTCGTATTGGTGCTAGTGCGGGTATCGCTATTGTAAATCATGTAGAAGGTACAAGCGATTATTAAGAGATAATATTAATTCAATGCAGTAGGTTGTTGACAAAGCATTTGTCAGCAGCTTTTTTATTTTTTTTAATCTTAACAGGTAGATGGTAGATTTTTCATAGTATATTGAATAGTAAAGAAAAATTAGATATTACCCCTGCCTTTGCCTACGCTATCCTTTCCTTTCCTTTCCTTTCAATTCTTAACTGAGGGGTTAAGACAAAAATTTTAAAAAAAACACAGGATGAAGTATGATTTTTGATGTATAAAAATATTAAAGGAGCAGCTTTAACCTGCTCCCTAGCTACTATAGGACATAGTTGTACATAAACCAGAAGTGACATATGCTACCTGCTAAAACGAATAGGTGGAATATCTCGTGAAAGCCAATATATTTATTCGTAATGTTAGGCCATTTTGTTCCATAGATCACAGCACCAATGGTATAAATGATTCCACCAGCAACAAGCCATGCAAATCCTGCTTTAGGAACACTCTCTGTTAGCGGGATAAACGCGATAATGGCAATCCATCCCATCATTACATAAATGGACGTAGATAACCATCGTGGCATATTAATCCAAAAAACCTTCATAATTATTCCTGTAATGGCAATCCCCCAGACGATGCCAAATAATGTCCAACCCCATCCCCCACGTAAAATGACAAGAGCAATTGGTGTATAAGTACCAGCTATTAATATAAAGATCATCATATGATCGATTTTCCTTAGAATGCTATCGACTTTTTCTGATATATCTAGCATATGATAAATGCTACTTGCACTAAATAATAAAATTAAACTTGTACCGTAGATTGCAAATGAAACAATTTGCCACACTGTACCATTTATCGCTGACTGATAGATTAAAATTACGAGACCAGCAATGGATAGTAGGGCACCTATTAAATGAGATAAGCTATTAAAAGGCTCTTTTATTCTAAATAACATGACATCAACTCCTATTCATTTACAATAGTTTTATTAAACTGTTTAACATAGTTTATAAAACTACATAATATTATAAATAATAATACATAAAGAAACATTGACATTCAAATCTTGAATATGCTAGATATTCCTACTTTTTGTCTATTTTTCTTTATTTATCGTTAAAAAACTATCTTTATCTTGAAATATAGATATTCATATCTTTATATGTAGTATTTAATACTGTATAATTATTTTGAGGTGAGAAAATGAAGTTAAATAATGAAGAAATCAAAAAATTAATTGGAGATGTAGCCCAATTAAATGAAATTAGTTTGTCAGATATTCCTTCTATCGATTTATATATGGATCAAGTCACTACCTTTTTTGAAAATAAATTGGGTCATTTAAAAAGAGATGAAAAAGACCCAATTCTTACAAAGACAATGATTAACAATTACACAAAGGGTAAAATATTAATGCCTCCTTATAAAAAAAAATATAGTAAGGAGCATATTGTTTTGCTCATTCTTATTTATAACTTAAAGCAAGTTTTATCGATGGCAGATATACATTCTCTTTTTTCTCCTATCATTGATGAGAAGAACGATTTAGATAGAAAATTAGATAGAAATTTAGATAGTAATATTTCTATAGAGGAAATCTATTCTGCCTTTATAGAAATAAAAGAGAATGAATTAGAGAACTTTAGTAATGAAATAGATGAAAGAATTAATGTGATTAAAGAGAAGACACTGAATATGGATTCAGAAAAACATGATTTAGTTGAACTCCTGTTAATCGTTATGATGCTCATAAATCAAGCGACCGTTCAAAAAAGATTAGCTGAACAAATTATTGATCAGTTTTTTAATAAGGGGAATGATGAAAAAAAAGAGAAAAAAAAATAATTGTGCAATGATAGACCCTATAAAATGGGCTTTTTGTTTTTCATAGTGATGTAGGTCAAACGCTACTTTCTTTTGGGGATAAAAGTAATGTAAGCTTGGCAAAGTACTTCACAAATGGTAGAACCATTAACGAGCTAGTCATATTGAATATTAATTGGGCATGTGCGATTTGTGCAGGAGGATAGGCAGTTAAAGCTTCAACAAAATGAGAAAAGGGAGTGATAATAGGAAAGAAAAGAAGAACACCTAGTACATTTAGTAGAATGTGAGCAGTAGCAATCTGCTTTCCACCAACAGAACCACCGATACTCGCAATTACGGCTGTAATACAGGTGCCAATATTACTCCCTAGAATGATTGCAATTCCAAATGCTAGAGGAATTCCTTGGTAATACATCATGCTCATTGTCATCACCGTCATGGCACTACTAGATTGGATGATTGCAGTGACCACCATACCAAAAAAAAGACCGATGATTATTTGCTGTTCCTGTTGAGCGATCATCATTTGAAAAAATGAAGAACGTTGTATTGGACTAGCAATCATCTGTAATGCATCCATCCCAAGAAAAATAATAGAAAAGCCACCGATAAATAGACCAATTGAACGATGTTTTTCATTGGGAATAAGAACAAATAGAATAGCAATAAGTAGCAATGGAACCGCTAACTTTCCAGCATTTAATGCAATAATTTCAGCAGTAACGACAGTGCCTAGATTAGTACCTAATACAATTCCAATGGATTGGTAAAAAGTGATAAGATTAGCATTAATCAAACCAATGGAAATAACTGTAACGGCACTACTACTTTGGAGAAGCAAGGTAGCGATAGTCCCAGTGAAAAAGCCATGGAAAGGAGTTTTGGTAAAGCGATATAAGAAATATTGCAAAAAATCACCAGATAATCGATTTAGACCTAATCTCATCATTTGCATTCCAAATAAAAATAGAGTCAAACCAGTTGCTAAGGGGATTATAACCTCTCTCATTCTTTCATCTCCCGAGTATGTCCTTTTTCATTTCTATGAAAATGGTGGACAAATTAGAACACAAGAGCGGGCTGTTATATAAGAGATTCTATTTATTTAATAAGTCTTAATTTGCTGAACCAAGCAAATAGTATATTAAAAATTATAATAATTGCAGCGATTTCAAAAACTAATGTCACGTTATACCTCATCGCTAACCAGCCTGATAATATGATGGATATTGGCGAAAAGATATTTCCGAGTACTCTACTAGAGGTCATAACTCTACCAAATAAATGATTAGGAATAATTTCCTGACGGTAGGCCATCATATTTACATTTACAATAATACCAACTATTAATAATAAAGAGTAGGAGAAGGTAATGGTAAAGAGATTTTGCTTAAATATTAAAATCAAGATAGCAAATAAGACGCCAGTGCTACCAAAACGGATAATTTGGCCCTTATTAATAAATTTATTAATATATTTTAGTAATAAGGTAATGATGGTAGAAGTGAAACCACTAACCCAAAAAATTACAGAGGTCTGTTCAGGGCCATAGCCTAAGGTTTCCTTACTATCAAATATCAGTAAAGTAGCTACAAGAAGAATACCTATATTCATAAAGGTACTAAACATAGCAATAGGAAATAAAACTTCATGATTAAATAAATATTGAAATCCCTGCTTAATCTCCTCAAAAATTTTAGCTACACCTTTAGTTGCCGATTGCTTCATTTCTAAAGGTAAAAAACTTAGTAGAATTGCAGATATGAAAAACGAAACTGCATTTATACCAATGGTGAAGCTGGCTCCTATTGAACTGATCAAAATCCCAGAAATCATCGGCCCTATCAGACGCATAGAGGTATTAATAAAGGTTAGTTTTGCATTAGCTTCTACTAATCGTTCCTTTGACACTAGCTTTGGGAGAATTCCCTCTGAAGAGGAATCAAACAACAATGTTAATGCAGATAACAAAAAGGCAGCTAAATAGATATGAATCATCTCTATCTGCCTCATATAGCTTAGTATAGTGACCATCATAACGATGACGCCACGAAGATAATCTGAGACTACCATTAGAAGCTTTCTTGAAATTCTATCCACATACACCCCAATAAAAGGCGCAAGAATTATTTGAGGAATAAATTCCAAGGCAAAGGTGATAGAGCTTTGGATAGCAGAATGGGTCAATTCTAATACTAACCATGGTAAAGCGAGAAGATATAGCTTATCCCCTAATTGGGAAATGAATCTTCCTCCTGCTAATAGTAAAAAAGGTTTATTAAAATATATATTTTTCAAATTATTCATTTTTGTAGGTTCTTCCATGAAATATACCCCTTTAACTTTTATATTTAAATAATTCTACTTAAATTACTCATAATCCTTTTATTAAAATGCATATAGATATATAACTTGATTTATTTAGGGGATTAGGATTATATTAGTCTCAAAGAACTATTTTTTTAACGATTAAAGGGATATATCGAAATTTGTTGAATTTTAGAAGTTAAGTATTTATTTTTGCTAATGGAGTAGATGATATGAAGAAAGAGGTAATTATTGATATAGAAAAGCAATTTAAGACATTAAAAAACGTACATAATGCCCACATTGATATTGATGAGCAGGGAGAGGTAGTAGCGATTGGGATCTTTAGTGATGGCTCCCGCCATCCTAAGGATATTAAAAGGGATGTAGAAGAGATATTTAGACAGGTTACTGGCTATAGGGTGAACCATAACAAGATAAGCATTGTTGAACAAAACTTTGAGAAGGGATTATTACCAGATGATAAACGAATCCGTTTTTTGACTGCCTATCAAGTACAGAAGAAGAATTCGATTATTGAGGGTTTTGTTCAATTAGAATATAATGATAATGTCGTGATTGGAAGCGTGGATGCGCACCAATTTGAAATGGATTTAGAATACATAATAGCCAATGCTACGATTAATGCTTTAATGAAGGTAACAGATAATTATAGCTTTCGAATTGATAACGTCCGTCAGGTCAACATGGGACAGGTAGATATTATCGTCGTGACCTTAACCGTTGTCCATCAGCAATCAGGGGCAAGGCACATGTTCGTTGGCTCCGTTGTAAAGACAAAGGATTTATTATCCTCGGTAGCTAAGGCGACACTAGATGCCTTAAATAGGCGCATGGATCAAATGATATAGCTTATAGGTTTGCATAGCATAACATGAGCAGAGCAGAAAAACGAGATGAGTTGAACTTGAAATGGTAAAATTCTATTTTAAGGGAGGTCATCGCTTATGTTAAAAGTGATTAAAAAGGTCGTTAAATCCAATAGTGCAAAAGCAACTGTTGGTGATACTGTTACATGGTAAGTATTATTTAATTATGTTATGCTATGCAATTTCTTTAGGAGTGTAAATAATGAAGAATAGTCTTAAAATATATCTATCTTTTATTTATCTTACCGCTTTTTTATCATTATTTTTTTCATGGCATGCTTATGAACTGCAGCAATTAATTCTTACTGTGGGATTTATTATGATAACCTATTTATTCAATTTAGATATTATTAAAGATTTACAAAGCGATTTAAACTACTTAATTATTCTTCCCTTTGTTATACCTGCACTTGTTTTTTTAGACACATTTTATGCTATGTTATTTGTCTTAATTACAATGCTGTTGATTCACTATAAATCGGTATGGTACAAGCAGTTTTTTAACGCATCATTTTTTACGATAACCACATTTATATTGTCTTTCTTGTTACATATATTTATCAATACGGATAAAGCTTCATTTATTTTTATACCTTACTTTTTTGTCCTTTTATTAATTATTTCATTTTTATATACAGCTTTTAATAGTATCTTTGTATTTATAGTAGTATCATTAGAAAAGGAAAAATTTGATATTGATGGACTAATTTCTATATTAGCAGCTACAAAAACGGCGATTTTGACTATTTTTCTAGGTACTATTAATGTAGTTCTTTATTATTATACAAACTTATTAGGTATTGCAATATTTACTTTTGTTATTTACTTTATTAAACCAGCATTGCAATACCGGCAAATTTTTGACAACGAATTATCCACCTATACAAACTTTGTCTTACATGTTTTAAAATCGATGGATCCCATCACTCATTCCCATTCTGAACGGGTTAAATACTGGACCGTATTATTAGCAAAGAAAATGGAGTTACCTCCAGCAGAAATTAGACAGCTTTCTCAAGCAGCCTCCTGGCATGATGTTGGAAAAATTGAGGTACCTTTTTATATTATAAACAAACCTGGAAAACTGACAAAAGAAGAGTACGAGACCATTAAAGCGCATCCGGAGAAGGGCTATCAATTAGTTAAGGATATGCATTTCTTTAAAAAATTCCTTCCTGTAATCCGACATCACCACGAAAAATATGATGGGACAGGATATCCAATGGGTTTAAAGGGAGAAGAGATACCATTGCATGCAAGAATTATGGCGATAACTGATGCTTTTGATGCAATGACAGCTGACAGGTCTTACCGACAAGGAATGCCAATGATAAAAGCGGTGGATGAACTTATTAAATACGCTGGAACTCAATTTGACGAAAAAATTGTAGAGGTATTTATTAAGGCTCTAAAGGAAGAATATGGTCAGGATTTTCATAAATTTGATAAATCGTTAATCGAGAACGTTGGGTAAGACACCACGTTCTTTTTCTTGAATGAAAAACCAAACTTTGCAAGTTAGGCTTTTTTTTAATATTATTATGATATGAAGGTGCATATAAATAATAGATAGAGGAGTCGTGAAGTATGAGTGATTGCATATTCTGTAAAATAGCTGCTGGTGAAATACCTGCAAAAAAGGTATATGAAGATGAATATTTCATTGCATTTCATGATATACACCCAAAAGCAAAGGTTCATGCACTTATTATTCCAAAAAAACATATACCAACCTACATGGATATAAATGAAGAAGATATTCATATCATGGTGAAGCTACATAATGTGATACAAAAAATTGCTAAGCTATTAAAAATTGACGAAAATGGATTTCGTATTATAAATAATTGTAAGGATGATGGTGGACAAGAGGTGTATCATCTGCATTTTCATATTCTGGGTGGAGAAAAACTTCATTTTTAAACAGAAAGTTTTATTGACACTAATAAAAATGCTATAATATAATTAAATCTGTTAGGCTTTGATTTACAAAGTCTCCTCATGTAATCTGGAGGGAGGGAAATATTATGTCGGAAATTCACGTTAGAAAGAACGAGTCATTAGATAGTGCTTTACGTCGCTTCAAACGCAACATATCTAAAGATGGTGTACTAGCAGAAGTAAAAAAACGTAAACATTATGAAAAGCCAAGTGTGAAGCGCAAGAAAAAGTCTGAGGCTGCCCGTAAACGTAAGTATTAAGGGGGTAATTAGCTGTGGAATTAATGGAACGAATTAATAACGACATGAAGCAAGCAATGAGGGATAAGGATAAGTTTAAACTATCTGTTATCCGTATGGTTCGTTCAGCAATAAAATATTTAGAAATTGAAAAGCGTACAACACTTTCTGACGATCAAGTTATTGATGTTCTGACTAAAGAAGTTAAACAACGTCGGGATTCCCTCCAAGAGTTCGAAAAGGCAAATCGTAAAGATTTGGTTGAAAAAGTACAAGAAGAATTAAATATTTTACATGATTATCTTCCAGAACAATTGTCGGAGGATGAACTAAGAAATATCATACAATCAGTAATTAACGATGTTGGGGCTTCTAGTAAGTCTGATATGGGGAAAGTAATGGGCGCTGTAATACCAAAAGTAAAAGGACGTGCTGATGGTAAAATCATTAATCAGCTTGTTCAGGAGTACTTATCATAGTACGAATTTACTACAGGCTCTTGTGAAGGTGTAATCATATTTTTAACAACAAGTAAAATATTTAATGATATAAAATGACGTTTAGGTTAACTAAACGTCATTTTTTCTTCATTAAAAAAATAAAATGGAATAAAAAAACTGAACTAATTCAAAATAGCGCCGTTTAACAAAATATTGCATAAGTTAGCGAAGGTTAGCTATCGGATAAATGATTAGTATGATAAAATGAAAAGTATATAAATGTAAAAATTTATAAAATTGAAACCATTTGTTTATCCGTTTCGTAATACATTGCATATTAAGTAGTTGTTGATGAGAGGAGGTAATTTATTGAAAAAATACATTTTAGTCTTATTATTAACCCTTCTTCTTTCTTTTAGTTTCTTTCCAGTTCTACAGTCTTCAATGGTGTCTGCAAATGCTGAAAAATTAGTCTATGTGATTCCAGTGGAACAAGGTATAGAGCGCGGGTTAGAAAGCTTTCTTCAGAAGGGGTTTATTGAAGCAGAGAAAAATGGAGCGGATATGATTATCCTTGAAATCAATACATTAGGTGGAGCTATAGATGCGGCACTTGGTATAGGTGAATTAATTCAGAATGAAGATATACCAGTAATCGCTTTTATAAAAGGAAAAGCTCTTTCAGCAGGGGCATTTATATCGTTAAGTGCAGATAAAATATATATGGAGCCTTCTAGTCATATTGGTGCATCGGCAGTTAGAACGATTACAGGCGATACAGTTGATCCAAAAATAACCTCAGTATGGAAAAGCTATATGAAAGATGCTGCACTTAGTCATCATAAGAATGAAAAGATTGCTGAAGGTATGGTTGACCCAAATGTGGTTATTCCAGACATTACGAAAAAAGGAGAATTAATTACCCTGAGCTCTGATGAAGCATTAAAGTATGGTATTGCAGATGGAATCGTGAATACTAGGAGTGAACTAATACGCAAGTTAGGTATGGGTAATACGATTATTACAGAGGTTCATTTAACACCTTCAGAAAAATTAGCTAGATTTGTTACAAATCCTTTTGTTATTCCATTTTTATTGATTATAGGATTAGCAGGAATTATCATTGAACTATTCGTTCCAGGATTTGGTGTATCAGGAATCATTGGGATTTCTGCCTTTGGACTTTACTTTTTTGGTAATTATTTTGCTGGTTTTGCTAGTTGGGAAGCTCTAATATTCTTCCTATTCGGATTTATCTTAATGGCCATTGAGCTGTTTGTTCCTGGATTTGGCGTTTTTGGAATAATGGGTATTATCTCATTTATTACTGGTATAGCCATGGCTGCCTATGAAACTACCTATGGATTATTCAGTATAGCAATCGCCATCGTCGTCAATATTATTTTAGCTATTATACTTGTGAAATATTTTGGGAAAAAGGGCCTATGGAATCGATTTATTTTAAAGGATGAACAGAAAAAAGAGACTGGCTATGTATCCCATATTAAAGATAAAAAACTAATAGGTTTAACTGGTAATTCGATTACGAAGTTAAGACCTTCTGGTACAGCATTAATTGAAGGTAAAAGATATGACGTTATTACCGAAGGGAATTTTATTGATGCTAACAAAGAAATAGAAGTCATTTTGGTAGAAGGAACTAGGATCGTTGTTAAGGAAGTTGTCTAAGGTGTGTATTATTTTTTAAAAATATATATAAATTTTAGGAGGTAAGTAATATGGAATTAATTCCTTTATTATTATTTATTGCACTAGTTATAGTGCTATTATCAGTATTTTTCACCTTTGTACCAATCATGCTCTGGATTTCAGCTATTGCATCAGGAGTAAAAGTTGGGATATTTACACTTGTTGGTATGAGACTACGCCGAGTTATTCCTGCAAGAATTGTTAATCCTTTAATCAAGGCAAGAAAAGCTGGATTGGAGTTAAATACCAATCAATTAGAAAGTCATTATCTTGCTGGTGGTAATGTAGACCGAGTGGTAAATGCATTAATTGCAGCAGAAAGAGCTGATATTGCCCTTGGATTTGAACGTGCAGCAGCAATTGATTTAGCAGGTAGAGATGTATTAGAGGCAGTTCAGATGAGTGTTAATCCAAAGGTCATTGAGACACCTATCGTTGCAGCAGTTGCGAAGGATGGTATCGAAGTAAAGGCTAGAGCTAGGGTTACTGTTCGAGCTAATATAGATCGTTTGGTTGGTGGTGCAGGAGAAGAAACGATAATTGCCCGTGTAGGGGAAGGTATTGTTACTACGATTGGTTCAGCCACTACCCATAAACATGTTTTAGAAAATCCTGATGCTATTTCTCATACTGTCTTAGGTAAAGGTTTAGATGCAGGGACTGCATTTGAAATACTATCCATTGATATTGCTGATGTAGATGTCGGTAAAAATATTGGTGCACAATTACAAACAGACCAAGCAGAGGCTGATAAGCAAATTGCTCAAGCAAAAGCTGAGGAAAGACGTGCGATGGCTGTGGCAACTGAACAGGAAATGAAGGCCAAGGTTCAAGAGATGCAAGCTAAGGTGGTTGAAGCGGAAGCAGAAGTGCCTTTAGCGATGGCAGATGCATTGAAAAATGGAAAAATTGGTGTTATGGATTATTTAAATATGCAAAATATCACAGCAGATACAGATATGAGAGATTCCTTTGGAAAAATGGACGATCAAAATAATCGTAAAGATAAGAAATAGGTGATTAGATGGAATGGTTAGTCTTCTTAATCGTTATAGGCTTAATTTCATCGGTTTTTAATCAAAATAAGCGGGGTAACAACAGCTCTAATAAAAATCCAAAA
This sequence comes from uncultured Bacillaceae bacterium, assembly GCA_964514395.1. Classification (GTDB taxonomy): domain Bacteria; phylum Bacillota; class Bacilli; order Tepidibacillales; family Tepidibacillaceae; genus CAZEQK01. The sequence continues at coordinate 55,010 of CAZEQK010000005.1, forward strand.
AACTATCGTACGCCAAATAGTTACCCTAGACCTGAACAGCCAAGAACGCAAAGAGCTGAACGATCACCAAATGTAGTTGAAAATACATTAAAGGATTTAGATCGTCGACTCAATGAGCAGTTATCCTCTTGGAAGAGGGATGAAAATGAGCCAAACATCATATACGAAGAATCATCCATGCAACCCAATAATATTGAGATTAGAACGAGAAATACAGAGATTTTTAAAAATGTCGAAGAGCTAGCTTATGAGGATGAGTTAAGAACCCGCAGAATATATGATACAACTGTAAAAGATAACGAACCTACTTTTAAAAGTGTAAAAGAACTTGCAAGGGAATCTGAAGAGAAAACAGATAGAGTATATAATCAGTACCTAAACAATAAGGATAGTAGTTTATCATTGAAGAGTCCTTATCAAGGGATGATATGGTCAGAAATTTACGGTACGCCTAGAAGTAAACGGCCACATTATTCTTTTACAAAGTATATGATACCAAAAAAATAAAAAAAATTTTTAAACCGTTGGTAATTTAACCAACGGTTTTTTTCATATATAGATAATGAATCATAATTTTCTTTTTTTTAGCATATTGCTTAAACAAGGATGAGAGGAGGCATGAGGGTGGGGAAACTTCGAAAGAAAATTAAACAACTAACAGTTAATCATTTAGATTTACCAAGTGATTTAATACTAAATATGCCTAGAATCTCGGTCATTGGTTTTAATCAAATATATATTGAAAATTTTGAAAGTGTTGTTCAATTTAATGATAAATTCCTGCATATCAGGGTTAATAGAAAAGAAGTAAAAATTGTAGGAGAAAAACTAGTCATTCGGCAAATATGGCCTGATGAAATATTTATAGAAGGTGTAATAAAGGAAATACATCATTTATAAATTTCTTCACAAAAAAAGTCAACATATCCCAAAAGTAATCATAATAAAAAAATTTTATTACTTCTTCAGCTCGCATTGGGTCAGTGTTGCGATCAATATACTTTAATAACCTTCACCATAATAAGGTGGGCTTTATCTTTGGAGGTGTCTTTTTGAACAATAAATTATTAAAATGGTTGCGAGGATACATCATATGCACGTTAAGAGGAAAATATATTGAACGCTTTATCAATATGACTATTAAAAAAAATATACATATCTGGGATTTTACAATTATTGACCATCATCAAGCGAAATTTTCTATTTCTATCCGTGATTTTTTTAATCTAAAACCCATATTAAAGTCGACCTATACTAGAGTACATCTGAAGGATAGAATAGGTTTACCGTTTTTTTTGGACAAATTATTTAAGCGCAAAGGATTTTTATTAGGACTTATATTATTTATCTCTATTATTTATATTTTTTCATCAATGATTTGGACAATTAGTGTAGAAGGAAATCATATGATAAAAACTGAAAAAATTTATCAAGCCATTGATCAAATTGGTATACATAAAGGGATGTTTAAGCGACAACTCCCTGAACAAAGTATTATACAAGATAAATTACAGACGAAATTACCAGATACAGCATGGATTGGGGTTCATATTGAAGGTACAAAGTTAAATATTACGATTGTAGAGAAGGTTAAACCAGTTCCTAAATCTAACTTAGGGGCAAGAAATATTATTGCAGATAAAGATGCTGTTGTGGAGAGGATTATTGCTGAAAAAGGGATACCAAAGGTCAAAGTAAATGATAGGGTAAAAAAAGGAGATATACTTATTTCGGGACTTATTGGCAATGAAGAAAATAAACAAGCCATTGCAGCAAAAGGGATAGTAAAAGGTATTGTATGGTATCAATCAGTGGTTACCGTTCCAATGGTTAGAGAGTGGAAAGAATATACAGGGAACTTTATTGAAAAAAAATATATAGGAATCGGTAATAGAATGATAAAATATAAGGGATATAGTGATATCAACTATAAGAAATTCGAAAAAAAATATTATGGGAAAAGAGTATCTTGGAAAAACTATCAATTACCAGTTATATTTGTTACAGAAAAAATCTTAGAATATGAAGAAAAGAGAGAAAAGATAACGACTCAAGATGCATATAACATTGCAATTTTTCAAGCGGAAAATGATTTAAACACTAAAATTTCGTCTAATAGTAAATTATTAAGCCGAAAGATTTTGCAACAGCAAGTAGTTGATGATAAATTATCTATAAAGATTATTTATGAAGTATTAGAAGATATTACAAAAACACAACCGATTATTCAAGGAGAATGAGACATTTGCAGGTAGATCTACATGAAAGAGAAGTAAAACTAAATAATATTGAAGATAGATTACAGCTATTTGGCCCAAACGATCAATGGTTGAATTTGATACAAAATAGAACAGATGTTCAAATTTTTACAAGAAAAGAAAATATGATTATACATGGGGATAAAGAAGAAGTTAATAAGATTTCAAACTTATTTGAAGTATTAATTCAGTTGGTTAAAAAAGGATATAGGTTATCGCAAAGGGATATTTATTATGCATTAGAACTAACAAAAGATAATTTAATAAACGAATTGCTTGAGCTTTTTGACGAAAAAATTATCACGACATATAAAGGCAAAGAAATTCGTGTAAAATCCTTAGGTCAGCGTCATTATATTTCAACCATTAGAAAAAAAGATATCGTATTTGGTATTGGCCCAGCTGGAACTGGCAAAACCTATTTGGCAGTTGTTATGGCTGTAGCAGCTTTAAAGCAAGGATCAATAAAAAAAATCGTATTGACCCGTCCTGCAGTTGAGGCCGGTGAAAATTTAGGTTTTTTACCAGGAGATCTCCAAGAAAAGGTTAATCCTTACCTTAGACCAATTTATGATGCTTTATATGATGTTTTAGGTGTTGAACAAGTAAATAAATATTTAGAGCGTAGGATGATTGAAATTGCTCCTTTAGCCTATATGCGAGGTAGAACGTTAGATGATTCCTTTGTCATACTTGATGAAGCTCAAAACACAGCTCCAGAACAAATGAAAATGTTTTTAACTCGATTAGGGTTTGGATCGAAAATGGTTATAACTGGAGATGTAACTCAGATTGACTTACCTAGCAAAACAAGATCTGGACTACGTAAAGCGGAACAAATTCTTAAAATGATTGATGATATTGGTTTTATCTATTTGTCTGAGCATGACGTTGTTAGACATCACTTGGTTCGAAAAATTATTTTGGCCTACGGTAAAGCTGATCAACCGCTATAAAATAATAAAACTCAAATTAACATGCTTTTGATATATAATTAATCTCTGATTATATTCTATAGATTTTCTGGGTTGTGCAAAGGGGTGACAGTAATGAAGAAAAAAAGGGAAAATAATAGCTGGATGTATATAAAATTTTTAGAGGATTGGGTAAACCATGCATCAGTTCGCTATTTTATGTACATTTTATTAGGAATAAGTATGTATCTTCTATTGATGGGACAAGTTATTCCAAAAACCTATGAATTAAAACAAGGAGAAAACAGCCCAATTGATTTAAGTTCCCGGATAAGTGTTATTGATGAATATGATACAAACCTTCAAAAAGAGGCGGCTGCTAAAGCAGTGGGGGAAGTATATATAAAAGACCCCGATGTATTAAGTAATCAATTAAAGGATATGGATGAATATTTTGATAATATTACAAGTATCATCAACGAGAAGGATGTTTTAGTTAAGGATAAAGTAGAAAAGATTACTCAATTAGATAATAATATCCTATCAGAGGAATCAATAAAATTAATAGCTAGCTTATCTGTTGATAAAATTAATAATATTAAATATATTTCTAAGACTACGCTAGATGTCATGATGAATACAGGTGTTAGATATGACGATCTGAATTCTGCTTACCAAAAAGCAGAAGAAATGATTAAAGATAATCCTTATGATAACGGTGAAAAGATTAAAAATATTGCTTTTGAAATGACGAAGCATTTTATTAAACCAAACTATTTTTATGATGCAAAACAGACTATAACAAAACGTCAAGAGGCAAAAGATAATGTACAACCAATTATTATTAAAAAAGACGAACTTATTGTGAAGCAGGGACAATATATCGATCAGTCCACCAATGAGAAACTAAAAGCTGCTGGCTTATTAAAGGATACATCTACATTATGGCCTTATTTTGGACTACTTTTGATTGTTGGTCTATTAGCCTTTTTATTATTCTATAGTATTGAACGAATGAAACCAAGATTACACAAAAATAATAAATCATTACTCATGTTATTTATTATTATTCTATTAACGATAACTAGTATCTCTATACTAGGTATGGTTGGAGGAAATTCCCTGACCTCACCTATTGGTTTTTTAGCACCGGTGGCATTTGGTGTTATGTTGATCACTCTTTTAATTAGTCTTAGGTTTGCAATACTAAGTGGAGCGATATTCAGCATTTTTGCAAGTTTAATGTTTAATTTTGACCAAACCATGATTTTTGATTTTCGTTATGGCTTCGTCTTACTAATGGGAAGTACGGCTGGTGCTTTTGCTATCGGTAGAGTGAAGCAGCGTTCCTCTATTTTAAAAGCCGGTATTATTGTAGCTTTATTTAATGTTCTTTCAATTTTGGTCATTATCATGTTAACCAATCAGAGCTTTACATTTCGAGATGGGTTGGAAATGGTTATCTATGGAGTGATTGGTGGGATTTTTTCCTCAGTTTTAACGATAGGCTTCCTGCCTTTTTTTGAGACGGTATTTGGAATTCTGTCTCCAATCAATCTAATTGAACTATCAAATCCAAATCATCCTCTGTTGAGAAAGCTTTTAATTGAAACGCCCGGGACATATCATCATAGTATCATTGTCGGAAATCTTGCTGAGTCAGCGGCGGAAACAATTGGTGCTAACGGATTGCTTGCAAGAGTTGGTGCTTATTATCATGACTTAGGAAAAACGAAAAGACCGACTTTCTTTATCGAGAATCAGCTTAATATGGAAAACCCTCATGATAATATTGCACCTAGCTTAAGTAAAAAAATTATTATTTCCCATACAAAAGACGGTGTTGAGATGTTAAAGGAGCACAAATTACCTCATGCTATTCAGGATATTGCTCAACAGCATCATGGAACGACGCTATTAAAATATTTTTATTACAAGGCGTTAAAGGAAACTGATGAGGAAATTCCAGAAAGTGAATATAGGTATCCTGGTCCTAAGCCCCAAACAAAGGAGGCAGCAATAGTTGGAATAGCAGATAGTATAGAGGCTGCTGTACGATCACTATCAAAACCAACAAATGAATCAATAGAAGAAATGGTTCGAAAGATTATCAAGTCTAAACTAGATGATGGTCAACTAAATGAGTGTGATCTTACTTTAAAAGAATTAGAAATTGTAGCAATATCTATGCTTGAGACAATTAAAGGTATTTTTCATTCTCGAATTGAGTATCCTGATGAAAATGTAGAGGAGCATAAAGGAGTGAAAACAAGTTAATGATTAATGTGGATATAATTAACGAGCAAGACAATAGAGAAATAAAAGAAGAAGAATATAAACTTATAACAGATGTATTAACTGAAGCAGCAAGGATTGAAGGAATTGAAAATGGCGAGGTCGCTGTTATTTTAGTTGATGACAGTGCCATTCATGACTTGAATCGAGATTATCGAGGCATTGATAGACCTACGGATGTTCTATCCTTTGCCATGAACGAATCAGCAGAGGATGAAATGACAATTTTGTATGATGACGAGATTGGGGACATTCCCAATGTGCTCGGTGATATCATTATTTCTATTCCCCGGGCAATGGAACAAGCAAATGAGTATAGCCATAGCTTTGACAGAGAACTTGGTTTTCTAACAGTTCATGGTTTTTTACATTTACTAGGCTATGATCATCAGGAAGAAAAGGAAGAAAAGGATATGTTTGATAAACAGGAGTTAGTTCTAAAACAATTAAAGATATTTAGGTGATGATTAATTGTTAGTGAAAAGATTAATACGTTCATTTTTCCATGCCAGTGAGGGAATCGTATATTCAATAAGAACTCAGAGAAATATGAAGATTCATGTCTCCTTTGCTTTAGCGGTACTATTAATGGGAATGGCATTTCATTTTAATAATTTAGATACCACCATTATTTTAATGGTTATTGGAATGGTTTTAAGTGCCGAGACCTTTAATACCGCGATTGAAATAACTGTTGATTTGATAACTGATCAGTACCATCAACTAGCAAAATATGCAAAGGACTTAGCTGCTGGAGCAGTACTATTAATTGCGATTATAGCCACAACTGTAGGAGCTATTGTTATATTTCCATATGTAAAAATCTTTCTTACGAATGGGTGGGCACCAAATCATAAAAGTCCCATTTCCTTTTTTTCCATGCAAATCATATTTATTATCATTATTACATATATCATAAAGGCTTTTTGGAAAAATAGAAATAATAGCTATCAACCAAATGTGCTCATTGGTGTATTATTGTTTTTTGTTTCATTATTATTTGTACTTCATATATTTTATCTCTATTATGTATTTATCATAACGATCGTAATTGTCTTTATCTTGAAAATGAAGAACATCGTTTCATTACAAGGCATTATTCAAAACGTCTTCATATCAATGGTTGGTTTTTACCTATTATATTGGTTGCTTTTTTAGATTTTGTTCATATAAATTCTACAAATCAGTCTTCATAGGGGGCACAAAAAATAGATGTTAAAAAAAATACGGTACCAATTAGCAATGGGATTCATTGTTTTATTACCAGCTATATTAACAATTTATGTATTACAGTTTATTTTTAAAGTGGTAGATCCAATCTTAGGAGGATTTTTAAGTAGCATTTTAGTAACTCTTCATCTTATACCAAGATTTCCAATTTATTTACCATGGGGAATGATTTTTGAAAATCGAATACCAGGATTGGGGATAGTTGTTACTATTTTCTTGCTGATTGGTGTGGGATTTGCAGGTAGAAGCTTTTTTGGAAAACAATTTATTAAAATCACAGAGAGATTATTTTATCGAATTCCAATTGCTAGAAGCATTTACTCTACGGTACAACAGATTACTAATGCTTTTACTCAAGATAAAAGCTCCTTTAAGAGGGTCGTGCTTGTTGAGTATCCTAGAAAGGGTCTCTATACAATGGGTTTTTTAACAGGAGAATGTCAAGGGGAACTAAAAAATCATAATAATAAACAATTAATGAATGTATTTATGCCGACAACTCCTAATCCTACCTCGGGATGGCTTGCTTTAGTCCCATATGAAGATGTTGTTTTTTTGGATATGTCAGTGGAAGAAGGATTAAAATATATTATCTCAGGTGGGGTTGTACAGCCACCTGAAAAATTTATAGGTGAAGAAAAGAAGGGTACAATGAAAGTAAAAGAAAAACATGAACAAGAAAAAGAAAAAGAATTAGTTACGAATTAGTGGAAAAGCATTGGAGGTTTAGATAATCATGAAAAAAGATGAATTAATTAAAATAGCGATAGATGCACGGGAACTTGCATATGTTCCTTATTCAAAATTTGGGGTTGGAGCTGCTATAGTAACAAAGAATGGTAATGTTTATAAAGGCACCAATATCGAAAATGCATCATATGGATTAACAAATTGTGCGGAACGAACAGCAATTTTCAAAGCAATATCTGAAGGGGACAGGGATTTAGAATCTATTGCCGTTGTCGCTGATACGAATGGGCCTGTCTCTCCATGCGGTGCTTGTAGACAGGTGATGGTTGAGTTTTTTGACCCTAATGCAAAGGTTTACTTAGCAAATTTAAATGGAGATGTAATGGAGACGACTGTTTCTAAACTACTTCCAGGTGCTTTTACTCAGGAGGATTTAGATGAATCAAAATAATAATAGTAAATCAGGTTTTGTCGCAATTATAGGTAGACCAAATGTGGGCAAATCTACATTACTAAATCACGTCATGGGACAAAAAATTGCAATCATGTCTGATAAAGCTCAAACAACAAGGAATAAAATTAGAGCAGTATATACTGATGAAAATGGACAGGTTATCTTCATTGATACACCTGGAATACATAAACCGAAAACAAAGCTAGGCACCTATATGATGAATGTATCATTAACAACATTACAAGAGGTAGATATTATTCTGTATCTTATTGATGTTACCGAAAAATTCGGACCTGGTGAACAGTTTATTATTAATCAATTAAAGGAAATAAAAAACACACCAGTATTTTTAATTTTAAACAAAATTGATTTAATACATCCCGAAGCACTTTTACCACTGATAGATCAATATCGGATATTACTTGAATTTGAGGAAGTAGTGCCAATTTCCGCTCTATATGGAAACAATGTAGAAACTTTAAAAGAATTAATCTTTAAGAAGCTGCCTGTTGGACCTTATTATTATCCCCCTGAACAAGTGGTAGAGCACCCTGAACGCTTCATAGTCGCTGAATTGATTAGGGAAAAGATTCTACATTTAACAAGAGAAGAAATACCCCATTCCATTGCTGTTGTCATTGAATCTATGAAGCCTGGGGATGAAAATCCTGATGTTTTATTGATACAAGCGGTGATTTATACGGAGAGAAAGTCTCAAAAGGGAATTATTATCGGAAAGAATGGTAGCATGCTAAAGAATATCGGAATGCAGGCGAGAGAGGATATTCAAAGAATTCTTGGCTCCAAGGTGTTTATTGAGCTTTGGGTGAAGGTGAAGGATGATTGGCGCAATCGTGATTACCTTTTAAAGGAATTTGGTTATGTAGGTGAAGAGGAATAAATGGTTTTATTTTCCAATCATGTATAATTGACGTACCTTAGTTACTTGCTAGGGTATTTTTTATGAATGGAAAAAATCGGAGTAAAATCTTAGAAGGATATATAGCGAATCTAGGATAGAAATGATCATTTTTGTTTATCATAATACTGTAAGATTGTAATTTGATCGAACAGGGAGAGGGTGTTTACCATGAGAGATTTTTCGTGGAACTATTTTAAAAATACAGGTCAGATTGATGCCTATCTTCTATATAAGGAATATGTAACAATTACTGATGTGGAAAATAATTTTAGTGATAACGCCTATGATATTGTTAAACATGGTGATGAATAATCCGTAAAAATTAAATTGCTTGTATTAACTATTTACACTTATATCATGAATAAATTATGATATATAAAGTAAATAAAATTTGGAGTGTAAAAAATGTTAATAAAAGCAGAAGGCATCGTAATTAAAACAATTAATTATGGAGAAGGAAGTAAAATAATCATTTTATATACAAGAAATAAAGGTAAAGTTGCAGTAATGGCAAAAAATGCACGGAGAACAAAAAGTCGTTTTCATGCCATTACTCAAATTTTTAGCTATGGTGATTATATTTATTTTATGGGTAAAGAGATGGGTTCGTTAAATCAGGGTGATCTCCAATCGGTTTTTACTGATATATATCACGATATTGAAAAAACTGCATATGCTGCATATATTGCAGAATTGGTTGATAAAATGACGGAGCAGAATGATGAACCAAATCCTTTTCTATTCCAACAGTTATTATCAAGCTTAGAATATATCAATGAGGGAAAGGATTTGGAGGTAATAGCAAGAATTTTTGAGATGAAAATACTATTAATTTCTGGCTACCGTCCTCATCTCCATGCTTGTTCCATATGTGGAAGAGAAGAAGAATTAACCCATTTTAGTGTTAAGTATGGTGGCATAATCTGTAATCGACACAAGGAGCAGGGTACAATAAATTTGCAGCAAGGTTCGATTAAATTGCTTAGGTTATTTGAAACTATGGATATTAAACGATTAGGAAATATTAATGTTAAAGACTCTACAAAATCTGAGCTTAGTAAAACATTGAGATTATTTTATGACGAATATATTGGAATACCCTTAAAGTCTAGAAATTTTCTAGACCAGCTTAACAAATACAGTTAGGAGAGATATTCATGGAACAAAGAAAGGAACACATATTGATAGATATTTTGCAGCATCAAGTTCCATGTAGTAAAGAAACCGCTAGAAAGATTCTTAAAAAAAATCAATACCATCTATCAGCTGCATTGAAGGAATTAAAGGATCAACTCATAATAAAAGAGAAATATGTTGAAGAAGTTATTGAGGTAAGTGGATCGCAATTATTAGAAGTTGTAAAAAACCTATTAAGGAGATCTAATCTTATTCAATTGACAATCTCAAAGAATGAAAAAGTTTTAGTATCTCTTCCCATAACCATAAGTGCGATTATTTTTTATTTATATCCATTGCTAACAAGCTTAAGTCTTTCACTTTTTTTAAATAAAAAATTCACGATTAAAATTCTAAAAATAAGTGGTGAATAATAATATGTATTATGGTATCACTACTAGAACAAAAAGTTTTCTTATCTCCAGAAAGGATAATGTAGGATGATAAGAAAGCTTTTTTATGTCTAAAAATTAATAACGATGGAAAATAGGTTTTATTTTTTAAAAATTTTATTGCATATAGAATCGCTAACAATTAGTATATACTATATAAAGAAATATTTTTATATAGTATAACACATTGTCTGAAGGTGGTGAAAAACCATAGAACTAACTAGTAGACAAGAAAAAATAATAGAAATTGTAAAAGAAAATGGGCCGATAACTGGTGAAAAAATTGCTGAAAAACTTAATCTAACGAGGGCTACATTGAGACCAGATTTAGCTATTTTAACAATGTCAGGTTTTCTAGATGCAAGACCAAAGGTTGGTTACTTTTATACTGGTAAAAAAGGCACTGAATTAATAGGTGAAGCATTAAGTAAAATGCTTGTAAAGGATTATAAAGCTGTACCCGTTGTTGTTAAAGAAGAGACCTCTGTCTATGAAGCTATCGTTACGATGTTTCTAGAGGATGTAGGTACCCTTGCTATCATAAAGGATCCAGGGGTTTTAGCGGGAATGGTATCTCGGAAGGATTTATTAAAGGTAGCAATTGGCAAACAAAGCTTACAAGAAATACCAGTTTCAGTTATCATGACAAGAATGCCTAATATCATTACATGTAGCTTGGATGATGCGTTAATAGATGTGGCTAATAAATTGATACATTATCAGATTGACTCTGTCCCAGTTATTCGTAATGGGATAAATGGCATAGAAGTGATTGGTCGAATTACAAAAACAACGATAAGTAAGGCTTTTGTTGAGCTTGGCAAAGAAAAAGAGGTTTAGGAGGGAAAGGTCATAGCTAATCAAACAGATAAACCAATTATTTATGTTATTTCTGATTCTGTAGGTGAAACTGCAGAGTATGTAGTAAGGGCAGCTGCAAGCCAATTTAATGGTGGATCTGCAGAAATAAGGCGAGTATCCTATATTGATGATATTGAATCATTAGACGAAATCGTAGAATCAGCTAAAGAAGTGAATGGTATGATAGCTTTTACTATTGTTATCGAAGAATTAAAGCAACATCTTATTAAAAAGACTTCTAAAGAAGGTATAAGAATAGTAGATATTATGGGGCCGATGCTAGATACACTGCGATCTATGTATAATGTACCTCCTAAAAATAAACCAGGATTAGTAAGACAGCTTGATGAAGAGTATTTTAAGAAGGTAGAGGCAATTGAATTCGCTGTAAAATATGATGATGGCAGAGATCCAAGAGGTGTATTAAAAGCGGACGTAGTATTAGTCGGTGTATCTAGAACCTCAAAAACTCCATTATCGATGTATTTAGCACACAAACGTATTAAAGTGGCAAACGTTCCATTAGTACCAGAGGTTGAACCGGCAGAAGAATTATATCAAATTCCAAATAAAAAGGTTATCGGTTTAAAAATAAATCCAGAAAAATTAAATTCGATAAGAGAAGAAAGATTAAAAGCTTTAGGTTTAACGACACAGTCCAATTATGCGAACTATGAGCGAATATTAGAAGAATTAGATTTTTCAGAGAGGGTCATGAAAAAAGTTGGTTGTCCAGTTATAGATGTATCTAATAAAGCTATTGAAGAGACTGCGAATATTATTTTAGATATGATTAGAAAAGGTGGGATGTAAGTAATGTCTGAGAAATATGTTTATCTTTTTCATGAAGGAAATAAAGAGATGAAGGATATTTTAGGAGGAAAAGGAGCTAATATAGCTGAAATGACTAAAGTAGGCTTACCTGTTCCTCCAGGCTTTACGATATCTACAAAGGCATGTAATGATTATTATTTGAACAATAAAAAACTAACCACCGAAATGAACCAACAAATTGAGCAATCACTTCAAGCATTAGAAAAATCAACTGAGAAGCGTTTAGGTGACAAAAGAAATCCACTTCTTGTATCGGTAAGATCAGGTTCTGTTATATCTATGCCAGGAATGATGGATACCGTTCTCAATCTTGGATTAAATGATGAAACAGTTGAGGTTATTGCTGAATTAACAAATAACCCTCGTTTTGCTTATGATAGCTATCGTCGCTTTATTCAAATGTTTAGTAATGTGGTGTTGGGTATTGAGCATTATTTATTCGAACAAGAAATTGAAGAAGTGAAAAACATCAAAGGCACTGTGCTAGATACAGAATTAAATCAGGGAGATTGGAAGCAAGTCATAGAAAAGTATAAGAAAATAGTTTTCCACAAAACGAAAAATCCATTTCCACAAGAGCCCAAGGTTCAATTAGATATGGCAATTAGAGCAGTTTTTGATTCATGGAATAATCAAAGAGCCATTGTTTACAGAAAAATAAATAAAATCCCTGATCATTTAGGGACGGCAGTAAATGTTCAAATGATGGTATTTGGCAATATGGGAGATGATTCTGGTACAGGAGTAGCCTTTACCCGTAACCCGTCCACTGGGGAATCCATACTTTATGGGGAGTATTTAATGAATGCACAGGGCGAAGATGTAGTTGCAGGTATACGGACACCTAAAACCATCAATACATTAAAAGATGTAAACAAAGAAGTATATAATAGCTTTGTTGACATTGCGAATAGGTTAGAAAAGCATTATCAGGATATGCAGGATATCGAATTCACCATTGAAAAAGGAAAACTATATCTATTGCAAACCAGAAATGGAAAACGAACAGCTCATGCTGCTGTTAAAATAGCAGTTGATTTAGTAAATGAAGGTATCATTGATAAAGAGACAGCTCTTTTAAGGGTAGATCCTAATCAACTAGATCAATTATTACATCGACAGATAGATGTGTCAAAGGAGCTAAAGGTAATTGCCAAAGGACTACCAGCATCCCCAGGTGCTGCTACTGGAGAAATAGTTTTTGATGCCAACGTGGCCGAGAAAAAAAGTAACCAAGGTATAAAAGTAATTTTAGTGAGGCCTGAAACAACACCAGAGGACATTCATGGTATCGTTGCTTCCCAAGGTATACTTACAAGTCGAGGAGGCATGACTAGTCATGCTGCTGTCGTTGCACGTGGAATGGGTAAAGCGTGTATCACGGGATGTGAAGCATTAAGAATAGATCTGAAAAATAAGCAAATCGACATGAGCAATGGTATATCATTAAAAAAAGGGGATATTATTTCAATAGATGGCAGTACTGGGAAGGTTATTTTAGGAGAAGTAAATCTAATCGATCCAAAGCTATCAGATGAGTTTCTCAAACTATTGGATTGGGCAGATGAGGTAAAGAAAATTGGAGTTAGGGCAAATGCTGATACACCAGTTGATGCAAAAAAATCCCGAGAATTTGGGGCAACTGGTATTGGATTATGCAGAACAGAGCACATGTTCATGGCAGTTGATCGAGTCCCAATTGTTCAAGAAATGATATTAGCAGAAACTATTGAGGAAAGACAAATAGCTTTAGCAAAGCTACTACCAATGCAACAGGGTGATTTTAATGGTATTTTAAAAGCAATGGCAGGATACCCAGTTACGATACGCTTACTTGACCCACCATTGCACGAGTTTTTACCGAACATTGAAGATTTGGTGGTAGAAATCACAAGAATGAAATATGAAAACGCTTCGGATCAAAAATTGAAGGAAAAAGAAGGGCTATTAAAAAAGGTTAGAAATTTATCTGAATTTAATCCGATGCTTGGTCATCGTGGCTGTCGTCTCGGAATTACATTTCCAGAAATATATGAGATGCAAGCAGAAGCAATCTTTAATGCTACTGTAGAATTAGCTGATGAGGGAATAGAAATAGAACCAGAAATTATGATTCCATTAGTAGGACATGTAAATGAGCTTAAGATAATGAAGGAATTAGTTACACAAATTGCTGAAAGAGTAAAAGAAAAAGCGAATCGAAATATTAATTATTCTATTGGAACGATGATTGAAGTTCCAAGAGCTGCTTTAACCGCTAATCAAATAGCTGAACACGCGGAGTTTTTCTCCTTTGGTACGAATGATTTAACCCAAACTACATTTGGTTTCAGTCGTGATGATGCAGAGGGCAAATTCTTGCATTATTACGTAGATCACAAGATTTTACTAGAAAATCCATTTATAACAATTGATCAAGATGGTGTTGGCAGACTAATTGAGATTGGAACTGAAATGGGAAGACAGACAAAACCCAATTTAAAGGTTGGGATATGTGGAGAACATGGCGGAGAACAAAGATCTATTGAATTTGTTTATAAGACTGGATTAAATTATGTTAGTTGTTCTCCATATCGAGTACCTCTAGCAAGATTAGCAGCTGCACAAGCAGCTGTAATCAACAAAGAACAATCGAAGTAAGGCTTAAATATGGTTGGTTGAAGCTCGAAAAGGCTTATATATCAAAACTTTGAGTGACTTAGTGTAAATAAAGTAAGGGTATTATTTCTTAGTGTTTTAAGAGATAATACCCTGTTTTTATTGATTTATAGTATCTCCAAGTTGTATCAAGATAAAAGAAATTTTGTACAGGGACGAGATTGAAAACAGTTTCACAGATGATATAGAAGTAATTATGTTTCCTTTTATAGCACACGTTGAGAGTATAATTCTGATGACGAATTGTGGTTTGGATGGTAAATGAGGTTTGTCGACCACTGTATTTAGTGGTTTTAGGGCGAAGAATGAGTAAAAACGGGCTGAAAAAGTGCATTTTCCGGCCCGTTTTTTTGGGGCATTTTATAGATGACATTGGGTATCTTTTAGGATGATGCTCAAGATTACACCTTTATGCAAGACAAGAATCAGTCAGTAATTTTATTATATGGAATTATGTTTTTCCAGAATCTCATTAAACTTTATAAGAGTCTGGCACATATTAGCTATAGAGTCAATAGACTTGTCATGTCCAACTTAATGTCCGATAGTGAGTGTTTTTTTATAAATCACCTTGATATAATATAGATAAATAGAATGTTAGGTCATCGTATACGAGGTGGAATATTATGAAGCTTACAAAAGATATGTGTTATCAAATTATACAGGCCAAAGACGCTAGGTTTGACGGCGTTTTTTATACAGCGGTGAAAACAACAGGGGTATATTGTCGTCCTGTCTGTAAAGTTCCTGCACCTAAGAAAGAGAATTGTCAATTCTTTGATACCGCTGTTCAGGCTGAGATTGCTGGATTTAGACCTTGTCTTCGATGTCGGCCAGAGATGGCACCAGAATATTCGGAATTCGAACAGAGTGATCTTTTGATAAGGCACATACTCATGTATTTCGAAGAGCAGAATTATTGTCCGGGATTAATACAAAAGAGTGCAACACACTTTGGCGTTTCAGCAAGGCACGTCCATAGACTATTCCATATGGTGCTTGGCATAAGCCCTCTACAATATATCATGACTAAAAGATTATTGAATGGCAAAAGATTGTTGCAGGATACATTGTTGAGTGTGACGGAAATAGCCGGTTTGATTGGGTTCGGTAGTGCCAACCGTTTCTATCAGACGCTTAAGAAAAAATATGGTTTGACGCCGAAAGATATAAGATGTATCAGAAGTGACAACAAAATAAAAGACTGGATCAAAGTCAAATTATCTTATCGTCCCCCCTATCGTTGGAGGCAGATGATGGATTTTTTCAGAACCAGAGCCATACCAAAGGTAGAATGGGTTGACGAATATGGTGTTTACCGTAGGACATTGCAGATCGTTGAAGATGGTCATCTATATGGCGGATGTATCGAGGTTCAACCGATTGAAGAAGAGAACGCAGTCGTTGTCAAGATCAGCAGCAGCTTAGAAAAGGGGATTCTGCAAGTGATCAGAAAAGTACGTAGGACTTTTGATTTGGATGCGTTTCCACAAGTGTTGCCCGATAGTATCGATCAAGGTACACGATTACCAGGATGTTTTGATGGCTTTGAGATGGCTTTAAGGGCGATTCTCGGTCAACAGATCACCGTCAAGGCGGCAACGACGCTTGCTGGTCGAGTGGCTCAGCAATTCGGAACGGCGGCTGAAACACCTTGGTTTGAGCTGAACTGCTTTTTTCCGGGGCCAGGAGAATTTGTCAATAGCGATGAACCCATCGAGAATGCATTAGGTGCGTTAGGTGTCATAGAAGCAAAAAGTAAAACAATCAAGAGTCTGGCTGAATCTGTCCTGAATAAGGAATTATCCTTTGAAGAGCTCGTTGAAGCTGATAAGTTCATCAAAAAAATCATGAAGATCAAAGGCATTGGTATTTGGACGGCTCAGTATGTAGCGATGCGAAGCCTTAGCTGGCCGGATATCTTTTTGGTGTCTGATTTGGGTATCAAACAGACATTGATGAAGCAACTAAAAGATGAAAACGGATATGCGTTGACAGATAATCATTCAGGAATTTCTTCTTATAAGCTTAACAAAAAGTATGAGATAGAGGCTGCTAATTTTGCAGAAGCTTACAAGCCATGGAGAAGTTATCTGACGATGGCGATATGGCATGATGTCGGTGTCTAATAAACATCATTGAAAGGAGGTGAATATGAAAGGAAACCTGTATTGGAAATACGAATCAAAATGTGGTGAGATGATTGTGTCCATCAGCAACGAAGGTACGATAAAAGGGCTGTGGTTTGCAGGCCAGAAGCACTTTCCGAAGATTGATTTGAATGATTTGCAATCATCGGATTCAACGATGATAGATAAAAAAGCAATAGAAGCGAGAAAGGCACTTTTTAATCAGCTCAGGGATTATGAAAAAGGGAAGCTGAAGGAATTCAATGTACTTATTGACCCTGATGGAACTGAATTTCAGAAAGAAGTATGGAAGATACTTTTGACAATACCTTATGGTGAAACAATGACATATGGCGAAATCAGTCGGCGAATTGCATCATTTCTTAACAGGGAGACTATGTCTGCTCAAGCGGTTGGTCAGGCAGTTGGTCGCAACCCAATATCCATCGTAATACCCTGTCATCGTGTTGTTGGTAAAAAAGGACAACTAACGGGATACGCAGGAGGAATACGTAGAAAGAAAGATCTATTGCATATGGAAAGTGGTATTTTACGATAATTGAATGATTGATTGCAAACTATCGAATTTTGGAAGGAGAATAAATTATGCATAATTTTAGAATACGAGGATTGGAAAAAAGTGAGTTTCAACATTTGAATAATTTATCTGGTGAAGAACTAGAAAAAAGAGGGATTGTGAAACTGATTGCAGATAGTAACCCGGGGTATCCTTGTCGTATCAGTTTAGAGGATGCATGTGTAGGGGAGACGGTTTATCTTCTCAACTATACTCACCATGATGTCAATTCACCTTATCGAGGGAATGGAGCTATTTTTATACGAAAAAATGTAGAGACAGCAAATATTAAAATCAATACGGTTCCGGAAGGAATGCTGCATAGAAAGCTTTCAATTAGAGGTTATGATAAAAATGGGATAATGTTGAGTTGCAAATTGATTAATGGTATTGATACAAAAAGTTGTATAATTGATTTTTTTAAAAATGAAACAATAGATTATATCCATATTCATAATGCAGTACCAGGTTGCTATAACTGTTTAGTAGAAAGAGTTCGTTAGTTTCGATCAGGTTGTATGATTTGATAGGAGCGTGTCTAGATAACTTGGAGTTGATGTAATGGAGAAAACAATAGTTTTAGATTTAAAATTCAAATTTGATCAAATTGAGGATTCTGAGAAATGGTAAAGATTATTGCTTTGGAAGTGTTCCATAATAGTGAAAAATGGTGATTGGTCTATTTTGATAGCAGCGGCCCAGGCCACTGTAATCAACAAAGACCAATCGAAGTAAGGCTTAAAATGATATGATTGAAGCTTGAAACGCTTTGTATATCAAGGGTTTTCAGGCTTCAATAAAAATTAGAATAAGGGTAGTCACTTAATAATTTTAAGGGGCAGTACCCTATTTTATTGGTTACTTACTGGGGGCTCTACACAAATATTATATGAAATGGATTCCCATTAGTTGTTAGCCCCCATAAACGTGTTTCACTTCTACTATTCTATCAAAAAAAGCAGCAAGTTTCTGCCTCTTTACATTATCCGTACTCTCACCAATGAGTAATAATTTTTCAGTTATAAACAAACTCAAGATATCGAATTATGTAATAATAAGTAGAAAAATATCATAATAGGAATAAAAGGAGAATAATAGTTGACAAAAAAGCGTGGGGGGGGAATAATATGGTAATTGTCAGGTGGTTATAGCATTGTAGAGAGGAGATGAAAACGTGAAAAGACTATTAGTCGTACTCGCTTCATTATTACTTATCCTTACACTAACAATACCTACTTTTGCCTATGAAAAAATCCCGCCAAATAGTGAGATCAACACTTACTCGATAGGTTTAGATGATGGAGTCTTATCCACTATAAACCATACTTATGCAAAATCAGGGGTGAAAAGACGAATCATTGTCTTTAAAGATGACGTTGGAAGTGATGAAAAAACCAAAATATTAGACAAGCACAAGGCAATAAAACTGAAGGATATTGAAGGTTCGAATGCAAGTGTTGTCTATATATCTTCTAACAGCGGTATTACATCTGAACAAGATGTTAGGTATGTAGAAGATGATAACGTCATAACAATTAATGGAAGTTCAAATAAAAAGAACGAAAAGTCTGATGACACCGTGCCAGAGCAACCGAGGGAAATAGTTCCCTGGGGGATTGATTACATGAATAGTCTAATATCTGATGATGAAAACATTAATTATTCAACAAAAGTAGGAATTATAGATACTGGTATTGATGAGGATCATCCTGATCTGGTTGATAACATTAAAGGTGGTTATAATGCCATATCCAAGAAAAAGTCATATAACGATGATAACGGTCATGGAACTAATGTGGCAGGAATTATAGCTGCTGTTGATAATGAAATTGGAGTCATAGGTGTCGTACCAGAAGCAAACTTATATGCGATCAAAGCCTTGGACTCAAGTGGAGATGGTTACGTATCCAATATCATTGCAGGAATAGAATGGTGTAGGGAGTATTAATTGGATGAAGAAAAAATTTTTTGCTATAGCAGTTTTTATCGTGATTGCAATATTTGCGTTACGTTATCACTTCGTTATTGATAGAGAATATCCAATTGTTAACGAAAATGATATCATTACCAGTTTGTATGTCAATGGAAAATGGATTGATGATGAGACTAAGATTAAGATGATAACAAAAACTTTAAGTAAGTACAATTTTACAGGTCATAAAAGAAATTTATATTACTATAAAAGAGAGGATACTGTTTATGAAATTGACTTTATGTTGAATCAAGAAATAAGGCATATCATTTTAGGTAAAATAAATGTCATATATGAATCCTTCGAAGCTTCTCATGAGATTTTTAATGGAGAAAATCTTATTAAGGAACTAGATGCAATTTTAACGGAATGATTTCGGTGGTTGCCATGTAAGTTATTGCATTTATTTATCAATTGTTATCCTCATTTTCTTTTGTAGGATTAAGAGTTGCTTTTTCGTATATTTTCCAATTCCTTGAGTTTCTTAATCACCTTTTTGGATATAATTATTTTGCTTTGAAGTATATACCTTACCTTCATTTTATAGAGCTTGAGTATATAGATAATTAATCATCCTAGGAGTCCCTCGACTGACCTATGAATTAAATTTAAATACATCGAACTTTCAGAAAAAACTGGAACAGTCACTTCGGCTTCATTCCTGATATGGACTACATAAAGTGTTCCATAATGCTGAAAAATAGTGATCGGTCTATTTTGTTAGCAGCAGTTCAGGCCACAATAAAAAATAATTAATAACAGAAACAGATTAAGGTATTTTCGTTTGTAATGTATAAATGAAAACACCTTATTTTTATATTGTTTAGAAAAATCATTCGACAAAATTCTTTATTTTCTGACTTATATTGTCGAGAAGGAATTTGATTATTAATGTAGAATAGTATGAATAGGAGTTAATTATGAATAGAAGAATAATTGTAGATGCAGATGCATGCCCTATTAAACAAGAAATCATTCAAGTTGGTTTGGATTATAGTGTTCCAGTTATTTTTGTCGCATCCTTTGCACATTTCATGAATGATTTTAAAAATGCCAAAATTTATTATGTCGACTCATTCAGTCAATCTGTTGATTTATTTATTTTTAATCTTGTTAGAAAGGGCGATATAGTAATTACTGGTGATTATGGTTTAGCATCAGTGGTTTTAAAACCAGATGTTAAAGTAATTTCATATAGGGGGTTAGAGTATAATCAAGATAATATCGATTTACTGTTAGAAAGCAGACACTATACATTAAAGCAAAAGTACAGTGGTGGAAAGATAAAAGGCCCGAAAAAATTTACAGATTTAGACAGGAAAAAATTTGTCGAAAAATTAGAAGAAATTTTGAATAATTAGCAGGAAATTTATAAACTATGGAGAATGTATTGGAATGGAATTGAAGGTGTATATATGCCATCAAACTATATTTCAGATGAAATATTAGATAAAGTTAGACAACATTATGACATCGTAGAAACAATTGGACAATATGTGTCACTCAAAAAGAGTGGACGAAATTATTTAGGATTATGTCCATTTCATTCTGAGAAAACACCCTCCTTTTCAGTTTCACCTGATAAACAGATATATCACTGTTTTGGTTGTGGTGCTGGTGGCGATGTTATTAGATTTTTAATGGACACAGAGGGTTATGATTTTAAAGAAGCTGTTATTCAGTTAGCAAATGATGCAGGGATTTTACTTCCCAATCTTCCAAATCATATTGTGTCAGACCCTAATGAAAAAGAGAGAAACAAAACTTACGAAATCTATGACTTAGCTAGTAAATTGTTTCACTATCTACTATTAGAAACAGATTACGGTAAAAATGCATTTTCATATTTAACGAAAAGAGGATTTACTCGAAGTATTATTGAAGAGTTTCATGTAGGTTTTGCACCACAGAGCTGGGATACTTTGACAAGCTTTTTTGAAAAAAGAGATTTTTCATTAGAAAAGGTTGAGCAGGCAGGATTAATAATAAAAAAGGAAGACGGACGTTATTATGATCGCTTCCGAGATAGAATTATTTTTCCGATTACTGATTTACAAGGTAGAGTGATTGCTTTTGGTGGTAGAGTATTAGGGGATAGTCTTCCAAAGTATCTAAATAGCCCAGAGACAAAGATATTTAATAAAAGTAGAATCCTTTATAATTTAGGAAATGCAAAGAAAGAGATTCGAAAAAAGAGACAGGCTGTGTTATTTGAAGGCTATGTTGATACGATTTCTGCCTATCGTGCAGAAATCTATAATGGTGTTGCTACGTTAGGCACATCCCTTACTATAGAGCAAGCAAAATTATTAAAGAGATATTGTGATGAGGTGATTATCAGCTACGATTCTGATGCAGCAGGACAACAAGCCACTCTACGAGCCATTGATATACTGCAGGGAGAAGGATGCACAACAAAAATAATACAGCTGCCACAAGGGTTAGATCCTGATGATTATATTAATAAATATGGCACAGAAGCATTTTCACAGCAGATATATCATTCTACCATTACCTCTACAGCTTTTAAGTTATATTATATAAGAAAAGACTACAATTTTAATGATGAAAAAGACCGAGTTATATACCTGACAAAAGTACTAGAAATAATTGCGGATTTACAGCACGCTATAGAGCGTGAGCATTATTTGAAAAACCTTGCAGAAGAGTTCCAAATCTCCTATGAATCGCTAAAAAATGATTTAAACCAAATATATTATCAAAAGCGGAAAAAAAAGGAGAAAACTAGGGATAATCTGACTTACAAGTGGAATAATATTATAAATAATGGCAAACATATGGAGAGTCATAATAAACTTTATCCAGCCTATTATAATGCCGAAAAATATTTGGTTTCATTGATGCTTAGGGATAAGATCGTAGCAGAAAAAGTGGAGCGGGAAATTGGAAGTGCTTTCCATGTAGAGGACTTTGCTGTATTAGCTGCATTTATCTATTCATTTTATGGTGAAGGTCATGAAGCCGATATTAATAAATTTATGATGACATTAACTGATAAAAAATATATAAATCTAGCTGCTCAATTAGCTTTTGCAGAAATAAATGAAGTTATATCAGATGATGAATTGAATGATTATATTGTTCAAGTGAAAAAGCATAGCTTAGAATTAGAAATCAAACAGAAAAAAGAAGAGCAATTAAAGGCTGAACGTAATAAGGATTTTACGAAATCAGCGGAAATAGGTATAGAAATTATTAAGCTACGCCATCAACTTAAAGATTGGAAATAATTTTTTTAGTATAGGGAAGGAGGTATATTATTATGGCCGAAAAAAAGAACCAACAAGCCCCAGAGCCAGAAATAACTTTAGAAAAAGTTAAGGAACAAATGGTTGAGAAGGGCAAAAAACGTGGATCTATCTCATATAAAGAAATAATGGAGAAGCTTTCTATATTTGATCAGGACTCAGACCAAATTGACGAGTTCTTTGAATATATTAGTGACCAAGGTATAGAAGTTATGAATGATGAAGATTCCACGAACGACCATGATAATACGATCTTGTTAGAGGAAGAGAAAGATTCAGATAATATGGATGACAACAACTTCAATCTTGAGAGTCTCAACATTCCAGGTATAAAGATAAATGATCCTGTAAGAATGTATCTGAAGGAAATAGGTCGTGTACCATTATTATCTGCAGCTGAAGAGATTGAACTAGCAAAGCGTATTGAAGATGGAGATGAGGAATCAAAACGACGTTTAGCTGAAGCGAACTTACGTCTAGTAGTTAGTATTGCAAAACGTTATGTCGGTAGAGGTATGCTTTTCTTAGACCTTATTCAAGAAGGAAATATGGGTCTAATCAAAGCGGTTGAGAAATTCGATTATCGTAAAGGCTATAAATTTAGTACCTATGCAACCTGGTGGATTCGACAAGCTATTACAAGAGCAATAGCAGACCAAGCTAGAACCATTCGTATTCCAGTGCATATGGTGGAAACCATTAATAAATTAATCAGAGTGTCAAGGCAATTATTACAAGATTTAGGAAGGGAACCAACTCCTGAGGAAATTGCTAAGGAAATGGATTTGAGCACAGAGAAGGTCAGAGAAATAATGAAGATTGCTCAAGAACCAGTATCCTTAGAAACTCCTATTGGTGAGGAAGATGATTCCCATCTTGGCGATTTTATAGAAGATCAAGATGCATTAGCACCATCTGATGCTGCTGCATATGAACTATTAAAAGAACAGCTTGAAGATGTCCTTGACACGTTAACAGAACGCGAAGAGAATGTATTGCGTTTACGTTTTGGACTTGACGATGGTCGAACTAGAACACTGGAAGAAGTTGGTAAAGTTTTTGGCGTTACTCGTGAACGTATTCGCCAAATAGAAGCAAAAGCACTACGTAAACTTCGCCATCCTAGTCGCAGTAAACGATTAAAAGATTTCTTAGAATAGTCTAACTAATGTTTCTCTGAACCTA
>CAZEQK010000005.1:78925-116076 GCA_964514395.1 uncultured Bacillaceae bacterium
AGTAAACGATTAAAAGATTTCTTAGAATAGTCTAACTAATGTTTCTCTGAACCTACAAACTTTTTCGTAGGTTCTTTTTCTTTTTCTTTTTCTTATTTTTCATTTTACATATTTCTGAACCTTAATGCAAATTTAATGCCAATTTTTTTTAAAATACTATATTCTATTGGATAAAAACCTTTGATATGGTCATCCTACCTTATTAGGGAGTGATGAAGATGAATATTAAGGGTGGGAAATGGGTTATTTCTTTTTTAATCATAATTACTAGTCTATTCTCCATTTACGCATATGGTTTTTCTAATCAGGGAAGTGATACATCTACATCAATTAACTTATATTCAAACATGGCGAAAAATCAATTAACGACCTATACCTTTCATATAACATATCATGAAGATGAAAGGATGATTACTGGCAGAATGAATGTAAAAGTGCCAAATCAATCAAATACTCAACTAGAAGAACTATATTTTCATTTATATCCAAACGCTTTTATGAATTGGAAATGGGATGGAGACAGCAAGCCTAAGACAAAAGGGTATATTAAAATACATAAAGTAATGGTTAATAATTTCGAAGTATTCCCTCATCAAAGAAAGACCTTGTTAAAGATTAATTTACCAGCTCCATTAAAAACAAATGAGGTAGCAAATATTGATATGGATTTTAGTTTAAAAATACCAACAGATGGACTAAGATTGACACATTTTAATAAAACAACCTTTCTTGCTCAATGGTACCCTATGTTAGCAGTATATGATGAAAAAGGATGGCATCTGGATCCATATAGCACTGTTGGAGATCCTTTTTTCTCAGATATAGCTAATTATAAAGTACATCTTACATTACCAAGTAATTATTTCACTGTTTCCACTGCAATAGATCCCCCTTCAAGACAAGAGAATAAGAATGTTATTTTTTTGTCTCAAGAAAAAGTTCGAGATTTTGCAATCATGATTACAAAGGAATATGAAAAATTATCGGTAAGATCAAACCACTCGATAAAAATAAATCTGTATTATTTAGAAGAACAGCAGGAAGTTGCTGGATTATTAATAGGAATAGCCTCTGAAGCAATGGACTTTTTTGGAGATAGCTTTGGTGATTATCCGATGAAAGAGATTGATATCATTTTAGCTAACTCAGGAAATGGCATTGCAGGCATGGAGTATCCTGGACTTGTCACATCAAATTCTTATATTGGGGGATATCATAGAGTAGCACCAGCATATAATGTTGTTGCCCATGAGTTAGCTCACCAGTGGTGGTATAGTACGGTAGGTAATGACCAAATACATGAACCGTGGCTTGATGAAGGGTTAACTTCTTTTTCTGAATACTTATTTTTGGAACAGATATTAAATGAAAAAGATATTGATAATCTGATGGAAAAGAATAAACTTTATACCGAGCAAATCGCAGATAAGAATAAAATTTCAGTATTAGATTCCATTTATTCCTATGGTGGATATTATGCTCCATTCGTATATGGTCGACCTGCTGCGATGCTGTGGGAATTAAAAAAAGAATATGGTATACCAATTGTTAAAAAAATATTGAGGAATTATTATGATAAATTCAAATATAAAATAGCTACGACCGAAGATTTTATTCAAATAGTGAATACTGTGATTGGGAAAGACATGACACCATTTTTTAAGGCTTGGTTAATTATTGACAATTCCTCAAAGTCGTCGAAATACTAACTAATTAATTTTTGCACAACTGTTAATCCATAGATATAATAGAAGAAAATACGAGGAAATAGAAAAGGTGTAGTCATAATGATTTCAGTACAAATCTCTAATAGATTACTTCAAATAGCAAAATTTGTTCCCAAATCGATGAAGGTGGCGGATATTGGGTCTGACCATGCATTATTACCTAGCTATCTCATCTTTAATGATATTTCGCCATTTGTCATAGCAGGAGAAGTAAATGATGGCCCTTATCAAGCTGCGATTCGCCAAGTAAAAGGATTAGGCATGGAAAAGCATATTTCGGTTAGAAAAGGGAATGGTTTAAATGTACTAATAGCTGGTGAAGCTGATGTCATTACGATAGCAGGGATGGGTGGAGCATTAATTGTAGATATATTAGAAAATGGAAAGGATAAATTAAAAGACATCAGTCGATTAATTTTACAACCAAATGTTGGCGAACCGTTAGTTAGGAGATGGTTAGATAGCCATAACTGGGATATATTTGACGAAGTAATTTTGGAGGAAGATGAAAAAATATATGAAATTATAGTAGCGGAGCAAAGAAAGGATGTAGATGATTTAGCATATAAAGGAACAGATTGGACCAAAGAGGATATGTATCGATTAGGTCCGATATTATTCAAAAGTAAATCCCCAATCCTTTTAAAAAAGTGGACAAAAGAATTAGAAAAGACGGAATATATATTAAAACAAATAGATAAATCCCAAAAAGAACAGGAGAAACAAAAGAAAAAGGAAAAATTATTAAATGAAATCAAATGGCTGACGGAGGTTATTTCGTGTTTGCAAAAGGACAGAACATCATACAAATCTTTGAACAGTTAGCACCTAAAAGACTTGCGATGACTGAGGATAAAATCGGTTTACAGGTTGGAAGTTTAGATAAGGAAGTAAAAAAAGTCATGCTTACCTTAGATGTATTAGAAAATGTAGTGGACGAGGCTATTGAGAAGGATGTTGATTTGATAATATCTCATCATGCAGTTATTTTTAATCCACTTAAAAATTTAAGAACTGATTTAGCACGTGGTCGTATCTATCAAAAGCTGCTAAAACACGATATTGCTGTTTATGTTGCTCATAGTAATCTTGATGCCGCAGATCATGGTGTAAATGATGCTTTAGTAAAGGTTTTAGGCTTTAAGGATTCGGATCCTTTAAGTGTTGTATATACTCAAAAATTAAAGAAATTAGTGGTATTTGTACCAAATTCTCATCATCAACAGGTATTAGATACATTGGCTAATAATGGCGCTGGTTGGATTGGAAATTATAGTCATTGCTCCTTTAACATATCAGGAACTGGAACTTTTATGCCGCTTGCTGGAAGTAATCCTTATATTGGATCAGTTGATAGTGTAGAAAGAGTTGATGAAATTAGAATTGAAACAATTGTACCAGAGGACAAACAAAAACAAATTATACAGGCTATGCTGAAAGCTCACCCTTACGAGGAAGTGGCATACGATATCTATCCACTAGAAATTGATGGTAAAAAGTACGGAATAGGTAAAATTGTAACATTAGAACAGGCTCAAGCACTTCAAGACTTTGCAAATTTCGTGAAGAAAACCCTTCAATTGGATGGGTTACGAGTCGTAGGTGATTTTAATAAAAAGATTAAGAAAGTTGCAATTGTGGGTGGAGATGGCAATGATTTTGTGAAGACTGCGGCATTTAAAGGGGCTGACGTACTAATTACTGGAGATATTTATTATCATGTTGCACATGAGGCGGTTGAACATGGGATTGCAATTATTGATGCTGGTCACAATATAGAAAAATATGTTTTAAATAACATAAAAAGTTATTTTATAGAAAAATTTAATCGAAAAAAAATTGTGACAGAAGTGATTATTTCAGAGGTAAATACAAACCCGTTTCAATTTATGTAGGGGCATTTTAATTAGGTAAAATTAAAAAGTATTAAGTGTTGGGAAGTGGAAATATGCTTTATGGGAGAAAATTATTTGATTACGACCAAGCTATTAGTAAGTTAAAAGAGATTGACAATCAACTAAAATTGGGAGAACAGACAAAAAGGAACCTAATAAATGAACAAGGTAAATTAATGGATGAGATTCGATTACTGAAAGAAAGTACTCTTGATATAGATCAAAAAATTGAATTAGCATTAAAAGAGCAGAGATTAATCCTACTAAAAAAGGATATAGAACGTAATGATGAAAAAGATAGGTATGATACCTTTACACTTTTACAAAATAAGATGGAACTTGAGCATATGTTATCAAAATTAAAAATGACTATTCCTAAACACATTTGGAGAGAATATAATAAGAAAAGTGAATTATTATCAAATCCAGTTGTAGAAGTGAAGCATCAGATGTGTATGGGATGTTTTATTCCATTATCAAAAGCTACTTTAGATAAATGGCGACTTGGTAAACAGCTTGTAGTGTGTGATATATGTAATCGAATATTGGCATAATCCTCCATGTTTTGGATAATTTAATTATTGATTTTCTGAGTCGAATTTGTTATATTAATACTTGTCGTCTTTAGATATTTATTATTTATAAATTAAATATGCTGGAAAGTAAGCTGGATAATCGCTGGTGAATACATCATTCACGAGAGGAAAGTCCGAGCTCCGGAGGGCAGGGTGCTGGATAACGTCCAGTCAGAGTGATCTGAAGGATAGTGCCACAGAAATAGACCGCCTATGTAATGTGTTTACACGTTACAGGTAAGGATGCAACCGTGGTGTAAGAGACCACGAGGAGATAAGGTGACTTATTTCCTGGTAAACCCCACCTGGAGCAAGACCTGATAGGAGTGCATATGGAGTTGCCCGCTTCGCATTCGGGTAGGTCGCTTGAACCACATAGTAATATGTGGTCTAGATAGATGATTATCGCTTCAATAGTGGGAGCACACAGTGCGTTTTACCACCAGAAGTACAGAACTCGGCTTACATGCTTACTTTCCATATACATACTCAAAACGCTACATTTAAACGTAGCGTTTTTTTTATTTTCTTTAATTGTGAATTTCATGTCGATTATTATTCAAGTGTTTGCTAAAATAATGATGGTATCAAAATAAATATTGGGGGATTTAGAGATGATTTTTCCATCAAAAAGGGACAAGTTTTTAGAAATGCTATTGAAAATAGCAACAAATTTGCATGAGTCAGGGAAATATTTTGTTGAATTTAAGATTAAAAATGAAAGCGATTTAACGGAATTTGCTAGAACCTTAAAGAAATATGAAAAAGAAGGGGATTTAATAATTCATGAATTAATCACTACATTAAATAAAACGTTTATTACTCCACTAGAGCGTGAAGATATCTTAGAATTAGCGTTAAAAATGGATGATGTGTTAGATGGCTATGAGCGATTTTCATCGCGTATAGAAATCTATAACATTATTCAGGCAGACAAATATATGATTGAGTTTGTCGATATTATACATGAAATGACTAAAGAAGTTGTACAAGCTACCGAACTACTTTCAGAAAAGAAATTAATGAATATTCGACCACATATTATAAAGATAAACGATTATGAATCTGATTGTGATGATTTATTAAGATTAAGCATTAAAGATTTATTTATAAATGAAAAAGACCCTATAAAGGTTATTCAATACAAGGAATTATATGAGATTTTAGAGATTATTTCCGATAGCTGTGAAGATGTTGCGAACACACTAGAAACCATTATTATGAAAAACGCATAAGGAGTGTAAGTAATGAATGTATTTATAATGACATTATTAATTGTTATTTTTGCGTTTGTTTTTGATTTCATTAATGGTTTTCATGATACTGCAAATGCAATTGCAACATCAGTTTCAACTAGAGCATTGAGTCCACGAGCTGCTATTTTAATTGCTTCTTCTATGAACTTTATTGGAGCTTTAACGTTTACTGGAGTTGCCAATACAATTACAAAGGGTATCGTTGATCCATTTCAGCTCCAAAATGGGTCTATTATCATCCTTTCTGGTTTAATAAGCGCTATCATCTGGAATTTAATTACTTGGTACTATGGCATTCCTAGCAGCTCCTCACATGCGATTATAGGTTCAATAGCTGGAGCAGCTATTTCAGCTTTAGGATTTCAATCATTAAATTATAATGGATTCATAAGAATCATTGAATCTCTTCTTGTGTCACCTTTCTTGGCAATTACAATTGGTTTTATTGTTATGAGTTTATTTATAAAACTATTTAAAAATTTTACTCTTTCAAAAACAAATAGAAATTTTCGTTATTTCCAAGTATTTACAGCAGCTCTTCAAGCTTATTCACACGGAACGAACGATGCCCAAAAAGCGATGGGGATTATTACCTTAGCACTTATTGCTGGAGGATATCAAACAGCTATGGATGTACCGCTTTGGGTTCGAATTATTTCTGCAACAGCTATGGGACTTGGAACCTCAGTTGGAGGCTGGAAAATAATTAAGACCGTTGGTGGAAAGATCATGAAGATTAAACCAGTCAATGGTGCAGCTGCAGACTTATCGTCAACTATAATTATTTTTGGTTTTACTGCACTAAGATTACCTGTTAGTACAACTCATGTTATCTCGTCTGCTATAATGGGAGTTGGATCCGCCGAAAGGGTAAAAGGGGTGAAATGGGGAGTTGCACTTCGAATTGTTATTACTTGGGTGATTACTCTGCCCATCGCTGCTTTAATTGCAGGAATTATTTATCAAATACTTAATTTTCTAATAAATTAATTTTAGTCATTACATCATTGCACATCACCAATGTCGAAAAATGCAATAAAAAGTCTGTATCTGTTGTTTTTTAAAAAATAATAATGATTATTTTACTAAAAGTGATAAAATAGTAAAATGAAACTATTTTTATTTATCCGATAGCTAACTGGCGCTAAGATATTAGATTAGTTCATCTAACATTAAGGTGGATTCTAAAACTCCATCTAAATTGAGTTTCACTTTATGAAAAAGGGAGAAAGAATATGAGTAAGGAACGACTAAAGCTTGAAAATTTAACATTGTTGACTGATTACTATCAAATTAGTATGATGTACGCTCATTTCAAGCAAAACATGTTAAATAAGCAGGTTGTATTTGATGTATTTTTCCGTGAAAATCCTTGTAATAGTGGTTACTCACTATTTGCAGGACTAGAACAGGTGATCAAATACGTAGAAGAGCTTAGGTTTACGCAGGATGATATTGACTATTTAGCAAGTGTATATAATTATGATAAAGATTTTTTAGAGTATCTACTAAACTTTAAGTTTACTGGTGATATTTGGTCTGTTTCAGAAGGAACGGTTGTTTTCCCTAACGAACCAATCATTAGTGTCCGAACAAACCTATTTGAAGCTCATCTATTAGAAACCACTATTTTAAATATTATAAATCACCAAACACTCATAGCGACAAGGGCATCAAGAGTTGTATATTCTGCAAATGATAATCCTGTTTTAGAATTTGGACTAAGAAGAGCCCAAGGGCCTGATGCAGGAGTTTATGGAGCAAGGGCTGCTTATATAGGTGGTGTAGCAGGGACCTCTAATGTTTTAGCGGGCAAAACCTTTTCGATACCAATCATGGGCACTCATGCCCATGCCTTTATTCAAAGCTATCCATCAGAATTATCTGCATTTTTAGCTTTTGCAGAAGCATATCCAAATAATTCTATTTTGCTTGTTGATACTTATGATACATTAGATCAAGGAGTTCCAAATGCCATAAAAGCTTTTAGAATAATGAAAGAGAAACTTGGGGATGGGTTTCACAATTATGGGATTAGATTAGATTCTGGAGATTTAGCTTATTTATCAAAAAAAGCAAGAAAAATGCTAGATGATGCAGGCTTTTCAGGTGCAAAAATTGTAGCTTCCAATGATTTAGATGAGAATTTGATAAGGGATTTAAAATTGCAAGGAGCAGCGATAGACGTTTGGGGAGTGGGTACAAACCTTATAACATCATCAGGATGCTCTGCCCTTGGAGGGGTATACAAATTAGTTGCTGAACAGGAAATTGACAAATTTGTTCCAAAAATAAAAATAAGTGAGAATCCTGAGAAAGTAACAACTCCAGGTTGTAAAAAAATTGTTCGGTTCTATGAAAAGGAAACGAATAAACTGATTTTAGATTTAATCATGCTAAAAGAAGAAAAAATTCCTGAAAGTTCTTTTATTGCTTTTGATCCAGTCAATGTTTGGAAGCGAAAATGGATAGAAAATTTCACTGCCTTAGAGCTATTAGTTCCAATCTTCCAGAATGGAGAACTAGTTTATCAAGCACCAAGTCTTGAAGAGATTAGAAATAAGACAAAAGCAGAATTACAGACTCTGTCTGAGGAAATGAGACGTTTGAAGAATCCTCATATATACCATGTGGATTTATCTAAATCACTTTGGGATTTAAAGAACGAATTGCTAAACAAGGGGAGAAAAAGAAAAATAGATAATTAGTAAATAAAGGAGATTAAGAGGATGGACTGGTTAATATATGCACTTTTAGGTATAGTACAGGGCATCACAGAATGGTTACCAATCAGTAGTAGTGGACATTTAGTCATTATTGAGAATTTATTTCATGTGAAATCGCAGGATTTGACCTTTGAGGTGTTTCTCAATTTTGCTACTTTTTTAGCTTTAATCGTTGTATTTAGAAGGGAATTATATCACTTAATAGTTGGTTTCTTCCGTTATATTTTCAAGAAAAAAGAAGAAGATCGGCCTCATTTTTCCTTTGCTATTTATTTAATTGTAGGTTCGATACCAGTAGGAGTTTTAGGTTTAATTTTTCAAAAATATATTGAAAATAATTTTAAAACACTGACTACTGTTTCCCTTTCTTTAATTATTACTGGTTTAGGTTTATATGTGATATCAAAAATTACTGGTCATAGAAAAGAACTTAATATGAAGGATGCGATTTGGGTAGGCTTATTTCAAGCGGTTGCTTTAGTACCAGGTATAAGCAGATCTGGTGCAACCATTTTTGCATCATTATATCGCAAATTAGATAAGGAGCTTGCTATTCGGTACTCTTTCTTTTTAGCTATACCAGTGAGTTTAGGTACCATGTTATTAAAGGTCAAGGACCTTGGTCACTTATCGTCTACTGTCTTTGTTGATTATTCTTTAGCTTTTGTTGTAGCCTTTGTTTCTGCAATATTTGCGATAAAATGGTTTATTGGTATATTAAATAAGGGAAAGCTAATATATTTCACCTATTATTGCTTAATTGTAGGCTCAGTCGTATTTCTATACAGTATTTTCTTTTAACCTATTTGAAAATTATCATTAATAAAAGTTTACAAAATAGATATAAGAGTAATATTATATACCAAGGGTTATTTTAGACAAATCTATATATAATCTTTTGATATGACAACATAGAAAGACAATACAACATTTTAATGAAGGAGATTAGGATGAATTCTCTTTTTCATAATTACCCATTGATTGCAGCGTTTATTGCAATGATGTTTGCTCAGATTATTAAATTTCCCATTCGAATAATAACACATAAAAAAGTGGAACCGATGATCATTTTTAGTAACGGGAGTATGCCAAGCTCTCATTCAGCATTTGTATCTTCGCTAACGACTGCAATTGGTATACAAAACGGAGTAAATTCTACATTATTTGCAATAGCATTTGTTTTTTCTTTAATCACGATGTGGGATGCAGCTGGTATTCGTTATCAAGCATCTGAGCATGCTAGAATATTAAATATGTTAGTTAGTGATTTTCTTAAATTAGTTGAACACGTGAAGTATAACTCGAAGAAAGACCACCTATCTTTTAAGGAGCTTTTTGGAACACCTTTAAAGGAATTATTAGGTCACAAGCCCTTTGAAGTATTAGTGGGAGCTATCGTTGGATTATCGGTCGCCATGACAATAAAATATTGGTTCTTATAAAAAAGCCTTCGGGCTTTTTTTTTATCCATCTTTCTCATTATGATGGGGATTTATTCTTTTATAAAAGTTGGTATAAAGCATTCTAAATTTCCATTTTAATTGTCAAACTTTCGTTAAAAAATTAAGTATTTATAACCATCAATATAGAGGAAAATAGAAGCTTTTTATGTTAAATATGAATACTTTTTGAACAATAAGCCATAGGTATACTTTTTTACCAATCCATTCGTATAATGTATCGATAAATGAAAATATATAGACTACTAAATCACAATATCTATTGTGCGAAAAGCAATATTATTTAATTGCGTCTTTAAAAAGCTTTATTTTATGTGATAAGTATTTTAAAAAAATTAGTATGACAAAGGAGGGTTGCAAAAGCGAAGAGTAATCTGAAAATAATACAAAGAAATTAGGGGGAATTTGTCTATGTGGAAAAAGCGTATATCTTTTATTTTAGTGATAGTTTTCTCATTATCATTATTGACCTTTGCTGCAGGCTGTAGTGATAATGAGGTAAAAGCCCCAGATAAAAACACAACAGATCAAGTAGTAAAAGTGAATGAGGAAGCGATACTAACACAGGCCGCTATTGATTATTTCACCTACTTACCAGATGGGATAATGGTTCAATCGGAAAGTGTAAAGGATAAATTGGATAGTTATTATATTATTGATGTTCGTCGCTCAGAAGATTTCACAAAGTCACATATAGCTGGAGCAGTTAATATCGCTGTAAAAGAGTTAGGCAAAAAAATATCTGATTTACCAAAAAATAAACCATTGTTATTAGTTTGTTATTCTGGACAAAATGCAAATCAGGCCACAGGTGTATTAAGAATAGCAGGGTTTGATGCTCATGCACTGATTGGCGGATTTAATAATGGTTGGACAAAAGCTGGTTTACCAACTGTACAATAAATACTGCAATTATCATGAAGGTATATATTTGAAAAGGGCATAAAAGCTCTTTTCTTTTTTTATTCCAAAAGAAAGTATAGAATAATAATTAGTTTCATGCTAAGATATACAGCATCTATTCAGTAGAAGAAGGTGACCTTTTAATGAAATTAAAAAGAATTGGTAGAACACTTATTTTTAGCTTTCCAGAGCTTGAACAGGTAAATATTGTAGTTATTTACGGGGATGAGTACACTTATATTTGTGATACTTTTTTAGGACCAACACCGATGGAGGAGATTAAACGGGTTATTTCATCTGATGATAGAAATCAACCGATCATTGTATTTAATTCTCACTCAGATTGGGATCATGTGTGGGGTAATTGTGCTTTTGAGAAATCTATAATACTATCTCATGAACAGTGTAGAATAAATCTAGAAAAGCAATTTTGGGGTGAGTTTGAAAAAAATAAAGCACATGCTCAAGGTGATGTTAAAGCTCTATTTCCAAATGTCACATTTAAAAATAAAATTGTTTTTGCCAATGACGAGGTAGAATTTCTTTTTACCCCAGGGCACAGTAATGATTCTGCATCTTGCTATGATAGAAGGACTGAACTTTTATATGTAGCTGATAATGTGGAAGCACCAATCCCGTATATCCAAAGTAAGGATTTGAATAGTTATATTAATACGCTTGAAGCCTATAAAAAAATAAATCCTTCTTATATGGTGATAGGACATGGTAATTACGAACATTCTCATCAATTAGTTGACTTAAACATAGACTACCTATGGGAAATGAATAATCAAATGAGGTTTAAGACAGAAGATTGGGAGAAGCTTAAGCTTGATAGACATAGGATAAATATAAATTTTTTGAATGGAAATAATAATTCACGTTGATTTGGTAGTTATATTAAGTTAGTGTTTGGAGATAATTGTAAAGGGAAAATAAATTGGAGCATTATCAGAGGAAGAATTAAAACCTATACTTTAATAAATTAATTGAAGAAAAATAAAAAAATCAGGAAAATAAAGCTGTTTACTGGCTTTATTTCCCTGATTTTTTTATTTAGATTTGTATTTAATGGATGTTTTTATTTAAAAATGTAAGAAAAACTAACATAGTAGGTTTATTTTAGGTAGTATATTTATAAAAAAAATTACATAAAAATAAAAAATTAAGAAAAACAGAGTGAAAACGCTTAAAATAAAAGATTTTATATAGATAATTAAATGTAAGAAAAACTAACATGAATTGATAATAAAAGTAACATATCTTATTATATAGTTAATAGAAATAGAGACGAAGTTTTAATCAAGTTTTTAAATAGGTTAAAATCAGAAAAAACACTAAAAAGGAGGAATATTGAATGGATTTAACTATATCGTTAGATACTTTACTTGTTTTTATTTCCACAGCGTTGGTTTTATTGATGCATGCTGGATTTGTAATGGTTGAGGTCGGATTTAATAGAGAAAAGAATGCGTTAAATATTACAATGAAAAATTTCTTTGTCATCGCTTTAGGACCAGTTCTGTTTTTTATTCTTGGTTTTGGATTCACCTTTGGAAACGATTATGGTGGAATAATTGGCACATCGGGATTTTTATTAAATAATATAGGTTTAGATTTAGGAATACCGTTAACTGCATTTTTCTCCTTTCAAGCAGTATTTGCTGCAACAAGTGCAACGATAGTATCAGGTGCAGTAGCTGAAAGAATTAAATTTTCTGCATTTGTTGTTTTTTCTGGAGTGTTATTGGCTATTATCTACCCTGTAGTAGGGCATTGGATTTGGGGTGGTGGCTGGTTATCTAAATTAGGATTCGTGGATTTCGCTGGTTCCACTGTTGTACATTCATTAGGTGGATGGGCAGCCTTAATAGGTGCTAAGCTGTTAGGTCCTAGAATTGGAAAATATGAAGGAAATAAAACCAATGTCATACCAGGTCATAATATTCCACTAGGTGCATTAGGAGTTATTATTCTCTGGTTTGGTTGGTTTGGATTTAACACAGGAAGCGCCTTAGCTGCTACTGATATTCATATTGCTGATATATTTACCGTTACGTTATTAGGTGGTGCTGCTGGTGCATTAGGAACAATGCTTGTAACAACTTTTCGATATAAGAAAGCAGATGTTGGTATGAGTTTAAATGGAGCATTAATCGGTTTAGTTAGTATCACTGCTGGTGCTGCTGCTTTCTCGCCATTAAGTGCAATTATTGTTGGAGCTTTTGCTGGTGCGATATTAGTGTATGCCATGGAGTATTTAGAAAATAAGAAAATTGATGATCCTGTTGGTGCAGTTGCTGTTCATGGAATTGGCGGAGTGTTAGGAACCGTAGCAGTAGGAGTGTTTGCAACAGATGGAGGATTAATAAATGGTGGAGGCTATCACTTACTCCTTATTCAGATATTAGGTGTTGCAGCGGTAGCGTTATGGACACTCGGAGCAAGTTATGTAACTTTTAAAATCATTAGTAAAACGATTGGTTTAAGGGTTACTGCTCAAGATGAAGACAAAGGATTGGACATTTCTGAACATGGAAGTTATGCCTATTCCTCATTATTGTTGAGTGATAGTGTGCAAATTCAAGAATAATTATTATAAAAAATAAGATTCAACTAATCATTCAGACGTATTACCTGAATGATTAGTGGCACTTATCCAGGAGGTTAGCGCGGATTATGCTTGAGGGAAATTAGCGGTGGTTAGCTATCGGGCAAATATGTTGGTTTTAAAGATGGATGATGGTTATCCATCTTTTTTTTTGAAAAATATTATTTCATTTCCCTGCATAAATAAATAGTAATAAACATTTTTAATAAACAACATAACATATATTGATATTGCAAATCATTATCAATTATAAAGGGGAGAAGTAAATGTGCGGAATAACGGGTTGGATTGATTGGAAGGAAGACCTTACTCATAAAGGAAAAGTTATTGAAAAAATGGGAAAAACACTAAAGAATCGTGGACCAGATGATAGCGGTATTTGGCTCTCTACGCATGCTGCTTTCGCTCATACGAGATTAATTGTTATTGATCCTATAGGTGGAGTTCAACCAATGGTACGCCAATATGGAAGCAGTGAATATGTCATTGTCTATAATGGCGAATTGTATAACACAGATGAGCTAAGAAAAGAATTAACAGCATTAGGACACACTTTTCATACTAGTTCAGATACGGAGGTACTATTAGTTTCTTATATAGAATGGAAGGAGCAATGTGTGAATCATCTAAATGGTATTTATGCTTTTGGTGTGTGGGATAACCAGTTTAAAAGACTTTTCTTAGCTCGGGATCGTTTAGGGGTGAAGCCACTATTTTATACGATAAAAGATGGAAAATTACTTTTTGGTTCGGAGATAAAGGCTATTTTAGCCCATCCAGAGATAAAGCCAGTCATAGACCATGAAGGTGTATCAGAAATATTAGGTTTAGGACCATCAAGAACATCGGGGAATGGGGTTTTTAAAGGGATTTCTGAGGTAAAGCCTGGGCATTATCTAGTCTATGACAAGTACCAACTATCGATAAATAAATATTGGGAATTAAAAAGTGTTCCCCATGAAGATGATTTAGAAGCAACGATTAAAAAAACTAGACATTTGGTTCTCGATGCTATTGACCGGCAATTAGTTTCTGATGTCACAGTTTGTACTTTTCTTTCAGGAGGCTTAGACTCAAGTATTATTTCTACCGTTGCTGCAAATATTTATAAGAAAAAAGAGTTAATATTAAATACTTATTCTATTGATTATGTTGGGAATAAAGAGAATTTTGTACCAAGTGAATTTCAACCGAATACGGATGCTCCTTGGATTGAATTAATGTCTAAATACATTGGGTCAAATCATCATAATATTATGGTGGATACAAAACAGCTTATAGAAGCATTAAGAGAGGCGGTTATTGCAAGAGATTTACCTGGAATGGCTGATGTAGATGCTTCGTTATACCTTTTTAGTAAGGAAGTGAAAAAGGGGGCTACCGTTGCATTGTCAGGGGAATGTGCTGACGAGATATTTGGTGGGTATCCTTGGTTTTACCGTAAGGAGGATTTAGACTCAGCTAGCTTCCCATGGTTAAGGTCAGTCTATGAAAGAGAAACCATATTAGCAAAGGGTTTAAAGTCAAAAATTAATATTTCGAATTATGTAGAAAAACGTTATAGAGAAACCCTTGACGAAG
This sequence comes from uncultured Bacillaceae bacterium, assembly GCA_964514395.1. Taxonomy (GTDB): domain Bacteria; phylum Bacillota; class Bacilli; order Tepidibacillales; family Tepidibacillaceae; genus CAZEQK01. The sequence goes on from CAZEQK010000005.1 coordinate 93,660, forward strand.
TACCTAGATTAAAGAATGAATCAAAAGAACAGAATCGAATGAGAGAGATATTTTACTTAAATATGACATGGTTTATGCAAACTCTTTTAGAAAGAAAGGATAGAATGACAATGGCAACAGGTTTAGAAGTAAGAGTGCCATTTGCAGATCATCGTATTGTAGAGTATATGTGGAATGTTCCTTGGAAAATGAAGAATTTAAACAATAGAGAAAAAGGATTATTAAGAAAAGCTTTGGAAGGAATTCTACCACATGAAATTATAAAACGCAAAAAGAGTCCGTATCCTAAAACTCATAATCCGTTATATACCCAAGCGGTCAGTCATGAAATGAAACGGATATTGAATGATTCAAGTTCCCCAATTCATGCGTTAATTGATAAAGAAAAGGTCATGGGAATTGCAGATACAGGTGGACAGAGCTTTAAAATACCTTGGTTTGGCCAATTAATGACAGGTCCACAATTATTGGCCTATCTCATCCAAATCAATATCTGGTTAGAGGAATATCATGTAAGTATTTATATTTAATGCATTTTGAAAAATAAAGCCTTATAAATGCTTAACGGGCTTTATTTTTTTTTGTTTATTAAGTTATTAATATAAAAATTGTAATAAAGTTGTCAAAAGTTAGATAGTTAATTTTATATAAAAGTTAAAAAAGTAGTGAAATTTTCCTAGGTTAATTGTAAAATAAAAATGGATGACATAGAAGGAGTTTATTATTTAAGGAGGAGATGGGAATTATGGATCTTGTTACATTAAGTAGGATTCAGTTTGCGGTTACTGTTGGTTTTCATTTCATTTTTGTACCACTAACATTAGGATTAGTTATTCTTGTGGCAATTATGGAAACCATCTATGTAAAAACAAATAATGAAATCTACAAAAGAATGGCAAAATTTTGGGGGAAATTATTTATTATTAACTTTGCCCTTGGAGTAGTAACTGGTATTACGATGGAGTTTCAATTTGGAACAAACTGGGCTAATTATTCAAAATATGTAGGTGATATTTTTGGTGCACCTCTGGCAATTGAAGCTACGGTTGCGTTTTTCTTAGAATCTTCATTTATAGGCCTATGGATATATGGCTGGGATAAAATCTCGAAGAAATTACATGCCTTTTCTATTTGGATGGTAGCACTTGGTACCAATTTATCTGCAGTTTGGATTATTATTGCGAACGGATGGATGCAGCATCCAGTAGGATATGTGATAAGAAATGGGAGAGCTGAGCTTGTTGATTTCTTAGCAGTCATAACCAATAAATATGCATGGTTAATGTTCTCTCACACTGTGATGGCAGGGTATCTATTATCTTCATTCTTTGTGCTTGGTGTTAGTGCCTATCATTTATTGAAGGGAACTCATCTTGATTTCTTTAAAAAATCCTTTAAAATCGGATTGATTTTTGCGGTTATCTCTTCATTAGGTGTTGCTATTATTGGTGACGTAAATGGTAGTAATGTAGCTAAAGATCAACCTGCAAAATTAGCAGCAATGGAAGCAATTTGGGATACACAAGCAGGAGCACCAATGTATCTATTAACTGTGCCTGATGAAAAAAATGAGACAAACTCAATCGAAGCGCTTGCTATTCCAAAACTAGCTAGTTTCTTGGCTTATAAAGATCCAAACGCGACGATTGTTGGATTAAACGATATTCCTGCAGATGAAAGACCACCTGTTAATATTGTGTTCTACAGCTTTAGATTAATGGTGGTATTAGGCGGGTATTTTATTTTTATGTCCTTATTAGGCTGGTATTTTTATAAGAAAAACAAATTATTAGATCATCGATTCTTTTTGAAACTGTTGGTATTTTCTATACCTTTACCTTATATAGCAATCGACCTAGGTTGGATTGTTGCTGAAGTAGGTAGACAACCATGGATTGTATATGGACTTATGAAAACAGTAGATGGAGTTTCTCCTGTAGCTATATCCCAGGTAGTATTTTCTCTTGTTGGGGTTACATTATTTTACACAGCTCTAGTTATTGTTGATATATATCTTTTAACAAAAAATGCAAAATTAGGTCTCGATAGTAATCAACCTGAGAAACTTAATACTACTCAATCAAAAGGTTTAAATGCTTAATCATTAAAAGATAAGGAGGAGGTTATAAAATGTCTTATACAGCTTTAGCTATCACATGGTTTGGCCTTTGGGGATTATTGTGGGCTGTTTATTTTATGCTAGATGGATTTGACTTAGGAGTTGGTATGCTTTATCCTTTTTTAACAAAAAATGAAATGGATAGAAAAATGCTATTAAACTCAATTGGACCGGTTTGGGATGGAAACGAAGTTTGGTTAATAACAGCAGGAGGAGCTACGTTTGCAGCATTCCCAACAACCTATGCATTAATGTTTAGCTATTTATATACACCACTTATGTTAATCCTTTTTGGATTAATTATTCGGGGTACTGCGATAGAATTTATGAATAAAGAAACAAATAAAGCCTGGGAAAACTCATGGAAATGGGCCTTTTTTGCAGGAAGCGTAACGGTATCTTTATTACTTGGTGTAGCCTTTGCTAATATTTTTAAAGGATTGCCTATGGATGCAAATGGTTATCATGGTACATTATTAACCCTTTTAAACCCATATGGAATTTTAGGTGGAATATTATTTGTTGTATTATTCTTACTTACTGGTTCTATATGGATTTCAGTAAAAACAGAAGATATTCTACATGATCGTTCCATGAAGTTTGCATCAAGCATTTGGTATGTGGTCCTTGTAGCTGCGGTATTGTTTTTAGTCTATTCTTACTTTGCAACGAATCTATTTACTAATTATATTGATAATCCTGTTTGGAGTATTATTCCTATTTTAGCAGTTTCAGCACTAGTATTAGTTAGAGTATTTTTACTTAAAAAAGATGCTGTTAAGGCATTCTTTGCATCATCAGTTACCATTTTAACAACTATTTTCTTTGGTATCGTTGGATTATTTCCAAATATGATTCCATCAAGTATCGATCCAAAGTACAGCTTAACATTATATAATTCTTCCTCAAGTCAATACACATTAAACATCATGTTCTTTGTTGCAATTATTTTTGTACCAATTGTGATATCCTATCAAATTTTTGTTTATAAAATCTTTTCTGGTAAGTTATCAGAAGAGGATATGCATTATTAAAAAAAAATGGTGCCCAACTATTGAATAAGTAGGGCACCATTTTCTTTATTAAATATTGACGCTTCAATAATCTCTAACATATCATCAGTGGTGACTGAATCAATTCCACCCTTTAAAACGATAGCCATTTGTAATTCATAGGGTGTAAGTAGTTCCTTAAGCTTTGGATCAAAAAAACTAATAATTGTAGATAGTTTTACTGTTTCCACTGCCTTCACCTCGTTTTAAGTTTTGTAGTACAAAAGCTTTGATAACTAAGTACAAATCAAAACAATCTAACAAAATGAATCAGTAACTATTCTTAACAGTATACCATTAAATAAAAAAATAATACCATTATTATTTATGAATCTATAAATGATAATGAGGTTATTTTTCTATTATAATTATATTATAATAAATTTTTTCATTATTCGTAATAGTAACTTTTACATATTTTTTAAAAAGTGGACATATATAATGTCTCCCCCAAATCATTCTTTTCACTTTTTAATTCTAAATTGTACTATAATTTCTTCTCTAAACATGGTTTATACATATCTAGTAGCTAATAAAAATGATATTATGATGGATGAGATAAGTTATTTAGATGGATATGTATTTAAGTGCCTTATCTTCTTGGTTTGTATGAATTTTCTGTTACAGGAGAGAAGCTTTTTGGTTTGCTTGTCTCAGAGAATGGTCTAAGTGAAGCTTCATTCAGGCAGAGTCCAAAATCAAGTATACTATTAATTAAATTTCATAAATAATAGGGTGATATGGATGTATATAAAAATTGAAGAGATTTCCGAGCGATTAAAAATCTCTGAAAAGCTTATTATAGAAAAGATAATTAGAGGTAGACTTAATTTGATTTCTGATGGTGAACATTTATTAGTGGATAAGGAACAATTTGATTTATTATTAGAAAAAATGAAAAATAAAACAGAAGAGCTAAAAGAAGAATATCAAGATGTACCTGAGGATTATGATGTAAAAGATGAGGATTAAAGAGTGTATTTGCACTCTTTAATCCTCTTTTTAGTACATAGGATAATTATGATATTGCTTATGATAAGGATCATATAACCATTTAAACAAAGTCCCTTTTTTTAGTGCTTCTCTTAATGTGAATTGTAGTGAGTAATCCTGTGGTGGCATTGGTATTGGTCGCACTGATGGAATTGGGATAGGAGGATAAGGTTTTCTTATCACATTCAAGCCCCCTTCATGATAATGTATTGGAAATCTTAATCTAATATTTCCTTAGGATTAACATTGGTATCTTTAAATGTGTTTTTTGTTTCAAATACTTTCCCATCATATTTCTGTTTATTCATTTCATCTCTCACCAAATAGAGTGCCTCTCTAAATCGCTGGGAGTGAACAACCTCACGTTCTCGTAAATATTTCAAAGCATCAATTAATCCAGGATCATCTGTAAGATTAATTAGATTTTGGTAAGTAACTCTGGCTTTTTCTTCAGCCGCTATATCTTCGACTAAATCGGCAATTGGATCGCCCTTAGCCTGTATATAAGCTGCTGTCCATGGATTACCTGTTGCATCGACATAGAATAAAGCATGATCATGATCAGCATAATAGCCGCCTAATCCTGCATTTTCCATTTGAGCTGGTGTAGCTCCCTTTATTAATTGATGTACCATCGTTGCAATCATTTCTAAGTGTGCTAATTCCTCTGTTCCTATATCTGTTAATAAAGCTTTTGCCTGTTTATTAGGCATACTATATCTTTGATTTAAATACCTTAAAGCCGCAGATAATTCACCATCAGGTCCTCCATATTGTGTAATTAAATATTTAGCAATTATTAAATCAGGATTTCCAATTCTGATAGGTCTTTGTAACTTTTTTTCATAGATCCACATTTACTTATTCACCTCTTTTAATACATAATTTCCCATGGCCATGGCTCTGTAATCCATCTTACTGGATTTTCATTTTTAAACCCATAAATCGTTAGCGGGCCATAGTATTTTTCAACCTTTGGCATTAACATAGAAATTTGATAAGAAAGCTGCATTAAATCCTGCTGTGCCTTTGTATTGGATGGATGTGTATCTAAATACAAATTGGTTTCTAATAAAGCAAATTGTAATTCTTGCAACTTTAATAATAATTTTTTAGGCTTATGCACATCAGTTCCTCCTTCATACAATCTTCTTTAACACCATATTCAACTAGGCAAATATCAGTAACCATGGTAAATGCCTAAATTTAGGTAAAAACCTATATATTCCTCATATGTTAAGCTAAAAAAAATGCATATACAAAAAAAATCGATACGATTATCGTACCGATTTTCAATATTATTTTTTTTTTATTTTTTTTCTACAATGGTAACTGCTGTTCCATATGCTAATATTTCTGATGCATTTTGCATAATTTGTGAAGTCATGTAGCGAATATTGATGATGGCATTAGCACCTAAACCTTCAGCCTCATGAACCATTAATGAGGTAGCTTTCTGTCTTGCTTCTGTTAGCATTTCCGTGTATTCTTTAATTTCTCCACCAACTAATGTTCTAAACCCAGCAATAATGTCCTTTCCAATGTGCTTTGATTGAACAATGTTTCCTCTAACCAATCCATGGACCTCGGTTATTTCATAACCTGCAATTTGTTCAGTATTTACGATAATCATCGTTTTCTTGTTCCTCCTTATATTCTTTAACTCTATCCCTTGAAACACCTATTAAGACAAGTACAACACCTAATAAACCAATCGCAATAGTTGATAATATAAAGCCTTCATTAGGTTCTATATTTATAAATATAGCGGAGATTGGAATGATTATCCACAATAAAATTGCAATGATGATCAAAGTCACCCCAGCTCTTGTCATGATCTCACCCCTCTATTTAATTAACAATATATTCAAATTATAACGTATTATACGTTTCAGTAAATATATAGTTTCATAAAGGAGATGTAAGCTATTAAGGTCTTGAGTTAATCTTTACCATAGGAGACATCATGAATAGGATGCATAAAGATAGCACTGTTGTGCATTATTCCTTCTTCAAGTTTTTTATTTTCTTCGGCTTCATTTCCGATATCATTCTCCTTATCCACCCATTCGTCACCAGCCATAATAGCAGGATCAATCTCTTTACTCCAGTATTCTAAAGGTGTTTTCTTTGTTTCCATCGCTTTTTTTGCAAAACTTTCTTTGTTAAAATTTTCTGGCATTTTGTCACCTCCTTTTTATATTTGGTTAAAGAGTTTAAATATATGTATATTATAGTTTGTGAAAAATGTCGCTAATTAGAATTACAGTTTTATAAGTATTATTAAAAATATTCTCTTACTAAATTGTGAATTTTATGTTAAAATTAAAGTAATTAAAAGATTTATAATACATTTATGTTTATTTAGTTTATATTCCAAAAGGGGAGAGGCAAAGATTAAAATTATTTTAATTTAAAAAAATAATTATTGATTATTGTCCCTTTTTTATTTAGACTAGTTTGTGAAACGATTATCAAACAAATGGTCTTTAACAAAAAAAATAAATGTAGAAAGAAATTATTTTTAGGGGAGAGGTGAAGTTGCATGCATTATGTAGTGCTAGTAAAACAAGTTCCAGATACAAGTGTTGTTAAATTAGATCCAGTTACTAATACACTTGATCGTAGTAGCGCTCCATCCATTATTAATCCTTATGATGCGCATGCTGTGGAGGAAGCCGTTCGATTGAAGAAAAAATACGGAGGAAAAGTTACAATCGTCTCTATGGGACCTCCGATGGCTGTGGAAGTCATAAAAAAATCCATAGAATTAGGGGCAGATGAAGGATATCTCATTTCTGACCGTGCATTTGCTGGTTCAGATACATTAGCTACTAGTTATGCGATAACAGCAGCAATTAAGAAAGTTTCTGAAATCGAGCCTGTTGATTTAATTTTTGCGGGTAAACAAGCGATTGATGGAGATACAGCACAGGTTGGTCCAGGAGTTGCAACAAGATTGCATATGCCAGTATTGGCACAAGTTAGCAAAATAACCGAATTTTCTTCAGAAAATAAGACAATTCGTATCGAACGTATGATTGAAGACGGATACGAAATTGTTGAATCCAAATTACCATGCTTAATTACCGTAGAAAAAGAAATTAATGATCTATCCTATGCACCTTTAACAAATATGATTAAAGCAGCAAAATACAAACCTATTATTTGGACTACAGAAGACTTAGATGTTGACCGTGTTCAACTGGGATTAAAGGGATCTCCAACAATTGTTGGTAAAATTTTTGCCCCACCAAAACTGTCAACTGGAGAAAAGATTCAAGGTACCCCAAGTGAAGTAGTGACCAAAGTAATGGATAAGTTATTAAATGATCATGGCTTGTTTGAAGGAGGCGTCATATAAAAATGGCTGTTACAATTTCTAGCGCATGTATACTGTGTGGAGCTTGTGTCGATACATGTCCGTCTGATGCTTTATTTTTAGGTGATAATCAAGCAGAAGTTATTATTGATAAATGTGTAGAATGTGGCGATTGTATAGAAGTTTGTCCTACTGATGCAATTAGTATGCCAGAAGGAGCCGGTCAGAAGGTAGCTGAAAAGCCTCAGGTTGAGACTAAGACTGAAGTAGCTACTGAAAAAGTAGAAACTACCACTGTAGCCTCTAATGATAAAGAAAAAAAAGAGGTTCCGGAAGTTGAAATTCCTGAATCAGAGTATCAAGGAGTATGGGTTTATATTGAACAACGTAATGGAAAAATCGTACCTGTTTCCTTGGAACTATTAGGAGCAGGAAGAAAGCTAGCTGATAAAATTGGGGTTGATTTAGCTGGTGTATTACTTGGCAATAAGGTAACTCATAATTTAGATATGCTTTATGAACATGGTGCTGACATTGTTTATATGATTGATGATCCTATCTTTGATCAATACCGTTCTGAAGCTTATCAAGTTGGTGTCGTAAACTTTGTTAAAATGTATAAACCTGAAATACTATTATTTGGTGCAACTGTTATCGGTCGTGACCTAGCTAGTACAGTGGCTACTGAATTGGGTACAGGACTAACAGCTGATACTACTCGATTAGATGTTGATTTGAATAGAAGACTTTTAGAGGCTTCTCGTCCAGCAATGGGTGGTAATATCATGGCTACTATTTTATGTAAGGATGATAGACCACAAATGGCAACAGTGAGACCTAAAGTAATGAAAGCGTTAGATCCTGAAAAAGGTCGTAAGGGTAAGTTAGTTACTGACTCAGTTAGTATAAATGAAAACGATTTAAGAACGAAAGTGATAAATGTTGTCCAAGAGATTGGGGATAAAATTAGAATTGCCGATGCTGACGTGATAGTTGCTGGTGGTAAGGGTATGCAGGATGAAAAAGGCTTCCAGTTAATTAGAACCTTTGCTAATCAAATTGGTGCTGCAACTGGAGCAAGTCGTGATGCAGTAGAAGCAGGATGGGCAGAGCATTCAGAACAAGTTGGTCAAACGGGAACTACAGTAGCTCCAAAATTATATTTTGCAATAGGTATTTCAGGAGCAGTACAGCATACTGTTGGTATGGAAAACTCAGAGGTTGTAGTAGCAATAAATAAAGATCCAAATGCGCAGATTTTTGACAAGTGTACTTATGGTATTGTAGGAGATGCATTCGAAATCATACCTAAGTTTATAGAAGAGTTTTCTAAGCTTGCTGAAGCTGCACAAGGAGGGGAGAAGAAGCATGCCTGAAAAATTTGATGTCATTGTGGTTGGTGCAGGTCCTGCTGGCTCTTCTGCAGCACTAACTTTAGCAAGAGCAGGACTTAACGTTATTATGTTTGAACGTGGAGAATATCCAGGCTCAAAAAACGTAATGGGTGGAGTGCTTTATCGTCACCAATTAGAAGAGTTGATACCTGATTTTTATGAAAGTGCTCCTCTTGAACGTCCAATTGTTGAACAAAACTTCTGGATGTTAGATGGAGAATCAGTTTTTAAAATAGGATATAAAGGATTAGAGTTTGCGAAACCTCCATATAACAATTTTACTGTTTTACGTGCTAAATTTGATAAATGGTTAGCAAACAAAGCTGTTGAAGCAGGTGCACTACTAATTAATGAAACAGTGGTTACCGACCCTATTGTGGAGGATAGTAGAGTAATCGGAGTTAAAACAGACCGTCCGGATGGTGACGTCTATGCAGATATCGTGATTCTTGCAGATGGCGTAAACTCATTGATGGCAAAAAAATTAGGTTTCCATAAAGAATGGAAACCAGATGAAGTAGCACTTGCATCTATGCAGGTAATCAATCTTCCTGCAGAGAAAATTGAAGATCGTTTTAATTTAGAGAAGGATCAAGGTGCAACAATAGAACTTTTTGGTGATTCAACAAAAGGTTCTCTAGGAACTGCATTTATCTATACAAATAAAGAGAGTATTAATATAGGGGTAGGTACATTACTTTCCTCATTAATGAAAGAAAAAATGCGCCCACATGAATTATTAGAAACTCTAAAACAGCATCCTATGATTAGGAAGTTAATTGAAGGTGGGGAACCAAAGGAATATTTAGCTCACCTAATTCCTGAAGGAGGCTATCATTCCATTCCAAAAGTAGCCGGTCATGGCGTGATGATTGTAGGGGATGCTGCACAATTAGTTAATGGTATCCATCGTGAAGGGTCTAACTTAGCAATGGCATCTGGCCGCTTTGCTGCAGAGACAGCTATCTTGGCGAAAGAGCTTAATGATTATTCTGAAAATATTTTAGACACTTATCGCACAAAATTATTATCAAGCTTTATTGGTGAAGATCTGAAGAAATATAAAGATGCGGCACATACATTAGACCATAATCCTCAGTACTTTAAGGAATTTATTCCTATGATGAATAAGGCAGCAAGTGAATTTTTCACAGTTGATGGTGTTTCTAAATGGGATAAACAGAAGAAGATCTTCGGTATGGTTCAGGAGAGAGGAACAATTTCAACGGTTAAAGACCTATACCGTGCATGGAAGGTGATGAAATAAATGTCAGAACCACTAAAAAAGGTTAATATTGATGACTTGCAATATCTTACACGTTTTGTGTCTGATACAGAATCTCATCTAATAGTACAGAATCACAATGTTTGTTTAGAAAACTGCCCAGAAAAATATTGTACTGTCTTTTGCCCAGCAGAGGTGTATAAATGGGAAGGGGACAGAATGTTTGTCGGATTTGAAGGCTGCCATGAATGTGGAAGCTGTCGGATTGGATGCCCACATGAAAATATTGAATGGAGATATCCAAAGGGTGGATTAGGTATTGTATTTAGATTAGCTTAAGCGTATTAAAAAGCGATATACCTTCATGTATATCGCTTTTTATGTTTTTTTTTTGAAATATATGCTTTTGTATAGGTTTGCAATTTTTATTTTTTTAGTATAATATACCTTATGGGGTATATAAAACCCTTTTGGCATTTACTATTTCTGTCATGTAACATTATAATATAAATATCAAAAATTTTAGTTTTATTATTTTTTTCATACCAATTGATAGGAGGTATTTATGATGAAAGTAGCTGTCGCGGTGTTACCAAATGGTAATATAAATGCTCATTTTGGTAGAGCAAATAAGTTAGCTATAGCAACAGTTGAAGAAAAGCAAATTGCAGGCTGGGAAGAAATCGAAGTGCCTTTTGCTAGTACACATGGAGAACATAATCACGATCATGAACACGATCACAATCACAATCATGAACACCATCAGCATGCACCAGTACATCGTGAATCCATTAAAGATTTTTTAGTAAATCATCATGTTAACGTTGTATTATTAGAACATGCGGGCCCAGGAATGCAATTAGTTCAAGAACAAACGGATATTAAAATCGTTGTTGGTGCTCAAGGGGATGCAAAGTCTGCAATCCAAGCATTAATTGATCAGGGCTTTACAGATTAAAGATTTACATATAGAATCAATTTTTTAACCTTTTAGGTTAAATTAAGCTATAAAAGGAAAAGATATTACAAAAAGTCTTTTCTAAATTACATTGCAAAGGAGATGAGAAAATGGCAAAGATCGATGAAAAAGATAAAGAGACGATTCGCAATATGTTTAACGAACAAATGCAAGGAAGTACTAATATTCGTTTCTTTGAAACAAAAACAGGTTGTGATTACTGTCAGGATACTAAGGAAATCTTAGAAGAATTATCAGCACTTTCTGATAAGATTAATATGCAAGTGTTTGATAAAGATGATAATGCTGATGAAGTATCTCGTTATGATGTAGATAAATTTCCAGCTATTGTTTTTGTAAAAGAAGATGGAACAGACACAGGTATCCGTTTTTTTGGAATACCATCTGGTTATGAATTCAGTACCCTAATCGAAGATATTATCGATGTTGCGAATAATAAAACTGATTTATCACAAGCAACTATTGATCAACTAGCTAATATTTCTCAAGAAGTAAAAATTTCAGTTTTCGTAACCCCAACCTGACCACACTGTCCTCGCGCGGTTCGCGTGGCTCATCAGATGGCATTGGTTAACCCAAATATTAGGGGTGAAATGATTGAAGCAATGGAATTCCCAGATTTATCAAGTAAATATAATGTATACGGAGTTCCAAAAATTGTTTTTAATGACGGGAAAGCTGAACAAGAGGGAGCAGTACCTGAAGAGGTATTTCTTCAAAAAATTATGGAGTCACTTCAATAATAATGAAAAGCATCTGATAAGATATCAGATGCTTTTTTTTTCATTACCTTATTCTCTTTAATAAAATTTCTTCTATCCATTTTTTAAACATGTTTTTATAAATACTCTTAGGGCTTGCATATAAAATTGCTTTTTTAATATTTATTTCTCCATAACCATAGTAATTATCTTTTCCTGTTTTACCGAGATCAGTAGCTGTATTTTTTATAATTAAGCCTACATCTTTATTTGATAGGCTAGGATTTAATGCTCTGATTAACCCTGCTAAAGCTGCCACATGTGGACTAGCCATTGATGTACCAGTTAATGCTGCGTACCGATTTCCAGGGTAGGTGCTTGCAATGTTTACCCCTGGTGCTACGACATCTATATAGGAACCAAAGTTGGAGAAATTCGTTCTTCTTTTGGACGAATCACTGGCAGAAACAGCGATGACTTCTGGATAAGCTGCTGGGAAGCTTAATTTATCAGTGTTGTCATTACCCGATGCAGCCACTAGTACCACATCATGGTTGTACGCATATTTAATTGCATCATGTAAATATTTTGACTCTGCATAATTTCCTAAGCTTAGATTAATCACCTTGGCACCGTGGTCAGTGGCCCAAATGATTCCTTGGGCAACATCATATAAGGTTCCTGCACCAGACTGGTCAAGGACTTTTATAGGCATTATTTTGTTGTACCATGTGATTCCGGCGATACCCTCATTATTATTTGTATTGGCGGAAATAATACCAGCTACATGAGTACCATGACCATCATCATCATTTGGAGGTAAAGAGGGATCCAAAATATTAATACCTTTGATAATTTTCCCTTTAAATTCTGTATGATTAAGATCGACACCTGTATCGATAATTGCGATAATTACACTTTCGTTACCTTTTGTCCACTTCCATGCTTGCTCTGTATTAATTAAAGGTAGATTCCATTGATATTTTTGATAAAGAACATCATTTGGAATGAAAGAGTAAGATTCAGTGTTACCATTAGCTTGTGCACTATTGGTTAGATAGATAAAATGGGGTTCTGCATAAACTAATTCGGAACTTTTTGATTTTTCTTTTTCTAATAATCTCAACAATTCTTTTGTTGAGTTATCCTTACTGTAAGCTAAAATAAAATTTTTATTATGTTTTTTAACTTGGAAATTATATTTGGAGCTTAATTGTTTAATGTAATTTTCAGTCACTCCATCCTTTAGCTTTATCACTACTTCATGTTTAATGTAATGACTGATTCCCTTCTCATCTTCCTGAGGCTTTAAATCAGGTAGACGTTTATTAATACTTAAACCTAAGTTTTTTTTTGATTGATATTTTGTGGGTATTGTTTTCCAACGATTATTTTGTAAATAGGTTACAGTAAACATTCTTAGTTGCTGTTTCTTTTTAATTTCTGAAAAAATAGATGGTCTAAGCTTCATTCTATAATTTATACTAGCTGTTTCATTCTTTACCTTTAAATCTGCTAATACATAAGCTCCTTTTTTATCAATTTCCATAATAAACTTTTCAGTTATTTTATTCTTAGAAGGCATAGGATGAATGTACTCTATTTCAGTAAATTTTCTCTTTAATGTAACGATATCTTTATTTTTTTCAAGAAAAAACTTTATGTTAGCTAAATCCTGAGCAACATTCATCTTCGTGGTTAAAAGAGCATCTTTTTCAATATATTTTATTTCTACGTTTTTTTCTTTCGTTATATCAGATATGTTTGATAAATTTTGTTTTGTATGATTTGGATATAGTGAAAAGGTTACCAGTATGAACAAAATTGCAATAATTGTACTGCTCTTGAAAGCTTTCATAAATATATCTCTCCTGACTCTTTATCTTTACATGAATATTGTAGGAAGAGATATAGTCTTTTATGCAAAATAAAAAAACTTATTGACTACTAATTAATGTCAACAAGCGAATGTACTATCTGAATGAAAGTCACAAACTAATTAATCATACATTAACTAAATTATTTGTTAAAACCTTTTGAATATACGTTGCTATTTGCTGAGCAGCATAGTCTAAATCATCACTATTTACTGTAAAAAAAGGACCGGTATATTGATCAGTAGAATGTTGATAACGTGGGTCATAGTAATATTTAAGCAATAATTCTACAATAGTATCATAATCATCTTTAGCCAAAGCTGTGAAAAGATTTGTTCTAATATCAGTTGGTAATCTCATCTCTAATCGAGTTAATGCATCGTTGATGGAATCCTTATATTTTTCTGGTTCATATTCTGAAATGATACGCTCAATTCTTTTTTCAACAGAAGCCTCAATTAATATGTGGTATCCATTTTCCTTTGCTGTAAGGATGTTCTCAGGAACCATAACTTTTCCAATTCTTTTACTTTCCGCTTCGATCACCATTTCTGTTTGATCATTTATATTTCTTAAAAAATGATAAATTTTTGAATCAAATGTTTTTTGATTTTTAGGGCTAACATGACCAATCCCACCGAAAATCGACCCACGATGACCTGCAAAACCTTCCAAATCAAGTACATTGACCCCTAAATCAAAAAGCTTATACAATAAAATAGTTTTACCTACCCCAGTCATACCATGTAGAATAAAGGTTGGAATTTGGATTTCTGTATCGTTTATTTTTTTTAATATATATCCACGATAAGCGCGATATCCTCCTTCTAATCGATATACATATCCTTTATTTACTAAGGAAAAGAAAGTAGCCATTGCTTTACTTCTCATTCCACCTCGCCAGCAAAAGAATACGGGCTTTTGGTTTGATTGTAAATTAGCTTTAATTTTATTAATAAACTGTGGGATCTTAGGAGACACAATTTCTACTCCTAAATCAACAGCTTTATTTTGTCCTTCCTGTTTATAGATCGTACCTACTTTTGCACGTTCGTCATTATCAAATAGTGGGATATTGATAGCCCCTGGAATAGTTGCCTCTTGAAATTCCTTTGGGGATCTAACATCTATAAATAAAAAATCATGATTTTTTTCAGCATCTGCAAATTTGATATCGTGAAACACTTTTTAAAGCACCTCGCTATTTTCATTATCTCCTACTCTCATTATAACCTATTATACATTAGCTTAACGTCGAATAGTTAAAGAATTAGAAGATATGGTTAAGACAACCTAGGATATTTTATTTTTTTGGGTATAACCTATTTCTAAGGGAGGTGATTACGATACCAGCTGTAAAATGTAGCGTAGCAAATTGCTCCTTTCATGGAGATAATAATGATTGTCATGCTGATGCTATTATGATTGATATTGCTCAACATGCAAATGAACATTTTGATCAAGAAATTGGGACGATCGAAGTTGATGAAAAACATATTGATTATGCTAAAAGTAGAGTAGATACCCTCTGTCACACGTTTAAAGCAATCAATTAATAGTCAGGGAGATGGATAGGTTGCGAAATAAAGCAAAAAATTTTCCTGGAACAAGAAAAATCGATAACCCTAGAGCAAAACAGACTACATTAAGAGCTGAGGGAACCATCAATATGAAACCAAAGGAAAAAATTATTGAAAACAGGTAATACCTGATGAATCATCTAAAAAGTACTGTATTTAACCCTAGAATGGAGGAGCCTCATGTCAAATGGAAATAATAATAAGAGCACAGTTCTAGATAAATATAGACCTTTAACAGATGAAGAGCTATCCCTTGAATTAACACCAAATATATTTGAAAATAGCGGTACTCAGAGTAAAAGTACAATAGAAAAGACGAATAATTATCAAGAAAGTAGAGAACTACAGGAAAAAAATAACTTGACTGATAACATCGATACAATGGAAGTGGCTGAAGAAGTTGCTCCTATGCCTAGTAAAGTAATACCATTTCGTCAAAGAAAAAGCAGACAGGTTGAAAAAGCAGAGGATGTAAACACTCACTCTGGTTTAGCTGTGACAGGAGTGATTTTGTCTGTTCTATCCTTATTTTTTCTACCCTATGTATTAGCCACAATAGCAATCATTCTTGGCTATATGGCTTATAAAAGGGGTGACGATAACGTAAGTATGTGGGCAATGGGAATCGGTGTAGCCAGTCTCGTAGGGACGTTGATTGTTTCAGCCGTTGTTTAATAATAAAAGCACCTCTTTAGAGGTGCTTGAGACTGATGACAAACTGCCGATTTCGTTGTTGTCTTCAAAATCCACGTTCATCATATACCATACCGTACACTCAGTCCATGGATTTCTTGACGCCTAGAACTCGACTAGTTTCTTACAGTCTGCATTTTGTTAAACTTTGTCTACAAACTGAGACTACCCAGACGGGTAGTCTTTGTATAATGATGGACTATTGAACAGAAATCTTAAACTGACTTTCCTCGGTCGACCCATGAAGTGCAGTTGTAGAGGATTTCCCACTGGTTATTACCATTGATACCTCATCAAAGTAACCTGCACCTACTTCCCGCTGATGCCTCGTCGCAGTATAACCATATTTTTCATTATTAAATTCATTTTGTTGTAATTCTGCATATGCTGCCATACCGCGTTTTTGATAATTATAAGCAAGTTCAAACATGCTATGATTAAGTGCATGAAAGCCAGCCAATGTAACAAATTGAAATTTATATCCTAATTTACCGAGTTCTTGCTGAAAATGTTCAATTGTATTATCATCAAGATGCATTTTCCAATTAAATGATGGAGAACAATTATAAGCTAGTAATTTATTAGGATATTTCTCATGAATTGCTTCAGCAAATTTTCTTGCTTCGTTTAAATCTGGTTTAGATGTTTCAAACCAAAGAAGGTCTGCATACGGAGCAAAACTAAGCCCTCTATCAATTGCCATTTCCAAACCACCTTCAATATGGTAAAATCCTTCATTTGTTCTCTCACCATTAATAAATCTTTGAGCTCGTTGATCAATGTCACTAGTTATTAATTGTGCTGATAAAGCATCTGTTCTAGCCACAATTACAGTTGATACCCCCATAACATCAGCAGCTAGTCTTGCAGATATCAAATTGCGAACTGCAGTTTGAACTGGTATTAATACTTTCCCTCCCATATGACCACATTTCTTTTCGGAAGAAAGCTGATCTTCAAAATGTACGCCTGAAGCACCCGCCTCAATCATCGCCTTCATTAACTCAAACACATTTAAATGCCCACCAAAACCTGCTTCTGCATCAGCTATAATTGGAGCAAACCAATAAGTATCTCCTTTTCCTTCCATAGCTTGAATTTGATCAGCACGTTGAAAAGTCTGATTAATTCTTTTGACAACATGAGGCACACTATTAGCAGGGTATAAGCTTTGGTCAGGATACATTTGCCCAGCTAAGTTTGCATCAGCAGCAACTTGCCAGCCGCTCAAATAGATAGCTTTTAAACCAGCTTTAACTTGTTGAACAGCTTGATTCCCAGTTAATGCACCTAAAGCATTTACGTAATCTTCACTATGCAATATATCCCATAATCTTTCTGCACCATTTTTTGCCAAAGTATGTTCTATTTTTATAGATCCACTCAATCGAATCACATCTTTAGCGCTATATGGCCTATTAATTCCTTCCCATCTTTTATCATTTTCCCAAGATTCTTTCAGTTTTTTAGATTGTTCTTCCCTGTTCATTTTAAACACCCTTTACTTATTATTCGTTATTAGTCTAATAATTTATAGCCTGGTAATGTTAAAAACTCTACAAAATGATTATCTAATGATAATTTTTCAAACAAATCGGCAGCTTCAGTATATTTACTCTTATCATATAATTTTTTTCCAACCATATTTTCTATATTTTTCATCTCTTCATTTAAAAATCTTTTAAATAAATCCTTTGTAACTTTCCTGCCATCGTTTAATATGCCTTTCGGATTATGAATCCATTGCCAGACTTGAGCTCTAGAAATCTCAGCAGTAGCTGCATCCTCCATTAAATTATTAATTGGAACTGCCCCTTTACCTTTTAACCAGGATTCAATATATTGAATTCCAACACTTATATTTGTTCTTAAGCCCTCTTCAGTTATGGTACCATTAGGTATCTTAAGTAAATGTTCAGCTGTTATATTTACATCTTCAAGCTTTTTATCAATTTGATTGCAGTCAGGCATATAATTATTGAATGCTTCTAAGGCTACCTGTACTAATCCGGGATGAGCAACCCAAGTTCCGTCATGTCCGTTTTTGGCTTCTCGAATCTTATCGGACATTACTTGATTAAAGGCTTTCTCATTTGATATTTGGTCATTTTTTACAGGTATATATGCCGCCATTCCTCCTATTGCATGAGCATTTCTTCTATGACAAGTTTTAATAGCTAAAAGGGAATATGAATGCATAAAAGGAACAGTCATGGTAATTTGCGCTCTATCAGGTAGAATAAAATCAGACATATTCCTAAATTTTTTTATAAAACTAAAAATATAATCCCAACGCCCGCAATTAAGTCCTGAAGAATGCTCTCTTAATTCATATAGAATTTCATCCATTTCAAAAGCAGCAAAAATGGTTTCAATTAGAATTGTTGCTTTAATTGTACCTTTTGGTATCCCTAGCTCCTGTTGTGAAAATAGAAAAATATCATTCCATAATCTTGTTTCTAAATGATTTTCTAATTTTGGAAGATAAAAATAGGGCCCACTACCATTTTTTATTAATGATTTAGCATTATGATAAAAAAATAAACCGAAATCAAATAAACTTGCAGAAATTGGTTTCCCATTAAATAAGATGTTTTTTTCTTCAAGGTGCCATCCCCTAGGGCGTACTGTAAGAGTTGCTATTTGATCATGAAGCTCGTAGCTTTTTCCTTCTTCACTTACAAAATTAATTTTACGATTAATCGCATCTCTTAAATTAATCTGGCCCTGGATGATATTCTCCCATGTTGGCGAATTAGCATCCTCAAAATCTGCCATAAATACCTTAGCACCTGAATTTAAAGCATTAATAATCATTTTTCGATCAACTGGACCTGTGATTTCTACTCTCCTATCCAGAAGGTCATTAGGAATCGGAGCTATATTCCACGAAGAGTTGCGAATCTCTTCAGTTTCAGGCAAAAAATTTGGCATCTTACCTTCATCAATTTCTCTTTGTCTTTCTTCTCTTTTTAGTAATAATGAATCCCTCGTGATTGAAAAATGATCAACTAATTTTTCTACAAACTTTAATGCATCAGGAGTTAGAATAGTTGCATACTCTGGGTTTGTTTTTCCTACAACCTCCAAAATCGAACTATCAATGTTCATTCATGATCAACATCCTTTCATATTATAAAATAACTAATCATTGTTATATAACATTACTGTTATATTACACAATGAATTAATTATATGTTATTATATAACAGATTATATAAAAAAGAACCTTTTTTTTAAAAATTTTTCGATATTTTTTTTTACAATAGCGAAAACAGCTTAATTTTAAAGGAAATTATTAATATAAAAATGTTATATAATAGAATGTCTTTTTTTGTTTAATTATGTGAAAGCTCTTATAAAAAAAACAAAATCCACTGGAAGGAATTGATGAGATGCTGAATTCCTAAATTTAGAGAAATCAATTTATTTCGTCGATTTCAGTTATCCAATGTTAAGGAAGGAAACTTATAGTTTCCTGACGATGAAAAATACTATAAAATCAGGTACTTGTGTTTTAGATAAAAATTTTATAATCTCTTTTCTTATAAAAAAAACGCCCTTTAGGCGTTTCAGACTGATGACAAACTGCCAATTTCTTTGTTGCTTTCAAAATCCCTGTCATCATGTACGTCTATATACACTCAGCCAGTTGATTTTTTCAGCGCCTAGAACTCGACTAGTTTCTTACAGTCTACAGTTTGTAGATAACAAGGTGCTAATTTTTCCTTAACTCTCGATAATTATGACCCTGTCTCAATACAGTAACCTTTTCCTGATCTAAAAGCTCCATTAAGGGTACCAAGTACTTCCTTGAAACCTGTATTAATTCCTTTGCTTGCTGTAATGTCATTTGACCTTCCTTAAGCAAAAATTCAGTTACCAAACCTTTTAATTTTGTAAAAGCTTTTTCATGTATAACGATTTTATCAGTAAGCTTTAATATACGACCCATGCTTAGTAAAAAATTATAACTCTCTATTTTTTCCTTTTCGGTTAATCTAAATTGTGTCGCTAAGGATTCCCAGTCATCAGGTGCAAATCCTTGCTCTAATAAATTTGCTTCAAGACGATCTATTTTACCTTGCAGCTTTTGAGGAAGGGTTGGCACAAACTGAAATAAAGAAATAAATTCCTCATTTGTTTTGAAAAATTCCTTTTGTTGCCAATATTGAATGACATCTTGAATTATTTTAGGCTTAATATTCTTAAAAAATTGCTTTATAAATTCTGCTTTTGGTTGCCCTAATCTTAAGGGATAGGATGCATGATAATCGGTTAAATGTTTGAAAATATTGCTCTCTAATTGTTTAAAAACTAGTTTTTCGGCATAATGGGGATTACTAGGATAAAAATGAATAACCTTATCCTTTTCAACTAACTTTTTGAGTTCCTTCTCTAGTTCATCCTTAGGTATGATTAAATCATTAGACAATTCTTGAAGAGAAGAGAGGATATCTTTATTTGAAATAAGCTGAGATAATAATATTTCTTCAAGTGTACCTTCACTTCTTTGCTTTAGATGTTCAATGGTCGTGTGCTTATATTTATGTCGTTGTGCATTAGGTTCTATCACTGTACCACCACCGATTGTTGTTGTAGGTGAGGGACGTCTAATGATGAAACGTTCTTTTCTAGAAGAAATAATAGTCTTCATGAGCTTAATTTGACAAAATACAGTATCTCCAGGGAGTGCTTCCTTACGATCATACAGTAGGATTGTTCCTGTAACCTCACTTGTCCCAATCAGAAATTTAACTTCACTATTTTGCTTTAGTTCAAAATCCAAATCCTTTAAGATATTTAATTCTATATCTATACGGGTACTTGGTATCCACTGTCCTTTTGAGGCGATTGAATCACCACGGTTGATATCAGAAACATCTGCTCCTGCGATATTTATTGCTACCCTTTGACCTGCATAGGCTTTATCTACACTTTCATCATGGACCTGTAAACTTCTTACTCGAACTGGAATATTAGAAGGCATGATACTAAGCTCTTGCCCGTTTTCTATTTCTCCCGAGTAAACTGTTCCTGTAATTACTGTCCCAATCCCTTTTAAAGTAAAGACTCTGTCAATTGGCATTCTGAAAAAGCCTGCGCTCGGTCGTTCAGGAATTTTTTGTAATTCCTCTTGTATCATTTTCTTAAGTTGATCGATACCCTGATGATTATAACTGGATACTGGGATAATTGGGACGGATTTAAGAGATGTCTCACTAACAAATTCTTTTATTTCCTCGTACGATAGATCTAAAAACTCTTGATCAACTAGATCACTTTTGGTAATAACAATGATTCCATGTTGAATCCCTAAAAGTTTAATAATCTCTATGTGTTCCTTCGTTTGCGGCATGATTCCCTCATCAGCAGCAATGACGAGTAGTACTAGATCAATTCCACCGACCCCTGCAACCATGTGGCGAATAAATTTTTCGTGACCAGGGACATCGATTAATGATACTTGATTTCCATTTGGAAGCTTAAAAGGAGCAAATCCAAGTTCTATTGAGATGCTTCGTTCTTTTTCTTCTTTTAATCGATCCGTATCTTTACCAGTTAAAGCCTTAGATAAGGTTGTTTTTCCATGGTCAATATGACCAGCTGTACCTATAATATAATGATTATGCATATGTACATAAACTCCTTTTACATTTAACCTAGAATATACTATATATGGTATTATAGCAAAAAAAGAATACGGTCGCGAAATAAAGAAAAAAAGGTGAAGTAAAAACTTCACCTAAATCCAGAAAAATGGCGGGAATGGATATCTATACCAAGGTCCGAAGCCATATCCATACCAAGGATAGCCAGGATACCAGGGATATCTAAAACCAAATATATCTGTATTTGCTTCATCATCATCAAAGGATTCTAAGTCACCACTCATTTCATCTGTTTCAAACTCATCATCCTCTAATGAGGAACCATACCAAGGATATCCTGGTCTTCTAGGGCCGTACCAAGGATACCAAGGGTAATACCATGGTCTATGCCAAGGATACCAAGGGCCATAACCAGGTCCGGGCGGTCTAGGTGGTCTAGGTCTTGGTGGGGGTCCTGGTGGAGGTCCAGGCGGTCTAGGTGGTCTAGGTCCGGGCGGAGGTCCTGGTGGTCTAGGTGGTCTAGGTGGTGGATAAGGTGGTCTTTGTTGTATATCAGCATGATTTTCTTGTTTTTTATTCTTATCACGTTTTTCCTTGTTACCATGCTTTAAGTCAGCATTTTCCATATAGAAAAATCCTCCTTTTGGTAATTTTGCCTATTACAACATTAATGTATGGTGAAATACCCATCATTGACACAAAATTATTGCAAAATGGGCAATCACCCATTATTGATAAGGTTGAATTTGTAATTTAAACATGTTATTATATACAATGCACTATGGGAGTGGATGAAGTACTGGTGTCTTCCCCGGTCTTCAAAACCGTGTGAGGGGCGCGTGCCGTCCTTGGTGGGTTCGATTCCCATGC
>CAZEQK010000006.1:0-12761 GCA_964514395.1 uncultured Bacillaceae bacterium
TCTTCTTTATTTACCAAACACTTAATCCTCCATCAATAACAATCTGTTGTCCTGTAACATAGCTGGATGCATTAGAAGCTAAAAAAATAACTGCTGCTACCATTTCATCTGGCTTCCCCATTCTTCCTAAAGGTACACGGGAAGCATACTTCTGAACAAATACTTCGTTTTGTCCACTTTCATTTCCACCTGGGACAATCGAGTTTACTCTAATACCTTTCTTTGCCCAATAACTTGCTAAGTACTTTGTCAATCCAATGACTGCTGCTTTAGATGTAGAATAAACAGCTGGTGTATTAATTTTTTTCTTAAGATAATACGATCCTTCATAAAGTCTTTGATCTGGAGCAATAATACCATAAATAGAGGCGGTTTGAATAATAGAGCCCCCTTTGCCTTGCTTTAGCATTTGTTTACCAACTGCTTGGGCCACTAAGAACATCCCATCTATGTTAACTGCCATCACTCGTCTCCACTCGTCGATGCTATAATCTTCAAAGGGTGCAAAAAAAGCATCTAAATCATCTGATTTTGTAGCAGCATTGTTTAGTAAAATATGAATTTCGCCAAATGTTTCTATGACTTTTTTAACCATCGCTGCGACCTGTTCTTTCATTGATACATCACATGACAAACCGATAGTTTTAACACCATACTTTTCAGTTAATGTATGAGCAAACTCCTTCGTCAATTCTTCATCTAAATCAACAATGACTATATTCGCACCAAACTCAGCTAATCCAGTACAAAACCGTTTCCCTAAAATACCAGTACCACCTGTAATTATTGCCGTCTTACCCTTTAAATCAAACATATCTGTATATAAGGATTTATTTATTGATAATTGTTCATCCAATAGTCTTCACCTTTTTTTCCATCAAAAATTCCACAAACAAAAAATCTATTTCACTATCAATATCTATTGATTTCTCGAGTGGCATTTCATAAAGTTTAGTATCAGCATAGAATAAAGTCTTTTCCTTTAAAAATGCATCTCGATTCCAGCAATAGATCGAAGCATTCATATCAAAGCTTTTAGGTGCATCTTGTCGTCTTACTATAGAACCTTCTACCTTTTTTGATAACTGAACCTGACCATTTTCAGCTATCTCTACCATATTAAAATAGGGAGACTTTCTAGACTGTGTCACTGAAAGAACACTAGATACCCCATTTTCCTCTAATAAACTTACAGCCCTTTTTATATCTTCAATGTCACGAAGTGGGGAGGTTACATCGAGATCTACGATTGTATCAAATGGATGTTTTAGTCTCTTTTCAACTGCCTGTAAACAATGGGAAATAGCAGGTAGCTTTGATGCTTCATCGGAAGCAAGTACTTTTGGTCTTTTAATCAAGTAATTAATTCCCCATTCCTTTGCAATATCTAATATCTGCATCGAGTCACTACTGACAGCTATAACGTCAAATAAACCTGATTGCTTCGCTTGAGAAATAGTATAGACAATCAAGGGATACCCTAATAAATCTTTTATATTCTTGCCATGCACCCCTTTTGAACCTCCCCTAGCACAAATGGTACACAGTCTTTTCATCGCGCAATCCACTTCCTTCGTATTGTTGATTCCTCAGCAGCTTCAATCATTCTTAATACATCTATCCCTTCATCTACAGTACATAAATGCTGAACATGACCAGTTAATATAGCTGTATGCTGAAGCCGATAAGTAGCATCTTTATCAATAGGAAAAAAACTAACGTTTTCATTAATCTGCAAGCGATTATTAATAATATCAGCTGTAATTGTATGTTTATCCGTATGTATAATCATTTCTCTTCTAGCATGTCGATCCAAATAATTCAAATGAATACTTGCATTTGAACAACGCTTCGTTTCTAATAGCAGACTAAAGATATCATCACTATTAATATCTAACTGACTAAAATGGCCTCCAGTAGCTATAAGCTTCTTCCATCCATCACAGAGCCAATTAACATAGTCTAACTCATGACTTAAATCCCTTAATACTCCTCCACCCCTTTGTATGTCAGCGGAATAGCTTTGACGATAATCCTGCATTTTCCGCCATTGAGGTAAATACTGCCCAGCATAAGCATGAATAGACAGAATTCTTTCCCCCTTTAGAAATATTTTCAGCTTTTGTAGAATGGGGTGAAACCTCAGATTATAACCGACAAAAAATCTATCAAATGAATGCTTTGGGACCATCTGAAGCTTATGAAATAATGGTTTCTCAATTAAGGCCATCCCTTTATATCCAGCATTTATAAGCTCTAATAGGCTATCAAAATGAGAAGCAGTGTCATTAGCTATGATAATATAGTCTGGCAAGTCTTTTTTAAGAGCTTGGGCTATACCTGAATATGTCATTATTCCAGCTATCTTTTGCTGACTAACAACGGAAACCTTGGAGCCTATATTCATTAACAATCGGGTATGTCTTTTCCCAATAGAGCCATAGCCAATAACTAAAGCATTCATGTAAACACCTCACCATACTCTTTCTTTGCTCTTTGAAGATCATCAAATCTTCCAATATCGAGCCAGTATTCCAAAATAGGATAGACCACTAATTTTTGATTTAAATCTATAAGCTTTTTAAAAAGAGTAGTCATATCATAATTAGATTCCTTAGGGATTTGATCTAAAACTGATGGCTCCAGTATATAAATTCCTGCATTGACGAACATTCTTTGAATTGGTTTCTCCTCTAAACCAATTAAGCGATTTCCCTTCATATGGATTACTCCATAGGGAACTTGAAAATCATATTGTCTTACACACATTGTTGCTTGGCTTCCTGATTTCATATGGAAATCCATAAGCTGATTAAAATTTAATGTCGTTAATAAATCACTATTCATCACGATTATCGATTCCTTTGGTTTTTCTGGAAGAAGGCTTAAAGCCCCAGCAGTTCCTAATTGCTCTTTTTCATGGATATAGCGAATATCAATATCCCATTGACTTCCATCTTTAAAATATTCTTTTATCATTTCAGCCTTATAGTGAACTGTAATATAAAATCGTTCAAATCCTTGGTCTTTTAAATTCTTAAGAATCATTTCCAAGATTGGAAGATTTCCTATCTTGATTAATGGCTTAGGAACGATGTCTGTTAAAGGACGTAAGCGAGAACCTAACCCCCCAGCCATAATAATTGCCCAATTTTTCTTTGTTTTTCTTTCCATCAAGTCATCAAGTTTTTTAAAATCTATAATCAAGCCATCTTTGTCGATAATGGGAAGATGCCTTATTTTTTTATTTTTCATAATTGAAATAATCTCTTTTTCATCTTTCTTATCACTAGCTGTTATCGGCGTTGTATTCATAATCTTTCTTACTCTCTCATCTAACGATATTCCTTTTAATATTCCACGACGAATATCGCCATCTGTGATCATCCCCAATAGACGATTTTGCTCACTAATAATTAAAACGCACTGCATAGCATATGCGTCTATTCTTTTAATCGCTTCACGAATGGTATGATCAGGACTTATTAATATGTTTTTCCAATTTTTCATTTTTCTTCAGCCTTTGCAGGTATTCCTATTGCTCTACTTGAATCGGGAATATTCGTAATAACAAGTGCTCCTGCCCCTATTAGGCAATTTTTACCTATAGAGATATTTTGAATAACAGTAACTCCTGTTCCAACATGGGTTCCTTCCCCAATCTTTACTCCCCCAGATAGAGTTACACCTGGTGCAATATGAACGTGATCTCCAATTCTAGAATCATGGTCAACTGATGAATGGGTATTAATAATGGAATTTTTACCTATTATCGTACCTGCTTGAATCACTGCTCCAGCCATAATTTGTACTCCTTCATCAAGATATGCGGTTTCCGATATTATAGCGGAGTGATGGACAACGGTAGCAAAGGAGTACCCCTTCTCTTTATATGCTTGATAGACTTCCTTTCTTTTTTCTGTTGAATATATTGATCCAATGGCGTTAACTAATTGAATATTTTGAGGAGAATATGTTGAAATGAATGAATCATCTTTCCCAATAATAGGTATCCCATATATCCTATGTTCCGTTAAAGCATTATTAGGATCGACTATCCCAAGGACTTTAAGCTTTTGATTTATTAATATTTCTATAAGAACTTTGGCGTGACCACCACCACCAAGGATAATCACTGGTCGTTTCATCACTCCACCTCTTCATCCTGTTGATACACCTTTTTTGCTTTTCTACCTATCCAATTCCAATATTCAAAAGGTGAAATTCCAAATTCTGGGCGTTTGCAGGTCAAATTATCCTTTGAAAAAATTTCTCCTTTATTAACTGGCTTTGCTACAACAAGACTTTTTCTTACTAACATTCTATTTTTTATTTCAGAAAGCGATGGAGCTTTAATAGGAGATCCCAAGGCCTGTTCCACATCGCGTATAGAAAGAATCATTTCTTTCAATTGAGCAGGTTCTAACGAAGCTTGGTGGTCAGGTCCAGGTAGGTTTTTATCAATGGTAAAATGCTTTTCAATTATGCTTGCCCCCCGAGCCACTGCAGCAATTGGAATAGAAATTCCTATGGAATGATCTGAATAACCTACTTGTAATCCAAAAGACTTTCTTAATGTATCCATTGCCAACAGATTAATATCAGTATATGGTGCTGGATACTCACTCGTGCAATGAAGTAAAGTTATCTTTTCTCTTAAACGTTTTTGCCCATCAATAGAATGATAAGCATTTTCAAAATCTTGAATAGAAGATGGGGCTTCAGCTGACAGATAACCATATGCTAAAACACTTAAAGCCTTTTCTACTTCTCCTAATGTACTCATTCCTGTAGACAATATGATTGGGAGTTGGCTTTGAGCAGCCATTAATAATAACGGTGCATCTGTAATATCTCCAGAGCTAATTTTTAAAAAAGGGAGACGAAATCGGTGTACTAATAGATTAAGACTATCTATGTCAAAAGGGGTGGATAATAACTGAATACCTTTTTTTTGACTGTGATCTATAAGAATTTGATGCTCCTCTATACTTAATTCTAATTTCTTTAACATTTGATACTGTGTTTCATCCTTAGCTGTTGTTTTAAGTTGATATGGTACTTTTTCTACATCATTTTTAATGATATTTTTCGCTTTAAAGGTTTGAAATTTAATAGCATCAGCCTTAGCTTCAACAGCTTTATCTATTAATGCTTTTGCTAATTCAATCGAACCATTATGATTTACTCCAGCTTCAGCAATAATATAAACATGATGATTAACATTCATCTCTCTCATCTACCTTATTAAGGCTATAAAATCTTTTTTTGATAAGCCTTTGATAATTAGGGAAATTTTTTAAGATTTTGATTATTTTTTCTGAAGTATTGCCTTCACCAAAGGGATTAATCGTTTTGGAGCAATTCAAGCTATAAGCTTTTTGAATAGATTGGATAATTTCACTGGTAGTTGATTGACTTTGAATGATAGATGAAGCCATAATCCTACCTCTTTGTCTGTCTCCTATATTTACTGTTGGTATTTTAAAAAAGGGAGCTTCATATATACCACTTGATGAATTACCGATTACCATATCTACCTGAGCCATAACGCTTAAGTATTTTTGTTGACCAAGATTGATAAATGCTTTAGCATTCGGGTGATTAGATACGTAATGATCTACCATTTGGTTAATGATTCTTCCATTTGTATCTGCATTTGATTTCGTGAATATTAATCCAATTTCATCTAGCTGATGTAAAGCACTTAATAAAGCCTGAAACTGTTTTGGTGTTGAATCTTGATCTATATCATTTAATGTAACTGGGTGAAAGGTAATTAATAGATTCTTATGATTAAAGGAAAAATCCAAGATATTTTCTAATTCTTTTCGACTAAACAATGTAGTTTTTTTGATTTGATCAATACCTAAATGTCCAACATTAAAAATATGATTGGGATTTTCTCCTAGCTGACGTACTCGTTGAAATGAAATATTATTGGTTACAAAGTGAAGATGAGCCATTTTTGTTATACTATGTCTAATAGCCTCATCTATCACACCCTCTGTAGAATCCCCACCCCCAATATGTGCAATGGGAATATTCGCAACTAATGCTGCCTCGGCAGCAGCTAGGATTTCGAAACGGTCTCCTAATAGCACAAGTAAATCAAATGGATGTCGATTAAATAAGTTTGAAAAACCAATGATACCTAATCCAATTGATTTCGCAACTCCCTCTGGAGTATCGCTTGATTGAAGCATTTCTACTTTTTCAAAGATTTCAAACCCATCCTGTTGAATTTCCTTATAGGTCAATCCAAATTCGGGAGAGCAGTGCATCCCTGTCACAATTACATATAAATCAAAATTCGGATCTTTCATTATACCTTTCATCAACCAGTACAAAAGTCCATAATCTGCTCTACTACCTGTGACAATCGCAATTTTCTTTCGATTCATCATCCCATCCTCCAAAGCTATTTATCTCTTCCAAGTAAAGGACTACTTGGTATATTGATCATTCTCCTTTCTAAACTTTCAGCTACCGATAAATCCATCCTTGGTGAATTTGTGTACATTTTTAATTTATGCAATAAAGTCCAAGGAGGACGAGTCATTATTCCAGCCTGATTGGCTTCTTTTAAAACTTCATCACGATAGAAATGATATTTTTCATCTAATATCAGCGTATTTAACCAATAATTACTTTTTGCAAAGCTTGGTTCTGTAAAAAACCGAATACCTTCAAGACCTTGAAATGCTTTTTGATAATGTGTAGCTAACTTTCTCTTCCAGTCAATAAATAAAGAAAGTTGCTCCAATTGGGCACAGCCTAAAGCAGCATTGATATTTGGCATTCGATAATTATATCCGATTTGATCATGAACAAAGGACCATGGATGGTTAATTTTTGCGGTGGTAGTAAGGTGCTTTGCTAGTTTTGCTAATTTGATATCATTCGTTAAAATAGCCCCTCCCCCACCAGTAGTTATCACTTTATTTCCATTAAAGCTCACAGCAGCAACTTTTCCAAAGTTTCCAGTATGTTTTCCTTTATAAAAGGAACCTAATGATTCTGCTGCATCCTCCACTAGTTCGAGAAAATATCGATCACAAATTTCCTTAATAGGATCAAGGTCTACTGGATGACCGAATGTATGAACAGGAACTAGCGCTTTAATACGACGACCAGTTTTTTTATTAAAGCTACTATTATGACGTATCTCAATTATCTCTTTTAGATATTCTTCTAATTTTGTTGGATCTAATCCTAAGCTTCTTTCGTCGCTATCTACAAAGTGAGGAATTGCTCTACAATAGCTGACAGCATTAGCAGTTGCTACAAACGTTAAAGTAGGAATAATCACTTCGTCATCCTGTTCTACTCCAGCAAGCTTCAATGCTATATGTAAGGCTGATGTCCCATTAACTACTGCTATCGCAGCTTTTACCCCTGTATATTCTGCAAGCTTATTTTCAAACTCCTCTACATATTTACCGATTGATGAAACATAAGTAGAATCAAGACACTCTTGGACATTTATCCATTCATTTCCGATAAATAGTGGCTCATGTAGGGGGATAAATGTACCTTCCTGCTGTAAAGCAACTTCTTTTAATATTTTTATAATAGTAGAAGGAACCAAAGGAGCATTCATATATTGTATCGCTCTGCTTTATATAAGTGCCTATAGTCTTCTCTTTCAAACCATTCAATCATTTTTTTCAAACCCTTTCTCATCCCTTCGCGGCCACTATATTCTGGTTCCCAATGAAGAAGATTTTTGGCCTTTGTGTGATCTGCCAACAACCGGTCCACTTCACTTTTTAAGGGGCGTAACCGAATCCTATCTGACTCAATTTCAATTTTTTTAGACATGACTTCAGCAATCAATTGAGCAGTCTCGCCAATAGAAATATCATAATTACTTCCAATATTGATTACTTCACCAATAGACGCATCAGATTCAGCAACAGCAATAAATCCCCTCACGGTATCATCAATAAAGTTAAAATCTCGCGTAGGATGAATAGCACCTAATTTTATCTTGCTTTTTCCTGAAAGGATTTGAGTAATAATAGTGGGAATAACTGCTCGTAATGATTGTCTTGGACCATAGGTATTAAAGGGACGTATGATGGCAAGAGGTGTACTAAACGAACGATAAAAGGATAAAGCAATTTGGTCTGCTCCTATTTTTGATGCTGAATAGGGTGATTGCCCTTGTATAGGATGATTTTCATCCATTGGAACATATTGTGCTGTTCCATATACTTCACTCGTTGAGGTATGTACTACTTTATCTATATTTAACTCTTTAGCTGCTTGAAGAATATTTAACGTACCTTTTATATTTGTATCTATATAGGCTGCTGGTGAATGATAGGAATAGGGAATACCTACTAATGCAGCCAAATGCATGACAACATTACAGCCAACCATCGCAGTTTTTACACCGAATGGGTCACGTATATCTCCTGAAAATACATCTAAATTCTGCTTCACATCCTTAGATAGATAATCTAGCCAACCCCATGAATTGAATGAATTATAAAAAACAAAGGCACGCACATCAAAGCCTTTATCTATTAACGCTTCAACTAGATGTGAACCGATAAATCCATCTGCACCTGTTACCAAAATTTTTTTGTCAGATAAATTCATTCATCTTTTCCTCCTTCAGTCAAAAATCGTTCTACCTATCTATATTCTACTTTCTCAATTATTTTGCTTATTCTTTTTTCACATTTCCTTGGGCTTGAAAATAAACATCTATTTTAGCTGGATGATTAATGGCTGCTGAACGATAAGCAATACGTTGGTAGCGAATAAAACGGGTTGGTGTCAAAATTTTGAAGGATAAAGGAGCGATGATGACTTCAGGAACATCAATCTGAAAAAGGAGATGATCAGGGCTATTTTGTAAATAGGCTTTTACTTCATTTGTTGAATTACGATTTACGATGATAAATGATGTTTTCTCATCATCCTTTACATCAAAGGTTTCGGTATATTGGTATTCATTAGAAGTAACTAAATCTCTAATAATCTTTTCACGGAAATAAATTGGGGTAATGATAATATCTCCAGAAATTTTTAATTTTCCTTCATCATCTGTAAGGATAGGAATAACCTTCCTACCATTGGGTGTACCAAATATCTGTACTTTTTCAATCATACATTTGTCATTATCATAGTGAAAATATTCTTCTTCATTTATATGAAGATCATTTTCATCCAAGCTAGTTTCACTAATTGTCGCCTCTATATCTAATTCTTGTGCTAGTAAGCTTTCACTCATATCGAAAGCCTTATTTATCTCTTCCTCCTTCACCTTTTCTTGCATGGTAATCGGTGTTAACACTGCTTCCTTTTTAATGCTGTTACTAATTCCAACACTATTGTGCTTACGATTAATTGGAAGACTAATATCTATTTTCTTTTTTTCAAATTGGTTCGTTATAGAACCTTTTTTCTTTTTTACTAGATTCTTTTTAAGAAAGAATTGATCTGTTGATATTTGTTGGGTTTGTTTTACCATCTTATTAAGTAAGACTGGAGGTGATAAAAATTGCTTACTTCTATTTTTTTTTTTTACCATGGCAATCACCTTATCTGTTTATTTTCAAAAATTAATAAAACCCTATCAATTATGCTGGAGAACATAAAAAAATAGCACTATATAAATAATGTACTCAAAAAAATAAAATGTGCTTATTAAAATAGAAAAATAGGCTATATCCACTAATAACATCAACATGAAATAAGACATATCATGTAACGATTAATACATTATCAAAGGAGGCAATAAATGATCTCAGATAAAAATAATATGCCTAAAATAAATGAGATAAACGTATGTTTACAAAAATTAATCAATAAAACAAAACATTTAACATCATTATTTTGGTCCAATGAAGAATTAGAAGAGCTTAAACATCATGTCGATTTTTTAGAACAGCGAATTCAAGGAACGATTAAAGCTACTATAATCAACTTTAATTGGTACCAGCAAGAAGGCTGGAAAAAATTCGTCAATGGGAACAAGAGGGAATATGATGAATAAAAACACTCAATGTATTCATTTAATTGAAGATTTACAAGCATTGACCAATGAAACGGTGAAAAATTGGAGACTTGGTAATGATCATATTGGATTACAGTCCTATATCCTTTTACTAAAGGAATTTAAAAAAATATTTAATGTGTCCTGTATAGAAATATCTAGCAAACAAAAGACACTAAATCATACTTTAGCTATGTTAAAAAAAATGGATTGGCTGCTTGAAAATCAAGATGTTGTCGGTTTAACTGACCTATTAGAGTATTCATTCTCTTCTTTTCTCCACACTTTGAAAAAGGAGGTGAATCCATCCTATGAATGATCGCTTAAAGGATCAGTTTCAAAAAAATCTAGTATTATTCTCTAGTCAGATCCAAAAAAAATTACTTCATACAATGGAAAATGAAAATATTTGGGAAAATGTAATCATTGAATATAATGATGATCATGAAGTGATTTGTAAATATAAAGTTGAAGAACACATTTTTCATATCACCAGTGAAAAGCCTACTTTAGAGGTTGAACACTGGTGCGAGCATCTCCCAATCGATGATGCCGCCTCTCTTTTTATTTATGGAAGTGGATTTGGCTATCCTTTATTAGAACTATTAAAGCGTAAACAACCAAATACGATGGTTATGGTTTTTGAATATCATATCGATTTATTTATTGCGATGATGCATTATTTTGACCTAACTCCTCTTTTCCATACACAAAAATTCTTGTTTTTTCTAGGTAGCATCGATGAATTTAAAAAGGATTACCTGTATATCTTTGGTAGTGAAGTCTTTCTTTTTGCTACTGCACCATATGTTGTTTTTACTCAAACTGCACAAAGAAATTTTCGTAAGGAATATTTAGATATTCATCGCTATATTTTTCATGAGCTAAGCTTAAATGTCTTTTATTTGGGAAATGACCACTATGATACTCTTTTAGGATTCCATAATTTAATTACCAATATCAATGAGATAATAGAAAATCCATATCTCGGTATCTTAAAGGACAAATACAAAGATTTTCCTGCTTTCATCATCGCAAATGGCCCTTCCCTTGATAAGGATATACAGAAATTAAAGAAAATTGATGGAAGAGGCCTAATCATAAGTACTGAATCTGCTATTGTCCCTTTAATCAAAAATAAAATAAAGCCTGATATTCTTACGATTGTAGAACGTACAAAGGATTCATTTACCTACCATTTTGAAAATAGGAATTACCCCAGTGATATTTCTTTAATTGCTCTTGCCTTAATTGATCAAGCTATCTTTCCCTCTTTTCCAGGGCCTAGGATTCCTCTATTTCGAAATACTGAATCCATCAATATATGGATGAATCAAAATATTGGTGATCCTACAAACGCCATAGATGCTGGAGCAAATGTTTCTCATCTTGCCTTTGAAATAGCTGCATATGCAGGTGCCAACCCAATTGTATTCGTAGGGCAAAACTATGCTTTTGGACCAAATGGTGTCACACATAGTAAGGATGCTGTTTATTTACAGGAAAAAGGTAAAAAAGCTTTTAACAATCTTAAATCAAGACCTGTGATATATGTGGAAGGAAATGATGGAACAAAAATACCTTCAATCCAGCTATGGGAGGATTTCAGATTAGGTCTAGAAAGAAAAATAGGTAGTAAACCTAATATTAAAGCTATCAATACAACAGTAGAAGGCGCAAATATCAAAGGTACAACCTTAGAAAAATTAAATACGGTCATTGATAACTATTGTAAAGCTCCACTTCCCATACGTGTAAATGAGTTAATATTAGTTGAAAAAGAGAAGATTAATACTAAGGAACGACAGAAAAAATTAGAAAAGCTAATAAACGAGCTATCTAAATATGCTGGAGAATATCGAAAACTGTGTCAGCTTGCAGTAAAAGGAAATGTTCGTTCAAAAAATATGATAGCATTACACAATAAGGATGAATTAACGAAAAAAAATATTCAAAAGCTAGAAGCGGCATATGAAGAAAATTTTAATGATATTAAAAAATTTATGACTGATAATTTATACTTAGTGTTTTTTCAACAAATCTTAATTAGTGGATTTCATAAAATGAATCGTTTAGGTGTGATTAATACCCCAGAGCGAATCAAACATGTTTTTGAAATCTATAGTGATTTGTTCTATTATTTAAATCTTATAAGCCAAAGTGTTGCTATAACTTTTGAAACCGCAGCTGATAGATTGAAGAATTAAGTAATATAAGAAAAAGACTGTCCTAAAATAGGAACAGTCCATAATTCGTACCTTCAATTATCCAATTCTATTTCCTTTTAGCTTTATACGTGACCTTGATAATAAACGGCTAATGTTGCTGAAGCAGTACCTGACTGTTTAGCTGATAAACGAACATACTTACTAAATCTCGTTGGCTGTAATATAGTAACAGTATTTGCAGCTAGCGTTCTTACCACTGTATCATCATTCGTCCAATGAGCAGCTGCTGTAGTTGGAGCCACTTCGATTTTAATATTGGTTGCAGCAGTCCCACCTACAATGACGAAGCTAAATTTGCTTAATGTTATTACATTTACTGGTGTCCCAGTCGAATAAGTTGTACTGTTAGCAGCGCCAATCGTACTATTGGTATCCATCGTTTGGCGATCGACGATTTTTACGTTTCCACCTGTAGAAATCATTTTTACTTCAGCCTTTAATAGAGAGTACGAGTTAGCAGCTGAATTTCGAACATTGGCATATAAATTAGCGGCACTTGTTTGTTTCACAGTTGCATTTAA
>CAZEQK010000006.1:12861-114097 GCA_964514395.1 uncultured Bacillaceae bacterium
ACGCACTTGTTGAATTTCGAACATTGGCATATAAGTTCGCGGCATTTGTTTGCTTCACAGTTGCATTTAACAAAGACGCACTTGTTGAATTTCGAACATTGGCATATAAGTTCGCGGCATTTGTTTGCTTTACTGTTGCAATTAGTAAAGACGCATTAGTTGAATTTCTAACAGTGGCAAATAGCTGAGTAGCATCAGTTTGGACCGGCTCCATCTTTAAATTTGAAGCTGTTGGTTGATAAACTCTTGCTAAAAATTGACTAGCGTCATCTGTATATACTTTCATCCCCATTTCTTTCACTCCCTTCTATTAACTCTCTTATATGCTTACTATTTCTTCATTCTATTTGCCTGTGTTTTCGCGTATTTTGCTGGCCCTTTTTAGTTTTTAAAATAACTAATACAACACATCTAGCTCATTTATCTCATATATTAATTTAGTGAGAGGAGTGAATGATTTTGACAAAAAAACAACAAATTTTAATCAGCCTATGTATTATTGCAAAAAATGAGGAGCAGTCCTTGCCTAACTGTTTATTACATATTGGGAAAATTGTTGATGAAATCATTCTTGTAGATACTGGGTCCACAGATAAAACAGTAGAGATTGCTAAACAGGCTGGAGCTAAAATTTACAAAAAAAAGTGGAAGAATGATTTCAGTGATGCCCGCAATTTTGCAATAAAAAAAGCAACTGGAAAATGGATTTTATTCCTAGATGCAGATGAGATGATTCCACTAACAGAAACCAAAAAAATTCAACCTTTATTGGATAATCCCATGTTTGAAGGTTATTTACTTAATATTCACACCTATCTTCCACATATGGCTCTTCCGATACTCTCACAATCTCTTAGACTCTTCCGTAATCGGAAAGAGTATCAGTATCAGCATCGAGTCTATGAAAGAATTTCAGAAAATCTTGTGACCAATACAAAAGAAACAGATATCATACTTGAGCATCGTCCAAATCCAGTTAAATATCGTGATATGAAACAATTGAAGGATAAGCTAGTAGCAAATGAGTTAGAAGAGCATCCCACAGATGCTTATTTGCGTTATGCCTATGGCATTGAGCTATTTAATAATAGAAAATTTGAAAAGAGTATAGAACAATTCCAATTAGCAATAAAGTATGGTGACCCCCACCATCTGTTTAGTCCTCATCTGTACAAATTATTGGTACTATCACAGATAGAGCTTAAGAAATATCATGATGCCTTAACAACTGCGAAGCAAGGACTTGAGTATTTCCCTACTTATACAGATCTAAATTATTACCTAGGAAAAATCTTAATGGAATTGGACAATGATCATGAGGCTATTCTTCAATTTGAAAAATGCATAAAGCTAGGTGATGCTACACCATCAATGATTCCCGAACCAGGGCTAGGAACCTATCAAGCTTTATTTACACTAGCTGAGAGCCATGAAAAAATATTAAATTGGGAGAAAGCGATCTATTATTACCGTAATGCCTACCAAGTGAACCAAGATATTGATGAACCATTATATAAAATAGGATCAATAATAAAGCAAGTCCCCCAATTAGGCAAAATGGATGAAATTCTTCTGGATTCTTTGAATAGATCAAATTCAAATCACCTTTTCACATTAGTCGACATTCTCTGCTTAGAAAGGGAATATACGACCGCATTAGCTTATACGAATGAAATTGAGAAAATGATTGGTAAGAATGAAGACATTGCTTTTATACGTGGGATTTGTCATATGATGCTAGGAGATGCTTTAAAGGCAGAAGAAATCTTTACTACTATTCCTAAGGAGCATACATATTACCCCCCTATCTTATTACGTCGAATTCAAAATTTTTGGTTTCATGATAACAATAATCAAGCTTCTAGACTATTAAAGGAGCTTATTTCAGCAGAAAATATTTCACCATCTACTAAAAACGCTTATCAGCTGATGCATTCTATATTCTCTAATGAAGTTATTCAACCATTTGAAATGAATGATAAGGAGACCCAATTATTAGCGAAAACAACGGAACATTTAATTGTTATCAAGCAAAAAGAGAAAGCAAAGCTTCTATATCCACTTCTTTTACAAAGTTCTCATGAAAGGCATTGGATTGAAATTGGTAGAATCTTAGCAAGAGAAAATGAGATAGAGGATATTATAGTATTCATGGATAAGATACAAGACCATCAAATTAAGAAAAAATATAGAGAACAAGTCGCAAAGATCTACTTTCTACAACAAAACTATCAAAATGCCCATCGGCTTTTAGCATGTAAAAATCCAAAGGATTATGGAACGCTCAGTTATCTTATTTGGAGTAAGCTTCAATTAATCCATATCAATGAGATCATTCATGCAGCAGCAAGAAGTAAAAAGATAGCTTTAAACAAAAAACAAAAGCTTTTAGATATGAAGGAGTTGATCTTTAGTGACGATTAGTCTTTGTATGATAACGAAGGATGAAGAACAACTTCTTCCCCAATGTTTGGATAGCGTAAAAAAATATGTAGATGAAATCATTATTGTAGATACAGGTTCAACAGATCACACCTGTGAGATAGCTCAACAATATCATGCAAAGGTCTATCATCAACCATGGGAAAATCATTTCTCAAAAGCAAGAAATTATGGTTTGAAAAAGGCAAAAGGTGACTGGATATTATTTTTAGATGCTGATGAAACATTGGAAAATGGAGAAAATCTATCGAAATTAATTTTACAAGCAGATAAAGATGTAGAAGGGTACCTTTTTCATATACTGAATTATTCGGATGAAGCAAAAACTCAAATCGAAAAAAGCATTAGCTTGCGTTTATTTCGTAATAAACCTGAATTGTTTTTTTCAGGAGCAATACATGAACAACTCCCAATAGAGGGGAAAAAATTAGCAGTAGCAAACCTATCCATCCATCATTATGGATATATACCTTTCATCATCAATGAAAAAGAAAAGAGCAAACGTAATTTTACAATTCTACATGAGGAGCTAAAGCGCCAGCCTAAGGAACCGTTTCTCCTTTATAATTTAGGAAATGAATATCTTCGTATTCAAAAGCCACAAGAAGCTATTTTGAATTTTACAAAGGCAATAAACTATATTGATGGAGATAATGGATTTGAAGCAAGGCTTTATAAACTACTCATCCTTTCTTATCTTAGGATCAATAATTGGAATGATGGGCTTAACACAGCACGGCAAGCAATCCGTAAATTTCCGGATTACCCTGATTTGTACTTTGTTCGAGGCTTGCTATACGAGGGAAATAATGAGTTAAACCTTGCATTAAAGGACTTCTTTATCTGCCTTGATTTCCAAAATAAAGAGCTATCCACGGAACAGTTTATGTATGTAATAGAAGAAGGAATCACAAGCTTTAAATCCCTTGCACACATTGGTAGAGTTTATTCAAAGCTGGGAAATTACCAAGAAGCTTTAGTTTTTTATAGCAAAGCTATAAACTCCTCACTAACTTACTTGGTACCGTTTATCGACCTTAAAAATTGGTATAGTGTAAACCCAACGCAGCTTGTTCATTTTCTTGAACAAACTGTACTCCATGATGAGTTCCATGTGAGTAAACGAATAGAAATTGCTCAAATTTTTTTAGAATTAAAGGCATACGAGTTAGTTATTGCCTTACTTCACGAAAAAAAAGAACGGGAATATCAACCTCAAATAAATTGGCTATTAGGGATAAGCAATTTTAAACAAGGTCAATTTGAAGAGGCTAGCCAATATTTTAGTAGTATTAAACAAAAGAATTCAAGCTATGAGAAGGCCATTCCCTTTTATGCAGCTAGTTTGTGGAGTATAGGGAAGATAAATAATGCAAAACAGCTATTAGGAAGATCAAACCAACCTGAGCAGTACTATTACAAAACAATATATTTATTACTTCATTCCCATAAGGAAATTTTAAAAAAAGCAACTGAAAAATACCCAGAAAGCGAATGGCTGAAAGAGGAGTATAATCGAAACCTTGTTAAATAAGTGAAGATAAATGTTTAATAGAGGGTGAAAAGATGGCAAATGATTGGAAACAAATTTTTTCAGACGCTCCTGTCCTACAAGCTAGTATCATTTGTCAAGATATAACTACAAATATGGATGGACAGCGTACCTTTCATCAGGAATTATATTCTATTCCCCAAAAAGGAATTGATCAATTTATTCTTGTCCAGCTTTGGCGAGGAAATAATATAACCGATGCTACCTTTAAAGAAGTAATTGACCTGCACGATCCCGATGGTAATATTATTTCTACCACAAAAACGCCTGATTTTCATCTATACGGACCAAGCTATCGACATTATAATCTATATTCCTATCATTCCTTTCATTTCCATAAAAAGGGGACTTATGAATTCAAATCAAAATTATATAAACAAAATCACGGAACACCAATTATTCATGAAAATTTTATTGTTGTCACTTAATAAAGTTATCAGGGTGCAGACTTAGTCTATACCCTGATAATTAACTATGCTTTAGTTGATGTCGTCATTTTTTAGAGCAGCAAATCGCTTTTTCCGTTCCTCGATATCCTTTTCATTAAATAATATATGCTTTGGAGCATTTAGAATGTCGCTAATTTTATCTGTCGTCTCCTCCTTTGGCATACCACCCTCAAAAATCCAGCGTTGGACTGTTCTTGGATGGACACCAATCAT
Source organism: uncultured Bacillaceae bacterium (assembly GCA_964514395.1). GTDB lineage: Bacteria > Bacillota > Bacilli > Tepidibacillales > Tepidibacillaceae > CAZEQK01. Next base: position 17,518 of record CAZEQK010000006.1, read on the forward strand.
TTCCGCTAAGTCAGAAACTTTTATATCTTCAGAGAACATTAAACCATAAAGATATCGATTAATCACATTCCATGACTTTAATGCTCTACGAAATCTCTTTTTTCGAATTCCCTTACCAAGAAATTTTTTGCTTATGCCTCTTAATACCTCAAGCTCTTCATCTGTAAGCTTACTATTCGTTGCTGCCAAAGTTGTCACCTCTATATTTAATAGTATGTATATATATATTATTAACATAAAAGCTTGGATTTAAAAAGTTTTTATATAAATAAGTTAATTACTTATATAAAATATGACATTTAATGTTATATTTTGGTTTTTTTTTATGCCATTTCATAGAAAACAGGCCATTTTATTTTTAGAAAATGACCTGCTTTTTTATTCACTCATCATTTTTTTCTTCTTAATATGAAGTGTCCATTTGATGCTTGAAATGGGTTTTTCATATTTTCATATCTTTTTGGAAATTGTCTAAAAATTCTCCGACTCTCCTCAGAAATAGCTTCACCATTTTTAAAGTGGTCATAGCTCCAAGGTATAGTTTTATTAAAATCTTGACCTATCGCAATGAGCTCTTGGACATACTCCGTGATCATTTGATGTGCTACATCATGCCTACCTGGTACATATAACTCAAATAAAGCAGTGTAATCACCCTTTACACGTAGGATACCAGAGTAATGAAAAAAGCGAAGTGGATGCCCGTTTACTATTAGTTTGCCATCGTTTGATTTCGTTATTTTACGATTGGTTAAATTCCACCAGGCAACATTATAACCTGGATGCTTTAATACATAGGTATCAAAGAATGCAGGTGCATAGTCAATCCATTTTTGATCGGTAAAGACATAATTTTGTATATCAATATAGCAAAACATGATTAGCCGATTACCCCACCAGTTTAGAAAATTTAGTGCATTCTCTGATCTTCTTATTGCAATAAATCCTAGATTATAAATACCAAACTTTGATAAGAAAATTTCCTTATGTTTCACATTTCTCTGGGTTTTTTCAGGGTAGAGGATATGGGGTGTAATCATAATAGAATGTTCATTTAGTAATTGGTCCACCTCATCAAATTTACCATAAATTTTTGTGTCTCCATCAATATAAACAAATTTCTCTTCATTAGGATAGTGCTCCAATAAGTATTTTAATAGACGTGCTTTCATCGAAGTACAGCCTTCTACTGCATTATGCTTAAAAATATGTCTATGGAAATTCCGATAACCTAGGTCCTTTGCTAAGACAACTTTATCAAAAATTGAGACACCCTTTGCTTCAATTGGCATCTCTTCTTCTACGACACAAACTGCTAATAATGCCTTAGGATCATGTACCTTTAAAGATTTTGCCATTAATTTTACTAAATTGATATTATTTCTTGTCGTAACCGTACAAAAAAGCATTATTCCCACCCCCTATTCCTACATTCAGCTAATTCATGGTAATATTCATCGACTAATCGCTTTAATACAACCTGATTTCCAGTATGCTTTGTATTTATGCGCCTTATATAATTCATCTGTTTTATGTTTAATATCCCTGAAAACTGGATAAAGCGTAATTTTTGACCATGAATACTATATATTCTATTCAACTCTTCTGTAATTGGTCGGTGATTGATATTCCAATGAGCAACATCATAACCAGCATGCCTTATAATATAGGCGTGAAAATAGGCAGGTGTATAGTCAAGCCAATTCGTTCCATAAGGATGAATATTGTTATTCACTGCATCCGATTCAATTCTACTAATCCACCAATCAAGAAATAATCTTGACCTTAAACTCCGTTTAATCGCTACAAAACCTTGATTATACAAACCAATTTTCTTAAAGAACATCTCACTTTTTATATCATTAGGATGTAAGATATGTGGTACTAACACAATCTCATAAGAATTAAGAATCTCTTTTAACTCCTCTAATGGGGAGTATAATTTTATATCCGCATTAATAAGAATGAACCGTTCTTCGTTTGGAAGTATGCTTTGCATATAAGATAGAAAACGAGGCTTTATGATTTTAGTTAATTGCTGTTGTGTAACGTTCCCAGTATTCATGCCTATATCTTGATAGGAAACGAATATATCAAAATTCTTATCATTTAATATTACTCTTGGAATGATATCCTCCACAACACATGCAATAACTCTTGAATCCGGATGATGTTCTTTTATCGATTTTGCTAGAATCATCCCTATATGCATACTTGTTTTCGTAATAACCATACCAAATATTAACCTAGGGTTGGTTATTATTTGTATTGGATTTTCAACTTGAAAGGTTTTATTTGATTCAAGAAAGGGATTGATATATTGGGAATAATTTTCTAAATGATTTCGATAATTCATTCTAGATCTCATGTCTATTTTTTCGCCAGATGTAAAATAGTCATAGCTCCATGGTTCCTCTTTTTTTAGATTCTGAGTATATTCCATAATTTCATTGATATACTCCTCAACCATATGAATCATCACATCATTGACACCACTATGGGTTTTAATCCAATGATTATATTCACCTTTTACTCTTAATACACCAGAAAAGTGGAAAAATCGAAGATATTGGTCATTTACTATATATTTGTTATCATTTGATAACAAAACTTGACGGTGATATAAATTCCAAGGAGCCTTATTATATCCATGATGCTTTAGGATGTGCACATCAAAAAAAGTAGGTGCATAATCAATCCATCTTTGGTCGGTAAAAATCTGTTTTTCAGCGTCAATATAACAAAACATTTCTAATCTACTTGCCCACCAATTTAAAAATCGATTGGCATTTTCAGACCTACGAATAGCGATAAAGCCTAGATTATACATTCCAAACTTTGATAGGGTTAATTCAGTACTCTTTACTCGGTCTATGGAAGCTTCTGGCTGCAATATATGTGGAGTAACCACGATGGAATGAGTATTTAATATTTCATTCAGTTCAACAAATGGACCATATATTTTCGTATCGCCATCCAAAAAGATAAATTTATTATGTTTCGGATATAAGTTTAATAGGTATAAAAATAATCTAGCTTTTATTGATGTACATGCTTCAACAGCATTATGTTTAAAAACATGCTGATAAAAATTAGGAAAACCTAAATCCTTTGCTAACACGATATGATCATAGAACGGAAAATCTCTTGCCTGTTGAGGTATATTTTCTTCTACCATACATAGATTCACTTTAGCATCAGGCATATGTTTTTTTATGGATTTCGCCATAACCATTGTTAAGTATAAATTGTTATTTGTCGTAACAGTACAAAAAATCAAATCTTTTTCCCCCTTTCATCAAAAGCTTTATTTAATTTTTTTATATATTCTTCTAAAGCCTTCTGCCAGCTTGGCAGTAATTCAAAACCATTTTCCCTTAAATTTTTATTCATTAGTATTTCACAATTAGGAACTGGTGCAGATCGTACAAAATAACTAGAATCAACAGAGTGAACATTAGTTTCTGTTCCAAAGCTATCCACTATTTTTTTCACATAGTCATATCTTGTAGCAGCACCACTATTTGTCACATGGTAGATTCCATAGAAATCCGTTTCCATCAATTCTAATATTTTCTCAGATAAATGATAGGTGTAAGTGGGGCATCCATATTTATCTGAGGCGCTATATATATCAGATTTTTGTCTAGCTTCTTTATATCTGTTATAGACAAAATTCTTTTTATGGTTTTTATCTCCACCAAAAAGCCAGCCTGGACGAATGATAAAATATTTATTTAGATATTCTTTAATCTTTTCTTCACCTAAATATTTTGATTTTGCGTAAACTGTTTTCAATGTAACAGCATCTGATTCTGAATAGCTTTTTATGTAATCGCCAAATAACCCACAGGAGCTAATATAGATAAATTTGGCATCTACTTCCCTTGAGTAAAATGCTAAATTTCCAGTTCCAACCCCATTTACACGATATGCCTCATCCGGCTTGTTTTCACAATAATCTACATTTGTTAGTGCAGCTGTGTGTATGACATAATTAGGTTTAATTCTAGTAAAAACCTCCATCACCTTTTCTCTATTCGTTATATCTAATGCTTGCTTTGAATAAGCGAATACCTCATAATCCTGTTTTGCATTTATGCATTCAATCAAATCCTTAGCTAGCATCCCGTTCGCTCCAGATATGATTACTTTTTTCATTATCGATCCCTTACTCTCCAGTTATATTTCACCAAAGCATTTTGGTGTGGATCTATTCTTACCATTTCATCCTCTTCATGAACTACTGTTATCAAATCAGCGATGATAGCAGGTTCTGTTCCTACTCCCATAAATCCATTCCACACATTTGCTGGTATTTGAACCAAAGCAAAGTTAGCATCTCCAATATATATCTCTTGGATTTCTCCTTGTGTTTTTGAGTGTTCACGATTGTCAAATAACACTAGCTTTATATGTCCCTTAATCACAGCATAATTTAATATTGCATGCTTGTGTAAATGCCACCCCTTGACAATACCGGGATAGACTGTTGAAAAATAGATTTCTCCAAAGCCTTTAAATTCAGGATCAGAGGCTTCCTGCATTTTCATAATGATACCACGGTCATCTGGTATTCTTTTTAAAGGCTTGATGATCACTCCATCTATCATAATAATCATCTCCAATCTTAAGCTTCATAACTATATTCCTTGATCTGTTTTAAACAGACTTCTCTAATATCCTTTTTCTCTTGATAGGCCCTTGTCCATTCAACAACCTTATTAAGTGCTATATCAAGATTCCACTTTGGATTCCAGCCTAAAATTGTTTTTGCCTTAGAGCAATCCAGCTTTAAATAGGTTGCTTCATGGGGATGATTTCCTTTTTCTAGCTCATAGGCTGCTCCATCCCCCCATTTATTACATATTTCTTTGACAATCCATTTAACAGGCTTTACATCGTTATCATTAGGTCCGAAATTCCAGCCTTCTCCATATTTCGGCCCATAAATAAATAATTTCTCTGCTAATAGCATATAACCACTCAAAGGCTCTAGTACATGCTGCCAGGGTCTTATCGCATGTTCATTTCTGATTCTTATTTTCTCTCTATTTAGTAGGGAACGAATAGAATCAGGAATTAAACGATCCATTGCCCAATCCCCACCACCTATTACATTACCTGCTCTTACAGAGGCTATCCCAACCCCGTGTAAAAGATAATCCTTTGGATGAAAAAAGGAATTACGAAAGGAGGCTGTTACTAATTCAGAGCAGGCTTTGCTATTTGAATAAGGATCATAACCACCAAGATTATCACCTTCTCGATAACCCCAGACCCATTCCCTATTTTCATAGCATTTATCCGTCGTCACATTAATGACTGCTTTAATGCCTTTACCCTTCCTATTCGCATATCTAATTGCTTCTAGCAGATGTACCGTGCCCATGACATTAATATCATAGGTTTCAACTGGCTTATGATATGAATCCCTTACTATAGGCTGTGCAGCTAAATGAAAGACAATATCAGGTGCAGCCTCTATTACAGCTTTTTTTAGGTCTTCTAAATTTCTAATATCAGCAATATTTGATGTCAGCATTGAATCTATACTTGCTAGCTGATATAGGCTTGGGTTGGTGGGTGGTTCTAATGCATATCCTGTAACCACCGCCCCTATGTCATGCAGCCATAAGCTTAGCCATGATCCTTTAAACCCTGTATGACCAGTAATAAATACCTTTTTCCCCTGCCAAAAACTCTTATTAATCCTCACCTTAATTCCCCTTCTTCCATGGAGCATTCCCAGTTTTCCATATACTTTCTAGGTGGAGTTTATCTCTTAACGTATCCATAGGAAGCCAAAATCCATTGTGCTTATACGCCATTAATTGACCATCCTTTGCTAAATTTTCTAAGGGGTCCCTTTCTAGCACAGTATGATCACCTTCAATATAATCAAATACCCTCGGCTCCATCACGAAAAATCCACCATTTATCCAGCCACCATCCCCTTTTATTTTCTCCTTAAAGCCGATGACTTGATTGTTATTTGAAAGATTTAATGAACCAAATCTTCCAGCAGGCTGAACTGCAGTAACGGTTGCAAGCTTACCATGGGTTTTATGATACTTTACTAATTCCTTCACATTGATATCTGATAAACCATCTCCATAGGTTAATAAAAATGGCTCATCACCAACATATTTTTTTATTCTCTTCACCCTGCCCCCTGTCATGGAATCCCTTCCTGTATCGACTAATGTAACCTTCCATGGCTCAGCGTATTGATGATGAACAACATTTTTTCCATGCTTTGTAAAATTAACTGTTAGATCAGCGTTATATAAAAAATAATGCAAGAAATATTCTTTTATCCGTTCACCTTTATAACCTAAGCAAATAATGAAATCATTGAATCCATAGTACGAATAAATTTTCATGATATGCCATAATATTGGCTTTTCTCCTATTTCTATCATTGGTTTAGGTTTTAAATCCGTCTCTTCACTTATTCTTGTTCCATAGCCACCAGCTAAAATCACCACTTTCATCCTTTGGACGTTCATCCAAATCACTCCTAAAATATAAAAATATCATTTTTATAAACCATATCCTTGCTATTAATGTATGATGCAGCTAGCTATAAAAAAATAATGAAACTGACCATTTTTTATAGCTATACTCTTTATTAATAGTTCCTAGGTTTAATTGAATAGATTAACGCACAAAAAAAGCTGAACTAAATTTTAAAATTTAGTTCAGCAAGTGCTGATAAATTTTCTATTTTTATACGGCATAAAAGCCTTCATCCTTTTTCTATTCTACATACATCACTTCTTTTATCTTCGGTTTCAACAAGACTCCATCTTCAACATCATAAGAGGAAGTTATTACCATTCTCGAAATAAGGGCAGCATAGCACGACTTAATGCTTTAGCATTTAGTGTGATTTGTGCCCTATGGGTGCTAAGGTTCAGGTGGAAATAAAAAACTCCATTTGAACCAAGTCTTCTTTATCTCCTTAAACCCATAAGACTGTATTTGTAGCTCAAGTCAATCTCGATTAAAGCCTAAGGTTCATATTGTCCCACATCATTCCCATCACCCCCTGAGCTTGGTTGATAATAAAAATTCTTTCCATCGATAGCTATTTGACCAATCCCTTTTTTCTTTACAGCTTTAAATCTACCTCCTTGTTTTAATTTAACTTGCTGCTGGGTGATGCTATTAGCTTCGTTTTTTGCCTCCTGTATGGAGGACCTAAGAAATGTTAACTGCCACTCATTCCAATCCCTTGGATTTTTAAATAACAAAGATTTCGAATGAAACGTACCACGTTCCGTATACTCCACTTTATAATCACACTTTTTGCAAAAGAATTGATGACCAGTTGATTTCATATGATCCATAGAATGACAATTAGGGCAGGTAAATAAAAAGTTTTCTAGCTTTTCAGCAAGTCTTTTACCTGGATAGATAAGATTGGTTTTTTCTTGAAAAGAAAATTCATCATGCTGTAATGCAGCATTGAGCTTTTGATAAATTTGATCTACAGAAAATTTCTTAATTTCCTCTATCGAAAATAGTAAATCAAAGGAAATAATGATTTTTCCATACCTGCGATATTTTGCCCAACGGGGAGATACGAGATGACCACCCTTAAAGCTTGTATTAACCACTGGGATTTTTAAGAGCTTAATCAGCTTTGCAGTTGAATAGTAGATTGGCTCTGTTCTCCCATCCCAGGTATGATTTCCCTCAGGAAATAATCCTAAAATCTTTTCTTCTTTTTTTGTACGAATCATTCGCTTAATCGTAGATATATCTACCCTCGCTTTAATCGTGGGAATTGCATGAATATAATTTAATAGACCACGAACAATCGGATTTCGAAATTGTTCATCAGATACAACAAATGCGATGGGTTCATCTACAAAGATATTCATAATAAATCCATCCCAATTATTTTGATGGTTTCCAACAAGTAAATATGGTGCTTCTAAATCTTTTACTATATTATTTTTCACTTCTATATCAAAAATGCTGTTTAAATAAATTCTTAACAGACTTTGTATGAACCGTTTTGTTCTCGTCATATGACTTTTACTCAATCAGTTACCACTCCTTTACTAAATAAGTCTTAGCCTTTACCTGTTATTATAAAATAATTATAGCAATAAATGTTGCTTTTTGAATAATAACCCTATTTTTGATGAAATAATGAAAAAAATATTTTTAAAATATTCATAATTTTTAAAATTATGATATAATAATATATGACATAATATTCCATTACTATCCACCTAAGAAAAGCTTAAAATTAAAAATTTTAAAAAAGAGGTGTAGAAGATGGAAAATCAAATTAAAATTGCGGATCCAGCACCATTAGGATTAGCTGGATTCGGGATTACCACCTGTGTGTTAAGTTTAATTAATGCAGGAGTAATCGAAGCTGGTGCAATGGGAGTAGTTTTAGGATTGGCAATTGCTTATGGGGGATTTACACAGCTTTTAGCAGGAATGTGGGAATTCCGTAAAGGAAACACATTTGGTGCTACTGCATTTTCATCCTATGGTGCATTTTGGATTGCTTTTTATTTTATTGTAAAGGCTGAACCAACCGCAGGTGTCGGATACTTTCTATTATTTTTTGGCTTATTAACACTTTATTTATGGATTGGTAGTTTTTATCTCAACAGAGTTACATTTTTAATATTTTTCTTTTTAACGATTACTTTCTTTTTACTATCTTTCCATGATCTTGGTATGCTTGGATCTGCAGCATATGGTGGCTGGTTAGGTGAATTAACAGGTCTTATTGCTTTATACGGTTCTGCAGCTGGTGTAATCAATGGAACAGCAGGTAAAGAGGTAGTTCCAGTTGGTAAACCATTTTTCACACAAACAACATCAGAGCAAACAATCGCTGGATAATTTTATAGGAGTACAAAATAGGGTGCCTTCTGGCCCCTTTTACTTTCATCATTTTAAAAGAGGGGAGATTTTTGAAAATGTCAACCGATGATAAACGCTTGGATACATTATTAAATGAAACAAGAAGGTTTGAGCCTTCTGAAGAATTTAAGAAAAATGCCAATTTCAATGACCCTTCCATCTATGAAAAATCTACCGAAAACCCTGAAGCTTATTGGGCTGAACAGGCAGAGAATCTTACTTGGTTCAAGCCTTTTGATAAAGTCTTAGAATGGAACCCACCTCACGCAAAATGGTTTTTAGGTGGAAAGCTTAATGCGACCTACAACTGTGTTGATCGTCATCGTCAAGGTCCTCGTAAAAATAAAGCCGCGTTAATTTGGGAGGGTGAGCCTGGAGATAGTAAGGTTTTTACCTACGACATGCTAGGTCGAGAAGTCGATAAAGCCGCTCATATGCTTAAAAAACTTGGAGTTCATAAAGGAGATAGAGTTGCTATCTACCTACCAATGATTCCAGAGCTACCAATTTCTATTTTAGCTTTAGCAAAAATCGGTGCCATTCATACAGTAGTATTCGGTGGTTTTTCTGCTCAATCATTACGAGAGAGAATCGAGGATGCTGATGCTAAATTAGTTATTACTGCAGATGCAGGGTGGCGTCGTGGAGGAATCATTCCACTAAAAGAGAGTACGGATGAGGCAATCAAAGGCACCAGTGTGGAGAAGGTATTAATCGTAGAGCGTGTTGGTGAACAAGCGGGAACGTCAATGAAGGAAGGACGGGATGTTTTTTGGCATCACCTTATGTCAGAAATGCCAACTACTCCTTTCCCTGCTGAAGAAATGGATGCAGAGGATATTCTATTTCTATTATATACGTCAGGAACAACAGGAAAGCCAAAGGGTATTGTTCATACGACTGCTGGCTACTTAGTTGGGGCAAATAATTCGATGCGGGCAGTTTTTGATATTAAGGATGATGATGTCTTCTTCTGTACTGCTGATATCGGTTGGATAACAGGACATACCTACATTGTTTATGGTCCACTTTCCACTGGTGCAACCATTGTGATGTATGAAGGTGCACCCGATTTTCCTGATCGTGATCGTTTTTGGGAAATTGTTGAGAAATATGGTGCCACTGTTTTCTATACCGCTCCTACCTCTATACGGACGTTTATGAGATGGGGTCCTGATTATGTTAAGAAGCATAATCTTGATAGCTTACGTTTATTAGGAACCGTTGGTGAGCCTATAAATCCAGAAGCATGGATGTGGTATCATGAACATGTTGGTCGTAGTAAAACACCTATTGTAGATACATGGTGGCAAACAGAGACTGGATGTGCCATGATTTCACCATTACCAGGTATAACTACCACGAAGCCAGGTTCAGCCACACGACCTGTTCCTGGTATTATTGCCGATATAGTGGATGAAGATGGTCAGTCTGTTGGCAAAGGAAATGGTGGATACTTAGTAATTAAAAAGCCTTGGCCATCCATGCTACGTACCATTTGGGGTGATGATGAGCGTTTCCGTAATACCTATTTTGGTAAATTTGACGGCATCTATTTACCAGGTGATGGTGCTCATACAGATGAAGATAATTATTTTTGGATTTTGGGTCGAATTGACGATGTTATCAATGTATCTGGTCATCGATTAGGAACAGCAGAAGTAGAAAGTGCATTAGTTCATCATCCTGCGGTAGCGGAAGCAGCAGCAATTGGTCGCAAACATGAAATAAAGGGGCAAGCTATTACTGCCTTTGTTACTGTAAAGGATGGAATAGAGACTAGTGCAGAATTAGCGAAGGAATTGCGCAAGCATGTTGCCGATGAAATAGGTGCAATGGCTCGACCAGAGGAGATCATCTTCACTGCAGCTTTGCCAAAAACTCGTAGTGCAAAAATTATGCGAAGATTATTACGAGACATTGCAGAGGGTGCCGTGATTGGTGATACTACAACACTTGCAGACCCAGGTGTAATTGACCAATTGAAGACGCTAGATAAATATTCAGACGAGTAAAGCTATATATTGAAGTTCCTGTAGACGTTGTCTACATCCTAAAGCCTTCCATGTCATTGGAAGGCTTTTTTATATGATTTAATTTAGCGTATCATTTTTTATTGGCCACTTTTAGAAATTCTAACCAGGCTTTGTAGCCCTTCTTTTCTGTTCCATCTCTTTTAGAATTCTGGTCATCTATTTTATCCTTATTGGGTGTTTCGGTTTCCCACAGCCTGTGGTCACCATTAGCACTACTAAAACCATGAATACTATTTTTGATTTGCTTTTAGAATGGTATATCTATGTCGCTCCTTCCAATCTAAGAAATAGACTGTCCTTGATTGTGAGTTATTTTTTGTAGGCTACATAGATATCTGCTTCGACTAGCTTCATATCCTTTGATAGGTAGTGGTGAACAAAATAGATATTCCCTTGATTATCCAGTGTTGGTTCACCAGCAAAATTCGATATGATTTCCTCTGGTGCTCCCCATTTTTCATTGCCACTAAAGTAAATCGTGCTTCCGTCAGCAGTGATGTGGAACTCTCCAATATCAAACTCCTTATTCAGCTGTTCTCCTGCATTTTTGACATCCTGTCATGTTCCATCGATTAATTTCGCAGTATAAATATCTATCTCACCAATATTACCTGGCCGAACTGATCCAAACCACATGGTGTTACCCTGTACAAACTCTGCTCCATCTAAAGCTACATCATCACTTAATAAAACTCTTTGGGACTCCGTCCACTTCCCATCGATCTTTTTTTGACCACCAAATTCCTGTCACCTGATCAATCAATTGCTTTTGAGGAGGGATATGAATCAGGTGTAAAGAAAAAATAAAAATTATTCCATCTGGTGTAATAAAAGGGAGTCCTCAGCTCCTGCTATATTGATTGGTCCCGACATAGCGACTGGTGTTTTCCATTCCTTTGAATGAAGGACAGGCAATCCCCCTCAATCTCACTCTCGTTTGTTTCCTTATATGAACCATTCATCATTAATATTAATTCATAGACTCCCTTAATTCAATGATAGTAACAACACAATGTTTAAAGAGAATTCAAAACAAAAACTCTTTTGCTAAAAAGAGTTTGAGATCTATTTTTTTTTCTAATACATACCATGTTGCCGCCAATAGGGATCATCATCGATCGTTATGGAAACATCTGATTGTTTTATAACCCCGTTAGAATAGTTAACTGAAAATCTAAAAATAACCTGCTGACTTTTCCATTTCAACATGGCTTCATCCCATAGACTTCCTTCCCACCGGTTATTACCTATATCATTTAGATAAGTAGCATATGGCATCCCTACGATTTCAGCTTTTACCTGTGTTGCCTTTACATTGCTATCTCCTTGAATATCTGTTGTTACTGCTCTAACAAGAAATTTCTCTCCTGGGAAAAATACATCATAGGTTCTTGGAGAATTCGTTGTTCCTGTCTTAGAAAGGTTATAATCCATTCTATGTTGATTCCAGAGGGTTGTATGATTCACTTGTCCTATGACGGTGAGTGAATATACATTAATAGATACTTGTTTTTGTGAATGAAGACCATATATATCTGTTACTTTTTTTGTTACGGAGTAGGTACCAGGTATGACATTAGTAAGATTATAATTTTTGGTTGAAGCAGTGGTTTGTACCCCATTTGAATCTTTAATTGTCCATAGGTGACTTGTAATGTTGTGATCAGGATCAGTAGATAAATCCGTTAAGGTAATAGTATCTCCTTCATAGATAGTAGTTGGACTATAACTAAAGTTTGCTACTGGTGGATGATTACTTACAACATTTACTTTGTCTTGCACGGTTTTTGTATTTCCGTTTATAGCTGTGGCTGTAACGTAAAAGTTATAATAATCTTTACTTGCAAAATTAGATGGAATGGTATAATCTCCTTCCCATATCGTTGTAATACCTTCCGTTTGTGTTTTTACTAAATTTAAACTCGCACCACTGTCAACTTGTGCTGTAACAGATTGCATATCTACGCCATAACTTACATTTGCTTTCACATGAACTTTACTTCCTGATAAAACAACCTTTGGATAAGTTGGTGTTAATTCTGCTGTTACGGATAAAAGAGCATTCTTTAAATTTCCTGTTGTTAATTTTTGTATGTTTTCTTCACTCCAAGCTCCTTCTTCATCCTTTACTTGAAGGTCTATGAGATAAACACTATTTTGGGTTACTGTACTTGGTAATCCATTATTCCATGTCGTATCCCCTTGATATTTCCACTTCCAACGTTTTTCTACGATCCCTTTATTGACTTGTGAAATGTGATCTAAGTCATAGCTCGTATCTTCTACTGCAATACCGTTTAGATAAGGTTTAACGGTAAATTGGGCAATAGGTCTACGATGAACATATAGTGTAAGTGTTGAAAATGAATCCTGACTCCATAATTTATAGGTACTAAAGTTAGGATTACTCTTTGGATTATCCTGTACCTTATATTTCACAGTGTATTCACCAACATAATTAAAGGTAGTATAAGGAGTACTGATCCATTTCCTGTTATTCGGGTCCGTTCCTAAACTATTTTCAAAATAGTTAGGATTCACATGGGTATATTGCCATTGTGTCTGATTGATTGGATCATTTTCTTTGTCAGTATAAATTGTCTTGTAGTCTACCTTATCTCTAAGTACAGCATAATTCTCAATCATAGCTGATTTTCGTTTCACATGATTAACAAGATAATCAGCTAGATTTGCAAGAGCTGTATCAAGATTCATATTATCATAATAAGCTCCGTTATTATTGTTACTAGTAATAAGGGATAGAATTTGAGATTGGTTACTTGCTGTACCAAGTCCGAAAAACTGAACACTATTAGTTGTTAAATCATTGACAATCGTATTTTTTGTCGTTGTATTATTTAACTCTGGTAAGGTTGTATCATTAATATTAGCAAAGTACTTATTGGGGCCAATCCCCCAGGATAGTTTCGGTAACCAATTATCTAATGTGCCCAAATGTCCGTAGCTAATATTATGATAGTAATTGAAATCTATATTTTGAAATACCTGTTGGGGATTAACTCTTTGCATGTCTCCTCGTCCCCATGCAATCAAGTGATTACTACTATCTAACGCTAAGGCTTGAGAGTAGTCTTCAAACGCTAGTTTCACTATATTACTAAATCCTGTAACTTTAGTAGGCGTATAATAGGCACTATACCCTGCACCGATTTCTTGTGTGTTCCCTAAGACATAAACATCCCCTGCCTGATTTAGCATTAATGTCATTTGAATACCTGAAACGATTTGTTTTGCATTATTTAAGCTAGAAGAGATGTAGGGTTGAGTAAAACATGGATCTCCGCTACTATTTGTTTTACCATAATAGGAAATATAATAACCGTCTAATCCTAATTTACCATTCTTATCATTTCCCCATGCATATAGTCTGCCATCAGTTAACAATGCAAAGGCACTATCAAACCCCATAAATACGTTTGAAACATTATTTAGTATTTCTATAGGGGTGCTTCGATTAGTAAAGGTTCCGTCTCCCACTTGACCTGAAGTATTGTTCCCCCATGACCACAACATACCGTCATTTTTTAATGCTAGAAACGTACCACTACTAATCTCAAGTTGCTTTAAATTAGAAATACTCATTATTTTTATAGGGGTTTTCATGATATGTGTCTGAGAATCATAAGTTATTTCGTATATATCTCCTAGATTATTTACGGCATAAAAACCAGAATAACTTCGCTTAAATATTTTTACTATATTGTATAACCCTTGTACTTGACCAACGGGTATATCTTCTGTATTACCTGTAAAAATTGGTGATTGAGAGTAATACACAAGACCCGTTTCCGTTAGTAGTATAGGGAGATCATGATACGAGCTGTTATTACTTACTACAATTTGTTTAATATTTATATCGATTGAAAAATTTCTAAGGAGCCCTGTTGAACTAGCAGCATAGGCTCTCTTATCTTCCCCTATATAGTAATACAAGTGGTCATAATTATCACTGTTACTTTGAATCTCTGCTATTGGTACTAATCCATTTATTAAATTAGTAACATATTTGCCTGTGCTATTGTTATAGTAGCCTCTTAATAGTTCTCCTTCTTTATTAATTAAATAATCATAGTGTTGATAGTTAGTTAATCCAGGAGGTGTTCTAGCAATATCTATCACGTTACTAAATATTTTCCGAGGGTAAGATAGATATTGATATCCATTTCCCCATTCATATAAGTCATTGTTTGTTGTTAAAGCGACGGTTGTTGCATTATATGCTGAATTATTTTGATAAAAGATATAGGATTTAATGTCTAATACATTTGATATGTAAGGGTTTAATGTAGGGGTAGTGATCGGATTAGGGTTGCTATATCTATTTACTCCTAATTGGTTATATGAGTTGTCTCCCCATACATATAAGTCCCCATTATCTGCTATCGCAAAAAAAGAATCGGGCAAGTAACCATCATCAGTTTGAACTGAAAAAATTCGTTTGATGGTGATATTACTCAATCCACTTACTAAGGTCGCAGTAGGCTGGTTTCGTACAATCGATTCTTCAGTTATCGTCCACTTATATACCTTCCCATCCTTTGTAAGGATCAGTTCATTTGAGATTTGTTTAACATTACTCATATTAGGGTAGTTTGGAACATGCAACCATTGATGAAGATTGGAATCATATTTTACAAAATAGGCATTAGGACCCCATGCAGATAGGGTGTCATTAGATGTAACCATATAGATAGCCCCTCCATCATTGCCACCTGGAGCCGCTGAAATGTCCTTTGCATTATGGGCAACAAGCGTAGGGGAAGCATAGGTTATGGTAGTCCAATGTGAGATAATGGTCCCCCAAAAATACACTTCTCCATTACTCGTTAACGCACCTACATAACCATATCCAGCTGTAATTTTCACTACATCATGTATCGCTATTTTTCTTGGTATATAATTATTAGTTGTCGTTCCATCCCCTAATAGTGATTGATTTAATCCCCAAGTATATACATCGCCCTTTTCTGTTAATGCGATCACTGTATAGTCTAAGGACCCATAGGCAGAATGTTTTGGTACTACTACTTGTCTAATTTTTTCCCGATCAAAAAACTGTTGAACCTGGATATTAGCATTAATATTATTAGCGACTAGTTTAGGTAAAACATCAGCATTAATTTTGCTCTTTACGGTGTTTATATCATACTGAGTATTGCCTACATTGATGTTTAAATCTAATGAGACATTGTTAACCATGAAATTAGCTAGATTTGTTAGGGCATTGTTGATATTAGTATTATCATAGTAGACGCCATTTCCGCTGTTTTTACTAATTAAATCTTCAAATTGATTCTTATTGTTTATCGTACCTAAACCAACGAAGGTGATATTATTCATGATTAACTTATTCTGAATCGATGTATATTTATTTGAATCATTAAATTCTGTTACCATTGGATCCGTTAATACAGCATAATATTTTTCCGCTTTATCTCTCCAGGTGATATTTGTTAGAGATGTATCGATAGAATTTAGTATCTTTACTGTTAATTTAGCATCTATATCATTATTATCTAAAATAGGTTGTATAATCGTATTTACTTTATTGGTTATCGTTGTTGCGCTATAGCTTGATGGTTCAATATCTATCACTAGATCGATTAGCTTTTGTTTGTTTAACATGAGGTCTACTGAAGGAGGCAAATTTCCTAAGTTTCCTTGTATGGCTATAACCATGTTAGGAAACATTAAGGTTAGTATAATAAGTAAGATAAGTATATTTTTTTTCAAACTCAATCCTCCTTTCATTTATTACTTTTATATCTATTAATTAGAAGTAGCCTTTTTATAATCAGTAGATGTTATAAACTGTGAGATAGTAGGTTGTCCAAAGCCTTCCGTAACCTCCACTCGGATATCGTAATTTCCTACTTCACTAACCTCAACATCATATTGATCTAGATAGGAGCCATTATATACTTCAGTAACTGGTTCATTATATATTCCATCATTATTGGCATCATAAATATAATAGATTCTAAGATTACTAATATAGTCTCCGTCTGGTGAATAGCAATTTAATGTTAGGTGAAAGGTTCCATGATTATAATTGTTAGGATCACGATAAATCTGTGTTGGCATGGTGAATGCTGCTACTGGTGGATCATCTGCTACAATCCAAATTGATTTAGTTGTAGTGTCTGTATAGCCTGCTGTATTTTTTACATATAGAGTTACTTTATATTCCCCTGCCTTTTTAAACAGAATATCAAAATTACTCAGTCCGTTTATGTTTGGGTTTGGTAGTTTAATATCACTTGTACTGATACCTGCCGTTACTGGCGTAATACTCCATGTTGCTTGTGTCCAATCTACAGGGTAATGTGTAGGGCTGTCTGAATCTAAGCCACTAATGGTTACTTTTCTATTTACTTTTAGAGCTCCATCTGTTGTGATCTTTGCTTCAACGGTTGGTGCTGTGATTGTAACTGTCTTATCAACACTATCACTTGTATTCCATGTATCGGTAACGGTCAACCTTACATACTCTGTTTTTCCTACTTCAGCTATTGGATACCAAACGCTTCCTTGAGACCCTGTTATAGACCCATTAGAATGAGGCAGATACCAGGAATAATATAATGGATTTCCATCAGGATCACTACTATCGCTTCCATCTACATAGAAGGTGTCTCCTGCCTTTACACTGCCATTGGCCCATAGCTTGGCTACAGGAGGATTATTACTTGGTGGTGGTGGCGATGGAGGCGGCGGGCTTGGCGATGGTGGTGGCGGTGGTGTAACATTATATAACGTAGCTATCGTTTGTGTTGCACTATAGCTTGTACCATCCTTTAAATCTACATAAACCGTTGTCTTATATTGATTTGTAGTATTAGTACTAGTTAAAGTACCTGCTTTTATCGTAAAGTTAAAGGTTTTTGTTTCACTTGTATTGCTAGAAGCAAGGTTAGTGTTTTGTAGCTCCTGTGTAGTTAAATCCTTCGCATAGAAATGATAACTAGCTATCTGACTAGGATCTACAATATTGGTCAATCCTCCTGTGATCGATACGGTAACAGGTGTGTCTACTGTGTTGTCTGTCACGATAGATGGATCAATATTACTGTTTATTGTTGCGATTGGTGTTGTAGCTTGCTTTACGACTAGTGTAATATCTTTACTTGCTGTATTTTGAAAAACATCTGAAGCACTCAAAACAGATGTAAGCTTTACGGTACCTGTTAATGTGATAGTGTGTGTTCCTACGGTATAATCACTTCGTTTTAGAACAAAATCCTTATTTGTACTGACAGTAGTTACAGGTGTTACTCCTGATTTTTTAATATATGACGTTTTATGAGTAGAATCAAAGTTTGCTGTAAGTTCTTGTATTTGACTTGGTACTGCTGGTGATTGCAGCGATGCAGTTGCTGTTAATGTAGCAGGAATAGTAATCTGACTTTGATTTGCATTAATGGTATAGGTGTTGCTCGGTGTAGTTATCGCACCATTCACACTCACTTGGCCAAAGGCTGGACCGTTAAAGGTCGCATAATAGGTTCTACCGTTTGAACCTTTGTTTGCTGTGTAGATCGTAAATTGATTTCGCCAGGATGGGGTACTTTCCACAAGCGTTTTAGCTAAATACCAGTAGTTACTCCCATCATTTATAAGCGGATTACTAGTCGGTGTTTTATTGTTAATGTAATTCACATTAAAACCTGGTATGCCTTCTGCTCCATTCCCTGTAAGCTGAGCTATTCGCATAAAGGAAATTACATTAGGAGCTATATTATTCCATGAACTACTTGCTTTAAATACATTGATATAATCAAATTTATTTGGAGTGGTTGTGCCTTGCACATTAGGAAAATAGTTATTGTCGTAGTACTGAGCGCTAGAAGTAAACCCTAAATATCTCCATTCATTTTTTCCTGTACAAGCGGATGTTTTTTGTTCATTTCCTATAACATTTATTGAATTTCCAAACACAATGTCTCCATCATAATTTTGATAGGTATTAAAGTTTGGGTAAAATTCATAATATCCTGTTTTTCCGTCTTTAACTCCAAAGGCATTAATTGATGTTTTGCCTGTGACATTTTTTACATATTCCTTAAATTTAGCATAGCTTTCAAATACCCCTGCATAGCTTGTTGGCTTACTACAGGTGGATGCTTTTCCTTTTTGTAAAGGAATAAAGGTAAATAATAGAATGAGAATAAATAGATAGATGAGTAGTTTCTTGTATGTCATATAAACCTCCTCCCATTAGGTTGTGTCAACTACAGGTTCTATTTTAGATAACTAAAGTAAAAACTTAACGTCATATCTCTGCCTGTGTTTCCTACATCGACTTGAACATTATCTATTTTTTGGGTTCTTCTAATGACTTCAGGTGGATGTGTGACTAAATCATTGTATTCATATAAAACCTCATTAAAGACCTTCTTCCCTGTATTTTCCCCAAAGATACCTATAATTGCATCATATAGTCTTTGTTTGTAATAATCGTTGACACGCCCTTGTGAAGCATCTACATATAAGTTATATAAATCTAAATCAAATATGACATTATCACTAAATCTATCATCCTGCCAATCACTTTTAGCATTATAATGAAAATCTTCATTAAATCCAAAAGTAAAGAAGGTGTAATTATTATTTACCGCTGTTTTATTGTAGCCATATCTGATAACCACTCTTTTATTTGGATAAGCAACTCCCACATATCCCTCTTTTCCGATTAACGCCCTTGTTACATTATAGACTTGGGTGTTGATATTAGGATTCATCGTTCCTTCTAGAATATGATATTTATTCGTATTTCCGCTATAATCACTAAAATCATAGATTTGGATGGTGTGATCTACTACCTTATAGCCATATGGCTCAACATTTGGATCATAAATATTGGTTAAGTCCGTAATATTTGCTTTTGTAAATACATCATCCCCATTTGGGGTGTATGCTGTACCTCCTGTTTGACTTCCTGTTGTATCCTGTGCCTTTGTCTTTACAATGACAGTCTTTGTAGCTCCATCCCAAGCGACATATGCCCCTAAGCCTTCAGATACAAAACGAAGTGGAACCATGGTTCGACTATTGACGATACTTGCCGAGGTATCAAAGGTTAAGACTTGGCCGTTTTTTGTTGCCTGTTTTTCACCGATGGTTAGTTTGATGGTGTCGCTTCCTTTACTGATAGTAACTGTTTGGGTTTTACCATCCCAATCTACATAAGCTCCTAACCCTACCGCAACAAACCTAACTGGAACGATGGTTCTTCCATCCTGATTAATGATTGGCTGTTGATCGGGAAAGGCCATCAGTTCCCCATTCATTTCTACCTTTACCTTAGTTTCTGCATGTACCAATGTGGTAAACGGTACAAAACTAATAGCTACAAGACTAAATAATAAAACGATAATACTTATTTTTTTCATTTCATCATTTCCTCCTAAAATTTCTATTTTATATATTTAAATATCTATTATCCCTAACCTTAACAGTTCTTTTAAATGAAAATCTGCGATAGGTGGGTTGTTTATTGATGTGTGGTTGTGCCTTGCACATTAGGAAAATAGTTATTATCGTGGTTCTGCGCGCTAGAAGTAAAACCTAAATACCTCCATTCATCTTTTCCAGTACAAGGGGATGTTCTTTGTTCGTTTCCTATAACATTTATTGGATTTCCAAATACCATATCCCTATCATAATTTTGATAGGTAGTAAAATTAGGTAAAAAATCATAATATTCTGTTTGTCCGTCTTTATTAACCCCAAAAGTATTTATATGGGTAGAAATCCTGATTTTATCAACATAGTTTAGAAATTTCTGTTCATTTTGAAATACCCCTGCATAGCTTGTTGGCTTACTACAGGTAGATGCTACTCCTCTTTGTAAAGGAATAAAGGTAAATAATAGAATGAGAATAAATAGATAGGTTAGTAGTTTCTTGTATATCATATAAACCTCCTCCCATTAGGTTGTATTAAATAAAGATTAACTAAAGGTACTATTTAAGATAACTAAAGTAAAAACTTAACGTCATATCCCTTCCTGTATTTCCTACATCGACTTGGAAATTATCTATTTTATAAGTTCTTCTAATGACTTCAGGCGGATGTGTAACTAAATCATTGTATTCATATAAAACCTCATTAAAGACCTTCTCCCCTGTATCTTTCCCAAAGATACCAATGATCGCATCATATAGTCTTTGCTTGTAATAATCCTCTACATAATCCCCATTTTGGTATAAACGATATAAATCTAAATCAAAGGCTACATGATCACTAAATCTATCATCTTGCCAATCTCGTTTCGCGCTATAATATAATTTTTCATTAAAGCCAAAGGTAAAGAATGTGATATTATTGTTTACACCTGTTTTATTGTAGCCATATCTTAGTATTGCTGAAGTCGTATTATAGTATAGTCCAACATACCCCTCTTTTCCGATTAACGCCCTGGTTACGTTATAGACTTGGGTGTTGATATTAGGATTCATCGTTCCTTCTAGGATATGATATTTATTCGTATTTCCACTATAATCACTAAAATCGTAGATTTGGATGGTGTGATCTACTACCTTATACCCATATGGCTCAATGTTTGGATCATAAATATTGGTTAGGTCTGTAATATTGTCTTTTGTAAACACATCATCCCCATTTGGTGTGTAAGCTGTACCTCCTGTTTGACTTCCTGTTGTATCCTGTGCCTTTGTCTTTACAATGACAGTCTTTGTAGCTCCATCCCAAGCGACATATGCCCCTAAGCCTTCAGATACAAAACGAAGTGGAACCATGGTTCGACTATTGACGATACTTGCCGAGGTATCAAAGGTTAAGACTTGGCCGTTTTTTGTTGCCTGTTTTTCACCGATGGTTAGTTTGATGGTGTCGCTTCCTTTACTGATAGTTACGGTTTGGGTTTGTCCATCCCAGGAGACATATGCCCCTAAACCAGTTGCAACAAATCTAACTGGTACGATGGTTCTTCCATCCTGATTAATCATTGGCTGCTGATCAGGAAAGGTCATAAGTGACCCATTCATTTCCACCTTTACAATATTCTCTGCCCTTACATGGGTTGCAAATGGTATAAAACCGATAGCTACAAGACTAAGCAATAAAACAATAATCGTTATTTTTTTCATTTTTATTTCCCCCTAAAAACTCTACTTTTATATAGTGAACACAATAAAAGCTTGATCCGGTTGAATCAAGCAGAAAAGAAGATTTCCTTGTTATTTGTCTTCACTACTTGTTAAATATTAGACATTTACCATAATATTAATAATTTGACAAATAATTTGTTAATCCTTTTTATTTTTACAATGTTTAACAATATTTTCTCGTATTTAAGGTATCCTAAAGTTCATTTTCAGTATTGATTTAGCTTTATCTGTATTTAGTGAGGTATCTAATGGGATATTCCCGGCTGATGCTTCACTATCTGATAAGTAGTCTTCGACAATATATCTCTCATCTAATCCCAACTTCATGGCCATTTTTTTACTAAAGCTATAATAGCTTTCTTTTTGATCAGGTCCAAGGTGGATGATACCTCGATAATTGTTTTCTACTAATTCGATTATCCCATTAGCAAGATCGTCAACATGAACAAAGGTCTTAAATAGATTCACCATTCTACTAATTGTTTCTTTCACTTTTAACTTTTTTATCAGTAATTCTGTCCGATGATCCCAATTTCCATCAGCATCTTTGCCATATATAGGGCCTGTTCTTATAATAATATGGTTTGAGAAGTCTTTTAGCATTTTTTCACCAGTTATTTTTCCATTCACATAATTGGCCAAGGGATTATTCCCTGTCACATTAGTAGTAAGATCATCTTCTCTATAATTTCCCTTCCCCTCCATAAATACAGAATCGGAGGAAATATAAACAAAGGTAGTTGTAGATGGTAAAAGTTTTATGATATGAGTTAGTCCATTATCTGTTAGTACATTTTCCTCGGTTTTACTCATCAAAGACCAGATGACAACATTAGGTTTAAGATAATCTAGAATTTTTGCCACTTCATTTTTGTTATACATATCTAATAAAAGCAGGTCATCTTGGTTTTTAGCACTTCGATAGGTCCCAAATACCTCGTATCCTAAATTTTTATATTGTTGATATAATTTACTTCCCAAAAAACCACTTGCACCTAAAACAAGGACTTTCATAGTCAATCTCCTAGCTATCCCTATTTGTTTCATTCACATTATTCTTTTTTGAAACTAGATTCTCTATATAAACCGATTGAAATTCTTCAGCTATGATATCCATTAGTACTTCATCATAACGCTTTCCAGCAATTTGCTTTGCTCCTCTAATTCTACCAGCGTCTTTAAATCCTAACTTCTTATAGGCTTTTATCGCAGGTTTGTTAAAATCGTAAACCCTAAGATAGATATTATGTAGATTTAGAATATTAAAGCCAAAATCCAATAATAGATTGATCGCATCCACTCCATAGCCTTGCCCCCAATAATCCTTGTTGCCAATAAATATTCCAAGCTCGCCAATCCGATTTATCTGATCAATTTTTGGAAAGCCTATATTACCTATTAATTCATCCTTCTCTTTATCAACAATTGCAAAATTATTATTTGATTTAGATAGTCTTTCAAGAATTTCTTTTTCCATGTTAGGATTAATCAAGCTAGAGGAAAAAACTAAGCCTACCGCTACTTCCATGTCATTCACCCATGCTGTATACTTCTCATAATCCTCTACATTAATCGGTGATAAGTAGCATTTTTCTCCTATCATTTTTTTATAGTACATAAATATCCACACTCCTTCATTCCACTAATTTCTATATATTTCTTTCTTTTATTTCCTATTCCCTTTATTTCATTGGTAATATTCAGATGAATAAAAAAAGGGTAGCTCCATGTGATTACATGAACCTTACCCTCTACTGTCATTATATCATGGCAAAAATGTAAAAACCCCAATCATCATGTCCTCAGTGATCGTCGTATTTTCCGTGTTGAAAAGCCATCCAAAAAACATGATCAAATGATTCCTTTAATTATTACCATACTCTTGTTAATGGAACTATGTAATTGAGCTTGGACTTCATCTTCTATAAAATTTACGAAGGATTTACTGCTGCTAAAATAATCTCAACTGGTAAGCCCCACATCATCATTTCTTCTTTCTTAACAATCCTAAAATTCATCTCTTCTAAAACCTGTTGAAGATAAATTGGCCTACAATCAATATATTTTGGGAATTTATGATGTGCCCATTCGTACATTTTCAGCATCAACCCTGGATTTGCATTTCTCGACATAGCCACTACACATAGTCTTCCATCCTCTTTAAGTACTCTTTTACATTCCTTTAAAACTAGTTCAATTTCTGGTGTATCGAATAGCTCTAAGGTGAAGCTCATGAAAATACCATCAAAGAAATGGTTTGTATATGGAAGAGAAATGGCATCACCAAGCATGAGTTCTACTCGTTTCTCAAAGCCAGCTTTTTTAATTTTCTTCTCTGCTTCAGTATACATGCCCTGTGATAGATCGATACCATAAACTTTACCCTCAATACCTACTGATTGAGCAAAGCTGATCATATTATGACCTGTACCAAAGCCAATATCAAGAATCTTTTCCCCTTCATTTACGTTCAACATATCTCGTCCAATTTCTTTATATTTCTTTTCACTTCCTTCTGATAACAGATCATACCATTTACTCATGCGATCGTAAGCCTGTCTTGCCTCCTCTTTACTTCTTGTTACTCTACTTATTTCAGGGATTTGTTTTGACATCTAATCACCCCTATTTACGGTCCTTATTTTAGCTAAAACATTCCCATTCACTCAGCAAAATAGCTGCGTTCCAATTT
Source organism: uncultured Bacillaceae bacterium (assembly GCA_964514395.1). Classification (GTDB taxonomy): domain Bacteria; phylum Bacillota; class Bacilli; order Tepidibacillales; family Tepidibacillaceae; genus CAZEQK01. The sequence continues at coordinate 42,300 of CAZEQK010000006.1, forward strand.
AAATTTTGTTAAGGATAATTCCTTGGTTATTCTGACTACATCTACCTCTCTAAATCCGAATTTTTCATAGAGACGGATAGCTGGAAAATTTTTTGTTCCTGTAGAAACGATAAAGGTTGTTATCTCTTCGTTTTTATTCATTATGAATTCTAAGAGGAGGCTTGCAATCCCCTTTTTAAAATGAAGAGGATGAACCATCAAACGGTGTATATCTAGCAGCAACCCTATTGTTTTATAGGATATCGCTCCAACTAATTCATCTTCAATAAAGTATCCCCAAAAAAATTCATGACTAGTTTGTAACGAAACGATATCCTCTTTTAAAGGAGGTATCTCATCAAACCCAATAATTTCTGCCTCTATTTTATAAGACTGTTGTTGTAAAGAGAGTATTTTTTTTGCAATATCATTATTGTTCATATCTAATTTAGTTATCAATATTTAACCACTCTCACTTCTAGTTTAAATGATGCTCTAACCAGTGAATAATCTCTTCTAGCATACCTGAGGTAATGTAATGATTTAGCTTTGGTATCTCCACTAGTTTAATATTTTCAGGTTGCTTATTATAGTAGGGACTTACTTCGTTATAAAAAAACTGTAAACTCTCAATCGGCACGGAAGTATCTTCATTACCATGTAATAATAAAATAGCACGTGGAAATAGTTTATCTTTATGCGTGATAGGGTCAAATGGAATGATTTTAGATAATTCATCCTTGGTTACAGCTTCTCTACCATCCATCTTCCTAAAATAATACTGATTTTTCCCAAGCACTTGATCCATTCATACTGACTAAAGTCTTCACTTTTTTATTATGAGCAAATATTCCCGAGGCAATAAAACCTCCCATCGAGCTTCCAAGTACTCCAATTCGATTGAGATCTATCTCCTCTATCTTTATTAAATTGTCAAGTAATAGATTAGCTTCTTCTACTGTTTCAATCACTATTCTCCAAAAATTACTCCTTAGCACCTGTAAATCATGATAATCTATTTTCCCTCTTTGTCCATGCTCAATTGCATCTGGTAGAATGACGCCATAGCCATACTGTGATAATATTGTTGCAATAAAAACCATATTTTCTTTTTTCGATGCCCAGCCATGGTATAGAAGCAATATAGGTAATTTCCCCTTAGGTTGGTTTGGCTTTGTAAACATACATTCTATTCCTGCTAATTTAATAGTTGATATATCTACATTTATTGGTTTCACCGTCTAAACTCCTCACATATTATCGTATTTCTTGTAATACATGCTTATGTAGTTCAGCATACCTTCCTTATCCTCAGGATAGATCCTCCCACCATATTTTAATCATTAGTAAGAGAAAAAAGAAAGCTGAAGTAAACCAGCCTTGATAGACGTCATCTCAAAAATGAATGTTTTCTGTTTTTTCAATACTATTCGTATGAAGTTTATGTGCGATACGGATAACAGGTCCAATTAGCATTTGCGTACTTCCTATGACAAACAACCAAGTTCCTGCTGTTACTAGGTGGGCAAAAAAGAAGAAAATACTACCTATTAGAAACCAAGTTGCTAGTAAAAAATCATTTAAAATATGCAACCATTCATAGCGATGCTGTATCGTAATTAATCTGTTTTTGTAATCAATATCTAATTTTATGTTATCTTCTTCAATCTCAATGTTCTCTAATGGATTACGACTCATTTATGTCATTCATCCTCCTTCTTTTGCTCGAATTATTTAAGAAAATTTCTGTTCCATATTTATCATATCAAATTTGCTATTTCTTCACATTTTTAAGAATACTTGTATTTATTAAATAATTCTGTTTTCATTGTTTAGAGTAAAATCTTATAATAACTAATAAGAAAGAGACTTTTCTATATCCACTTCATAGAAAGGAGTATATCATGGTCATTAAGAATAAAGAATTTCATGTTAATGGATTAAATTATACGATTAGATCTGCAACCGTTAAAGATGCAAAGGATCTATCTGAATTAAGATTACAGATTGATGGAGAGACAGAAAATTTAGATAGAGAAAAAGGGGAAGCCTTTATAGATATACCAGGTTTTGAACAGATTATTATAACTGACTCTGAAAATCCAAGAAACCTATTTTTAGTTGCTGTAATTCAGGATCAGATCGTTGGGTTTTCAAGATGCGAAGGAATTTATTTAAAAAGATTCTCTCATAAAGTAGAATTCGGAGTAGGCGTATTAAAAGATTTTTGGGGGCATGGTATTGGGAAAAATCTTTTAAAAGAATCTGTTTCTTGGGCTGACTCCAACGGTATTAAAAAAATTATTCTGAATGTCTTAGAAACAAACGAGAAGGCTATTAAACTATATAAAAGGTTTGGCTTTGAAATCGAAGGTATATTAAAAAATGATAAAATTCTTTCTGACAGTAAATACTATCATACCATTATGATGGGAAGATTTAATGTTTGATAAATATCTTTATAAAAAAAAACGAGAAGAACTTCTCGTTTTTTTACTGTTATTTACCACTTTGCTTTTTCCAGGAATCCTTTAAGGATACCGTTCTGTTGAAAACCAACTTTTCATCATTCGTGTCTTTATTATCAACGGTAAAGTACCCATGACGTAAAAACTGGTATTTATTTTCTTTATCCGCGTTTTTTAATGATGCCTCCACATAACAATGATCTAATATAGCTAAAGAGTTAGGATTAATTTTATCTTCTAAATCAGAGCTATCTCTTATTGGCTCGTCATCTATCAATAATCTATCATACAAACGAACCTCTGCTTTTACTGCTTGATCTGCTGAAACCCAATGGATGGTTCCCTTTACCTTGCGACCTGTAAAGCCTGTTCCACTTTTTGTCTCAGGATCATAGGAGCAATGAAGTTCTACGACATTTCCTTGTTCGTCCTTAATGACCTCATTACATTTGATAAAGTAGGCATGCTTTAATCTAACCTCTTTACCTGGGGATAGCCGATGATATTTGCTTGGTGGATTTTCCATAAAATCCTCTTGCTCTATATAAATAACCCTTGAAAAAGGAATCTCTCTCTCACCCATATCAGGATTTTCAGTGTTGTTCTCCGCTTTTAACCACTCTACCTCTCCTTCAGGATAATTCGTTATGACCACCTTTAATGGATCTAACACTGCCATAACTCTTGGAGCAATTAGCTTCAAATCTTCTCTAATACTATGTTCAAGCATCCCCACATCAACAATACTATTATTTTTTGCAACACCAATCTCTCCAAGGAAATTTTTTATGGCATCCGGTGTATAGCCTCTTCTTCTTAACCCACGAATCGTAGGCATCCTAGGATCATCCCATCCATCAACATATCCATCCTCTACAAGTTTTCTCAAGTATCGTTTACTTGTTACTACACCCCTCAGGCTCATTCTCCCAAACTCTCTTTGCTTTGGTGGGTTTTTTATTTCTAGCACTTCTAAAAACCAATCATATAAAGGACGATGATTGATAAATTCCGCTGAACATAAGGAGTGTGTGATTCCTTCCATTGCATCTGATAATGGATGAGCAAAGTCATACATTGGATAGATAAACCAATTGTCACCAGTTCGATGATGCTTGCTATTTTGAATTCTATAGATTACTGGATCGCGCATATTCATATTAGACGATGTCATCTCAATTCTTGCCCTTAACACTCTTGTACCTTCTTTAAATTCACCATTTTTCATTTTCACAAATAACTGTAGATTTTCTTCTACGGTTCTATTTCGATAAGGGCTATCCTTACCAATTTCCGTTAGTGTCCCTCGATACTCTCTCATTTCATCTGGGCTTAAATCACATACGTAGGCCTTACCCTTCTTAATTAATTCCAACGCATAATCGTATAGTTGTTCAAAATAATCAGATGCATAAAATAACCGTTCTTCCCAATCTATCCCTAGCCACTTCATATCCTCAATAATAGCATCCACGTATTTTGTTTCTTCTTTGCTCGGATTTGTATCATCAAATCTTAGATTAAATTTTCCTTGATATTTTTTGGCAGCACTATAGCTAATATTAATAGCATAAGCACTTCCAATATGTAAATAACCATTTGGCTCTGGTGGAAAACGAGTATGGACTCGGCCATCATAAACTCGTTCATCAATATCAATTTCAACAATTTTATGTATGAAATTAGATGATACAGGTATGTTATTCTCAATATTTGTAGCCATTACGAAACCCCCAGTATTTTATTGCTCTGATTACAGAAGTATTATAAAATTGATTTTTCATGATAAACCGTTGCAAAAGTGTATTATAATTTTGAATCCTATTTTAATACTATCTCCTACCATTTTTCAAGTTATAAATTAACGTTTCTTTAAAAAAACAAAAACATGACTCTACCATTAAACTACAAAGTATAGTCATGTAACATGTTTCACAAGCAAATATATCCCCATAATACTAATTTTTATTTTCATCATGTTGGTTTTTTCCTTAGTTGATCAGTTTATCCGGCAATATAAAGATAAAACTGACCCCCACCCCAAAACTAAAAATATCGATAAAATCCATTAAAGAAGCGTATGGACCAAAGGTTGGGTAATTAATTAAGAACGAAAAAACTATCACCCATGCAACAATCTCTGTTTTGGAATAGAGGTACCTCTTAAAAAATAATTTTAATACAATACCAGATACCAACCCAAATAGAAATGAAAAAAGATAAAAATCAGTATATAGATAATGAACCAATTGACTAACATGATCAGCATGTAGGATTTTGTCAATGATTGCTAAATAAATGCGACTATTAATCATTAATAGAATTAAAATGATAAATAGAAAGACTAATGTCGCTTTACTTAAGCTTCGCTCACTTTTATCCATAATTCACCTCATGATAACGTGTATTTTAATAGCGCTTATTCCCAATTTTTTGTACCCCTCTAAACTTATTAGACAATTATCCGAATATTTCCTTTAAAAATAAAAGTTTAAAACGTTTTTAGCATCTAATCAAACAAAAAAAGCTGTAAATGAATACGTTTCATTTACAGCTTTTTTATCTTTTCTTCCATTCATCCTCAAGTATACTCATTTCAAATAAACTCCAATATTCATTATTTATATAGACATAATCCCTAAGTAATCCTTCTTTTTTAAAGCCTATTTGCTCATAGCAATGGATTGCAGCCTTATTAAATTCAAAAACACCTAAGCTGATACGATGTAATTTAAACTGATCAAAACCAATATTTAATACTTTTTTCATAATGAGTGGACATACTCCTTTACCTCGCATCATTTTATCAACATAAACTCTACTGATTCTTGCCGTTTTATGGCTTCGATCAATCTGCTGAAGGGCAATATGACCAGTAACCTGTCCTGATTCCTTCTCGATCACCTGGTAAATAAATTTCTCTGAACCTTTTTCAAGATTTGCTCCATTTAGATATTCCATTAATTTTTCTTCGGTTAATGGAAAAGTTAGCTTTGGACCTGCCCATAGCATCAATAATTCAGGGGTATCTATCCAGCTTAATAGCTGGTTCACATCTTTTTGCTCAAAATATTTTAACTCAATATCCACTCTCTCACCTACTTAATTCATGTTTCCTACGAATCTACCCATTTTATCATAATTTCTGCAAAGCTAAGTATATTTCTAAAGCAAAATGTAAGTAAATGATGCTAGAACAGATTTTTTTAGAAAAAAGACAAACAGCCTAGCATAAAATTTCTAGATGAGGTAAAAAGGAGGCAGATCAAATGCATAAAAAAATAATTTTCACTTGGGAATTAATTGGAGTAATTAGCATCATCCTCTTAGGGGTTCTAGTTCATTATTTATATGATCTATCAAATAAATCGACGATCGTGGGTTTATTCAGTCCAGTAAATGAAAGTGTTTGGGAACACCTTAAGCTCGGTTTCTCCTCTTTCATTCTATTCTCCTTTATCGAGTATTGGTGGGTAAAGGATAAGGTAAATAATTTTTTCCTTGCAAAAGCCTTAGGTATCATTACTTTGCAGGCTACTATTATTATCGTTTTCTATACCTATACTGCTTTTACCCAAAAGGAAATTTTATTTATTGATATCTCCTCCTACATTGTAGGATCAGTTTTTTGTCAGCTAGTAAGCTATAACATACTAATAAGTAAAAAATTCAAACTTCGCTATAATCGAATCGGTGCATTCATTATTATATTTCATGCAGTACTATTACTTATTTTTACCTATTATCCACCTAAGTTACATATTTTCCAGGATCAACATACTAAAAGCTATGGCATTCTTGAGCTTAAAGAATAAGTTATTTCATCGACGATTACTGCATAACCTCCTACTTGAACACGATGAATCCTACTCCCTTTTGCAGCAAGCTTCACATATATTTCTGAAGGTCTACCCATTTGAACTCCTTGCTTTATTTTAATGTTTTTGATATGCTCTCTACTTATTTTTTTATATTTATAGAGATAGCAGCTCAATGCTCCATTTGAAGTTCCTGTGGCTGATTCTTCATCAATTCCATATAGGGGTGCAAAATTTCGACATTCTGCAGTTTCATTCATTCCATCGATGGCAAATGCATGGATGCCTATGACATTATACTTTTTACTAACATCTTTTATCCGATTGAAGTCTGGGTTTATAGCATGCAATCGTGCCAAGCTCTTTATTGGTACCATAATATCCCTTAGTCCAGTTGAAACAATTTCAATGGGTAAAGATTCTATCAGATCGTTATTTTCTAAATGGAGGGCCTTTAAAACATCCTCCCTTTCTAATACATCCTCATAGGTAGGAACGTTTTGTTCCATTCATTTTCATGAATGAGCGCGCTCTCAACCCGATTGTATCCCCGGAGCATAAATCGCATCAGTACGATCTTTTTATAGAACCTTTTGCGAAAAGGTTCTATTTTCATCTGGAACCCCCTCTGGGTATATGGTGTAAAAGCCTATTATTAAAGGGATAAATCCATGCTTGTGATAGGGGTATTATTTTAGAAAGGGGTTTATGGGGGAAGATCAAAAATGGACGGTGCATCTGGGATAACTAGAGAGCCGGGATCCCTCCTGATATCAGGGTCCTGGCTCTTCGTCTACTTTACTCTAGCAATACCAACTGCTGTCTAAGCTCCTGAACGAACGCCTCAGGTTCATCTAACGCCAGATAAATAGTAGTTGCCTCGCGAGGCAGAAACAGCAGACCGTTCACCTTAATGGGCTGCTTCAGTTCTATTCGAATATTCGGCGTTATAAGGGATGAAGCAGCATTCTTCAGTTCCTTTGGATCGGGATGGAATTCGCGCGCGCTGGATACATCAGCAATATCCTTTAACCGAATATCAGCTTGAATCCTCAACCCGTATCTCAACTGGACAGTTTCACCTTTAATCTTGACCGGCTGCAGGACGGATGCACGGCAATCCCCCCAAATCAGAGCCAGCAACCAAAGATCGGCAATCGTGAGAATCCATGCCGCCCATTGAGACCATTGCTGGAGCAATAGATGAACGACAATACCTTCGATAACAATGATTTTGGTAATAATTGCGGAGTAAAGCACCTGATTGGTGTTCCTATGATAAGAAAATAAAAACGCACCGCCAGAATTAATCTTGTGCCCTCTTCTCCATGAGAACAAAAGGTAGTACATCAAACTCGCATCATGAAGGACAAGGGAAGCTAGCTTCCCTTGTCCTATCCGGTCGTGAACCGCCTTGCGCAGCGCTTCCGCCGTATCGGGTTCTTGGCGAGATACGCTGCGAAAACCCTTGATTACACGATATACGATCCGAATTTCATAAGCGATAAAGGCAAGCTCCGCAACCATGAGCAGCAGCTCAACCGGCCATACCGCACTCCATACCCCACCTCGTATCGTCGCCGGAAGAACTAGCCATACAGCAAGGGCCCCTGCCAGAGGTAAAGGAATGATCTTTGCGATTGATTTACCTTTTTTCCGCAGGATACATAACCAGAATAGAAAGGGAATGACCAGCATGAAATCGAACATCACGGCATAAACGAAAATCGTGTCTTCCTCGGCAAGCGACAAGGCACGAACGCTAATCGTATCCGTCAGCAAAATAAGCATCGTAATTGCAAGAAACCAGAAAGTAGATCGTTGAAGTTTAAGAGCAGCCATCGAATCCCTCCTTAGTTACTAACTTCTACTAGACGAGAGTTTTCCAATAATCCCATGCTTTTAAGTAGTCCGCCAAATCATGCGGATGATGCAGGATGCATATCCCGGTACGACAATAAAGCTGAACAAACACTTCTTCGATAAGCCTGGATCGTTCCACAGGTCCATGATTGAGCAAATCGAATGCAGCAAATAAAGTTTCTAGGTTCAAATCGTCCGGAGAGGAGCAGAAAGCATATAAAATCATATCGCACAGGGCCGGTCATCGGCGACGGATCGATAACGCCGACTAATACAGAAAAGATTGACCCGTTATGATTAATTTTTACTTGCAAACTACCTGCCTTTGTTTCTTGATAATATTTACCTGGCTTTATCATCTCTAACTCTCTCATTAAGGAAAATACAGCTATCGTAGCATGACCACATAAATCAATCTCTGTCTCAGGGGTGAAAAATTTTACATTAAATGTTGACTCTTTTTTTTTATGAACAAAGGCCGTTTCAGAAAATCCAAGCTTTTTTGCTATTGCTAACATATGATATTCATTTAAATTATTATGATTGATGACAACACCGGCAGGGTTTCCACCACTCTCACTCTTTGTAAATGCATTTAATATGTACACCTTTACTTCCATCGTGACCTCCATTTGGAAAATATCACAAAATAGATACCATTATGATTCAAGTATAACAAACCAATTGTATTTATCCATTCATTTTTCTTCCTTTCTTATCGCATAATAAAAAATAAAATTATTGTAATTCTACTTTATTACATGTATAATGAAAATTGTTCGTGTACGAAATATTCTTGTGCTAAATAATAGAATTAAAAATATTTTTTTCTGAGGTGTTTTTATGTCAAACATTACGTATGCTACGGAAATTTCCCAACTTCTGAAAGAAATACATTCCACCTTTAATCAAAATCTTAGAAGCGAGCTTGATGAAAAAGGACTCGATTTAACTATTCCACAAATATCAATCATGATGATTTTGTTTAAGGAAAAGAGATTAAAGCTAAGCGAAATAAGTAAGAAAATGAGCCTAGCGAACAGTACTGTCTCAGGAATTATTGATAGGCTAGAGAAAAATCAGATAGTCAGAAGGATAAGGAGTGAAGAAGATAAACGAATCGTTTATATTGAGCTTACCAATAAGGCAGAAGAATTTAAGTCTAACATGCACAATACAGTGAATCATTATTTAGATGGAATCTTAAATAATGCTAGTAAAAAGGAGATTGACACCATCCTAGAAGGTTTAAGAACTTTAAAAACATTGTTAATCTAGCAATAATATGAGGAGGAATTAGGTTGGATAATATTGTTGAAGTAAATGATATAAAAAAGAAATACAAGGACTTCTATGCGGTTAGTGGCGTAAGCTTTTCTGTAAAAAAGGGAGAAATATTTGGTTTTTTAGGTCCAAATGGAGCAGGTAAGAGCACAACGATAAATATGCTTTCAACCATTATTAAACCTAGTGAAGGCGATGCCAATATCAATGGCTTTAACATTGTTAAAAATAAAGATGATGTTAGAGCAAGTATTGGCATCATCTTTCAAGAAAATACATTAGATGAAAAACTAACAGCCTACGAGAATTTAATGCTTCATTGTAAATTCTATGGCGTAGAAAAAAGTGTTAGAGAAGAACGAATTACTGAGGTATTAGAAATGGTTGATTTATCTGATAAGCGTAAAAATATCGTCCAAACCTTTTCTGGTGGGATGAAAAGAAGATTAGAAATCGCTAGGGGACTTCTTCATTATCCAAAGGTTCTATTCTTAGATGAACCTACAGTAGGTCTCGATCCACAAACTAGAGCTCACATATGGGAGTATATTTTAAAGCTGAAGGAAAAGGCTGGTATCACCATCTTTTTGACTACTCATTATATGGATGAGGCCGAGATATGTGATCGCATCGCCATTATAGATCATGGTTCACTGATTGCCCTTGATACTCCTGATAAGTTAAAAAACCAAGTAGGTGGAGACATCATACAGGTGTCTACTGAGGATAATAAAGCATCTATTGATTTAATCAAGGAAAAATATGATTTAGAAGCCAAGGAAGATAATAAAATTCTAACCTTTCAAGTGGATAAAGGTAATAAATTCTTAATCGACTTTGTAAAGGATTTTGAAATACCAATTAAAAGCGTAAACCTAAGAAGACCAACCTTAAATGACGTTTTCTTACATTTGACAGGTAGAGAAATACGGGATGAAGTGATCTCTAAAAAAGATTTAATGAGAAGTAGTATGAGGAGGATGCATCACTAATGGAAGCTATATTCGCAATTTTGCAAAGAGATTTACTAAAGTTTTATAGAGATAGAGCAAGACTATTTGGCTCCTTCGCAATGCCATTTATGTTTTTAATCCTATTTGGAAGTGGCATGAGTGGAGCGATGAAATCTTTAATTGGCGGTGGGCAAGCCGCTGGGCCATTACAGGATTTTAACTTTGTTCAATTTATGTTTCCAGGAATTATTGGAATGACGGTATTTAATACGGCTATTTTTTCAGCTTTGTCCGTCGTACAGGATAAAGAATTTGGTTATTTGCGTGAAATATTAGTTTCCCCTGTATCAAGAGTTTCTGTAGCAATAGGCAAGGTATTAAGTGGGGCAATTGTGGCTGTAATCCAAGGCTTGCTTATGTTGATATTTGTTCCTTTTATTGGTGCAGATATATCAGTACCGATTATAATCAAATTAATACCGATGATGTTTCTTGTTGCCTTTACCATTTCCTCCATTGGTCTTATGATCGCGAGCTCGCTTAAAACATCACAAGGCTTTCAAATGATCATTCAATTATTAATTTTCCCAATGCTATTTTTATCTGGCGCATTATTTCCTCTAAGTGGTATGCCCGGATGGATGAACTTTCTAGTGAAGATTAACCCTTTGACCTATGCTGTAGATAGCTTTAAAAAGATTATTTTAGAGACTCACAAAATGAATCCAATGCTTAAACAAGCAATGGGCCTAAATTTAACTGTATTTGATCATACGATTACATTAACTAATGAAATTACCTTCATTTCGATTGCTGGTCTTGTATTTGTTGTCCTTGCGACAATGACCTTTAGTAAAGGGGATGCAAGCTAATTATAAAGATAAAAAAATCATTCTCAGGCAGAAATGCCTAGAGAATGATTTTTTTTATTATCGACTTATCAGTTAAAGGCACTAAGATGATGTTCCGACGCGTTTTTTAAATGATTAAATACATCTCTAACATCATCTGGAAGCTCTTTTTGTAAGAACAACTCGTACATCGCAATATTGTTTTTCTCTGCTTCAATACCAGTACTAAAGGTTTCTTGAAGGGTATCTGGTACGACAACATGATCCTTAGAATAATCATCAGGAACGTTAAGATGATATGCTTCAAATAGTGGCAACAGCATCAAGATATGCATCTATTTCAGCCTTTATAATATTAGAAAAAGGACGATTGATATCAAATTTATTTAAAATAAGCTCATACTCAGATCTCGCTGTATATTCATCCTGTATTACATAAATCAGCATACTTTCTATGTTTAATGACTTATCTTCTAGTGCACCACTGGAATCATATTTTTCGTAGCTTGCGATTTGATTGATTTAATCATCTGTTTTTGTATTATCTTTTGCATAAGCATTCGCAAAATTAATAGCTACAACAATTATTAATAATAATGCAATCGGTATAAAAATATAAAACCATTTTTTTTGTTTCATTTTTGTCAGCTCCTTAGCTTGTTTATCTTTTAATACATTTTAATAGTATAAGTCTAAAAACTTATCGATATCATGTTAAGAAACTATAAAGATTAACATAAAGAAATCATTCTCAGTAGAAATATCTTGGGAATGATTTCTTTTTCATTAGGTCACACTATTGATGTCATGATGATAATACACCTAGATAAGGACTGATGAAAATGGGAAATAAAAAAGGTAGTCTTACTGTTTGGCATATAACGATGCTTGCACTTGGAACCATTGTTGGGGGATCTTTTTTCCTTGGTTCTAGCATTGCTTTAAAAGCAGCAGGTCCTAGTATCCTTATCTCCTATATACTAGGTGGTGTTTTAGTCTATATCATATTAAAAGCATTATCAGAGATGTCTGTTGCTTATCAAGTGGAGGGGTCATTTAGAACCTATGCTGAGCAATTGTACGGTCCATTACTTGGTTTTGTAGTTGGTTGGGTCTATTGGACTGGTTTAATTCTAGCTATGTCAAGTGAAGCGACGGCAGCATCGGTTTTTTTAAGAAGTTGGTTTCCCAAGCTATCATTATCTTTGACTGCAGCATTTATCATTATTGGTGTAACACTTCTCAATCTACTTGGGGCAAAATTACTAACAACGATTGAAAGCGGATTAGCTGTAATAAAGCTCTCTGCCATTATTGGGTTTATTCTCCTTGCGGTCTCACTTTTTCTTGGTATTCTACCCCATGTATCTCCTATAGGTCTGAATACATTAACAGCCGAACCTTTCTTTCCTGGAGGTATATCAGGCATTGCTGGAAGTATGTTAATCGTAATGTTTACCTATGCAGGCTTTGAAATTATTGGCCTTGCAGCAACTGATGCAAAAAATCCTACCTATACCATTCCTAGGGCAATCATCTTCACTGTTATTGCTTTAGTAAGCTTATATATTCTTGCCATTCTCTTTTTGCTCCCACTGATTCCAACAAATCAGTTAAGTGAGAATATCAGCCCATTCGTGGCAGGATTAAACGCAGTTGGAATGGGGTGGGCCTCAAATGCGATGAACATTATTCTACTTTTAGCCATATTATCTACTATGCTAGCAGCGATGTTTGGACTTGGACGGATGGTACACTCTTTAGCACAAGAAGGGTATGCACCAGCTTGGTTAAAGGAGAATCGAGATGTTCCAATGAGAGGTATTATTTTTTCAGGTATAAGTATGCTTATTGGTGTCGGGCTTGCCAATATACTACCGCAACAAATTTATCTTTTTTTAGTTAGCTCTGGGGGCTTTTCCCTGTTGTTTACCTATGTCGTCATTATGATTACTCAATATAAATTTAGACGTGTTCACGGTTGTCAACCTAATGGAAAATGTCAGCTAAGAGGATATCCCATTTCTTCAATTCTTGGTTTTATTGCACTGATTGCTATTATTATTAGTATGCCTCTCATCCCTGGACAGGGTGCAGGATTATTTGCTGGTGTAATCCTTCTCTTCTTTTATCTCATAACATTTATCATCATAAGATCTTATGCACTAATTAAATCGAAGAAAAAAATCACCATCAATAACTTATCTTTATTTCAGCTAAAGGAGAATAGGCTTGGCTTGAAAAATAATTTATACCCGCAAGTCGAATTTAGTAAAGAGTTAACAGAAAAGAAGAAAGTGAAGTCTAAAGGGGAAGAAAAATAACAAAGAATCCAATTAAAGAAAAAAACGATTTCCCCAATGTCAGTTGAATATACTTCAATTCTGCATCTACTTGTTTGATTTTTTCTTTTAGCTTCTCTAGATAAATCTGGCGAACTTGATTCTCGTCAATCTGGATATCTAACATGTATCTCACGCTCCTATAGATGTTGATGAACAAAAACGATGAATGACGCTTTCAATATCATTTGCAATATCTTCTTTGGTATAATTCTGTTCTTCATGAATATTACTAAGTACTTTCAGTAAATCTGATTTCAAATCAGTTATTAAAAGTTCTTCCCTAACTTGACCAGCTGTATATTTAATCCTTCACCCCCTTACCAACAACTTCCGCTATCCGAACGCCCTTATTGTTGTTAAGATGAAAATGTATTATTTTTCTACACTTAGGGCATTTTGTATTAATGTCGACTATTCCATTAAATTCAATTTCTAATAATTTACGTTGGCAAGAAGGGCATCTGAGATATTCGGTCATGATGCATACCTCCTTTATTAGGCTGGTTTAGTTGTATTTGTCATAACGACACAATCATTATTAAAAAAAATAGTCCAATCAAAATTTAACTCATTACCTATTTTTTTTGCCAAATCTACGCTAGGCGTCCTAGTACCTTTCTCTATATGGGAATAATGAGCTCTATGAATACCTACTGATGAAGCTATATCTTCTTGTGTTCTAGAGCCTCTTAAATCAATTAACCATTTTCTGTTTTTTTCCATTATTCTACACCTCCTTATGTGTCGTATCGACAATTTAATTATAATGTGTCGTTATGACAATTGCAAGTATAACTTTTCTTTTTGACACAAATTTATTTAAAGTGTTTATTGTGTCCGTTCGACACTGTATAATGTATACATTAGAAATGAGGTGTTTTTTATGCCTTCAATTGGTTTGAGGTTGAAAAAGCTTAGAAAAGAACTTGGTAAAACTCAAGAAGAGGTAGCCAATGACTTAGGTCTACAAAGAATTACCTATGCTCAATACGAAATCGACCGCAGAGAAGCGGATTATGAAACGCTTCAAAAAATTGCTGATTATTATAAGACTACTACTGACTTTCTCCTTGGTAGAAACGATGTAATAAGGGAATCTCAATCGAATTATGGCACTCAAGTTAAATTTTCAGAAGAGGAAATGGATTTTGTTCGCAATCTAGATTTAATGGACGAAGAACTCATAAAAAAATACAATTTTAATGTTGATGGAGAGAAATTATCTAAAGAGGAAATCAAGGAAATGCTAGCATATATTCGTGCTAGAAGGCATATGGTTGAAATGGAAAAAAAGTCAGAGAAATAAATTATGCAAATAGAACATGAAGCGACTAACCACAAAAAGTTAGTCGCTTTTCTATTATTAGTAAGTCCAAAGTAGTCGAAATTATTTTTTTATAAATGAAGAACGAAACGGGTGGATAAAATGCCGGTTAGCTACCGATTTGTAAGAATTAAAGAATTTAATAACAAACAATCTCACTATGAACCAATGCAATTGACATTAGAAAATTTAGAAGAGGAAGCTGAATGCAAATATTCTAAATCTTCCAAACATGAGTTTCAGCTATTAAAAAGAAATTTAAACATCAATGATCCTTTGTTAATTGATACTTTAAAAAAGGATAATAACAATATTATTCCATTTATACCAGAACAATTAAATATGATTCCATATGAAGGTTATATTGATTTAGTTGTTAATAAAAAAGGTAAGGTATTCAATTCTGTTTTTTATAAGTATTTAGAGCCAAATGAATTTTTATTTTATCATTTAAAAGAATTAAATAAAATTGAAGTTGATTTTTCATACCTACAGTCTTTAATCCCTGTTATTACCGGGGCATTATATGTTTAATAATGAGTCGCATACTGTAGCTATTACTAGAAATGCAGCAATTATCATATATTCAAGAGTAAAAGATTCAGTAACAAAAAGTCCTAATTTAGAATTAGAACTTGAAATGGTAAATCAAATATTTGTTAATTCCATACAACCAGGGTTAACAATTAAATCTTCTTAGGGGATAATGTTAAATAATTTCTAGAAAGATTAGTCAAGTGAGATTTATTATTAGATGTTAGCTTCACAGATTGCTTAGATATTTCAACTTTACTATCTTCAACAATAAATTTTACATCAAAATCTAAAATTCTATTGCCTGGTATTTTATTTAAATGCAATCCATAATATGGGTTTAATCCATCAAATGAAACATTCAAAAAATATGTTCTCTTAATAATAGGTGATATTAAATTCTCGATTTCTTCTAAAAATGGATTAACTACCTTTTCTAAAATATTTAATGTTTTTTGATAAGTGAATTTTTTTTAACTATATTCGATACTTTATTTTTTATACTTTAAAAAACGTATTTGCTAAAATTTATAAATTTGTGGTAATCTAATCGTAAATAGTCGACTTCAAGCACCATAGAGTGCCAAACCTTTTAGAGCTCCTTAGAGGGCCAGTAATAACTGATCAATAGAGCGCCATAGAGCGCCGATCATAACAATCCATAGTAATACTATGGTGTTTTGTTATAGATTGGGGCTTTTTTATTTTACTTAAAGGAGGACAATTCTAATGGCATTTTACCGTAAACGAGGTACCAAATGGGAATATCGAGTTAGTTACATAGACCGCAGAACCGGGAAGAAAAAAGAAGCATCAAAAGGTGGTTTTAATACAAAAAAAGAAGCTCAGTTAGCAGCTACTATAGCTGAATCTGAAATTGACTATTTTGGATTTAATGAAGATGGGAATGAAAAGGTAGAAAAATATTTTCAAGACTGGCTGGCAGTGTATAAAAAGCCACATGTGAAACCAATGACTTATTCTGTTCAAGAAAGAAATGTAAGGTTAAATATTATTCCGCGTTGGGGAAATTACAAACTGAAAGAAATTACGCGTAACGATTATCAAAAGTGGATTAATAAGTTAAGGGAACATTACAGCGAGGGAACAGTTCGCAGGATCCATAGCATTATGAGTAGTGCTATCAATGATGCCGTTCATGAATTTAATATCATGCGTGAAAATCCAATCCAGAGGATAAAAATACCAAAGGATAAAGATAAAACAAGCAAATTAAATTATTTTACTCGAGAGGAATTGGACAAGTTTTTAGCAACTGTAAAACAACCTGTTAAAAATGCTAAATATAAGCATTCAATTCAATACTTTGCTTTATTTACTATAATGGCTCGTACTGGTATGAGAATCGGTGAAGCACTGGCTCTTACCTGGGATGATATTGACTTCAATGCTAAAACATTATCAATAAGTAAAACGCTTGTTTATCCACTCAATTCAATACCTTATTTATCTACGCCTAAATCTAAAAAAAGCGAACGTATCATAAATCTCGATAATCAAACAGTTAAAGTAATAAAAGAGCATCGTGTAAACCAAAAAGAAGTTTATCTACGATATGTAAATTATGTGGCAACGACTAAAAATATTATATTTCACCAACAAGACGGTAGATGGCTTAGAACTAATGTAATGAGAGAATACTTCAAAGAAATTTGCAAACGAGCAGACATTCCTGTGTTGTCACCTCATGCCCTAAGACATACTCATGCTGTTCATCTTCTAGAAGCTGGAGCAAATTTAAAATATGTATCTGAGCGACTTGGACATGCTAGCGTAAAAGTCACTGCAGACACGTATTTACATGTTACAGAAAAGATTGAGGATAATGCATTAGAGCTCTATTCGAAATATGTTTCCAAATAAAAAGCGGACAAAAAGCGGGCAAATACACTGCCCGCCATTCATAAACCTTGATATATCAAGGTTAACCAATGCTTCCTTCCATCTCAAACTTGATGAGACGATTCATTTCAACTGCATATTCCATTGGCAACTCTTTTGTAAATGGTTCAATGAAGCCCATGATAATCATTTGTGTAGCTTCCTCTTCCGTAATACCACGACTCATTAAATAAAATAATTGATCCTCACTTACCTTACTTACAGTTGCTTCATGCTCTAAAGTAATGTTATTATTATGAACCTCATTACTTGGAATGGTATCAGATTTAGATACCTCATCAAGTATTAAGGTATCACACTTAATATTAGCTTTTGAACCTTCTGAATTCTTACCAAAGCTTGCTAAACCACGATATACTGCATTACCACCGTGCTTACTTATCGACTTGGAAATAACAGTAGAGGTGCAATTAGGTGCTAAATGAACAACCTTAGCTCCAGCATCCTGTGTTTGACCCTTACCAGCAACGGCAATGGATAAAACATTCGCTTTAGCTCTTGGCCCTTTCATAATAACCGCTGGATATTTCATAGTAACCTTACTACCAATATTTCCATCTACCCATTCTACTGTTGCATCTTCTTCTGCCACAGCACGCTTAGTCACTAAATTATATATATTTGGCGCCCAGTTTTGAATGGTTGAATAACGTACAGTTGCACCTTTTTTCGCAATAATTTCAACAACGGCACTATGAAGGGAATTACTACTATATATAGGTGCTGTACAACCTTCTACATAATGAACAGATGCACCTTCATCAGCAATAATTAAAGTACGTTCAAACTGCCCCATGTTTTCTGAATTAATACGGAAGTATGCTTGTAATGGAATATCTAGCTTTACTCCTTTTGGAACATAGATAAAACTACCACCAGACCAAACTGCACTATTAAGCGCTGCAAACTTATTGTCAGATGGTGGTATAACCGTACCAAAATGTTCCTTGAAAATCTCTGGGTGTTCCTTAAGAGCTGAATCTGTATCCATAAAGATAACACCAACATCTTCTAATTCCTTTTTCATACTATGATATACAACTTCAGATTCATACTGTGCAGATACACCAGACAACCATTTTTGTTCTGCCTCTGGAATACCTAATTTATCAAATGTATTTTTAATTTCTTCTGGGACCTCATCCCAAGATTTTTCCGATTTCTCTGATGGCTTTACATAATAAGTAATATCATTGAAGTTTAAATCACTTAAATCAGCACCCCATGATGGCATTGGATAACGATTAAATCGTTCAAGAGATTTAAGGCGAAAGTTAAGCATCCATTCAGGTTCGCCTTTTAATTTAGAAATTTCTTTAACTATTTTTGGAGTAAGGCCTTTATCTGATCTATATAAAGATACGTCTTTATCCCTAAAACCATATTGATACTCTTCAGCAATTTCAGGTCCTGCTTTAGCCATGATATATTCCTCCTTTATTTGTGAGTATGGTCATTCCCATGATGATCGTGTTCATTTCCTTCCTTCACACCTTTTGCCATTGCCTTCCACGCAAGGGTAGCACATTTTATACGAGCTGGAAATTTACAAACACCTTGTAACGCTTCAATATCTTCGAAATCATCCGTTTCAACATCTTCTCCAAGTAACATTTTCGAAAAACGATCAGCCAAATTCATTGCTTCTTCAACTGACTTCCCTATGATAGCTTCAGTCATCATGGAAGCAGACGACATACTGATAGAACAGCCTTCCCCTCTAAACTTGGCATCTTGAATTTTTCCATTCTCAACCTTCATTTGCAGTTGAATCTGGTCACCACAGGTTGGATTTTTCAATTGAATAGTTGCATCTGCATCAGCTAATTCACCAATATTTCTTGGTTTTTGATAGTGATCCATAATAACGCGTCGATATAAATCATCTAGTGAAGACATGGCCAAAATACTCCTTTGCTTTTTTTAATCCTTCAACCAATCTATCTACTTCTTCTAACGTATTGTAATAATAAAAGCTTGCTCTTGCTGTAGCAGAAACATCTAACCATTTCATTAATGGTTGTGCACAATGATGTCCAGCTCTCACAGCTATTCCAAATGAATCTAATATAGTTGCTAAATCATGCGGATGAATTCCATCTATATTAAAAGTAATTAAACTACTGTGATTTTCTTGAGGTCCATACATTGTAAACCCTTCAACATTCTTCAATTTATCCATCGCATAGGCTACTAGCTCATGCTCATGCTGCTCAATATGATCTAACCCAACTGATTCTAGGAAATCAATTGCAGCTCCTAAACCAACAGCTCCAGCGATGATGGGAGTCCCACCTTCAAATTTCCAAGGTAGCTCCTTCCAAGTTGAATCATATAAATCAACAAAATCGATCATTTCGCCACCAAACTCAACTGGCTCCATTTTCTCTAAAATGTCTTTTTTCCCATAAAGCACACCGATTCCAGTAGGTCCACTCATTTTATGACCAGAAAATGCTAAAAAGTCACAATCCAAGTCCTGCACATCTACCTTCATATGAGGTACGCTTTGTGCCCCATCAACTAGAATTTTCGCTCCTACTGAGTGAGCAATTTTCGCAAATTCTTTTATCGGGTTTATCGTTCCAAGTACATTAGAAACATGGGTAATAGCTACCAACTTTGTTTGATCTGTAATCGTATTTTTAAAATCCTCAAGCTTAATCGTACCATCTGCTTGTAACGGTAAGTATTTTAGTGTTGCACCTGTGGCTTTTGCTACCTGTTGCCATGGGATTAGGTTACTATGATGTTCCATCAAACTTATCACTATTTCGTCTCCTGCCTTTATAAAGGAACGTCCATAGCTATGAGCAACAAGGTTGATTGAAGTCGTAGTGCCTCTAGTAAAAATTATCTCTTCCGTACTTTTTGCATGAATGAATTTTCTTACCTTTTCCCTTACACCTTCATAGGCATCAGTTGCCCATGTACCTAAGGTGTGCACGCCACGATGAACATTGGAGTTAATCGTACGATAATATTGATCAATCGCCTCAATAACCTGTAATGGTTTTTGAGCAGTAGCTGCGCTGTCTAAATAAACCAGCTGATGATTATTCACTTGTTGATCTAAAATGGGAAACGCTTCCCTAACCTTAGAATCAATCATTTTGATAATTTCCTTTCGATTACATTTTCTAATTGCTCTTGTAATCCCTCGATTGGAATTCTAGAGACAACAGGGCTTAAGAAACCATGGATGATTAAACGCTCAGCTTCTTCTTTCTTAATTCCTCTTGACATTAAATAATATATATCCTCTTTATTCACAGGACCGGCACTAGCTGCATGACCTGCTACCACATCATGTTCTTCAATTAATAATATTGGGTTTGCATCACCACGAGCTTCTTCACT
The DNA here is from genome assembly GCA_964514395.1 of uncultured Bacillaceae bacterium. Taxonomy (GTDB): domain Bacteria; phylum Bacillota; class Bacilli; order Tepidibacillales; family Tepidibacillaceae; genus CAZEQK01. The sequence continues at coordinate 63,002 of CAZEQK010000006.1, forward strand.
CAACATTAAAATTTTCTCTGCTTGCTTTGCGTTAGCTTTTACAGCACCTTTTTCTATTTGAGTGATTCCATCAAAAATTCCAGTTGATTTATCTAACATGACCCCATGAGAAAGGATACTACTATTTGTATGATCTCCCACATGAATAACCTTAGATACAAAATTAGTTTTTTGATTACCTGTTCCGATAAATATTGATTTCGTATCTACATTTGCTCCTGAATCCTTTAGTATACTTGTATTAGCGGATAAGGTATTTCCATCATTCATTTCACCAATTACCCATTCAATACTACCATTTCTTTCCACCAATGCTTTTCTATAGGTATAATCATAAACATTCTTATTAAAATTATGAATCGTAGCATAGCGAACTCGAGCATTTTCTCCAACATATACCTCAGACACTCCATTGTGTATGGGAGATATTGTAGTATCACTCGAAAAATAATGGTCTACATAGGTCACACTGCTGTTTTCTTCAGCGACAATTAAAATGTGTGGCAATAATCCTGTTTTTTCTGCTAAGAATAATGATTGAACTGGAAAATCTACAACTACATTCTTAGGAATATATAGGAACACTCCACCATTCCATAATGCTGTATGCAAAGTAATTAATTTATCATCTAATTTGATATCTTTCATAAAATACTTTTTAACAAGATCAGGGTAATTCTGCAATGCATCCATTAAATCTGTATAAATAACACCCTGTTTCTTCAAGTTTCTTGAAACATCCTGGTAAATAACAGAAGAATCTTTCTGTACTAATACACTTCGTTCTTTTATGTTAGAAGCAATTACTGATTGCATAAACGCTGGAAGCTGCTCTGCTTTTTCCAGCTGTTGTTGCTCATCAATAGTAAAATCAAAATTATCTATATTCCAATTATCTATTTTAATCTTTTCTACTTTCGGCAAAGGTGATTCTTTATATAAGCCAAGTGATTTTAGTCTTAATTCTAACATCCAATCAGGTTCACCTTTGTTCTTGGATAATTGGGTAATTAAACTTTTATCAAAACGAACATTCATGTCTACAGCCATTCATTATACCCCCTATCCAAATTAAGCTCCTTGGCCAACAGTTTCATCTTCGATACCCAGTTCTTCTTTAATCCAATCATAACCTTCAGCTTCCAATTTTTCTGCTAATTCTGGACCGCCGGAACGAACAATTTTTCCTTGCATCATCACATGAACAAAGTCAGGCTTAATATAATTTAGAAGACGCTGATAATGGGTAATGATTAAAGTTCCCATTTCTGGATTCCTCATCTCGTTTACTCCATTTGATACGATTTTTAAAGCATCGATATCTAAACCAGAGTCAATTTCATCTAATATAGCAATATGTGGTTTTAACATCATCATTTGAAGTATTTCATTTCTTTTTTTCTCTCCACCTGAAAATCCTTCATTTACATATCTTTGAGAGAAAGTTTCATCCATATCAAGGAACTTCATTTTATCTTCCATTTCTCGTATAAACTTAATTAAAGATATTTCGTTTCCTTCTTCTCGTTTTGCATTAATACCGCTACGCATAAAATCTGCATTTGTTACTCCACTAATTTCACTTGGGTATTGCATAGCAAGGAATAAACCTTTTCTTGCCCTTTCATCAGTAGCCATTTCTAATAAATCTTCATCATTTAGAGTCACAGACCCTGAATTCACATGATATTTTGGATGCCCCATTAAAGAAGAAGCTAAAGTACTTTTACCTGTACCATTAGGTCCCATAATAACATGTACTTCTCCACCTTTTATTTCAAGGGACAAGCCCTTAATAATTTCTTTCCCTTCAATAGATACATGAAGGTTATCAATAGAAAGCTTTGGTTGCGTCATTTAACATTCCTCCAATATAGAATTTAAATATAAAAACTAAATATAAATTTTTACCTATATATAGTTTTCCAATTTATCAATGTACCATCCATATACATTGTATAATCCCGACTAAATTAGTCAAGATTAAGTTTAGAAAAAAACAACAATATTTTGCTTTGTTCTCATTATATTAGATTTTATTAAATAAATCAACATTACCACTATACTCATAGTGCTAATGTTGTAATATTGATTTTTTCCATATTACATATGATTGACACCCTTTACATATTACCTTTAAATGATATTTATTTCAAGCAGATTCATTTATGATATTAAATCACGCAAATTTTCATTTTTTCCTCAAGTGTTAATTCTTCTTCCTCTTTTTTCCTTCCCCTTCGATCCTTTAAGGCATCTTCTCCACCAGATTCATATTTCTTCACCCATTGATAAACTTGCTGATAAGATACCTGATGGGCTTCAGCAGTCTGATGATAATCCTGGTTGTGTGCAATACAGAATAATACAATTTCTATTCTCTCTCTCCAAGTAGTAGATCTTCCCTTTGTCATAGAATGGCTCAATCCTTGCGCCGTTGCGTTTATATTTCTGTGACCATTATACTTGTTCACCCATTTTTCCAAAACTGACCTACTAGATATTTCATACTTTCTAATAACTTCATATGATGATAATTCTCCAGAAAGAAGGTCCTTAACAACTTTTTCCTTCAACTCTTTTGAATAGCTTTTCCATGTTTTTGCTTCTTTCAAACCATTTATTCCATATCTCCCATAATTATATCTCCAGTTGTTAAAGGTATACTTAGAAATTTTGTGCTGAAAAACAACATCGTTGATTGAACTAACCCCGTCCTCATACATCTTAATTATTTGATATTTCTCTTCTGCAGTATATTTACTTCTTTTGGACATAAAAATACTCCTCTCTATGTGGTAGATTTTAAATCTGTCTACCTAAAGGGGAGCATATCAATGAATAATCAATTAGTCTCTTCTTGTTTTTTAGTCCTATATTATTTTTTTATAGATCGTGCCACATAAATGGAGATCCTTTTTCTTTTGATGCAACTGTTATACCTACGGTTACCCCATGCCCTAAGGAAACGGAAACCTGACTTGGTATTTCTTTAATCACTCCTGCAAGATAAAGGTTCTCAACCTTGGTTTCACCATTCCAGGCTACGTCCTTTATTGCTACTGCTCTTCCATTGGGTACTAAACCATTCGTTTTTTCTTCAAAATCAAAGGAAGAGAGCACATTTTTATTAACGTTTGTTGCAACAACAACATATTTTGCTTTATAGGTTCCTTGCTCTGTTTTTATTTCAAAGGAACCATCATCAAGCTTAACGATATCTGTTACGGTTTCCTCTTTAATCGTTCCACCAAATGTTTCAACCTGTTTTTTTGCATTACTTATCCAAGCAGTACCCGAAATCCCCTCATGAATACCAGGTATATTTTGAACCTTACTGATTCGTTCTATTTGAGCTTTATTGTCGTCTAAAACTAAAGTATTTAGCTCTGCTTTTGCAGTAAAAATTGCAGCTGACAATCCTGCTACTCCTCCACCTACAATAATAACATCTGACATTCTATTCACCTCTTCAATTAATTTTTTACTTATTGATGGTTGCTAATAATGTGTCAACCTGTCTATTAAATGCTTCATCAGAAATCACTGGCTCATAACTGACATCAGGAAGCTTCTCTTTCAGTTCAATCCATGATTTACATCCATTATACTCGTCAAGAAGTTTTACATTTAAACTCTCTGATAGCTTATAAACTCTAACCATCAATAAATGGATAGGTTTATCCTTTTTCCAATGTAATTTTGTTTCAGCAAAATTATCAGTCCAAATATGAAAGGTAGAAATACGCTTTAATTTTTCTTCATCTATTACCTCTATATCCTCTATTACTTCTGCAAAATAACTAATTTCTAGTTCTTTACTTTCTATATCTACTGTGTCATTCAATGTATCAATGAGAAAACGAAAATCTTCCTTTAATAACTCCTTTTTTTGGTGTAAATAGGTAGGAAAAAGATAAAAGCTCTTTTCTTGTAATTTAAAGTCCTTTGTTTCTTCATGAATGCCACCTTTTCTTAGTAGCATAACTTGTTCACCTTTAGCTAATGCGTCAATTGTAACAGCCCATTCCTTTAGAGCTACGGAAATAGAAGGTTGTTTGGACATGGAAGATACCCCTCCTTTTTTATACAAATATATTACCATATTTTTTATATTTTTATATATACTAAGTGTATAAACAAGTTAAAAAAATACCCCCCGTCTTTGACATGTCTGGTGGTATTAAAAACTATCAACATATTTTTTAATTTGATACCTTTAATAATTCGCCATATACATTGATATAGGCTTTCTTCTTTCCTATTACAACTTTAGCTAATTTACCACTAAATGGATAAGCATCTTCAAATTGTGGTTTAATGACGAATTCCCCATTTTTATTAATATATCCATATTTCCCCTGGTATTGAACAGCAGCCAGTCCAATCTCACTAAATGAAAGTGCTAAATCTAATTTTGAAGAAATTATAAGTTTTGCTTTTGAATTAATAAAACCCTATTTATTTCCATATAGTTCTATCGCTGCTAATCCTTCACTGAAATCGAAAGCAACATCGAATTACGGTTTTATAACAATCTTCCCCTTGGAATCTATATAACTATATTTGTCTCCTTCCCATATGGGATATAAGTCTGGATGTGTAAAGTTTATTGTATCTATATGTAATGCTTTTATTAACTCTTCTTGGGTTGGTTGTGGTTGTTTATCCTTCATTACAGGATATATATCTGGCAATTTAATTTTTATTGAATCTATAAAATTAACTAATTCCATTTTAATCTGTTGCAATTGAATTGGTTGACTCCCTAAGTATATCGCTAATGCAATTACAACTAAGAACATTAGTGAATCTTTTCTTCCTATTTATTAATTAACTCCTTTCAGAAAAACCTACTTCCCCAAAAAAAAGAAAGTAGGTTGCTGAAAAACATTTACTATTACTTATTTTTAATACCCTTCACTAAAATCCATGCACCAACTAGAATTAAGACCGTAGGTATGACAAATTTCTTTACTTCATAATAGTAGCTTCTTACATACAACCAGATAGGAATATTTCCTATTTGCTCTATTAAAAATATCGTACCAATTACGATAAGAACAATCCCCACTAAAGCAAAAACCTTTCTATTACCGATGCTATCCTTAAAATCCTCGATACCATCATTCACTCTATTTTCCGAACTAATTTCATGATCACCTCTAGGTATGATAACTAAGGCAATAATATAGATGATAAAAGCCATCCCAAAATTGATAAATAAGGCAAACAATAGATAAAGAAGTCTCATCCAAACTGGGTCAATTCTAAAATAATTTGCGATACCACCAAGTACTCCACCAAAGATTCTGTTTTTTGATCTAGTTAATCGATTCATATGTCATCACTCCTACTATATATTGTATCTATTCTTCTCTTTTTATTAATATTCCTCCAAATTTTATCATATTCTATTGGTTAAAAAAATAAAACCTGAAAATCACATAAGTAAAGGGCACCTCAATATATGTTGAAGTACCCTTTATTTTTACTAGCTTAATTATTCTCCTGTATACCAATCATATGTACTTGCATTGACTGGAATATCAATACTAATAATCTTATGTTTAATGATCCAGTATTGATGAACATCATCATATACGATGTCCTCAGGTGCTGCTATGGCAGAAGGATCTGTATTAGAAATAGTCCAAGTAGTTATGGTTAAACTTGTGTGCTTATCAGGATATAAGTTATAAAGAACGTATGCCATCTCATCAACCCATGCTTGGACATCTGCTTCCACGTTTACATAGGCATTTTTATAAGAGGCATAGGTTTGATCAGAAATTTTACCATCAATATTTATCGTACCATCCTTTGCTTCGGTTACCGTATAGGAATCGATACTAAAGACTCCATTAGCTGTAAGGATTTCTCGTAATTGTTGATTATTCAATCCAGCTTGTAACTCAGCTATTGAATTTGGTAAAGTACTTTCATATACTTTTTTAGCAAAGGTAGCTAAAATGCTATCAAACTTTAATGATAAAATATTTTTCACCCAGTTTGAAATATGATCAATAGAAATAGCTACATTACTATTACCATTTACAGTTGTTGAGATTCCTATTAACTCCCCATACATATTAAACAAAGCTTGCCCATTTGTCTGCATGAGATTTGTTGAAGAGATATAAACATCATTTACTCCATTATTACTAGAGAAACTTTGGATAGTTCCCTCTAATGACTTGACGGAAAAACCATCTGGATTACTAATTGCAAGTACTTTATCGTTAACTTTTAAGTTTTTTGGCGAATCGATCGTAACCTGTTTATAAAGTAAGTTTTGCTTCGTTTTAATAATAGCTAGGTCAGTATTTTTGTCATATGCAACTACGCCTTCAACATCATAAATGTTGCCATCATTTGTTGTAATGGTTACTAGTGATGCATCACTTACTACATGATAATTAGTTAAAATCAAGCCATCCTTTAGAATAACCCCGTCACCACTTTTTGTATCTGTTTCGATATAGACCACTCGATTAGAGTTTTGTTTCATGATATCAGCTGTTGTGAGTACTTTTTTCTGTACTGTCTTAGGGCTTGTAATATAGATCGTTTTGGTTGTTCCATCCCATCGAACTGCAGCACCTAAAGCTTCGCTGACAAAACGTAGTGGAACCATTGTACTACCGTTCACAATCACTGCCTTCTGATCAAGTGTGATACTTTTACCATTAACAGTCGCATTCGTTTTATTTATGGTTATTTCTATTTTAATACTTCCTTTTGCTGCGATGATACTTTTCGTTTTACTGTTCCACGTGACCCCTGCACCCAATGATTCAAAGATACCCCTCATTGGTACAAGTGTATGACCATTTTGGATAACAGGTGGTTGAGTAAATGTCTTTTGAGAACTATCTATGACAACCTTTATTGCTCCTGCTGCTTGGACCATACCACCCAAATTAATTACAGAAAGAAACATGAATATAGCAATTATTACGATAGATATTTTTTTCATTATGAAACCTCCAGACTATTTATACTGCTATTTTCTATAATTAATTCGACAAAAACCACTAAATTCCTTTGAAAAAAATATAGATAAAAAGTTGCATTTATCTCATGCAACTTTTTATCTATTCTTAATTTGAATGATTTATGGTATAAAGTCTTTCAACCATTGTTGGGTGAGTATAGAGAAATATTTTTACCAATTTTGGTGGATTTGGCTCAACAAGACTGTCTACAGCTAGCTTTTGAAATGCGGAAGTAGCTGCCTCTTTATTATGGGTCATCTTTATACCATAAGCATCTGCCGCTCTTTCTGAAGCTCTTGATACAGTATTTTCAATTGGTGCCACAGCGAATGTCAATACAGACAGTATAAGTAGAATAAGTGGCAAGGAGTTTATCTCTCCTATTTTTTTTATTCCCCAATAATCGCCATACCGCATGATAAGCCAATGCAGAAGCTTATAACCTATGTAGAAAAGGAAAAACGATGAAAGAATAGTTCCAAAAAGCATCCAATATATATGGTGATAGACATAGTGACCCATTTCATGTGCCATAATAAACAGGATTTCATCCTTATTTAATTTTTCTAAGGTGGTATCCCACAGTACAATCCTTGCATTTGAGCCTATACCTGTTACATAAGCATTCATTGCTGTTGTCTTTTTTGACATATTCACCTGATAAACTTGATTTGTTGGAATATTTGCCTTTTTTGCAATTGCTAATATATCCTGTTTTAATTCTTGATTTTGCAATGGTTGAAATTCATTAAATATTGGATCAATGATGACAGGCTGAACAAAGTAAACAAATATGGTCAATGGAATGGATATCAACCAAAAATAAAACCACCATCTCTTTTGAGATTTTCTAATGATGGTATATAGTAGCCAGACAACCGGTACATTTATAATAAAATCAACGAGGAAGCTCTTCCCTTTATCCCATAACCACAGATTAAATGGCTGAATATTAATCCCATAGTCTCTCGAAACTTTATATGAATAATACTGTAATGGAAACATAAGCAGTGCAATGAGTAAATTCATTAATAATACAAAGATTGCAGATTGTATGAACAATGATTTTTTACTAAATTTTTTTGCGACAACGATAAAGCTTGTTGAAAATCCAAAGCCTAGAATAATAAGATATATCGCCCATTCAAAGGGAACTCCTATAAAAAATAATAGATCCTTTATTCTCGAATAAATGGTTGCTTGATGTAATTGAGCTTGTGTCATAAATGTACTTGGATCTGCAGGGCCATTTACATATGCGTGTGGTAATGCTTGATTGATATGAAATAGATAGAACGCCATAAATACCCCATAAATCATAAAGAAAATAACAAAACCTATGTAAAATTTTTTCAAGCTTATCCCTCCATTCTCTTTCTTCTATTTATATGCAATTATTATACAAATAACTAAAAAAAATAACCCCCCAAAAATTTTGGGGGATTATTACAAATTACTTTCTTCATCCTTTTATTTAAAATGCTGGAACGATGGCGCCTTTATATTTATCTTCAATAAACTTTCTCACTTTTTCAGAGGTTAATGCTTTTGCTAATTTTTTAATACTCTCTTTATCCTTATCTTCTTTTCTTACCGCTAAAATATTTGCATAGGGTGAATTAGAATCTTCAATGACTAAGGCATCTTTTGTTGGGTTTAAATTACCCTGTAAAGCAAAATTGGTATTAATGACAGAAATATCAACATCCTCTAAAGATCTAGGTAACATAGGAGCATTTAATGGTGTGATTTTAAGATTCTTTTTATTTTCGACAATATCTTGTATAGTTCCTTTAATGGATGTACCATCTTTTAATTTTATTAATCCCGCATTTTCAAGTAATGCTAATGCCCTTCCCATATTGGAAGGATCATTAGGGATTGAAACCCTAGCTCCATTCTTTAACTCAGAAAGATCTTTTATTTTCTTTGAATATATTCCCATCGGTTCAATATGAATCTTAGCAATATAGGTTAAATTTGTAATTCCTCTTTCCTTTGTAAAGGATTCAAAATAAGGGATATGTTGAAAATAATTAGCATCAATTTCCCCATCCGCTAATTGAATATTTGGTTGTACATAATCATCGTACTCCACAATTTCTAAATGTACACCTTCTTTTTCTAGATCAGACTTAATTTCTCTTAAAATTTCAGCATGTGGTACTGATGTTGCCCCTACTTTTAACGTTACTACACTGCTGTTAGTACCAGATGATTGTGTGCCACAAGCGGCAAAACCTATACTAATAATTGCGATTAATACGACTAGAACTATTTTTTTCATGTTAAGTCCACTCCCTTTTTTATTTTTTATCTATCCTTCTAGAGAATAAATCTCCAGATGATTGAACAATCTGAACTAAAACTAGTAAAACGATAGTGGTAACAATCATGACAGGTGTATTATAAAGATTGTACCCATAAATGATTGCCATATTTCCTAATCCACCTCCTCCAACAACACCTGCCATTGCTGAATAACTGATTAAGGCGACAATTGTAACAGTTATACCAGATAAAATTGAAGGTAAGGATTCTGGTAAATATACTTTTTTCACAATTTGAAATACCGAAGCTCCCATCGATATAGCTGCTTCAATAACACCTTTTTCTACTTCTCTCAAGGATGTCTCAACTAGTCTAGCAAAAAATGGTGCAGCACCTACTATTAATGGAATCGTAGCGGCAGTTGGTCCTATTGATGTACCAACAATTTTTCGTGTGAAAGGCATTAATAAAACAATTAATATAATAAACGGAACAGAACGAAAGATATTTACAATAATACCTAATACCTTATTTATCAAAGCATTTTCTTTTAATTGTCCTTTATCTGTAAGTACAAGTAAAATACCAAGAGGCGTACCGATTAATACAGTAAATACTCCAGAGATACCAACCATAAACAGGGTCTCTAAGGTTGCTTGTATTAACTGTTGAAATTCACTATAGCTAAGCATAATTGATCACCTCCACTTCTACTCCAACATTTTCTAAATATTCTATAGAAGCTATTAAGTTTTGTTGATCTGCATTTATCTCTATATAAAGTGTCCCATATATAGCATCTTGGACACGTTCTATAGTCCCCTCTAAAATATTCACCTCAATATCAAAGGTTTTCATCCACCTACTAATAATTGGTTGATTTGCACTTTCATTCATAAAGTTACATTTTATCAATTGCTTGGTATTATCTTTGATTCCTTCTGCTATATGTTTTTCTCTATGATAAGGAAATACCTGTTTAACAAAGTCCTTTGTTATTTGTTCTTTAGGATGAGTGAAAACGTCAAGTACAGGTCCTGTTTCTATTGTTTCTCCTTCAGAAATAATAGCCACTTTGTCACATATCTTTTGGATGACATGCATCTCATGGGTAATCAAAACAATGGTAATACCTAATCTCTTATTAATATCTTTTAGTAGTTCAAGAATAGAATCAGTAGTGTTTGGATCTAAGGCTGATGTAGCCTCATCACTTAAAAGTACCGTAGGCCGATTTGCTAGTGCTCTTGCTATACCCACCCTCTGCTTTTGACCACCACTTAATTCAGATGGATAGACTTCCTTTAAATCTGTTAAACCAACTAGATCCATCAATTCCTCTACCCTTACATCTATTTCTTCCTTTGGTACACCTGCTATTTCTAATGGTAATGCAATGTTTCCCTTGACTGAACGAGACCACAACAGATTAAAATGTTGAAAAATCATCCCGATTTGCTGTCTTGCCTTCCGAAGATCTCCAGCTGTTAATAGATCAATTCTTTGATTATTAACCCATATTTCCCCCTCTGTAGGCTTTTCTAACAAATTGATTAACCGAATCAATGTACTCTTACCTGCCCCACTGTATCCGATAATCCCAAATATTTCCCCCTGATGTACCTCTAAATCAATTTTATTTAAAGCGGTTACTTTCCTCTTTTTTGTTTGATAGATTTTTTTAATATGCTTAAGCTTAATCAATCAAAATCAACTCCCATTAATATTCAGACACTCAATTCGTGTTTATAAAACACAAAAAATCCCTTCTGAAAAAATCAGAAAGGATCAATATGTAAGAAACCCTTCCCCTCATCTTTCAGAACATAAAGTCCTGCAGGAATTGGCACCTTATCATATGATAAATATGATTGGTTGCCGGGCTTCATCGGGCCAGTCCCTCCACCTCTCTAGATAAGAGAACTTATTTAGAAATTTAACGTATTAAATTAGTAAAAAAAAACTCATGAAGCAATATTAACACCATGATAATCTTCATGTCAACAGAGAAATAATTGGAAAATGCAAAAAATCATATATCCAATCAAATAGCAGATACCTTCTTTGATCTTCTTGAAATAAAATTTATTTTTTTTGACATCAGGTACAATTGCTTTGTCGATTTACTTTTTATTATAACTTTTTTAGTTCCCATCATTTCCTTATAGCAGCTAATAGTCAATTTATTTGGTTCATACTTTACTGATTCAATTGCTTTAGCAGGTAGCTCTAGGTATCTTTGGTTGACATCCAAAAAACCGATAAAAAGACTTTTACTATAAACAACGATATCCATATTTCCTAAAAACCGTTGATAATCATTAAGCATCTCAGATATTTTTCCCTTATATAATATAAAATCAAAACCGTCATTATGAAGAGTAATAACCTTTGTATTTATTTTTTTATTATTTTTTGGTTTTTCGATAAAAAAATAATATGCCAATACAATAGTCAAAAGAATGAAAAAGCTACTGATGAACAATGCGGCAATATTCATTTTTTTTCACTCCATTCCTATAATTACATAACTACAAGTATTTATTTCTATTTTTGAACAAGAATAAACATGAAATATACGATTTTGCATGTACTTCTACTTTTCCCTTATTTAAACGGCATTATTCTTACATAAAAACTCCCATTCATTAAAAATTAAAAATGCGATTTCCTATAAGGAAACCGCATTTTTATCATGTTATTTGTTTTTTGTAAAATCCCTTTCTTTACTCAAAGCTGTTAACCTTTTCTTTAAAATAGTTTCCCATTCTATATCTTTAATTTGTCTTGAGAAAGAAAGTAAATCTAAAGACATATCTATTTGAGATTGAATCCATTGATGTTCATTCCCATTCTTTACTGTTGCACATTCCTCAAATAAATCACCATATTGATCTCCATCAATATAGTAATCCAAATCAATTTCTTTATAACCGTCCTCTTTCGCTATTTCACTAATAAAGTCTAAATTGTTTTTAATCTTAGGATGGGGTTCTTTATTCTTGCAAACAGGACAGTATAGAATAGGAACATTGTGAACCACAATATTATTTCTTTCAATCTTACCTATTGACCCAATTTTACTTGCTCCACAACAAATTGACATGTTTGTCCCCTCCTATTCATATATTGTATCCATTGCTATCTAAAGATTCTAATTATTACTTTATTTATAGTTTATTCTATCATAATAGTATAAACTACAAAATATTTTCTTGCATTTTTGAAAACAAGAAATATTTTACTATGCTAAAATGATAAATTCAAAAAAACAGGTTAGCATGATATAACCTGTTTTCTCTAATTTATTATGATTTGTTATGCTTTTTGCAACCAAACCTCGGCATTTTCATCATTCCAGCCTACCGTTACTGTATTCCCATCGAAAATCAATGGTCTTTTAATGATTTTTCCATCAGAAGCAAGTATGTCCAAAAGCTCTTCAACACTTGCTGTTTTCATCCTATCCTTCATATTCATTGTTCGATATGATTGACCACTGGTATTAAAAAATTTCTTAATCTCTAATCCACTTTTCGACACCATTTCTTTTAATTCTTCTTTTGAAGGTGGGTTATCTACAATTTGAACAATCTCATAGTTGATTCCATTTTCATCAAAATATTTTTTTGCTTTTCTTGATGTTCCACACTTATTGTAATAATACATTTTAATCATATTTAATCCTCCATCCTATTGCTTATTTATATAATTATTCATGTCCTTGATGTCGCATAAACTCTAGGACTTCAAAATCAATATATCCTTTTTCCTGCTCTCGCTCTTCAAAATTTTCTTTATGAATATATTTTTGAAGTATCTCAGCAAAATAATGATCATCAGCTGTTAATTTATCAAGACTATCAGTATACTTTAGATGAAATAATAATTCACTAATCTCCTTTTTTAATGGCTCATCTATTTTCATAATATTTTCTTCCTTTGTCTTATAAAAATAAAGCCTATGCAAATTATATATCTTTATTAGCTCTTTTATAGGCGTTTTATGATCATCCACCCTTAAATCAATATATCTATCATTAAACCCACTGTATCCACCCTTTTCCTTTACCACATATAAGGCTGCTGATTGCTCTCCTCGTGAATCTCCACCAGCTTTGCCTCCTGCTTCTAAGGCCTTTAATAATCTTTGAGCTAAATCACCATCGCTGTCTTCAAAGGCATTTGCCATCGCCTCTACTGTTTCTTTACTAACTAGTATATTTCCTTGTGCTGCAAAGTTTTTTCCAGTTATATGTCCTGCCCAATCATGACATTTGATACCAGTAAAGGATACCGCATTACCTTTTGCATCAACAATACCTACTTGTCTTAAATCCTTATCCGGATCTTTTTCCAGTAGAATATCTAACACTTCTTTAGGTGTTCTTCCTTCTTCTAACAATCTTAAGCCCTCTGGACCATATGAAGTATTTGCCCATGATTGGGTTGCGATGGCACCTACATTTGCTTTTACCCATGGTACAACAGCCCCTACAGCTAAGAATTTTGATTGAACTGCTATTCCAAGTTCATCACTATCAGGGTCAAACCCAACTATTGAAAAAGTCGAAACCACATTCTTATCATGTTTAGTCATACCATTACACTCCTTTTTATTAAATAATTCGTAATATTTCGCTTATTTTCCTCTAGCAAAGTGTTCATTTTCTTATTAATTAACTTAACCCTTTTTATATGCATCTTATAACTTATATTTACATAAATATGTAACGAGAAGTTAAAAAGGGGTGGTTTGTATGAAATCAGGAAAGCCTGAACGTATGAATATGAAATTTTGGGAGTATACCGCTAAACAACCTTATCCACCAATAAAAGTTGAAAAACCTAATCTTAAATATGCTAAAATTCTAATGGATGATTATGCAGGAATTATAAGTGAATTTACAGCAATAAGTCAATATCTCTATCACCATTTCCTCTTTAAATATATAGATCAAGATTTAGCAGAGCTCTTAGAAGGAATTGCAATCGTTGAAATGCATCACATGGAGATGTTAGCTGAAACCATCATTCTATTAGGTGGTGATCCCAAAATCAGGGGATCGTATAGCACAAAAGGTCATTATTGGTACGGCGACTATGTTAATTATGGAACCTCTTTATGTGATAAACTTTTTCTAGATTTAAAGTCTGAATTGAAAGCGATTAAAAATTATAAAAAGGATATTAAACTAATTGATGATCCATACATAAAAGCTACACTTCATAGAATAATCTTAGATGAAAAGCGGCACGTAGCCCTATTTAATGAACAAATAGATAAATTTAATTGTAGAATGGAGTAAACCGTTATTTTAATCCTTCCCATTCTGCAAAAAATTGGTGAAGAAACTGTTCCATAAATATATGTCTCTCTTCAGCAATTCTTTTTCCTGCATTTGTATTCATTTTTTCCTTAAGAAGTAATAATTTTTCATAAAAATGATTCACACTATTACCTTTGTTTTTTTTGTACTCTTCTTCACTCATACTTAATTTAGCTGGTTGTTCAGGATTCCATATTTCCCTATTTTTAACACCACCATAGGCAAATGCCCTTGCTATTCCGATAGCACCAATTGCATCTAATCGATCGGCATCTTGAACAATTTGAGATTCTAAGCAACACAATGCCTCTGTTTGCTTATGAAAGCTTATCTCGCCAATAATTTTTATCACTTTATCTAGCGTTTTTTCTTCTACTTGAAGCTTCTTTAATATTTTCTTCGGTAATTCAGTTAATGTCTCTTCTGAACCAGTTAGCTTGTAATCTCCAATATCATGTAATAAAGCGGCTAATTTTATTACATCTTTATTTATCTCTTCTTTTTCTTCTTCCATCAGTAATATCGTATTTTTATACACTCTTAGGACATGCCAATAGTCATGACCAGACGATTCATTGAGCATCTTTTCTCTTATTATTTCCTTTACTTTTTCGATTATTTCCTCCATGATGAAAATCCCTTCTGCATCTATTTTTTATTTATATTATCAATAACTAAACAGGATTTATAGATTTATATATTTTTATAGAAAAATCATTTATTTTTGATATAATTGCCCTATATTGGGAGATGACAACTTATGGACAAGACTTGTTATATTCAAGCAAAAACAAATAAATTTTGGCGTGCCACATTAGCCTTGAGTTTAGGATCCTTTTTAGTTTTTTCAAACTTGCATATAGCCCAACCATTATTGCCACTGTTTTCAAAGCATTTTAGTGTGTCCCCAGCTATATCAAGCCTCACTGTTTCTGCTGTTACACTCACTCTAAGCTTTTTTTTAATTGTGTTTGGACTGATTTCGGATGCAATGGGACGAAAGAAAGTAATGTCTCTAGGATTATTGATTTCTTCTATCCTATCCATCGTTATTTTTTTCGCTCCTAATTTTACGATGATATTACTTCTTCGGACGCTTCAAGGTGTATTTCTTGCCAGTCTACCAGCCGTTGCTTTTGCATACATAGGTGAGGAATTCGAAAAAAATACAATTGGGCTTGTCATTGGTATTTACATTAGTGGTAATAGTATTGGCGGAATGGGTGGTCGAATCATTAGTGGTTTTATCGCTGATCATTTAGGATGGAACTATTCCTTTTTGACCATGGGTATTATTGGATTATTTATATTTTTATTATTTATATTTCTATTACCTGCTTGTCAGAACTTTAAACCGAAAAAATTTTCAGGAACAAATGCTTTAAAGGAACTTATTGTTCACTGGAAAAACCCTATTCTTCGCCATGCATACTATATTGCTGCATCCCTCTTTTTTATCTTTGTCGGTTTATTTAATTATCTTGGTTATTATTTACATAATGAACCCTATTCCCTTTCTACTAGCTTTATTGGGTTGCTATATATTTCTTATATAGCTGGAACATTTAGCTCAACCCTTTCTGGTAGATTAGAAAATAGATATTCTAGCTCCCAGCGTATAATCTTAGGATTATTCATTATGCTTATAGGGGTATGCTTTATGCTACTTACATCGCTTCTAATCATCCTAATAGGCTTAACTATTCTTGTATTTGGCTTCTTTTTTGCTCATTCTGCTGCCAGTAGCTGGGTTAGTCAGCATGCTCAACAATCCAAAGCTAGTGCATCTGCTTTATATTTATTCTCCTATTATGTGGGAGGTAGCATGGGAAGCTTTTTATTAGGCTATATCTGGGAGCCATTTGGCTGGTCCGCTGTCATTTATGCAATTATTGTCGTTATCTTTTTTGGCTTGTATACTGCAATGAAAATGAAAAGAATCGAAGAAAGAATGCAGCTTCACATAAACGAAAACCCATCCTTTTATTAAAGATAGGTTTTGCATGTAGTTAAAATTATTTTTACTTAATTATTTTTTATAATCGTTTCATAAGTACTACTATCAAGATTTTTCACTAAAGCAGTTAACGTTTCCTTCGCTGTAATATAGTCATCGTAATGAATCATGGATGCATGGCTATGAATATATCTTGATGGAACGGCTATGACAATCGACGGTACACCTCGTCCATGTAAATGAACTCTACCAGCATCTGTTCCACCTTGCGAGGTAAAGTATTGGTATTTTACTCCTAAAGATTCTACTGTATCCAATAAATAATCACGCATCCCCTTATGAGTGACATAGCTTCTATCATAAATTCTTATTAATACACCATCCCCTAATTTTCCTAATGCATCCTCTGGTGCCCCAGGTACATCTCCAGCTGGACCGGCATCTAATGCAAAGAAGATATCTGGATTTATTAAATTAGCTGCTACTTGCGCTCCCCGTAAACCAACCTCTTCCTGTACATTTGCTCCTGCATATAAGGTATTTGGTAATTCCATGTCCTTGAGTGATTTTAACAAGTCAATGGACATCGCACAACCATAACGATTGTCCCAGGCCTTCGCCATTAATTTCTTGGGATTAGACATAACTTTAAAAGGAGTTACGGGAACAATAGGTTGTCCTGGACGTATACCCATCTTTTCAGCATCTTCTTTACTATCTGCACCAATATCAATAAACATTTTCTTTATGTCAATTGGTTTGTTTCTCATTTCATCAGGTAAAATATGTGGTGGTAAAGAACCAATAATCCCCTCTACTTCACCCTCTTTTGTCAAGATTCTAACACGTTGAGCAAGAAGAACCTGACTCCACCATCCACCTAAGGTTTGAAACTTAATAAAGCCTTTGTCCGTAATCTGTGATACCATGAAGCCAACTTCATCCATGTGTCCTGCAACCATAACTGTTGGCCCAAATGGATTACCTTTTTTCACTCCGAAAATGCCACCTAGATTATCTTGAACGATTTCATGAGTGTATTGCCCTATGTACTTTTTCATTATATCCCTTACTTGCTTTTCGAACCCAGGTGCTCCATGTGCTTCAGTTAGTTCTTTAAACATTTTTAAACGTTCTTCCATAAAACAATCTCCTTTCTAAAATCTATTATTACCAACATTATATACAAATTAGAGGTAAAAATCCTAGGTTTATTTAGTGAAGCTAAATATATTTTTCCAAAAAGTATATGAAAAAATAAGGAAAGCGCTCTGCTCTCCTTATCATTGAATCAAAATATTTTACACTTAATCAATTATAGGATAATCCCCTTTTTTTCAATGCCTTCCATGAACCGATAAATATTTTTTTACTTACTCTTTGCCCTTTCACACCAGATAAAGGATCATTCAAATAAATATTATTTTTATCGTAGCCAACAAGAACGACGGCATGTAAATCTAATGGTGTTGTTATCTTTTCATTTCCGTGATACCACGATTCCCATCTATCCGGTAAGCGATAATCTCCTGTAGTCCAAACGATAACAGGCTTTCCTTTGTCTATTTGCCCTAAAAACATTGGAAAGGCTTCCCCAGTTAAATTAATCGTTCTACTCCCAAGATACTTTTTCATCAATTTTTCTAATGGCTTATCAAATACTGCATATCCAGCACTTTTCCCAGTAACATCCCCAACAAATCCTTCATTTGGATCTCCCCACTTTTTTATATCTCCTGTCTTCGATTTCACTAAATAATCATAATCCTTCGGCATTTGGTTAGCTAGCTGTACTTTATTTACCTTAAATCCAGCATATTTCAAAACCATCGTTAAGCTTGTCACTTCACAGCCATATTTTAGTTCAGGATTTTGTTTTATCAATGGAACATTTAACATTTTCTTTTCTTGATTTTGAATTATATCCTTTTTTTTCTTTGCAGGATTCTCTTTAGTTGTTTTAACCTCATTTCTATCTTTTTCTTTTTCCATACTAGCACCATAATGATTTGTATGATCATCAGAATAAGCTGTCGGGGCTTGACTATTCATATTTGATGAACATCCTAGGAAAGAAAAAATTAAGACTGCAATGAACAAATGCTTCATCTTATCACCTTGTTTTTATGACTTACTTCTATTTTTTTCTTTTTCAAGGTAATTATCATTGTTAATTTATACTAAAAAAGGGCTCCTCAAAGTGATGAGACACCCCTTCAATCGAGAAAAAACAGACTTTTGAGTCAACCTCTTACCTAATGATGATTTTATTATTTATAGCCTATTTCCTCCGTTAGCAATATTTTACTTTTCATGAAATTCCCTGTTCCCATAGCAACTACCTTATTCTCATCATTGTATATGGTTGCTTCTGCCACATATAAATTCTTTGATTTAAATTTCAATATGCCAACAGACCTTAAGATTCCCTCGCTTACAGGTCGAAGTATCTGTGTTGTAAAAAAACCGTATAGACAAAAACATCCTCTACGATAGAATTAACCGCAAAATAAGCAGCATCATCCAACAATTTAAAATAGATGGAGCCATGAATGGCATTCGCAGCATGATAATAGCTTGGCTTAATTACAAGTGTTTATCTCTGATTCTTCTTTTGCAACTACTATTTTAATATCCTTATATAGCTCTTCATTAATTATTAATTGGTGCTTTAAGATACATTCTCTCCAGTTTTTTAAAGTATTGATTTAGATCTTCCATTTTTTAGCCCTCATTATAATCACAACCACACTCGTTAGAAAATTGAGTATTTAAGACAATTTTCTGCCCGTTTTTACTGGCTTCTGTGTATAACTCTCTAATCGCTTCCCAAACCAAAGCATCTTCCCCTTTAATAAGGGTACTCATGGAACCAACCTCAATCGTTAATCCTCTACTTTCTAAGGGTTTAATTTTATCAAGTGCGGATACAATAATCTCTTCAAATTTTTCAGTTGCTAAAGGATATAGAGCAATTTGACAGGATATCATCAGCGATTACTCCTTATCCCAGCGGATCACATAAAAACCAGCATAATCAGCTTGCTCCTGTTGCTTTTGTTCTTCCACTAACCAAGCTTCCTCCACTGTAAATTCCTCAATTGGTGGCCAATAAAGTCCTTTTTTTAACACATATCGCAAAGGCAGTAATGAAGAAATCTCATCCTCAGAATAGAAATGGGCCTTTGCAAATAAATGCTTAGGGTCTTCCTCTACAATAGATTGATATAGCTCTCCCCATGCACTTTCCTTTGTCAAAACTCCTATGATAAGCCGGCCATTTGGTTTTAAAACCCTTACTGCTTCTTTAAGAACGGTTTTCGGGTGATCCATGAACTCTATCGCGGTAACAGACACAACTAAATCAAAGCTGTTATCTGAAAAAGGTAAGCTGTTCGCATCAGCAAGCTTCCAATCAATCGTTAACCCTTCTCTTTCTGTTTTTACCTTTCCTTTTTCCATCATTTCTGACGATTGATCTAGTGCCGTTACCTTTAAACCTTTTTTTGCCATCCAAATAGAGTAGGTACCTGTCCCTGCTCCTATATCTAAAACCTTCTCATCTTCATCAAATTCAGCTAAATCTTCTATTAGTTTTTTTTCAACCTTATCAACAAAGCCACCCAGCTTTGTTTGATACCAATCATCATATTCCTGTGCAAACGAGTCAAACCAAGCCATAATATACCTTCTTTCTAAGTTATTCTTCAAAAAATATTGTATATCAAAGTTCCTGAGAAGGTAAAGAAAGTTTTCATTGTATTTTGTACAAGCCAGTTGATTGATAATCCTAATAGTCTTCTATAATCGAAGCCATATTTAATAACAAGCGTTCTATTTTTCTTTTCTCTTTTTCTATGATCCTCTATATTTTTTGCTATCTCTGTATTTTTGTTAAATAGGCTACTTATTTTTTCACGCAAAGCATCTTCATTAAATTTATCTCGATAATTATCTATTTGTACAATCTCTTTACTGGTTGTAACTCTCACAAAACTGTTTTTAATAGCATATTCATTTTTTCTTTTCCATCTTTGCAATCCAATGGGTTGAATAATTGGTTCAACCATTTCTGTAATTGGTTTAAATTGATAGCCTAAACTTCTATAATATTGTATGATAGCTGGTAAAGCCTTTAGAGTGCTATCATGTCCTTCACTATCATGCATTAAAACAATTAACTTATCAGCAAGCCTTGAGTTTTTTATCGTCTTAATAATTTCTTTCGTATCCACTGCTTTTCTCTTTGAATCACCGCTATCTACATTCCAGTCATACACGATATAATCTGCTTGATCCATATAATAAAAATAAAAGCTATCCCATTTCAGATAGGTTCCCCCAGGAGCTCTAGTTAAGGAGGTTCTTTTCCCTGTAATATCAAATATGATTTGTTCTGTTCTTTGTATTTCCTCAAAATAATTGGAAAAGCTTGAATATAAGTTTACATATTGGTGGGAATAGGTATGATTACCAATGGAGTGTCCTTCATCTATGATTCTTTCTAATATATTCGGATGATTTGTCGCATTCTCTCCTAACACAAAAAATGTTGCTTTTATGTTTTCTTGATCTAAAATATCTAATATTTTTGATGTAACCTGACTCGGTCCATCATCAAAGGTCAGATATACGGTTTTTTCTTTCTCTTTTACAAATTCTCTCTGTTTTAGAATTCTTTCTCCATTCAACAGTCGCTTAAATATTTCTTGGTCACCATCAGCCTTTATTTCATAAGGTGATAAAAGGCTCCCTAACAAAATAAAAACAAGAACTAATGCTATTCTTTTAAGAACCATCCCCATATTCCTCCTTATAACTTTCCTTTTTACATCATCTATATGGGGCTAGTCCCTAAAATAGAATAAAAAAAGTAGGTGATAAACCTACTTCAACTCTTTACATCTCTAATTCTATTTTATAACCAGTATGTTTTTTAATATTAAAAACACCTATGTCAAGTATTAAATATTGGCCTTTAATTCCTTTTAATTCTCCTTCAATTGATTCTTGTTTGTCTAAATTTAAGGATACGATTTTTTCTAAAGTAGCAGCTACAGGGAACTCAAATTCATTTATTTCTTCGATATCTAACAAATAGGGTTGAAATTCATTAGGTATTAATTCCTTTATATCTTCTCTAGCCTGTAATAAATCCTTTTCTGCTATATCCCCTTTTAGCATTTTTCGCCAATTCGTTTTATCATTTAGATGCTTCGTTAATGCAAATTCTAATTCGCCAGCCATTTTCCTTGTAGGTAATTCTGCAATTGGTATAGATTGAACAGCACCTTGGTCAACCCATCTCTTTAGTGAATTTGTTTTTCTAGTCAAGCCAACCTTAACATCACTACTTAAGGCTAAATATACATAATGAGGAACCATACAATGGCTATGAGCAAAAGCTTCATCACGACATGTTCCTTTATCAAAATGGCATATATGAGGTTTTACAATACATAGATCATTTTGAGGTAAATCTCGAAAGCAAGGATAACAATAACCATTGTTGTAGGTCTTTTTTATTTTTCTGCCACAATAGATACAATTTATTTCATTTAAAAATTTAAGTTTTACAGACTTTCCAATTAAATCGTTTAAAGCTATTTCTTCTTCATCTATTTTCAAAAAATATTTTACGGGACTCCCATAATGGTGTGTTAATTCACGTAATTGTCCTGTTATTTTCATTAATAACTCCTTCCCATTATCTTTCCTAATTCTATACCTTTTTATTTACTCTTGTTTTTTTGAAAGGCTTTACTTTCTTCCCCTTTTAAAAGTCGTTTGATATTCGTATAATGACGAAGAATAATAAAGATTCCAAAGAAAAAGGTTGCATATTTAATCATTATGGAATCTTCAAAAAACATCATAAATAGCACAACAGAAATAGCTGCTAGCATAGAGGATAATGAAACATATTTAGTTAAAAACAAAACGGTAGCAAAAACTACAGCCCCTGTAACAATAGCTAAGGGATTAAAAACTAAAATAACACCTGTACTAGTTGCTACACTTTTCCCTCCCTTAAACCCTACAAATATGGAATAGGAATGACCTATACTAGCTGAAATTCCAGCAATTGCCGCAAGGGAGGCTCCACCATAAAGCATTGCAATGAAAGTTGGAGCCACTCCTTTTAATATATCTACAATAGATACGATAAACCCATATTTTTTTCCTAAAACTCTAAATGTATTAGTGCCTCCAATATTTCCACTTCCATGCTGTCGTATATCGATTTTCTTTC
Organism: uncultured Bacillaceae bacterium; assembly: GCA_964514395.1. Taxonomy (GTDB): domain Bacteria; phylum Bacillota; class Bacilli; order Tepidibacillales; family Tepidibacillaceae; genus CAZEQK01. The sequence continues at coordinate 85,811 of CAZEQK010000006.1, forward strand.
TTTTTGACATAATAAGCGCTGTTGGAATGGAACCAAAAAAATAGCCCATTAATATGAAAATAAGAATCGTAAGTATATCCATTTCTTGTCTCCTTTACTAAGTATCTTAGGATAAATATATTCTATCAAAAATCATAACCAGGTTACACGCCTATTTTTCATAAAATAGGTATATGTCCTAATGCGACAAATTTCCCTTTAACATAAATTAAAAGTAAGACAGCATACAATATTACCTTTGTACTAAGGGAAGGAGCTGTTAATGATGTGGTCTAGTCCTAGACACCTTCTTCTGTTTATATTGACACTTGTAGTAATATTCTGGTTTATATTTCCAGAAGAATTTATGGTAAAAAAGTAAATATGTTCGTATTTTTCATGTTTTGGAGGTTAACCTCCAAAAAAAAGCATGGGCTCATCAATAATCAAAAAGGAAAGCCGAATCAATCGGCTTTCCTTTTTTATCACCTTCCCTAACTATTCCTTTCTTTTTTCTTACTTTTTTTGAAGGAATAATTTAGACATTATTTCTTGAAAAGCAGGGTTACTAATAATTTCCATAAAATTTAATCCATCAAATGGTTTTTTGCCACTATTGCTACGATCTGGTTCATAGTCTATATCTTCATCATCATTCTCCTGATTAAAGAATGGAAATGGTGGTGGAAAGGATTTCCGCTCCTTTTTTGGAGATTGTGTTGATTTTTGTGGCCTTGATTGAACTTCTTTATTTCCACTACTAATGTTTACAAGCGCACTTAATACATCCTTTAGAACACCATTATCCTTAAATGCCAAGCCAATTGTGTGAGCAACTCCCATCCATTGCTCTATTTGTTTTGCCATTACTGCCAATTCCTTTGTCAAATTTCTCATGTCTTCTATTTTCCCAAATAAATCAAATCCCTTTGGAGAGAACGATTCTGGAATGATAGCAGGTAGATTTGCCCTTTTATTACTATCTACAACCAACGTTCTAGGAGTTCTTGGTACCTTTTTTGAAGGCTTATGTTGAGGTTTTTTTCTTGTCTTTACACCAGTTTTTGAACTCACTTAATGATATCCCTCCTCTTACTTCCCCGATTCTTTTCTATATATGCTATGACCTATGATAATTGACGTTTCGCCCATTTATCTCAAAAATAACAACTTCCTGCCCAATTTTATTGTTTTCTATATTTATAGGCATCTCACCATCACCAAATATGACCTATTCTAGTAAGTTATATTGTAAAGGAGGAATGTGTTATGGCGGACCAAAAACCAACGAAAAAGGATTTTGTTGATTTAATCAATACAGTGATGGGACAGCAAGTGATGAATGAGGATCAGTTAACCCAATTCTTAAATAATGCAAAAAAAGCCAAAGAAACACATGGTACGGAAGGTTTACTTGAATACATTCAAAGAGTTACAAATGCACCAGCAAGTAAGGATCAATTAAGGAGGTTAGCTGAGCAAATTAAGGAAACTGGTAACCCTGCATCAGCTTTAGATTTTTTGAAAAATGAAAAATTATTATCAGAACAGCAATCAAGAAAATTAAATCAAGCGCTTGATAAAACATCAAAAAGAAAAAGAAAAAGATAGAAGGGAGTTAAAAAAATGGCTCCTAATCCTTGGCTACCACCTTTTAATAAAAGGAATTTTTTGGAGGCCCAAAATATACGAAAAAACTATGTTAGAAAAATACTATTTATGAAAAAGAATGCCTCACCAATGGCTTGCTTAAAAGAATTACAAGGTTGTAAAACTTGGGACCTTAATTACCTCAAAAAATTAAATGCCTTTATAGGACTTTTCCCAAAGGATTCTGCCATTGATCAATTTAGAAATCACCCTGATATTTACCATATTGAAGAGGATATCGAAGTTCAAATTTTTATTCCCTTTAAAGGGAGGATTGTTACAAAATCGCAAATCATTCCATGGGGAATAAGTAGAATTGGAGCTGATAAAGTTTGGCATGTTACACAAGGAGAAAATGTTAAAGTAGCCATTATCGATACTGGAATTGCCTATGAACATCCAGATTTAAGAAGAAACATTAGAGGTGGTATCAATATATTAAAACCATTATTTCCACCCTATGATCATAATGGTCATGGTACACATGTCGCAGGAACAATTGGTGCAGTTAATAATCAACTCGGAGTTGTAGGTGTAGCACCTAGAGCAAATATTTATGCCGTAAAGGCTTTTAATAAAGATGGTACAGCAAAGCTATCTGATATCATAAAAGCGATTGATTGGTGCATTGAAAAGCGAATGCAAGTGATTAATATGAGCTTTGGATTTAATGAGCCTAGCCCAACGTTTAGGGAAGCAATTATTCGTGCTCAAAAAGCAGGAGTTGTCATGGTTGCTGCATCTGGTAATAAGGGTACAAGGGGAAGACTAGAATACCCTGCTCAATTTCATGAAACTATTGCCGTTAGCTCGATTAATGAGGATGATAATATCTCGGAGTTTAGTACGATTGGACCTTCCATTGATTTAGTAGCTCCAGGTGAAAAAATTATGTCTACTTGGTTAAATGGTTCATTTAGAGAACTAAGTGGAACCTCTATGTCTGTTGCCCATGTATCTGGAGTTGCAGCCTTAATGCTAAGTAGATATTCAAATATATCAGGTGAAGAACTTCAATACGTATTAAAAAATTCAGCAATTAGATTGTCAAAAGCACCATTTATGTCCCAGGGAGCTGGATTAGTAAATGCAAGTGTCCTTGCGGAAAGCTACTGAAGATCGTATCTTCAGTAGCTTTCATTTTTTCTATTTAATGCTTTAAAAGATCTTGACACAGATCCAATCATGGCAAAGAAAACAAATGAGAATACAACGACAGCAATAAAATAGAACAAGCTTTTCGGTTGAAAATTGGAAATAAATATCCCACCAAAATAAGGTCCTATCATACTGCCTACCCCAAAATGAATGCCAGCAATAAGATTTGCAGTAGGCAAAAGGTTTGGTGGAATTAGATCAGCTACATAGGCTAAACCTAAAGAAAAAAGCGAACCTACTAATCCGCCAGTTAGTAGAAATATTAGAATGATTGCAACATTTGAATGGACATTAGGGATACAAAGTATGAAAATTCCTCCGATAAAGGTTGTTAGCATTAAAACCCTTCTACGCCCGATATAATCACTCAAATATCCTAATGGTAATTGAAATACTAGGCTTCCTATTACAAATGATGATAATAAGATAGAAACAAAAGCTGCACTCATACCCGTCCTTAATCCATAAATAGGAAAGCTTGTATTTAATGTTGCTTCTAATAACCCATATATAAACATTGGTAGAAGGGCTACACCTGCTATAACATAAACCTTAATATACCGTTTATCGGCTTTTGTTTCCAATGCTTGCTCAGGTTTTTCATTATCAACCTTAAATACTTGGGTAAGTATAAGAAAAAAGAGAACTGCAGCAACGATAAAGGGAATCCAATATCCTAATGGTAATAAAATGAGTCCCAATGGGCCTATTCCAAAGCCGATACCATATGAAAAACCATATAGAGAAATAACTCTGCCCCGTTTGAAGGATTCTGCTGTAGCAGTGATCCAGGTCTGGGTAGCAAAATGAATAGCTGAATCACCTATGCCAACAATAAAACGTAAAACCATCCAATAATATACGTTTAACCATAACGGAAAGAGAATGATTGCAATACTCGTAATAAATATACCAAAAATAATGGTGATTTTGTAACCATATTTTCGAACAGGCCACTCTATAAACGGCGCGGACACAAGCATTCCAATATATAAAAGAGAGGAGCTTAAGCCATTTACACTTGAACTAACTCCCTGCTTTTCTAATAACACAGATAATAGAGGTAGTAATAGCCCTTGACTAAATCCCGATACACTAACAGCTGTCGTTAAGATAATAAATCGTTTTTTTGCATTCATAATAATACTCCTACCTTTAATAAACACTCTATTTATCATAAAGAAATCACAATCATTTATCAATCATTTCTTTTCGTGAAAATATTGTCAAACTATGCTTTATTAGTTGATTATGATAATATTTATTAGTAGAATTCATTGTAACCGTTTAGGAGGGGTATCCTTGTTAAATAAAAAAGCAGCATTTTTTGCAAGTATGGTTATCGTAGTAATTGCTTTATTGTCAGGTATCTATGTATTATTTAGCTTTGGATTGAAAGCATCTATGATTATATTTATAGCAGCTATTGTTTGGGTAATCATTGGTTTTTACTTTAAAAACAGTAAATCGGCATAACATTAAAAAATGTGAACAAGCAGTTTTTCATTACAAATATGCAAAAAATCCTTCCACTTTTATGGAAGGATTTTTGTTTAAAAACCGTATACTGACATACCTCCATCAACAAATAGGGTATGTCCTGTTACATAGCTTGATGCTTCTGATGCTAAAAAAACAGCTGGACCTATAAGCTCCTTTACATTCCCAACACGTCTTAAGGGAGTTCTTGAAGTGACCTCATTATAGTACGCTTCATTATTTAATAGCTTTTCTGTTAAAGGAGTTCGAAAGTACCAAGGAGCAATTGCATTTACTCTTACATTATGACTACCCCATTCTAATGCGAGAGTCTTTGTCATTTGGATAATTCCTGCTTTTGTTGCTGCATAGGCCACTCCAGTTCGTAATGCCACCTGTCCAGCGACTGAACTAATATTTATGATGGAACCACTCTTTTGTTCAACCATATATTTACCTACCGCTTGACTTGCAAAGAATACAGATTTCATGTTGGTTTGAATAATCAATTCCCATTCTTCTTCTGTGACCTCTAATGCTGATGTCCTAATATTCATACCAGCATTATTGACTAAAATATCTATTTTACCAAGCTTACTTAAGGTTTCCTCCACCATTTTTTGGATGTCATCCTTGTTCTTTACATCTGTTGATATCCCAATAGCTCTTCTTCCCTTTGCTTCTATATCTGCTACTGTCTGTTCAATGTCTGCATTAGTTCTAGCAACGATAACTAAATCTGCTCCTGCATCAGCAAGACCTAAAGCCATTGCTTTTCCAATTCCTTTGCCTGATCCTGTAACAACAGCTACTTTTCCATCTAATTGAAAGATATCCAATTGATCAACTCCCATGCTTTTTGTTTCATTTTAGAGAAGTTATCAAATTTTCTCAAGTCTAATGAGCACCCAATTCTTTATTATTATAGGTTAAAAACTAGAAATTACTTCTTATAAGCATTATAATGATCCTGTAAAAGATATACCCAGCAATAAAAATATATTAAAGGAGTGATGTTTTATGCGTAATAGTCTATTAATTGTCCGTTTGTCGAAGGTTACGGGTGTCCTCCTTTAATAACAAATTGTAAATATTAAACGAGGATTCTTCCGTAATCAAGCTAGATCATATTTTAAAGGAGGAATCCTATATTGGATTTAATAGAAATGGGTTGGAATGAATACTTTGAGCAAAGCTTTCATTCTCTTTCAAAGGAGCATTATGTCGCTGCAAGAGTAGCTTCAGAATTTAAAGGGTTGTATAAGCTTTATTCAGAGCATGGTGAGGTATTAGGAGAGGTGTCAGGTAGATTAGTCCATCAAGCAGTTAGTCGCGAAGATTTTCCGGTTGTTGGTGATTGGGTGATGATACAGCCCCATCTACAGGAAAAAAAGGCAACGATACATGGTATCTTACCTAGAATAAGCAAATTCTCACGTAAGGTAGCTGGAAACACGACAGATGAACAAATCATCGCTACTAATGTGAACACCGTTTTTTTAGTTACTGCATTAAATAATGACTTTAATTTAAGAAGAATAGAGAGATACCTTATATTAGCCTGGGAAAGCGGTTCGAACCCTGTCATTATTTTAAGTAAAGCAGATCTATGCGATAATATAAAGGAGAGAGTTAAGGAAGTAGAAGCAATTGCTTTTGGTGTACCTGTACATGTCATTAGCTCAGCAACAAATACTGGATTTGAGTCCTTAGAATGTTATTTAGAAAAAGGAGAGACCATTGCAATACTTGGTTCTTCTGGTGTAGGAAAGTCTACCCTAATTAATCTTTTATATGGTGAGAAAATTCAAGAGGTAAAAGACATTCGTAGCTCCGATGACAAAGGGAAACATACGACCACAGCTCGTGAGCTTATTATATTGCCTAGGGGAGGAATTATCATCGACACCCCTGGGATGAGGGAAATACAGCTATGGGAATCAAATGATGGACTTCATGATGCATTTCAAGATATTGAACAGCTTGGAAATCAATGTCACTTTAGAGATTGTAAGCATGAAAATGAGCCTAAGTGCGCGGTGAAGAAAGCCATTGAAGATGGAGTATTTGATGAAAATCGTTTGAAGAATTATAAAAAAATGTTAAGAGAATTAGAATATATAAATAAAAAGGAAAAACAAAAGGCAAAAATTCTGGATCAATCAAAGAAAAAAAACCTAATCAATAGTAGTAAAAGAAATGAATAAGTATAATACGAAGAGAAAGCCCATCAATTACGCTAATTGATGGGCTTTTTTGTTTAGCATGTAATTGGTATGATCTGTTATAGTTTAAGGATTAAAAGCCATATTGAACATGAACACTTGCAGTAATATCTAATTGTCCTATTGAAATCGATGTTTCGGCTAAATCCATCTTCGCTTTTGTGTTACCATAGTACATGATAGGTCCAGGACTTGAACTACTTTGACTAACCTGAAGAACACCTTTTAAGGACGCTCCTGCAGATTCAGCAATCACCTTAGCCTTTACTTCAGCATTTTTCATAGCATTTTGAATTGCTTGCAATTCATACTCCTGTCTTTTTTCAGTGTCAAATTGAATACCGTTAATTCGATTTGCATCTGCCTTAGAAGCAGCATCTAATAATTTTCCTAAACCATTTAAATCTCGATAGGTAATCTTAAGATTGTGGCTTGCAGTATACCCAATAATCTGTTGTTCTTGATTTTTATAAGAGTATACAGGTTGTACTTGAAAATAGCTTGTCTGAATATCCTTATCTTTAATTTTAAATGTTTGGAGCAGCACATTCTTCAAGCCTGAAAATGCTTTTGCATTATCCTTTTGTGCTTGTTCCGCTGTATTGGCCCTAGTCTCAATACCTAATGATACATAGGCAACATCTGGTGCTACACTTATCATACCCTGACCATCAACAGAGATCGTATGTTCATTTGTTGATTGTGTATCATTTGCAGCAAATGCTGGACTTGGATGACTAAGACCATTCGTTAGTAATGGAATAGAAAGTACTGCTAATAACAATACGCCTATCGTAACCCATTTCTTCAAATTCATTATATTTTCCTCCTTTATTTTGGTATCATTCTTTTGGTACCATTTACTATTTAGACGTATCATTACAGGAAGATGTTGCAATCATGAAAAAAAATCCATTTGAAGTGAACACTTCAAATGGATTTTTTCCTAAAGCTACATTATTAGATAGCCATGATTCTTTATTGATGACTATATTTATTATGGTTAGGGACTCTCTGTAGTGAAACAGAGCTGTATATCGTCCCTACTAAGGCTAAAACTAAGATGAGACCTAGTAAGCCTAATGAAAAGTTTGTTCCAAGCTGTGGCAACGTTTTTGTAAATAAACCGATCAAGCTAATACGAAATGCTAGTCCAATAACTTGGTATAAGCTATTTACTCTTCCTATTTTATCGTTTGGAATTTTCTCCATCATCACTGTTTTCCGAACCACTCGTGTACCAGCGTTTCCAATACCTATTAATACCTGCAAAATCAAAAAAATAGATACAATAGGCAGAAAGAAAAAGGCTAGGATGCTGAGCAAAAATGCCAAAATAGTCATGACAGCAGTAATTTGATTACCAAAACGCTGCATCAGATAAGGTATAAAGATACCAGCTAATATTGCTCCTACTGCATAGCTAAATTCAGATAAGCCAAGTACTAATGCAGTACTATGCAATGTATCATAAATATAGATTGGAAATATATAATTGGTTACCTGCAAAACAATAAACGGCATAAATGTAGCGAAAAGAAAAAGAAATAATAATGGCGACTTTCTCATATATCGATATCCTTCCGTAAGACGATTCCAAAAGGATTCATTACGAAGGGTTTCTTTTATTTTTGTATAGGGTATATAAGCTAAAATGATAAACGCACCTGCATAAGAAAATGCGTCAATTAACAATATCCAAGATAGATGAATCCTTGTAATCAAAATACTAGCAATCCCCCCTGCTAGCATTGATGAGGTCTGACTCTGAACTTCCATTGCTCCATTTATTAGCTTATATTTACTTCGCTCAAAGATTTCTTGACTAAAGGCAAACATCGTAGGAAAAAAAATCGAAAAATAGAGTGATCCACTAGCATATAAAATAATTAACTGAAGCATTTGGTAATGGACTCCTAAAAAACCTAGGATACTAAATGTTAATAAAAGAAGGAAACCAACAACTTGACTAAATAATAGTATTCCTTTTCTAGAAAAACGATCAACCATGAGACCAATATAAGGGGTAATAAGAAAAAGAACAACTGTCATAGAAAGCATCACATATCCAAATAATTTTTCTCCACCTTCTCTATTAATAAATAACCAAGGAATCGCAATCATCGTAATTCCAGAGCCTGTAGAAGATAAAATATTAGCTACTAGGACCTTTAGAAGACGTTTATCCTGCAATAGTTGACTCATCATGGTCATCCTATTTATTTTCAATAAGCTGTTTATAAAGCTCACTATATTGTAATAATTCAGCCATTAGCTCCCTTAATTTTTCTTTACTCATATGATTGATTGTACGATTCGTTCTATCAAAATTTTCAGCATCAATAATAAGCTGCTTTGGAATAACATTAGCATAAACACCTCGTGCTACCGTCCTCATATTTACTAATGCATTCATACCGCCCTTTCGACCACCAGCTACTGCCAATAACGCAACAGGCTTTTGATTAAACTCATCACTTCCTAAGAAATCAAACGCATTTTTAAGGGCACCAGTCATCCCACTGTGATACTCAGGTGAACAAAGAACAAACGCTTCTGCCTTTGTAGTAGCTTCTTTCAGATTTTTTACTGATTCTAGATCATCCTGCTCCTCTTCACCATTATATAGTGGTATATCACCCTGACTTAAATCTATATAGGTACCTCCATATTCCTTCGCAATATATTCAGCAACAATACCTGTTCTTCCATATTTTCTTGGACTTCCATTTATCACTAATAAGTTCATTTTCATCCAATCTCCTTTAATTTATTTCTTGTAGATTTCCTTTGACTATGATCTCTCAATAGCTTCTATTCATACTATATGAAAAATAGAGATATGATACATCAGCTATTCGATGGAACTTAGCAAGAAAATATGACTGACAATAGAAGTAGTATCTCTACAACTTTTGTATGAGTGTTATAGTCCATGTTTTACAGCATATAGAGCAGCTTGAGTTCGATCAGCCAATTCTAGCTTTGCAAGGATATTGGATACATGTGTTTTCACCGTCTTCTCTGTTATTATAAGGGCTATTGCTATTTCTTTATTGCTTTTTCCATTAGCAATTTCAGCTAATACCTCTTTTTCTCGCTCTGTGAGACGCATGATTAGATTTTCTTCTTCCTCTTGATTTGTGGTGAGATGTGCCATCACTTTTTTAGTAATCTTTGGATGCCATTCAATTTCGCCATTATAAATAGAGCGAATCGTAGCAACTAGTTCATCTGGTTCGATATCCTTTAGCTGATAACCTGATGCGCCAGCACGTATCGCTGGGATTACATGATCTTGATCAGAAAAGCTTGTTAATACAATAATTTTTATATCTGGAAAGGATGCTTTGATTCTTTTTGTCGCTTCTACACCATCCATCTGTGGCATCATCAAATCCATTAGAATAATATTAGGATGATATGCTTCAGCAGCAATAAGGGCTTCTTCACCGTTAGTAGCTTCACCAACAACTTCGAAATCTGGCTGTGTTCCCAAAAAAAAGCGAAGTCCTCGACGAACCATATGATGGTCATCAACAATTAATACTTTAATCATGATACACAACCTCCATCATTTGATTGGAATAGAGACTGAAACAGTGGTTCCATTATGACTTGAGATAGTAACTTTACCTTTTAATATTTCAGCTCTCTCCTTCATTCCTTTGATACCTAATGACATCATATTCTTTTCATCCAATTTAAAACCAATTCCTTTATCATGAATAATCATGTCGACATAATATTTATTTCTTTCAAGCTTTATTGACACCTTATCTGTTTTAGCATGCTTTTTAACATTATTAAGCGCTTCTTGACCTATTCTCCATAATGTCTCTTCAATGACATTTGGCAAATCATGAATCCCATCAATCTCAATCATGGCGTCTAAACCAAGCACTTGTCCATATACTCTTAGTGCTGTCACTATGCCATTTTCTAAATCCTTAGGTCGAAGCTGCCATATTAATGCTCTCATCTCTTTTAATGCCTCTTGAGAAAGCTCTTGGATATAGGATAAAGAATCTAAAATAGTTTTGTCCTTTGTCATTTCCTTTGTTCCTCTTACCGTTAACATCAATGAAAACAATAATTGATTCACCGAATCATGTAGGTCACGAGCAAGACGGTTACGCTCTTCAATCAAGGTCAAATCACGCTGTTTTTCATATAGACGTGCGTTTTCAAAGGCAATCGCTAAATGATAGGCGAGCTGATGGATGACATCACGATCAATTTCATCTAATAGCTCATGAAAAACCGTCAGTGTTACAAAGGTTTCTCCTAATGATATTCTGTGTTTTATTGATTGTAAGTTTTTAAGATGATCAGGAATCTCTTTGACAATATGATTTTCATGCTCGATCCTTACTCCCAACCACAGAAATTTATCGATAATAAATGGAGCCGCCTTTTGATAGAGTGAGCTAATACTTCTTTCTGCATTAATGACTGCATTGACATCTCCCAATTTTTGAAACAGCTCCGCTCTTTTCTGTTCTAAGTGGTATAATCTTGTTCTATTGATAGCAGTCCCAATTTGTAGAGCAACACCTTCTAGTAAGGTTAGCTCTTCATCTGTAAAATAGGTTTTATTTGCAGAAGCAACATTTAATAAACCAAAATATTCTTTTCCAGCGAAAAGTGGTACCGTTGCATGATGGGTCATGTTTTTTGTATCTCCCCATTTATTCTCAATCGCATCCTCTATACGTTTACATTCGATAATATTGACAGCATGCTGAAGTCTTCCTTCATTATAACGATCTAAACACCAGCAAGTCCCTTCACACATTGGTTTCTTTTCTCCCCATATCAATGCAGGAGGCAGGTTATAATCAGCAGGCATTGCAAAAGACTCCTTTGAATCAATCAAAAAAAACCAACCAGTTTCAAAGCCTGTTACCTCCAGCAGCTCCTCTAAAACCTCTTGAAGCATCTCATACAAATCATTAGATTGATTCAGTGTTTCTGCAATGACCTTTAAAATTTGAAGCTCATATATCCGAATATCCTCTACCATCCTGACACCTCGCCTATTCCTTTTATCATAATGTTATCCTTTATTTATTGTATATTATTTTTTTGAATCAGCTACACTTCTAGACAATTACTTAAAATGGAGTCAATTATTTAGATGAATATAAAAAACCTTAGACCGAAAAAAAAATCGGAGTAAGGCTTTTTAAAAGTGTGTAATGTAAAACAAGATTTATCTTCGGTTTCAACAAGACTCCATCTGAATCAAGTCTTCTTTATTTACTATTAAGACTTTGTTTCGTTATCATCATCCATAATATCTTTAGTAGCGCTTTTAAATTCCTTTAAAGTTCTACCAAATGCCCTACCTATATCAGGTAATTTACTAGGTCCAAATATGACTAATGCAATGACTAAAATTAAAATTAGTCCTGGTATTCCAATATTATTCAACATCCAATCACCCCCATGTTTTCGACTAAATAGGAATTAAGTTTGATATGCTCGCAATAAAATAGTTTTTGCCTTCATAAAATCTTCCTTTGAGATTAGCTTCCACTCATATAAATCCTGTAATTCAAGCTCCATCAGTGCTATATCATCTTCTACATTTCCTGTATAGATAAATGCTCCGAATTTTTTTAAAAGAGTTTGAACAAATGCAATATCTTTATAAACCATCTTCTCACCTATTTTATACTCATGATACTGTTATTATAACTCTTTTTCCCTATGTTTAGCATCCTTACTAAATATAAGGTGAAACTCCATTCAGATGGAGTTTTGACTCCACTTGATATTATGCATTCAAGTGGAATTCCTTTATTTGAGATTCTAATTTTATTTGTTGTACTGGACAAGCTCCATTTAATGAACAGCCTGAACAAGAATCACAATTTCCCTTTAATTTGCTTTTTAGCGCTTTATACAATGCAATACTACTATATAGAATAATCACAACACTTATGATGATAGTAGCTAGCATAGGATCACCTCATTTTTTTAAACAACAATCACCATTGATTTTTTTCTTAATAGATCGTCTTAAAATTAAAGCACTATATGCAACAATGATTATAGCGATAACAATTGAAATTATCATTATTACACCCCTAATACCATATTATAAAGAAGACTTGGTTCAGATGGAATTTTTTATCTCCACCTGAACCTTAGTCGCTCTTATTTCGAGGATTGAAACAACTCACTCTTACGGTGTTGAAGAGAGAGTCTTGTTGAAACCGAAGATAAAATTCTTGATTTAAACAAATAGACTACCTATTTGATAAATAAGAAAGGCAATAATCCAGGCAATGGTAAAGCTATAACCAATGGAGAACAGCGACCATTTCCATGAACCAGTTTCCTTTTTCATTACGACTAATGTTGCCATACACGGTGTATAGAGTAGTACAAATACCATAAATGCATATGCTGATAATGGTGTAAAGGCTTGTTGAATAACTGTGCTTAATTGAGCAATAGAATCTCCGCCAGTTACATACACAATCGACATGGTGGAAACAACTACTTCCTTTGCCATCAAACCACTGATTAAAGCAACTCCTGATTGCCAAGTTCCGAAGCCTAGTGGTGCAAATATTGGTGCTAAAATACCACCCAAGCTTGCTAAAAAGCTATCGTTAATATTTCCTATCATACCCGACCAAGAAAAGTTTGCTAAAAACCACAACAACACTGCCATACTAAAAATAATAGTCCCTGCTTTTTTGATAAAGTTCCTTCCCTTATCCCATGTATTCAATAATAGACTTCTCACCATTGGTACTCGATAAGGAGGTAATTCGATAACAAAAAGACTTTCCTCTTCAGTAAGTAAAAAATGTTTAAAAATAAATCCTAATAATATGGCTATAATAACGCCTAATAAATACAATGAGAGTACGATTAAGCTCTGATACTCTTTAAAAAAAATAGATACAAAAAGTGCATATACAGCTAACCTAGCAGAGCATGACATAAATGGACTGAGTAAAATCGTGATTAAACGCTCTCTTGGCTGCTCCATTGTTCTAGTACTCATAATTCCAGGAACATTACAACCAAAACCCACTATCATTGGTATAAATGCCTTACCATTTAATCCTATTTTCGCCATTGCTTTATCCATAATGAATGCAGCTCTTGCCATATAACCAGAATCCTCTAAAAAGGAAATGATTAAAAACAATACAAATATTTGAGGAACAAATACTAAAACCCCACCAACTCCAGCGATAATTCCGTTTACAATCAGCTCTTTTAACCATTCTGTAGCACCAATATAGGTAAGAAAATGTATGACCATGTTGGAAAAAGGGCCACTAATCCAATTTCCTAATAAATTCTGTAATGGTGTACCGACCCAGGAAAAAGTCGCCTGGAATGTTAAAAACATAAATATCAAGAAAATAGGAATACCTAGCCATTTATTGGTGATGGCAGCATCTATTCTATCTGTCCAAGTTACATTTTCCTCTTTACCATAGGTAACTACTTCTGCTAACAGATTTTTAATCCAATCATACCTTATTTCTCTAATCATCTCTGAGGCAGAATTAGCAATTTTATTTTCTAGTGATTGTACGATTAGCTTTATTGCTTTTACATCACCTTTTTCCTCTATTAATTCCTCAATAATTGTATTTTCTTCAAGCAATTGAATAGCAAGCCAACGTTGATTATAATCCTCAGTACCTGGAATTTGATTCAATTTATCAATGATTTTTTCAATAGCTACTTCCATACTTTGACCATAATCAATATGAAATTCAGGTACTGTAATCTCTTGATTCATGCTTTCAATGAATTCTTCGATTCCTTCTCCCTTTCTTGCTATCATAGGTACAATCGGAATTTTTATATATTCCTTCATTTTCAAAACATCTATTTTTATACCATAGCTTTCAGCAACATCCATCATATTGAGCGCCATGAGGATAGGTTTAGCAGATTCTAGTAATTGAATAGTAAAGTATAAGTTTCTCTCTAAGCTTGCTGCATCAACAATATTAATTAATCCATCAATCTTTTCATTTAATAAAAATTTACTAGCTATTTTTTCCTCAATAGAAAAAGGGGATATACTATAAATACCTGGTAGATCAATAATTTGAACCGATTGATCATGTTTGAAATATCCTACTTTTTTCTCAACTGTAACTCCTGGCCAATTTCCTACATGCTGTCTTGTACCTGTAAGTAAATTAAATAAAGATGTTTTACCAGCGTTAGGATTACCAGCTAATGCATATTTTGTCATCAATATCACCCCTACTACTATAAAAGCTCTACAATTATTTCCTCTGCTTCCTTTTTACGAAAGCTCATCTGAAAGCCTCTCAGCTTTATAGCAATTGGATCACCAAAGGGTGCAATTCTAGATACTTCTATTACTGTACCTGGTAAAAGTCCCATATCCATTAAACGTTTTGTTTTATTTCCTTTCATTTTAAATGAATTGACCTTTACCTTTTCACCAATGAGACATGTATTTAAACTTTTTGTCATTGGATCACCTTCCTCCTGCGATTAATAATCATTCTCAATACAATTATATTATTGATACGCTTCTTTGTATATATCCATCTAAAAATACTTTGTGAAATATTTGTGAAATGTTTTTATATATTAGTGTTTTTTTACTATATTTATAGTACTATATATAGTTAATCTTTATACTGTGATTTTTATCACACTATCTTAACATAATAAAAAACTTGGCTTTTGCCAAGCTTTTTTTATGCATTCTTCATTATTTTTTCCATATAACTCCCTTTAGAATGTTTGAGGTATGGTAATGATAAAGGAAGTTCCTTTCCCTTTAATACTTTTAAGCGATATGGTACCATGATGTGCCTCAACAAAACCCTTTGCTATCGACAATCCTATGCCAGTGCCACCTTGATCCCTAGATCTTGATGTATCCGTGCGGTAAAACCTTTCAAATACAAATGGTATATGCTCCTGCTCAATTCCAAGCCCACTATCATTAATTTTAATCACTATCTTATCATTTTCCTCTAATAGCTCGATACTCACTTCTCCATCCTTTGGTGTGTGACGAAGTCCATTTCCTAATAAATTTACAATGACTTGAGTAATACGATCTGCATCTAGACTTGCTTCTATTATATTGCTTTCTATAAAGATTAAATTTATATTCTTTTCTTCAGCTAACCAGTTAAAATTATATATCACTCTATTTATTAAATCATTTACATTTACTTTTTGGATATTTAACGCTAATTTTCCCGCTTCTGCAAGACTTAATTGCTGTAAGTCATTTACTAATCTAGTTAGTCGATAAACCTCATCACTCAATTGAAGGATAACCTCTTGTGTTGGCTTGATTGCACCCTCTTGAATCGATTCTAGTCTTCCTCCTAGTATAGCAAGGGGAGTTCTTAACTCGTGAGCAACATCTGCTACCAAGCTTTTTCGCACTTCATCGTATTTATTTAATTTTATTGCCATCTCATTGAAAGACTTTGCTAATTGATTAAACTCATCCTTTGTTTTCACCTTTACTTGGTAGGTGGTATCACCTTTTGATATATGCTTAATACCACTCATCAATTTTTCAAGTGGTTTGGTTATTTTATTAGAGATAAATGCTCCTACAATAATCGCTATGATAATGGAAATAAGCGTTCCAAAAAGAATGGATGTCTTCATGGAATTAGTAAATTGTTTTTCAATGGTATAACGTGCACTACCCTTGCCTTGATATAAAATTAATTCACCTATTTTATTATTATTATATTCTATATCCTCATGGATTCCCGCAATTTTGGTTGCTGATTTTCCCATCCATTCAGTCGTTGTATCTCCGACTACCTTTCCTTCTTGGTTGGCTATGATTATCTCCATATTCTGCATTTTAGGAAGCATACCTAATCCTTCATTAGACATTCCATTACTCATCCAACCCTTTCGGGGTTTCATATCCATTCTCGAAGTATTCAAATACTCTTGTATTCCTTCCCAACTTCCTTGATTATTATAATATTCGACTAATATTTCCTTCCAAAATTGGATTTTTTCATATTCATTATTTTTAATATAAGTCCCAAATTCATTTTCAATTCGATATTGAAAGATAAAGGATTGAGTAACAGACATTAATAGGACAATACCTGTAAAAGCAATAATTATTTTTGTTTGTAGCTTCATAGGTCTCCTCCAAATCGATAACCTATTCCATACACTGTTTGAATATACTTAGGATTAGCTGGGTCTGTCTCTACTTTTTTTCGTAAATTACTAACGTGAGTATCAATGGATCTTTCATAATTTGCATAAGCTTCACCCATTGCAATGTTCATAAGCTGTAGTCTACTATATACCCTTCCAGGTCTATGTGAGAGTGCTAATAACATTTTATACTCCGTTGGAGTTAGGTTTAATTTTTTATCATTTACATATACTTCATATTTAGAAGTATTAATCTTAATACCCCCTCGAATGATTATTTCTTCTTCATGATCATCTTTATCATCAGAATTTGTTCTTCGTAATACGGCCTTCATTCTGGCAACTAATTCTCTCAAGCTAAATGGTTTAGTTATATAATCATCTGCCCCCATTTCTAAACCCAATAGCTTGTCAACTTCATCTGTTTTTGCTGTAAGCATAATGACCGGCATTTTCTTATTAAATTCTCTTATCGCCCTTAACGTTTGATACCCATCCATACCCGGCATCATCACATCTAGCAACACTAAATCAATACTGTTATTCTCCAAATATTTAATCACTTCGGTACCACTTTTTGCATCGAAAACGCCATATCCCTCATTCAGTAAATAGGACTTTACCATTTCTCTAATATTAATTTCATCATCAACAACTAATATTGTTTTCTTCATATTAGCCCTCCGCACTGGGTCAAAACTATTATCATCATATTAGCATATTCTTCCTTTATTATAAAGAAAACCTGGCGAATGCCAAGTTTTCTTTCTTTCTCTTACTACTTATTGTTAGTAGACCAGCGTGATCCTCCACCATTACCTCGACCTTGCCCTCTTTGAAAACTTTGCCCAGATTCATCATTCATCATTCCTTGTCCTCTAGCTCCATTTCCTCGGAAAGCAGGACCAAAGTCATCATTTGAAATCGCATCCTTAATATTTACATCCATCAGATCCATGATGTAGTCCCTCTGTTCTTCTGTGATTTTTCCATCCTTAACTAATTGATCTAACTGTTCTTTTTTCTCTTTTAATATTGTTTCAGTTATTTTCTCTGTTGATATACCTTTATCCTTTGCAATATCTGCAATCGATTTGCCTGATGATCTAAGCTGATATAATTCATCCTCTGTTATACCAAGTACTTGTGCTATATCATCAAGCATACTACCTGCAAAATATTGTCCCATCCTAGGGCCTATGTTTTGTTGGGAATTCATCATTCCCTTCCCTCTGTTTCCCTGTGTATTCGAGCTAGGACCAAAATCATCATTAGTGATGGCTGATTTAATATTTTCCTCCATATTTTCAAGCATATACGTTTTTTGCTCTTCTGTTATTTTTCCATCTGCTACAATCTGATTTAATTGCTCTGTTTTTTCTTTAATCATTGCCTTAATTAAGTCATCAATAGCTATTCCCTTGTCCTTTGCGATATCTGCAATCGACTTACCTGATGCTCTAAGTTGGTACAATTCAGCTTCTGTCATACCTAGTACTTCTGCTACATCATCAAGCATACTTCCTGCAAAATATTGACCCATCCGAGCACCCATCATATTTGACCCCTGTGCTCTTGGGCTAAAGGTATTGCTTGAATCTGCATAGCTAACCATCGGTCCAAACATTGCACCTACGCCCATTGCACCAATAATTGCGCCGATAAATAATATTTTCTTCATTTTCATGCTAACCATCCTCCCTTTTATACAAATAATGAAAGCCTTATTAACTTTCTCTTATATCTTATCCAAAGGGTGTCTAGATTTTCTTTTAAAAATATCAAGATAATGTTAAGATTTACCTTCGCTATCCTTTTTCACTCAATATGTTACCAAATATAAAAAAAAAGAGAACTTCATCTTATGATAAAGTTCCCATTTTATATCTATCATTACTTTCAATTTAAATTCTTCCTAGCACATGGTAACCACTATCTACGTGAATGGTTTCACCTGTAACTCCTCTAGATAATGAACTAATTAGATATAATGCCGTATCCCCAACCTCTGAAGCGTCAGTTGCTCTTCTTAAAGGGGCCTTCTCCTCAATATCATGAAGAATCTCATTAAAATCCCTTACTCCTTTTGCGGAAAGAGTGCGGATAGGTCCAGCAGAAATTGCATTTACACGTATATGATCTGGCCCTAAATCATTTGCTAAGTATTTCACGCTGCTTTCTAAAGCCGCTTTTGCAACACCCATCACATTATAATTTTGTACTACCCGTTCTCCACCTAAGTAGGTCATAGTAATTATACTTCCACCTTCATTCATTAAAGGTGCTGCTTCACGAGCAACATTAACTAAAGAATAGACACTTATTTCCTGAGCCATTAAATAGCCATCACGGGATGTATCTGCATACCGCCCGGCTAATTCCTCAGCCTTCGCATGGGCAATACTATGTACCACACCATGAATCATACCTACATCCTTTTTAAGCTGCTGAAACAATGTTTTTACTTCTTCGTCATTTGTCACATCACATGAATATACTAATGATTGATCTATTTCTGAAGTAAGTACTTTTATATTTTTTTCAAATCTTTCCCCTTGATATGTGAAAATTAATCTCGCTCCTGCTTGGTCTAATGACTGTGCTATAGCCCATGCTATACTTCGTTTATTGGCTACACCCATAACCAAAATATTTTTCCCTTTTAGTAGTTCTTTCATAACTAACCTCCTTTTAGTACCTGATACTAATATTTACTCATATGTTACCTTATATTTTCGACAATTTCAAATGATTTATTAAGTTCCAATCATTAGTTTGATTGTTTTATAATAAATTTTCCTTTTAAATATTGTTTATCAGTGAAGGAATCTGACCTTATGTATTCACTAAATGAAATTTATTTCAGCCGAAATTATAAATAGAATTTTAACACTCATCATCAACTCACCATAGTCCTACTATGCTCATAAGTTGAGATTCAATACAGCCTTTTCAGTGTACAAGCCACTCTATTCGACAAAAATGGATGTTTTGCTATGTTTTTCTTACCATATTGAGTTTATTCAGAAAGAGGGGTATGTCATCTCAATGTAGTTCTTAGTGACGGATAGATATCGTATAAAAACGAGTCTAAAGAAAAGGCTAAATTTAGTGTATAATAATTATATTCCTTATTAATACGATACAGTAGTAAAGTAATATAGATACGGAGGACTTATATGGCAGAAAAAAAGCTATTTACAAAGATACTCGTCGCTAACAGAGGAGAAATTGCTACAAGGATTTTTCGTGCTTGTACTGAACTTGGCATTAGAACGGTGGCAATCTATTCAGAAGAGGATAATGTTTCTTTACATCGCTTTAAGGCTGATGAAGCTTATCTGATTGGTGAAGGAAAAGGGCCAATTGAGGCCTATTTAGATATTGAAGGTATCATTGAAATTGCAAAGCGTCAAGCTGTGGATGCAATCCACCCAGGCTACGGCTTTTTAGCAGAAAATGAGGAGTTTGCTCATCGTTGTAAGGAGGAAGCTATCACATTTATCGGACCAGAACCAGAGCATATTCGTATGTTTGGTGATAAGGTTGAAGCAAGGAAGATTGCAATCCAGGCCGAGATACCGGTGATTCCAGGTACAGAAGAACCAATAGAAAAGCTACAGGATGCGATTATTTTCGCTAATAATCACGACTACCCAATCATCATCAAGGCTGCTTCTGGGGGTGGTGGAAGAGGTATGCGAATTGTACAGAATCAAGGAGAGCTAGAGGAATCTATTGACAGAGCAAAATCCGAGGCACGTTCCGCCTTTGGGAATCCAAAGGTCTACCTTGAAAAATATTTAGATAAGCCAAAGCATATCGAAGTCCAAATTCTTGGGGATCGGTATGGCAATACTGTTCATTTATATGAACGAGATTGTTCTGTACAGCGACGTCACCAAAAATTAGTCGAAGTCGCACCTTCTTTATATTTAGATGATTATTTACGGGAGAAAATTACAAATGCAGCCGTAACCTTAATGAAAACAGTAGGATATACAAATGCAGGAACAGTTGAATTTCTTGTCACTCCTGATAAACAATTTTATTTTATTGAAGTGAATCCACGAATTCAGGTTGAGCATACCATTACTGAAATCATCACTGGTATTGATATTGTTCAAGCTCAAATTAAAATAGCTGAAGGACATGCATTAGATAGTAAAGAGATTGGTATCGCTTCACAAATGCAGGTAGAAAAAAAGGGTTATGCCATACAATGTAGGATAACCACCGAGGACCCTGAAAACCAATTTATGCCTGATACGGGTAAAATTACTGCTTACCGTTCAGCTAATGGCTTTGGAGTGAGATTAGATGCGGGAAGTGGATTTACAGGTGCTACCATTACCCCTTACTATGATTCCTTACTAGTAAAGGTATCTACCTATGCAAACTCATTTGATCTAACTCTAGCAAAGATGACTAGAACATTAAAGGAGTTTAGAATCCGTGGGGTAAAAACGAACATCCCATTTTTACAAAATGTGATGAAGCATCCTTTATTTATTAATGGTGCCTATGATACATCCTTTATTGATAACCACCCTGAACTTTTCCAATTTTCAAAGCGTCAAAATAGAGCTACGAAGCTTTTAACCTATATTGGAAATGTAACGGTAAATGGATACGCTAGCTTACCTAAAACGGATAAAAAACCGCTATTCTCTAAGCCTAGAATACCGCAGTTATCAGTGGATCAGCCTTATCCAAAGGGGACAAAACAGATATTGACTGAAAAAGGACCCTCAGGACTTATTGAATGGATAAAGGAACAACAAAAGGTACTCATCACCGATACTACTTTTCGTGATGCCCATCAATCTCTGTTAGCTACCAGAGTCCGAACCTATGATCTATTACAAATTGCGGAGGCTACTGGAAAGCTTGCCCCAGACCTATTTTCTCTAGAAATGTGGGGTGGCGCTACTTTTGATACGAGTATGAGGTTTTTAAAAGAATCTCCTTGGGATCGGTTAATAAAGCTAAGAAGTAAAATACCGAATCTGTTATTTCAAATGCTAATTCGCGGTGCCAATGGTGTGGGCTATTCTAATTACCCCGATAATGTGATCAAGCAATTTGTTAAAGAATCCGCCAATGCTGGTATTGATGTATTTCGTATCTTTGATAGTCTGAATTGGCTAGAAGGGATGAAATTAACCATAGATGCAGTTAGAGAGCAGGATAAAATCGCAGAAGCTGCGATGTGCTACACTGGAGATATACTTGATGAAAGCAAAGATAAGTATAATTTACGCTATTATGTGCTGCTTGCAAAGGAGTTAGAGAAGGCTGGAGCTCATATCATCGCCATTAAAGATATGGCAGGCCTACTTAAACCCTATGCTGCTTATAAGCTAATAAGCACTTTAAAAGAAGAAGTAAGGGTTCCTATTCATCTCCACACCCATGATACGAGTGGAAATGCTCAGGCAACCTTGCTGAAGGCCATTGAAGCTGGCGTTGATATTGTAGATACTGCTTTAAGCGCGATGTCTGGATTAACCTCTCAGCCAAGCTTAAACGGTACGGTAGCCATATTACAGCAGCAGGATAGAGATACGACCCTAAATCTTGATCATTTACAGCAATTAAGTAATTATTGGGAGGATATAAGACCTTATTATGCTGGGTTTGAAAGTAAATTAAAAGCTAGTAGTACTGAAATTTATAAGCATGAGATGCCCGGCGGTCAATATAGTAATTTGGAGCAGCAAGCAAAGGGTGTTGGTTTAGGAGATAAATTTGATAAAGTAAAAGAGATGTATACCATGGTTAATAAGATGTTTGGGAATATAGTAAAGGTAACGCCTTCCTCAAAGGTAGTAGGCGATATGGCTCTATTTATGGTACAAAATAATTTAACAGAAGAGGATATTTATCAGCGAGGATTAGAAATAGATTTTCCGGATTCCGTAATTAAATTTTTCCAAGGCTACTTAGGTCAGCCCTATGGCGGATTTCCAGAAGACTTACGTAGAATCATATTAAAGGAGAAGGAGCATATTACCTGTAGACCTGGTGAGCTCTTACCTCCAATAGATTTTAAAAAAATAGAACTAGATCTACAGGAAAAACTAAATCGTAGCACCAATGATCATGATATATTGTCATATTTAATGTATCCACAGGTATTCATAGATTTGGAGAATCATCATAACGAGTACAGTGATGTATCTGTACTTGATACACCAACCTTTTTCTATGGTTTAAGACTTGGAGAAGATATTGCGGTAGAGATTGAAAAAGGTAAAACCTTGATTATTAAATTGATGGCGATTAGTGAATTACAGGTAGATGGTACGAGAACGATATACTATGAATTAAATGGGATTCCAAGGGAAATCGTAGTTAAGGATCATAGTGCAAAAGTGGTATTGGAAAAACGTAGAAAAGCAGAGGAAAATAATCCAAAGCATATTGGTGCTTCCATGCCTGGAAAGGTATTAAAGCTATTAGTCAAGACAGGTGAGAAAATAAAAAAAGGGGAGCATGTCATCGTAACTGAAGCAATGAAAATGGAAACGACGATTCAATCTTCCCGAGATGCTGTCATTAAAGATATCTATGTGAAGCCCGGAGATATCATCGAAACAAATGACTTACTAATTGAGTTTGAATAGGATAGTTCATTCATTTACACTCTAAAAAAGGAGACCTAGTAGAAACTATGACTGTGTCTCCTCTTTATTTACATGGCTACTTCATCGTTCTGCAGCCATCTTTTCACCATATTTCTAATGATTAATGGCAATGTCTCAAAGGAATAGGGCTTATATACCCGTTCCGTCCAACGATGGGCATCAAAACCTAACACTCCAACATTGATGGCAGGAATATTAAATTCTCTAATCCTTTGAATTGGGATTTTATAAACCTGATTCCAAACTGGAAAATTAGCTGTAAGCATTTGAAGTTCTTCATCTGTATCATGTATTGAAAGGTAACTACTATCCGATAAAAAAGGGAAGAAACGCTTAATTGAAAAATGATCATTATTTTCTTTTTCCCATTGCTCTGTGACCTCTTTAATCACCGATAGTACCCCTTTATGATCTTCAGACTCATTTAGATAATGGTGAGGTAAATAAGGTGGTGCATAAAAGAGAATAATACAAGGATTCCCACTCTCATCTAGTTTCCGTAAGGTATCAACGATTTTAAAGCCTAATAATCTAGGTTCCATAACTTGATGCTCTTGAACAATATTTTTTACTACTTTTTCTACATCTATTCCCTGTCCTGCCAACCTAAGACAAAATTCTTGATATGTATATACATTTAAATCCCAAGACATTGCTTGAACTGGAATATGGTTAAGCTTGATAAACCTATTGTACTGCTCTTGATAATATACCTTCACATTTTTTGCTGCTATTTTCGCAATTTCCTTTAATTTGTGTAATATATCCTTTGGTGAAGCTTCATACACCATATAATTAAAATATAAAAAACTAGTTACTGCGGTTTGTACATTATAAAATTCCTTTGTATCCTTTTGAAGTAAAGTTGATGGTGGTACCATCATCTCCCCTTCAATATCTTCAGTAAGATCCATATTATTGCTAATTAAACGATTCAACTCCGAAGTAACTACCGTTGGATCTAATCCATCTAATGGCTGTCCGACATGAGTTTCTCTACCGTAAACATAAAAGTTTGGTAATAGTTTTCCAGTTGCCCCAGTATAGATATAATTTGTATCATCACCTAAAAAAAGAGGGTAGAAAAAATCATTATTTACAGCTACAAGATAATCTAGCTGCTCCTCTTCCCTAAGGTGGGACAATTCATCTAATGCAGCAAGAATACCTTGGTGTTGGTTTTCTTCATCTGGATTCGCCATAAAGATAATTTCTCCATCCCATTCCTCTCTATGCTCGGAAAAAAATAATAGATTAGCCATATGTACAGCAATGCCACTCTTCATATCTAAAGCACCTCGACCAAAGAGCCATTCGCCTGATAAAGCCTGACGTTTAATTTCCTTATTATGATCCCATTGCTTAAAGAATGCTAAAAGCTTCTCTGGCTGATTAGCTATATCCTGAAGATTACCATAATCATGAATTCCAACCGTATCTAAGTGGGAATGAAAAATTATTGTTTTTTTCGATCTCCCTTTCCCTTTAATACGTGCAAATACATTTTTTCTTCCTAAGGGATCATTTGCTATAGATTGAATCCATACGTATTCTGGATGTTGTTTGAAATATGGATAATCCTTTAATATACTTGTAATTTTTTTAGCAATCTCTGTTTCCCCATGACTCCCATTTAAACTCAATGTGTTTACAAGGGTAGTGGTCAATTTTTCGACCTGTTGAAATATTGATTTATCTTTTAACTCGTTATACATCATTTCTCCTCCATATACTCAAAATAACATCTCCATATCCCTACTATATATTTTTTAATAATAACCGTAAATTACTTGATCATAAATAACC
This sequence comes from uncultured Bacillaceae bacterium, assembly GCA_964514395.1. Taxonomy (GTDB): domain Bacteria; phylum Bacillota; class Bacilli; order Tepidibacillales; family Tepidibacillaceae; genus CAZEQK01. The sequence continues at coordinate 110,937 of CAZEQK010000006.1, forward strand.
ATACATTTGTTATTTAGAATGTATCTATCATAAGTAATTTGTATTAAAATAAAAGAAATGATGAATTAGGAGGAATAACTATGGATTTTAAATTAAAGATTGGCTTAAAGGGAGAAAAAACAGTGAAGGTGTCAGAAAATAATACTGCAAAAGCATTAAGTAGTGGGTCATTAGAAGTTTTTTCTACTCCTGCAATGATTGCATTAATGGAAGGAGCAGCCATAGATACCGTTCATTCCAATTTACCAGATGGCTATGGTACAGTGGGAACGGGTGTTAATATCAAACATTTAGCTGCAACACCATTACATATGACAGTTACGTCTAAGGCTGAACTGATAGACTTGAATGATAAACATCTCATTTTTAAGGTGGAGGCCTATGATGAAAAAGAGCTTATTGGTGAGGGGATTCATGAGAGATATATAATAGATGAAGCCGCATTCTCGTCAAAGGTAGAAGAAAAAAAATCATAAGTAAATGAGGGAGGGTCTCCGTACCCTCCCTATTTTGTGTTCAAATTCTTAAACTGATGATATTTGTTAAAGATGATTCCATGAATAAGTAACGCAAAAATGATACTGACAATTGCAGATGATGAGGTTAATGAATACATAATGAGTAATTGATAGCGGACTGCTTCAATCGGATTAGCTCCTGCCACAATCATCCCTGTCATCATCCCTGGAAGCTGTACTAGTCCTACGGTTTTCATTCCATCTATCATAGGTATCATCGAAGCTTTTACACTTTTTCTTGTGACCATTTTCATCGCTCGCTTCGACGAGGCTCCTAAAGCCAAATATACTTTTATCTCTTCCAAACGCACATCCATTTCGCCCTTTATTCGGTTTAAAAAGAGCCCAGAAACCACCATTGCATTACCTATAATCATACCGCTTATCGGAATAATATACTGCGGTATTGGCTTGATAATTTGTAAGCCTAGCATCAAGCCCATTGTTATGACCTCGGTTGTAGTAATTGCTATGGCAATTCGCCATTTTATTCCCTTTAAATCCTTCCATTTACTTGCTGCATTTAGTGTTGCAACAATAACCATGACGGACAGCATCATCAGAATAAATAAAATAGAATCTGAAGCAAAGATAATATGTAAAACATAGCCTACACCGATTAGTTGAATGGCGGCACGAATGGTTCCTATGATAATATCCTTTTCTAAGCCAATCTTTTGCCAAAGAGAAAAGAGAATGGCTAATGAAACAAACGCTAATGTGAAAAACAATGCTAAATTTGTCACCTTTTACCCTTCCTCAGATCATATTGATGAAGCTCTCCCACTCTACAAATGGGAATCTAATTTAATTTGGATAAACTTTTTTGTGAAGTCATGCTTTGGATGATTAAATAATTCCTCCGTCACCCCTTGTTCAATTAATGCACCAGCTTTTAGCACCCAAGTATATTGTCCCATTTTTCTTGCCTGTGCAATATTATGGGTAACCCATAATATTGTTTTTTTGGATTCATCATGAAGATTTTTGATCAGCTTCTCTATTTCCGCTGTACTTTCTGGATCTAAAGATGCTGTCACTTCATCCAATAGTAGTACCTCTGGATGATTGGCTAATGTCCTAGCCAAAGAAACCTTCTGCTTTTCTCCACCTGACAATGTTAGTGCTTCCTTGTCCATATATGTCCTTGGTAGTCCCACTCTTGTTAATAAATTTTCTACCTCTTTCTCACTCATTGTTTCATGGTACAGACTTGGCCCAAGCACAATATTATCCCTTACACTCCCTTTTATCATGGTTGGTAGCTGAAACACCATCCCAATTTTCCTTCTTAGCTGTAATACATCTATTTCAAAAAATGGAGTTTCTTTATAAAGAATCATCCCCTCATCAGGATCAATCATTCGATTAAGTAAGGATAACAAAGTACTTTTACCAGAACCTGATGGTCCTATCATTGTAATAAATTCTCCGTCCAATACTTTGGCAGATATACCCTTTAATATCTGCGCACCCTTCTCATCATTTCTTTTCACGTTTTCTATTGCTATCAATTCAGTCATGATAACCCCTCGTTTTTTTTACATTCTTAATGTTGCAATTAATCTATTTTGCTTCAAAATCAAATCTAAACCATCATTGATATGATTGACAACAATATCACTTTTCATCATAGAAGAAAAAGCACACCCTTCATGACCAACCACAGCGATAGCAAGATTAGCTTCTTCAAACATCCATTCGTCATTCACACCATTTCCTATTGCAATGACACCTTCTGAACCTAATCCTTGTATAAATCTCTTTTTCTCATTTAATTGATTCTCTTTACCTATGATAGATACCTTAAGGGGTAATCCCTCAGATTCCTGATTTACACTACCGTTCGTATCAGCAGTCACCACATATACGTTCAACCAATTCGCTATCTCTACTATTCGTTCTCTCACACCATCAATGATCACCCCATCTTGGGCAATGGTTCCATTGAAATCCAACACTAAATGCTTAACAACCAGTGTGTTTCTTCCTGGTATGTTTATATCCATCATCCATCCTCCTCATTGGCAATATATTGTATTTCCTTTACGCTTGTTTTTATTTTATACAATTAACACATATTAAATAAAGCCGAACTTTATTTATAAGATTTTCAAAGGGAGGAGCAACATCATGTTTTCTTTTCGAGGAGATGCACATAAATTTTATTTACGAATAAAAAATAGCGTCAATAAAAAACAATCAGTTAGTAGCCTAAAGGAAATAGCAGAAATCAAGGAGATTAAAAGCTTTTACCAAGAACTATCCGTTACAGACCTAACAAATATCCGCTATAGAATGATAAAAGAACATAACGGCTCAGGTATCATACCTTTAATTTTTGGTTCTCTCCCATGGTTAGGTTTTATCTTTTCAAAGCAATTACAAACCCTTCTCTTCATAGATGGAGCATACTTATGGGCATGGTTTCTTATTGGATACTCTCTTATTTTATCGATTGGCTTAATCTTACACTATCGAGAAAAAGCATGGACATCCATTCACCTCGAGCTACTTGATGATGTAATTAATGAAAAGCAAAAGCATAGCGGTAAAAATTAAATACTTTGGATTTTAAACCAATGAAACATGTAGAAAAATATCGTTCTTCTATGGGTAGTCCTACCCTTGTTTACCGTATGG
>CAZEQK010000007.1:0-35645 GCA_964514395.1 uncultured Bacillaceae bacterium
GCCTTTTTAGCTTTCAAGTAATTCTAGTTAACTATTTCAGACTTTAACTCCTCCTTTTAATATTAGACTCTATTTATTAAGGATATGTTACATTATACATATTATCTAGATGACACATATCATTTGTGGTAGGATCATTAAGATTCCATTCATTCAATTTATTAAGATCCGGATACATAATTACAGGTGTAGATGAATCAGTGTTATGACCAAAATATCCTAGAGCGTGCCCTGATTCGTGGGTTATTACTCTTTGGTTGGTGTATTTGCAGTAGTATCCCAAATTATATATGTTGTTGCAGATGAAATACTATGCACATTTTTTATATTCCCTTGGTAAGTTCCTTGACCAACTAATGTATCAGTATATGTTGTTACTCCAATTACATCTGGAACAAAATATTGCTGATTAGTTTCTGCTCTTGTTATCCCAAAAAACAAATAATTGTAACTTGAACTTGTTGCAAATGTTTCTATGCTTTTCTTATTTTGATTATGGCGACAGTTATTGGAATAATCTCAATATTCATCACTAATGTTAATGCATTAGATAATACTCATGCAACAAGTAATAAAGATACTGTAAAAAATGCCCAACAAACAACAGTATATGTTGATAATGTTAATTTAAAAATCGAAGGTAAAATAGCAGATGTTATGTAAATACAATTGGGGAGCTAAAAAAATATAGTGATTATGTGGTAGTAGGAAAGGTAAGTAATCAATATGACATTAGTTCCTTCTGGTGTTAGTTATTATTTAACGGTAGAGGTACAAAACGTTATAAAAGGAAACAAAGCAGATACTATTAAGATTCTACAAGCTAATGACCAACATGTAGCTTCAGTAGGTCAAAGATATGTTTTCTTTTTAAAGGATTATAAAGCAATTAATGGTTATTATATAGCTGGTGGATACCAAGGGATAATGAATGTGGAAAATAACGCTGTACGAATAGATCCAACATTAAATAATAATTTAACAAAGTTAAAAAATGGAAGAGTTCCATTTGATGTTTTATTAAATAATCTTAAGAAATAATAAAGTCAAAAAAATGTAGGCTTCACAAAACTACTTGTTGTAGTTAGCGACTCTGGTCCTTGGTTGAACTGTACCCCGGATAGCGGACACTGAAAAAAAGTGCCCCTATCCGGGGGTTTTATGGTTAAATAGATTTAATGAATATGGGTGGAGGATTATCATGAGCAATAAAATTTATAATGAATTTCAAATCAAAAAACTAGAGAAGAATCCAAATGTTTTAAATTGTTCCGACCGGTCGATTACCTATAGTCCGGAATTTAAGATAAAAGCAATTAAGGAATATAAGAGTGGCAAAATCCCTTCTCAAATCTTTATTGAGCAAGGTTTTGATCTTGACATGATTGGAAAGGAACAGCCTAAACGTTGTCTAAGACGAAGAAAAAACAATTCAAGTTTTCGAGGCCATGTAATTTGTGTAAAATTTGTGTAAAAAAATTTCAAAACGTATCGTTTTCTATCGTTTTCTCTGAAAATCAAAAATGCTTATAAACGTTGATATTACAACATCTATAAGCATTATAAAATTTATTTAAATAGTTTAAAATGCAGTATATGGCGTCCCAGGAGGGATTCGAACCCCCGACACACGGCTTAGAAGGCCGTTGCTCTATCCTGCTGAGCTACTGAGACTTAAAAGAAAACACTAAATAGATTTAATAAGACAAAAGCTATTATAACAGGTTTAATAACCCTCGTCAAATGTTTTCTTGATTAATTAATCTATGTTTCTCTAACACTTCTGTTAAATTTTTCAAAGCATTCGCCCTATGGCTAATTTTATTTTTAAACTCTGTTGGGATTTCTGCCATCGTTTTGTCATATTCAGGTAAATAAAATAGAGGATCATATCCAAATCCATTCGCGCCCTTCGGTTTAAAGGCAATTATACCTTTTACATAGCCATGAACAATAATCGTCTCTTCATTAGGAATCGCTAACGCAATGGCACTTACAAATTGAGCTGTTCTATCTTTTTTAGAAATATTACTGAGTGAATCTAATAATTTCTTATTGTTTTTATGATCATCCTTATCTTCTCCTGCAAAGCGAGCAGAATAAATTCCTGGTTTTCCTTGAAGAACATCTACCACTAGTCCAGAATCATCAGCTATAGCAGGTAATTGAAGGTAGTCACGGATAAATTCAGCTTTTTTTTTGGCATTCTCAGCAAATGTTGAACCATCTTCCTCTATTTCTGGTATATTGCCATATTCATCCAATGTATATACCTTTATGTTCAATGGTTTTAACATTGCAGAAAATTCTTTTAGTTTCCCGTTATTTCTTGTAGCAATTACTACCTCATGTATCATTTTTCTCTTATTTTTCCTCCACTTTTATTAGTTTTGCTGCTTCTCCAAGAGCATCCTTCTGAAAGCCCACTAACTCTTGAATACCTTTATTTGCTATCTGTAATAAATTCATTAACTCTGATTCTGAAAAAGGAGATTCTTCCCCTGTACCTTGAATTTCAATATACTTTCCTTTGTCTGTCATGACTACATTCATATCTACCTTTGCCTTCGAATCTTCTTCATAATTTAAATCCAATTTTACTTCATCCTCAATGATGCCGACACTAGTGGCGCCCACAAACGATGTAATAGGCATTTCCTGTAGTTTTTCTTCAAGTATTAACTTATGACACGCATCGACCATTGCAACAAAAGCTCCTGTAATTGATGCCGTCCTAGTACCTCCATCCGCTTGAATAACGTCACAATCAATCCAAATAGTCCTTTCTCCTAATTTCTCAAGATTAACTACAGAGCGCAAAGCTCTTCCGATTAGTCGAGAAATTTCCATTGTCCGTCCACTCACTTTACCACGCGTAGACTCCCTAGGATTTCTAGATTGTGTTGCTCTTGGCAGCATAGCATACTCAGCAGTAACCCATCCTCTACCTTCACCACGCATGAAGGGGGGAACTTTTTCTTCGATCGTTGCTGTACAAATAACCTTTGTATCACCGACCTCGATTAATACAGATCCCTCGGCATGTTTATTAAAATTCCTTGATAAGGAAACCTTCCTTAATTCATCATTGTTTCTGTTCCCGATTCTCACTAACATCCCTCCATCTCAATCATTAATAATACTATTATGACCTTAATCTTTATTTTTACTAAGAAAATAATCCATAGCATTCGCTTTGTTTCAAAAAGAAAAAAGGAGTATTAAATAATACCTCCTTATTAATCATACATTAAAATAGTAGTAACTTCCATTCTGATTAAAATATTGTTAAATTAATCGTATTGGGTTTCATAATAGGTTTTGATAGTTTTTTTGGGAGTAATTCATCATTACCCATCACTTTTATTTGAATAGAATCAATATGAGTATTTTCTGTTAAAGACCACACAATCATATTAATTAATTTATCAGAAATTTGGTTATCGAAGCCTAAAAGAGAATCATCAAAGTCAGCAACTACTAAATTGTCGCTGACTTTAACGTCAAGAACCTTGGTCGATGGTAATAAAGATGAGGTTAGATTAGTTCCAGGCTTGGGCCCTGATATTAATTGTTCTAATGTAGCTTTTGCGATATTATCAGTTTTAGGGATTAAACGGGTAACTGGTACGAGATAATTAAAGTTACTCCCACTCATTCTATCAAAATATAATGTTACTGGTGTAGTTTGCCCAATATTAATATTATTTGCTAGCTCTAGATTAATTCCGTTTGTTCTACTTAGCGGCTCAATGATTGGTGTATTCCATGTAGGCATCGCTTCTAAAGGGTAACCATTTACTCTTATTTCAACTCTATCCACTGTTGGAAATTCTGTAATACTCCATGTAATTGCATCTAATATTTTTTTCTCATCTGCTGGGGACTTTGCATCATAATTTAAAAATTCCTTTGAAAAATCAATAATTGCTAATTTTTCATCCTTTTTTACGTTTATTGAAAATTTAGTACCTTCTGGCAATACTGGTCGAAACCCATCTGGAAGAAGGTTTTCTGCTGGACCACCAATAGTCATATAATCTAATACTTCTTGCCCAATTCCTACTACCTTTGGCAAATCCATAGATAGGGGAACTACATCACCTTTACTATCAAAAAAGTAGATGGTTAGATTTACTTTTTCCTCCTGTACAGTCGATTGTTCTGTGTTGTCATTATTGCTTAGCGTTGTATTATCAATGGTAGTAGAGGTATTACCATTATCCATTTCCAGCGTTGCTGGTGGTGGGTCTATTTGCATTGTTTCTGTATCTGGTCCATATAAACTACATCCGGAAAATATAATAATAAAGCTTAAAACAATCAATACTTTAATATAATTATTATTCTTAAACATATTTCCCCCTCCTAAAAGCTTATCTATAATATGTATACTAGCTGTAGAGAGAAATATAACTCTTTTGTCCAAAAAAAAAAGGATCTACTTTTGATCCTTTTAGTACCAGAAGACTTTAACTTAATGAGAAAGCAGATGTTCATGCTCTACTAAAGCCCCCTTACTTCAAATATGTAAAAGTAAAAAGTGTATAAAAATATAATTTACAGCTTTTTTAAATCAATATGTTCAACGGTAATTTCTTTTTTTAACCAATTTTCACCTATTTTTTTAAAATGCTCTACATCACTTGTGGTGAAAAATTGGTGTAATGGCTCATTGGGTGAAACAGCCCTAATATTATGGTAATGTAGCAATGCGCTTATTTCAAAGGCAGTTTCTTCAGCAGAACTTAAAATATTAATACCTTTTCCGACTTCTTCTTGGATAAAATCACTAATAATTGGATAATGAGTACATCCTAATATTAACGAGTCCATTTCTATGTTTAGTAACGGTTTTATCTCCTCTTTCACAGTCTTTCTAATCACTTCTTCCGATTGTAGACCATCTTCAACTAAAGGTACAAGGCTAGGACACGCTTTACTAGTAACTGTTAAATTCGGATTAATATTTTTTAATGTTTTTTCATATGAGCCACTAGCTATTGTTCCTACCGTACCTATAACACCAATTTTCCCTGTTTTTGTTTTCTTTATAGCTGCTAAGCTTCCAGGTTGAATTACACCAATTACAGGCAGAGCTACGCTTTTCTTTATATCCTCTAATGCTGCAGCAGTTGCCGTATTACAAGCGATAACAATCATCTTTACTTCATATTCTAAAAGAAAGTCAACAATTTCTTTTGTAAATTGCTTTACTTCTTCTACGGGACGATTTCCATAAGGACAACGAGCTGTATCACCAAAATAAATTATTTTTTCATTTGGTAATTGTCTAAATATCTCTTTTACAACTGTTAATCCCCCGACCCCTGAATCTAAAACTCCTATTGCTCTATCCTCCATCTGTTTATGTGCCTCCCACGATGTAATGACAACTTATCATATGCATAGAGAATTGTATCTGCTCTAGTCAAATATCTTTGTCCATTGAATTAAAGAGTATACGTAAGGAATCTTCTATTTGTGTCATTTGTTCCTTATTCATATCTGATAAGATACTTGCTAAATAATCTCTTCTCCGCTCAATCACATCTTGAATAATATTACTACCCTTATCTAATAAATGAATCATAACAACCCTTTTATCTCTATTATCCTTGATTCTCTCAACTAATAAATTTTTTTCCATCCGGTCGATTAAATCAGTTGTGGTACTAAAGGCAAGAAATATTTTATTGCTTAATTCCCCTATTGTCATGTTGCCCTCTTCTTTTAACCACTGTAATGCTACAAATTGTGGCGGTGTAATAGGAAAGTTATTTAGAATTTCCCTGCCTTTTTCCTTTATAATACCGCTCATTTTCCTAAGTATATATTCTATTTCTTCAATATTTTCATGGGGGTACTTTTTTTCCACCATTATTAACCTCCATTGTTCATGGTATTGAAAAGAAAATTATATATATATATAATAATGTATTTACAGCTAATAATACAAAGTTTTTTATATAATTAGTTAAGAAAATAATAAAAACTCTACTATATAAATATAGTAGAGTTTTTAGGGGTCCACGAGGGTTCATATTTTAAGTTCCCCGAGCCGAACCAATTCCACAACTGCTTGTGACCTTCCCTTAACTCCTAATTTCTGCATGACATTACTAATGTGATTGCGAACCGTCTTCTCACTAATAAACAGCTGTTTTGCAATTTCCTTGGTCGTCTTATCCTGAACCAGTAATTCGAATACTTCTCTTTCACGATTTGTTAATAACGGCTTTACATGCTGGTCATTACCCTTCAAAAGTTCCACCCCTCCTTGCTCGGGCTCATCAACTCACAAGGGAGATTTCAGATTATTTTATGTGCGAAGTGCTAATTAAGTGCATGTGTTTCGTTTAAAATTAAAGCTTTTTATTAAGAATTGGGCAAACGAATAATTTCTTCATTCGCAAAGGATAAATGATCTAGTCCTTTTTCGGTAACAACATAAGTATTTTCTATACCGATTACACCCTTATCAGGGAATGTAAATTTAGGTTCAATTGCGATAACCATTCCTACTTCTAATGGTTGGTCTAGTCCTTTTGCTAATACAGGTAATTCATCTAATTCTAAACCTACTCCGTGACCTAAGAATTTTGCTTGATCTTTTTTGAATCCCATAAAATGGTCGCTTAACCCAGCATCCTTCACCATTTCTATTGCTCTATTATAGTGTTCTGACCATAAAGTTCCTGGTTTTGCGTTCTTCTCAGTCTCCTTTATAATATGTAAGGATAGCTCATATGCTCTTTCCAATTCTTCATCCAATTCCCCGATAACAGCCATTCTAGTTTGATCAATAATATAGCCATTTAATGCTGCAGCGATATCGATTAAAATTGGTTCATTCTTATTAATTTTTTTCCAACCAGAGCCTTGAGGCATAGCTGGCGTTATTCCTTCTCCACCAGCAGGTCCATCAAAAGAAGTAGGCAATGCAGCAGATTTTCCTGAAGCAACCATTCCTAATACTAATTCCATATTATAGGAGCGTGTCCTCACATAACCTAAATGCCCTCTGTCCCTCACAAACTTCTCAAGCTCTGATGTTAACTGAAGCTCTGTCATCCCTAATTTAATCATATTGGGTATCTCATTAATCGCATCATTTACAACGACAGCAGATTCACGAATTAATTCAATTTCATATGAAGATTTAATACTACGTTGTTGTCTAATGATGTTTGATATATCAAGGATAGAAGATCCTTCAAAGACTTTTTGAATCCTTTTATATTGATTAACTGGGAGCACATCTAATTCTGTTCCAATCATTTCTAATTTGTAACCAAAACCCCTTATTTGTTCCGGAAGTAATTTCAAACTTGTCATACTTTCAACCTTAAATGGAGATTCTTTTTTCGCCCTTTCTAGGCTTTTCTTTACAAATAATATTGGCTCTCCTTCAATCGGAATAAATACCATAGAGTTTTGCATACTACCAGAATAATAATAGATATCTACATTATGCGTTATTAATGCTCCATCCATTTTTTTAAAAGATAATTCTTTTTGTAAATGACTTACTCTTTGCAGCACTTCATCCTTTGGCGTAAGTAAATAAGACATAAAGACACCCTTTCTATTCATTTTATTCATAATTTTTAAATAATTCTATTCAACTGCTTCCCATCATTTATACCTATCAATCTATACGAAGTTTCTTTTATTGTACATGAAAAAGGATGATAAGGAAAACTTAATTCATTGGCTTTGTGGAAACTTATTAGTAAATATAATTGGTTTGTTTTCTAATAAATTCATTAAATGATGAATTAGTTTTTTATTATTTGTAATGACATAATCTGCTTTCCTTACATCGATGACTGGAACTCCTATTTCATGAAAAGATAATTGTAGCATCGGTAGAGGTAAGGTTTGGTATACAAAAATTACATTTCCGAATAAAAAGCATGACTCTATGCATTTCGCTTTGGAATAATATCTGCTTGATTCTAAAAAATGAACTGGTTCAAAACCAAATTTTTCTATTAGATGCATTCTATCCATTTTTTGTTTGTTATTTTGCCGTAAAATTGTCAATCTTGGTGATAAAATTGGATATTGATACAATAAATGCTCATATGTGATACCATGAAAAAACATACTTACATCCCCATTTACTTTTTAGTTAAATATCGCTATGTTTATTATTAGACAAAATGAAAACAAAATATTATATAAATAAGTCAAAAGTTTCACATAAAGGAGAAAGTGATGAAAGAATTAATTAAAATATCCATACCAGAAGCTTATGATAATCTTATGATTAAAGAAATACTATACGATCATCTAGACTTTTCTCGAAAATCCCTTAGTAAAATAAAAAACAATCATGGAATCTTTTTAAATGGACAAGACGTTTATGTAACCGTGAAAGTGAAAACTGGAGATGTATTACAACTTTTTATACCTGAGGAGTCATCAGAGGAAATCCTTCCCCAACCCATTCCTATACACATAGTTTATGAAGATGAAGATATCGTAGTTATTGATAAGCAAGCTCATATCGTTGTTCACCCAACAAGAAGCCATTACCTTGGCACAATTGCAAATGGTTTAATATATTATTGGCAATCTAGAGGTGAGAAATATCGCTTTCGACCAGTAAATCGTTTAGACAAAGACACCTCTGGATTATTTATTGTAGCAAAAAACCAATATGCTCACCACAAATTAGCACTACAAATCAGAGAAAATCAATTAACACGAACCTATCATGCTATTGTACACGGGATCATCATAAAGGATAACGGAGCGATAGAAGCACCCATTTTGAAAGATCCCCATCATGCAACAAAAAGAATAGTTGTGAATGACGTCGATGCTAAAACTGCAACTACTTTTTATCATGTTTTGAAAAGAAGTAAACAATTTAGCTTAGTACAACTCCAATTAGGAACAGGTAGAACACATCAAATCAGAGTCCATATGAGTTATATAAACCATCCACTTGTCGGTGATGAATTATATGGTGGAAAGGCTACTTATGTTATGAAGCGACAGGCATTGCATGCATTTGAATTAAACTTCTATCATCCTGTTACTGGTAAAATGTTAAAGTTTAAAGCCCTATACCCTAAAGATATGAATGAATTCATCTCTACTTTATAAACCTATTACCATAAATTGCTATTAATTTTGCCAAAAAATAGTCTCTAAAATGTAATAACTTCCTTTACTCTTGGTAATACTTTAAACAAGAGAAAGGAGGGCTTAGAGTGACCAGATTATCATTAGTTCTTGTAATAATAGGTGCATTAAATTGGTTATTGGTTGGGCTATTTCAATTTGACTTAGTTGCTTACTTTTTCGGAGGTCAAGAAGCATGGTTTAGTAGGGTTATCTATTCACTCGTTGGTTTGGCTGGTATATTTACTATATCACTACTATTCAGGGAACGCGCCGATACTTAAGCATTTCTTATGATTAATAAAGCCTAAGGAAGCATCATACCTTAGGCTTGATTAAAGCTAGGGTGAATAAAATGAAAAGTGTCCCATTTCCAGTCCATGTCTTAAATTTTTTAATTAAATATATTTTATTTCTCATGTCCTTTTTATTTTTTCAATACTATTGGCTTATCCTTCTTCCATATAGTTATATAGCAACATTAGTCTTATCCTATACCCTCATTGGAATAGTCGCCGATTGGGTAATCGTTCCTAGATACCATAATCTGGTTTCTTCCATAATGGGTGCCTTGTTTATGGGAGGCGTTACCTATATGATTCCAGTTATTTATCATGTTGGTTCCGTTCCCCTAATATCAGCTTTTTTATTAGCTATATTTTTAGGTGTCATTGAAGCAACACTACATTCTTTAATTGTTAAACCATTTCTTGAAAAACTATAAAGTAAATACTTTCTTTACTTTCCATTCTATTATTGGTATTATTTTAGCATAATTTATATTTTAACTATGTTTATGTTGTTAAAGGAGGAGATAGGAATGGAAGAAAGAAAAGGTGCTGTGACTTTTGCAGGAAATCCTGTGAGTTTATGTGGACCAGAAATTAAAGTTGGTGATAAGGCTCCAGATTTTACTGTTGTAGATAATGGCTTAAAGCCTGTTACATTATCAGATTATGAAGGTGTAAAATTGATTAGTGTAGTTCCTTCATTGGATACACCTGTATGTGATGCTCAAACAAGAAGATTTAATGAAGAAGCTGCTAAATTAAACGCTACTATATTAACAATAAGTGTTGATCTACCATTCGCACAAAAACGCTGGTGTGGAGCAGCAGGTATTGATAAAGTAGTTACATTATCAGATTATCAAAAAATGTCATTTGGTGAAGCATATGGTACTTATATTAAAGATTTACGTTTAGAAGCAAGATCAATTTTTGTTTTAAATTCAAAAAACGAAGTAACTTATGTAGAATATGTGGGTGAAGTTACTGCTCATCCTGATTATGATAAAGCCATTGAGGCAGTTAAGGCTACTCAGTAAAATTTCAACATCAAAGTTTACAATTTTATAAAGAATATAAAGAAGAGTGTAAAAAATACACTCTTCTTTATTTTAATCATTAACATTTTATATACTTTCTTGTATAATATTTATAGATATATTGTATATGGGAAAAAAAGTTTCCCTTAGGAAACTTTTTTCTTTTGAAAGTAGAGGTGTTAATTATGAATACAAAACAAGCAAATTATAATATATTTCATTTAGGCATAAAAAAAATAAAGATTTTTTTTCATAAATTTTCTTTAAAAAAAGCTCTCCCTTTTATGGGGCCCGCTTACTTAGTTAGTGTAGGCTATATTGACCCAGGGAATTGGGCAACTAATATCGAAGGTGGCGCAAGGTTTGGTTATCAATTATTATGGGTTATTCTTCTAAGTAATATAATGGCTATCATATTACAAATTACATCAGCAAAGCTTGGTATTGCCACAGGAAAATCATTATCGGAAAATATGAATGATCATTTTTCCAAACCAACATCTATTTTGCTTTTTATCACAGCTGAAATTGCGGCAATGGCTACAGACCTAGCAGAATTTTTAGGTGCAGCTCTAGGAATATATATTTTGTTCGATATCCCACTATTTCAATCAGCTATTATTGCTGGAATATTGGTATTTATTATATTAATGTTTCACCGATTTGGCTATCGTTGGGTTGAAATGATTATTTTTATCTTGGTAAGTGTTGTCGCGTTCGTTTATATATTTGAAATATTTTTGGCAAAACCAGACCTACATCAAATCGTGTATCATACCTTTATTCCAAACATTGATTCTAAAAGTATATTTGTTGCAATTGGTATGCTTGGGGCTACGGTCATGCCACACAACTTATTTCTCCATTCTGGAGCAATTAAGACTCGAATTAAACCAGATATAGAACATAAGAAGAAACTCTATAAATACGCTATCCTTGATTCAGCCATTGCCCTAAATACGGCATGGTTTATTAATTCAGCAATGATTATTATGTCTGCAGCTGTCTTTTTCTATCAAGGGAAGCTAGTGGTATCGATAGAGGGTGCATATCAAACCTTGACACCATTATTGGGCGCAATGGCAAGCATTGCATTTGCTATTGCATTATTATCGTCAGGCTTATCATCTTCTGTTACTGGAACAATGGCAGGACAATATATTTTACAGGGTTTTATCAAACGTAAGATTCCTATTTGGTTTCAACGATTAATTACAATGATTCCTGCATTTATTATCATAGGTAGTGGTATCAATACCTTTCATGCTTTGATTACAAGTCAGGTTATTCTAAGTCTACAGCTACCCTTTACAATCATACCATTAGTCATTTTTACAAAAAATCGAAATATTATGGGCAAGCATTTTGTCAATTCTAGAATCCTAAACGTAACAATTATTACGATTACTGTTGTCATTATATTGTTAAATGCTCTACTACTATATCAAGCCTTCGGTGGAACTTTTTCATTTTAAATAGAGAAAAAAGGATGACTTAAAGCTATAACTAAACTACCGCTTTTAAGTCATTTCTTTTCTTTTTATCTTTTTTATATGGTGATTTATTTCATTTTGAAATGATTGATGATATCCTTTAACGCTTCTGCCATGTTAGCTAATTCCTCTATCGAAGAGCTTATTTCTTCAATAGAAGCATTTTGCTCCTCGGATGCAGTAGCAACGTTTTGAGTATGTCCTGCGTTAGCTTCAATTAGCTCTTTCATCTCATCAAAAACCTGAATAAAATGATCGACATATTCCTCCATGGCCTGAAGAGAATCTAACGTATTATCACTACTAATGTTCACCAATTTAATGGCATCTAGCATTTCTGTAAAGGAATCACTTACTTTATTAATAATATCGATTCCTTCCTTTACTTCTTTACTTCCATCATTCATTGATCTTACAACATTTTCAGTATCGACTTTTATTTCTTCTATCATATTTGAAATGTTATTAGCAGCTTCTGTGGTTTGTTCAGATAATTTTCTTACTTCATCTGCCACAACAGCAAATCCTTTGCCTTGTTCACCTGCCCGAGCAGCTTCAATGGCTGCGTTTAGAGATAACAAGTTCGTCTGTTCAGCAATATAGGTAATCAATTGAACTATTTCACCAATTTTATGAGATTGATTATTTAGCTTGTTCACCACCTGCACAGAGTTTTCTACACTATCACCAATGTCTTCCATCTGTTTTATCGCCTTTGTAATGACCTCAGTTCCTTTTTGAACAGCTGCTGATGTATTTGTTGCTGCTTTGGATGCTTCATAAGCATTATCAGTAATATGTTTCATTCGACTTTTAAATTGATCTATATTTTTTGATGATTCATTAACCTTAACAACTTGACTATCAGAGCTTACTGCCATTTCTTGAATCGAGGCAGTAATCTGTTCTATTGATGTTGTCGTTTGATCAACACTTGCAGATAACTGCACAGATGTGGAGGCAACCCGTTCTGAATCAATTTGAATTTTCGCTACGATATCCCTCAATTTTATTTGTAAATGCTGGAATGATTGAACTAAATCGCCAATTTCATCTTTGTTTTTCACCATAGGGATAACTTTTGTTAAATCTCCATCAGCTAGTCTGTTTGCTTGCTTTGAAATCATTTTTACAGGTATAGATATTTTTTTTGAAATATAAAAAGCAATCGCAATCGTAAAAATTAGTGTAAACAAATTCGCAAAAATAATTAACCTTATAATATTCGTAATTTTATCGTTCATCATTATCTCTTGATTATTAATATCGTCTTTGATGTTCTTCACAATCGTATTCACCTTAAGATTCAAAGACTCAGCAAATTTTTTGTCAGCATAAATGAGAAATACATGCAATTCCCCACGTTTTATTGCATCAATCATTTTTCCTTCATCACTAATATAACTCGAATACATCAGTTTTAGTGTACTTACATCGTATCCATTTTTTATCGTAAGATTATTAGCTAAGAGCCCTGTTAAATCTTTTATATTCTGATTTCTTACCGTGTCTATTTTATTCAATAAAGTATCGTCTTTATTGAGGGCATAGTTTTTTATCATGTCCACTTCAGTTAATATATTTTTTTGAAGATCTTGAAATTTTAATAAATATGAGAATTCATTTTGAGTAATATTTTTATAATTGTCCTTCATCAAATTTATTTCATAATAAGAAAAACCACTAACAGAGATTAAAACAATCACAATGGATAGAAAGCTTAAAAAAAATTTTTTTCGAATTGAAAATCTCATTTTCCCCATGAACTTTGCCACCTTTTCATACTGTTGTTTAATTTTTCCCTAAGAATTACTTTCTTTTATTAATATTTCTTTTTTTATCTTTCATTTCCTTCATTTATATATTTTTTTTTAAAAATATACTTCATTTTTAGCTGTAATGATTATCTATTTCCGTAAAACTAGTCACTAAATGAAGAGAATAAAAGTCAACGTTTATTATAAAATAGAGGGTGTTCATAGGTATTCATATATCAGAGTAAAATAGAATGGAGTAAAAGTAAGGGTATCTAATGAAAGTTAAAATAATCGTTGTTAAAGCATTGACTGATTATTAAATAACAAAAAAGAACCTTACCTGTAATGAAAACTGGTAAGGTTCCTTTATTATTATCCTAATTTGTAAAGAATTTTTTAAATGAATATACGGTCAATTGACGATTAATATCAGCAATTGAAGTGGTTAATGGAATTCCTTTTGGACAAGCTTGTACGCAGTTTTGTGAATTACCACAATCTGTTGCGCCACCTTCTCCAGTTAGTGCTTCTAAACGTTCATCTGCATTCATTTCTCCAGTTGGATGTGTATTAAAAAGTCTTGCTTGGCTAATAGGTGCTGCACCAATAAATGGTGATTTACTATTAACGTTTGGACATACTTCTAAACAAACACCACATGTCATACATTTTGATAACTCATATGCGGTCTGTCTTATTTTCTCAGGTATTCTTGGACCAGGACCTAGGTCATAGGTTCCGTCTATTGGTATCCAGGCTTTTACACGCTTTAATGCATCAAACATTCTACTTCTATCAACCATTAAATCGCGAATGACAGGGAAAGTGGTCATAGCTTCTATACGAACAGGCTGTTCTAAGTTATCTATTAATGAGCTACATGCCTGTCTGGCTTTACCGTTAATCACCATAGAACAAGCGCCACAAACTTCCTCTAAGCAGTTCATTTCCCACACTACAGGAGCAGTTTTTTTACCTTCTGTATTCACTGGGTTCTTTTGAACCTCCATTAATGCACTAATAACATTCATATTAGAGCGATATGGGATTTTGAATTCTTCTTTATAAGGCTTACCTTCTGGGCCATCTTGACGACTTATTATTAAATGAATTACTTTTTCACTCATTTCATTGTTTCCTCCTTCGACACAGCGTAATTTCGAGGTCTAGGTTTAATTAACGAAATGTCTACTTCTTCATACTCAAACTTTGGCCCTTCTGGTGTATATTTTGCTTTAGTTGTTTTTAACCATTCATCATCATTACGAGTTGGAAAATCAGGTTTATAGTGTGCGCCACGACTTTCGTTACGATTATATGCTCCAAGAGTAACAACTCGAGCTAATGAAAGCATACCCTCTAGTTGACGAGTAAATGTGACAAACTGATTACTCCATTTCGCTGCATCACTAATATTAATGTTTTTGTAACGCTCCATTAATTCTTGGATTTTTTCATCTGTTTTAAGGAGTCTATCATTATAACGAACAACTGTTACGTTATCAGTCATCCATTTACCTAATTCTTCATGTAATTTATATGGATTTTCATTTCCATCCATTTTAAGTATGTCATTATACTTATCTTCATCTTCTTTTCTTTGTGCTTCAAAATATTTCTTATCCACATCAGCAGAAGCCTTTTTCAAACCATTTATATATTCGATAGCCTTAGGACCTGCTACTGTTCCACTATAAATAGCGGATAATAATGAGTTAGCCCCTAAACGATTCGCGCCATGGTATTGATAATCTACCTCGCCTGCTGCAAATAATCCAGGAATATTTGTCATATGATTAAAATCTACCCATACGCCACCCATTGAATAGTGAACGCCAGGGAAAATTTTCATAGGTACTTTTCTTGGATCGTCACCAACGAACTTTTCATAAATTTCCATAATACCGCCAAGCTTAATATCTAACTCTTTTGGATCTTTATGAGAAAGATCTAAGAAAACCTTGTTTTCTCCATCAATACCTAAACCCAAATCAACACAAACATTGAAAATCTCACGAGTTGCAATATCACGTGGAACTAAGTTACCATATGCAGGATATCTCTCCTCTAAGAAATACCAAGGCTTCCCATCCTTATATGTCCATACTCGTCCACCTTCACCACGAGCAGATTCAGACATTAAACGCACTTTATCATCACCAGGTATGGCAGTTGGATGAATTTGAATAAATTCACCATTCGCATAATAACCACCTTGTCTATATATAGCACTTGCTGCATAACCAGTGTTAATAACAGAGTTAGTGGATTTACCAAATATCATTCCAGGGCCACCAGTTGCTAAAATGACAGCATCCGCTACAAAGGAATGAATTTCCATACTTCTTAAATCCTGTACTGTGATACCTCTGGCAACGCCTTCATCATCAAGTACAATAGATAGAAACTCATAATGTTCATATTTTGTTACTAAACCAGCAACTTCAAAACGGCGAACCTGTTCATCAAGTGCATAAAGCAATTGTTGACCAGTTGTAGCACCAGCAAAAGCGGTACGATGATGCTCTGTACCACCAAAACGTCTAAAATCAAGAAGACCCTCTGGTGTTCTGTTAAACATAACACCCATACGGTCAAAAAGGTGAATAATTCCAGGAGCTGCATCAGTCATTGCCTTTACAGGAGGTTGATTTGCTAAAAAATCTCCACCATAAACCGTATCGTCAAAATGAATCCAAGGAGAATCCCCTTCACCTTTTGTATTTACTGCTCCATTAATACCACCCTGTGCACAAACTGAATGAGAGCGTTTAACAGGTACTAATGAGAATAAATCTACATGAACTCCAGCTTCAGCAGCCTTTACAGCAGACATTAAACCTGCTAAGCCACCACCAACAACTATTAATCTGTTATTACTCAATGTATCGCTCCCCCTTTATCCTATAGTAACTTGATTAACGAACTCAGGATTTACAAATGCTAATAGTGCTGACACAGCAACGATGGACAATAATACAAAAAGTGTCATCCATACATATGTAGAAATTCTTTGAGCACGAGGGCCAACAGTAATACCCCAGCTAACTAAGAATGACCACATACCATTGCTGAAATGGAAAATTGCAGATATAACACCTATTATATATAAGGTCATCGCTAAAGGACTCGTTAAAATGTCAGTCATCATCTTAAAGTTTAATTCCTTTGTTCCTAACGCCATTTGTAAACGAGTTTCCCATACATGCCATGCTATGAATACTAGAGTGATAACCCCTGTTATCCGTTGTAATATAAACATAAAGTTACGGAAATAACCATAATTTGCAATGTTACTATAATCTGCTTGTAATGCAACAAAAATACCATAAATAGCGTGATAAAGTAATGGTAAGAATATTAATACCCATTCAAGAACAGGTAAAAACGGAAGCTTCTCCATAAAACCAGCAGCATTTTGGAATGCTTCTGGGCCACGAGTAGCCATAAAGTTAATTGTTAAATGGACTAATAAAAATGAGCCAGTTGGAATAATTCCCAATAAAGAATGTAATCTCCGATTAAAAAAATGAGTAGTTCCAGTCATGCTTTAACTTTCCCCCCTTTGTAAATTAAAAAACATTACAAAAAACCCCTTAATCTAATAGCCAATATCTACCCTATAGCCTCCTTCTTTTTTGTGTTTCTATAGTTCTACCTCTTTACCGACCTTATGAAAAATAATTCACAAAGTCAAAAAAAGAAGATTACTAGCTTACTTTTTTTATCTTAGGTTTCAACAAGACTCCCTCTTCAACACCGTAAGAGAGAGTTGTTACCATTCTCGAAATAAGGCCGGCATAGCACGACTTAATACTTTAGCATTTAATGTGACTTGTGCCCTATGGCTGCTAGGTTCAGGTGGAGATAAAAAACTCCATCTGAACCAAGTTTTCTTTATTTTACTCTTATCAATAAATTCTAGTCAAGAAATTACAAATCAAGTATCTAATTAATAAAAGCTTTAATTTATTATTATTTTTAAAAAATCTGAAAATAAAGCTCAAATTTTTAAAATACAGTATAGTTTTACAATCTATCATCTCCATTATACATCTTTGGAGTAGATTATTAATGGTTAAACCACAATTTTTTAATAACTTTTTGTCTGATAGCTAACCCTCGCTATCCCCATTATTCTATATAGTGATTCTAATAGGTTTTACATAATTTTGTAATGCGTGAGTAATAAACGCCACGAAGCCCCTGAATCAGTTCAGGTATTATTTAGGTATTTCGTCACTTTATAGTTCGTACAAATACATTATACTCTAAAAATTGGATAAATCATGTTTAAAATTGATAAAAATCACTTATTTTCCTGCTCCTTTTGTAAATTGCTCTTTATAGCAGTAGCTAGTTTGTCACCTATGCCTATCTTACGAAATTCCTCCAATGTAGCTTCTTTGATTTTTTTAATGGAGCCGAAATGCTTAAGTAAGAGTAATTTTCTTTTTTTCCCAATCCCAGAAATTTCATCGAGCTGAGAATATAATAAATTTTTATTTCTAAGCTGCCGATGAAAGGTAATTGCGAAACGATGTACTTCATCTTGAATTCGTTGTAAAAGGTAAAAGGCTTCACTTGTTCTATCCATCGCTACAGGAACAGGTGGATACCCAATCAATAGCTCTGAAGTTCTATGTTTTTCATTTTTTCTAAGTCCTGCAACAGGAATAAATAAGCCAAGCTCATTTTCTAGAATATCCAGCGCAGCATGAATATGCCCGATTCCACCATCAACGATAATTAGATCAGGTAAATTCAAGCCTTCTTTTAATATTCTAGTATATCTTCTGCGAATGACCTCTCTCATCGTCTCATAATCGTCTGGTCCTTGAACCGTTTTTATCTTAAATTTCCGATAGCTAGATCTATCTGGATTGCCATCGATGAAGACGACCATAGCAGATACTGGATCATTCCCTTGGATATTGGAATTATCAAAGGCTTCAATTTTATGTGGTGTACCAATCCCAATGACATCCCCAAGCTTTTCAATAGCCTTCTTTGTCTTTGTTATATCCCGTTCTTGCAAATTAAATTTTTCTTCTAAAGCTACTCTTGCATTTTTGTTTGCCATATCAATTAATTTCTTTTTTTGTCCTCTTTTTGGCTGATGTACCTTTACCTGTAACCACTCCTCTAAAATATCTGTATCGATATGATCTGGGAGTAAAATCTCTCTTGGTAAAGCTGGATTATTAAAATAATACTGCGTAACAAACGACATGAAATCCTCATCTTCTTCTCCATAATATGGAAAAATTGATACATCTCTTTCAATTAGATTTCCCTGTCTCATATAAAATATCTGAATACACATCCAACCCTTTTCTACATAATAGCCGAAAATGTCACGATTTACATTATCATTAAAGCTAACGGACTGTTTAGACATAATCGCATCGATATCCTTGATCTGATCACGGTATTCTTTTGCACGTTCAAAATCTAATTTCTCAGCAGACTCCTCCATCTTCGAATGTAGCTCGCGCTTCAGTTCTTTATAGTCCCCTTGAAGAAAGCTGGTTATTTTTTTTAAAATCTCATCATATTGATTCTGCGTAACCGTATATTCACATGGTGCTAAGCATTGATCAAGGTGATAATAAAGACACACTCTATCCTTTAAGTTTTTACATTTCCTAAGTGGATACAGCTTATCTAACAAACGCTTTACCTGTTGTGCAGAGCCTGCATTAGGATAGGGACCGAAGTATCTGGCTCTATCCTTTTTTACGATTCGAGTAATCTCAAGTCGAGGGTGCTCATCCTTCGTTAATTTTATATAGGGATAGGTCTTATCATCCTTTAGCATAATATTATACTTTGGTCGATATTTCTTTATTAATTGGTTTTCTAATATTAGAGCTTCTATCGGTGAATCAGTCACGATGTATTCAAAATTAACAATATCATTAACAAGCCTTTGTGTCTTTGCATCATGACTTCCTGAAAAATAGGAGCGTACACGATTTTTCAGCACCTTAGCCTTGCCAACGTAGATAATGCTATCGTTTATATCCCTCATTAGATAACAGCCTGGTTTATTAGGAAGAACCGCTAGCTTCTCTTTTATTTCGTTCATTATAATTCCGCCCTTGATTAATTTTTTCGCTTTTCATTATTTTTATTTTAACATAGATAAGTTCAACCTCTTCATATAAAGATTATACAATAGCTAACCAGTGCTATTACCCCTCTACTTCTATATAATTAGACTAATAAGTCATACTTCTAGTAAAAACTAGTACACAGATTAGTCATTTAATACTTATGTAATAACTGCTAAAGAACGTGCTGATGGATTAATCTCTTACTTTTATCAAAAGCACTTATTGTCCCTCTGGTATAACAGCCTGCCCCTAGTTCTGTCTGACTTAACCACTTTTTTAATCTTGCTTGTCGAATGTATTCTCCAATGGTATTCTACTGTTTATCCTTCCTTTAAACTAACCATATTGTATTACTTTCTTATGATGTCAACTAAGTTTTTTTTATTATATTATTAATAAGATAATCTAATGTCAATTGTAATATTATAGTGTTTATTGACAATATAACCATATGTGATAAGTTTATAATTAGTATATATTGGGATTTAAGGGGATTAAATACATTTATTTAATTTGTTATTCTTCACGTTTATTTTTCTTTATGATAATTTAAACCAACCAGTATGTGACTCTTAGCGATCACAGTTCAAGTATTGGTCCAAATACTTCATTAGAAAAATATGCAGAGAGTTTAAGAAATGAATCAATAACGAAATTAAAAATAACGGAGGATAAAGAAAAAAATTCCAAGGAGAAAGATTTAACTAATCATTATTATTTAGAAGTATCCTATTATTTAAAAATACCACCTAATATTGCAAACGGGTCAGGGTACTATGAATTTTTTGTTGAGTTAATTAAAGAGAATAATTTATGGAAAATTAAGAGCTTTACCACTTCACCATAAAAGTTAAAAAGACCCCCATTACTGGAGGTCTTTGCTTTTTATAAATGCTTTTGAATTACACTCATTAGATTATCCTTTGGTTGAAAGCCAACAATTTTTTCAACAGGCTTACCATCTTTGAATAATAGTAATGTAGGAATACCCATAATGCCAAATTTTGCTGCTGAAGATGGATTGTCGTCTACATTTAATTTAGCAATAGTTAATTTATCTCCAATTTCACCATTAATCTCTTCTAAAACGGGTGCAATCATTTTACATGGTGCACACCAGGGTGCCCAAAAATCCACTAAAACAGTTCCTGAGCTTTCCACGTCAGACCCAAAGGATTGGTCAGACACATGAACAATTGCCATTCTAAAGTCCTCCTCTTTTATTTACTTACTAACACAAAAAAAAGTATAACATTAGATTTGATAAATAGCCAATATTTAAAGTGGAAAATTCAATCAAAAAGTTTTTTAGTCTCCAGGACTTCTGTCTGGATCCTTTGGAGACAAAATTCTTAATCGTTTATTTTTATATGGGACAGGGAATCTGACAAGGACGTCGAATAAGGCTTTGCGATTAAAGGGTATTAATGGCCATAAATAAGGGGTATTAAATGATTTTGAAAAAGTGAGTAAAAGTAGCCAAGATATGATCCCAATTAAAAGTCCCCACTTGCCTAATAAAAAAACCATTGTAATTAAATATACCCGAACGATTTTATTTGCAAGGCTTAATTCATAGCTTGGTGTAGCAAATTGACCAATTGAGGCAATGGCTAGATATAAAATAATTTCTTTTGTGAATAACCCTACATCTACTGCCATTTGTCCAATAACAATTGCAGAAATTAATCCTAGTGCTGTCGCTAAAGGTGATGGCGTATGGATTGCAGCCATCCTTAGTATGTCTACCCCAAGCTCAGCCAGCATGAATTGCCAAAAGACGGGGATTTCACCTATATTATTTGGAGCCAAAAAATGTAGAAAATCAGGTAATAGCCCGATATCCTTAAGCGTAAATAAATACCATAACGGTAGTAGAAGTACCGAAAAAATCATCGCAACAAAACGGACCCAACGTAGGTATGCACCAATAATTGGCTTATGTCGGTATTCTTCAGCATGCTGGACATGATGAAACAATGTTGTTGGTGCAATCATGACACTCGGAGAGGTATCTACATAAATAAGAACATGTCCTTCAAGCAAATGAACAGAGGCCACATCTGGTCTTTCCGTATATCTTACCATAGGGTACGGATTCCAATGATTTGTAAATAAATACTCCTCAAGTGTTTTTTCTGCCATCGGTAGGCCATCTATTTTAATTTTGTTTAATTTCTCTTTAATTAGATTAACTAAATCAGGATTAGCAATATCTTCTATATAAGCAATCGCTATATCGGTTTTTGATCTTTCTCCAACTTGCATATATTCCATTCTTAAGGAGGGATCCCTTAATCTTCTTCTTGTAAGAGCTGTATTAAAAATCAATGTTTCTACAAACCCATCCCTTGGACCTCTAACAACCCTTTCTACATCAGGTTCCTTAGGTCCTCTTGTCGGATAAGTTCTCGCATCGATTATGATAGCTTCATTTTCTCCTTCGATAAATAAAGCTAAAGGTCCTGAAAGCACTTGCGTCACTATTGTTTCAAAATCATCAACTTTATTGACCTCTAAATACCCAATATAGGTCTCCAATAAATGTTTTAGCGCGTTTGGCTCTAAATCATCCTTCACAACAAGGCTTAAATAGGACATAATCTGATTCATAATATCATCTTTTGCAAAGCCATCAACAAAATATAAAGCAAAATCCTTATCACCATAATGTAGCTTACGATAAATGACATCAAAGCTTTTATCCACTGCCAAAACATCATTCATAAATTGAACATTTTCCTCTAAGTCATTACTAAGCTTTCTATTCTTTAATTTATTTGTTGTCATTTTGGGTCATCCCTCTACAATAAGTTATCTAACTCATGTAAATCATGAATGATCTGTATGAACAGATTTCATAAAATACCATGTGAATATTTGCATACTACCAGCAAGGAGTAATAAATATTTTAACCATTCAATACCAAGCGCCTTTACGAAATAAATGAATAATAGGAGCATCATTACTCTGCCTAAGTTTAAACCAATCTCTCTCATAACAACGTACTCATCCCTTAAACTCGCAGTTATATCGTTTTCGCCAATAGCATCAAATATTTTTGAAGTTAATGGTATGAAGTATAATGGTGCAAAGATACTTGTACCTATTCCATACATCAATAAAGTGCTATAATTGATCTTTAAAAACATCGGAATCACTACTATTGCCATCATCATCGTACCAAGCAGCATAGAACGATCTCTCCACTCTTTTTTCATAAATTTTCCTACTGAAAAATAAGTAACTGAAGAAACCGCAGATATAATCATCTCATAACTACCGAGAGAAAATTCATTGTTTGTTTTGATATAAATTAAAAGCCCAATAATAAAAATAATTAATCCTTCTCTTGCACCTTGAGCAATCATGCCTAAGATTATATTTCGCCACTTGCTATTTTTCATACTTTCCTTTATAACCTCATTTAAACGGTAGTAACCAGGAGATTTTCGCTTATAAAATAAAAAACTAATCAGTACGGCAAATAAAAATATAATCAAAGAAGTAAAGAAAATTTTCCTATACCCTGTTAAGCCTGAATGATGTGAAATAAACCATCCTGCTGTAAATGGTGCGATTATTCCACCTATAGAGGTTAAAAGGCCATTCCACCCATTAAAAATATCACGATTCTTTGGCTCAGTAATTTCAAAGTACAAAATGTTATAAGCAAACCAATAAAATCCTTGTCCGGTACCGAGGATGATACCTAATAAGTTATTATATTTTGCTGAACTGGCACCAAGTAAAAAAACAACAAGATAAAAAATCGTTAAAATGATAACCCCAATTCTTAAAATAAATACACGATCCATTGTTTTAGCAAGCTTTCCTGCAAATACAAATGTTATCATCATCGTTATGTATTGATAGAAATTGAACCATCCAATCAATATATAGTTTTTCTCAATTCTCCATAAATAAACATTGACAAAAGTATTTGACAAAGTGATAGCCACGGTAAATAGGGTGCTTGTTATAAGTAGTAATTTACCATCCTTCCCTATCTCTCTTGGGTGTTTTAATCTCACTGAATGATTCAATCTATGGTCCCATTTATTCTCCAATATAATCTCTCCCAACAAACTTGAATACAATTATTGTTGGAATATAGGCGATATATTATGAGTCATAATTGATCGTAATGAAAAAAAAAGAACTGGATAAATTCCAGCTCTTTTATGTAATACTTACTCCAATAACTAGTGCGAAACCAACAGAAATGAAAAATGAGAGGAGGCCTACTGCTCTGTTGTCATTTTCTATTTCAAAGTCTATCTTGAAACGAGGTGTAAAAAATTCATATAGATAGTATGCAATTAATTGAAGAAAAAATCCAAAAGCACCCCAGGTAAATGCACCCCACAAGGTGTTATTATGATAAATGGAGAATGCTAATATGATTGAAATACCTACTACTTTACCACCTGTTGCTAATGCAACTGAAATATTACCTTTTTTAATTTCCTGCCAAACATTATATTTCGTCACAATTTCAAAAATAGCTAAATAGATAACAATAGAAATAACAGCTAAAACGAAATAGGATGCTGTATTTACATAAGCGTTATCCCAAATCGACAAATAAAATCACTTCTTTCTTAAATCTATTTCTTTTTTATTTTAATTCTACTACAGTAACCCCAGTACCTCCTTCACCAAACTGACCAACACGAGTTTTTTTTACATGAGGATGCCTTCGCAAAAACTCCTGTAAACCTGATCTAAGTGCACCAGTTCCTTTACCGTGTATAATGGATACCTGAGAATAATTCTCCATAAATGCTTCATCTAAATACTGATCTATTTTCATGATAGCATCCTCAACATTGTTGCCTCTCACATCTACTTCAGGTCTTACGGTATTATCACGCTTCACACCAGTTAAGACTACTTCTTTCACATCTTTTTTCTTCTCTTTGATTAATTGTATGTCATCCCTTGCTACCTTCATTTTGATAATACCAATTTGGACAACAAATTCCTTTTCGTCTACTTGTTCTATTACAAATCCTTTTTGACCTAAGCTCATCACCTTGACTTCGTCACCAAGTTTAATCTTCTCTCCCCTTCTGGACTTTTTGGTCATGATTTTTTTGCCACTGGGTAGAGCTTCTTCTAATTTCCTTTTCGCTTCGATTAATTTATGCTCTTTAATACCAGCTTGTTCTTCCATTGCTAATCGACGTAAATCTCCGATAATTATTTCTGCTTCCTTTTTGGCTTTTTCAACAAGCTGTTCTGCCCTCACTCTTGCTTCATCGTAAATTTTTTCCTTTTCCTTATCAAGAGAATCTATATCTTTCTCTAGCTGTTGTTTTATTGCCTCTACTTCATTTTTTAATTTTTCTGCTTCCATCCGATCCTGTTCAGCAGTTCTTTGGTTAAGTTCTAGTGATTTAATCATTGATTCTACTTTTAAATCATCCTCACTTATCTGTCCTTTAGCAAAATCGATGATATCCTCAGATAACCCAAGTCTTTTTACTATTGCAAAGGCATTACTACTACCTGGAACACCTATTAGTAAACGGTATGTTGGCCTTAAGGTTTGCACGTCAAATTCTACACTTGCATTGATAACATCTTCTCTATTATAGGCATAAGCCTTTAATTCACTATAATGAGTGGTGGCCACTACCCTAATCCCTTGACTTCTTATTTTTTCCAAGATGGCAACGGCTAATGCTGCTCCTTCTGTAGGGTCTGTCCCTGCGCCAAGCTCATCAAGCAATATCAAGCTTTTCCTATCCATTTTATCTAAAATTCTTATGATATTCGTTAAATGGCCAGAAAAGGTGCTTAGACTCTGCTCAATACTTTGTTCATCCCCTATATCAGCATATACATCACTAAATACAGCTACTTCACTCTCTTCTTCTGCTGGAATATGTAATCCAGCCATTGCCATTAAAGAGATTAGTCCTATGGTTTTTAAGCTAACTGTTTTACCACCTGTATTTGGTCCAGTAATGACAATTGAACTGTACTCTTTCCCAAGCAGCACATCAATAGGTACTACATCATCAATGGGGATTAATGGGTGTCTCGCTTTTTTTAGATGAATCATACCAGTATCGTTTAGCTTTGGTTTTATTGCCTTCATTTCACTTGCAAGCTCAGCCTTTGCCTGAATAAAATCAATCATTCCTAAATTTTCAATGTTAATAGATAATGCTTCTGCCTCTGCTCTTACTTCATTACTCAATTCCCTCAGAATTTTTTCTATCTCTTTCTCTTCCTTCATCCGTTGCTCTTTTAGTTGATTATTGATTTGTACTACAGCTTCTGGTTCTACAAATAATGTTGCTCCTGAGGCAGACTGATCGTGAACCATACCACCAAATACTGAACGGTATTCATGTTTTACTGGAATAACATATCTGTTGTTTCTTATCGTTACAATGACATCCTGTAACATCTTTTGATAGCTACTATTTCGTAAAATTTGATCAAGTTTCTCTTTTACTCTACTTTCTAACGTTCTAATTTGTTTTCGTATCCCTTTTAGTTCAGAGCTTGCAGCATCCATGATTTCGCCGTATTCGTTAATACAAGCATTTATTTCATCCTCCACCTGTTTTAAATCTGTTATCGCATCAGCATGGTTAGACAAAATGGGTACAGAATGATCTTTATCTAAATTTAAAATAAACCGTTTTACTTTTCTTCCTGCATAAATAGTATTCGCTATTTCTAATAGCTGATCTGCTGCCAGATCTCCACCAATATTTACCCTTTTTATATATGAACGAATATCGCGAATTCCACCTAGAGGAATACCAGCTTTTAATCTTAATACATCCATTGCTTCCTTGGTCTCCGCTTGCATATGCATTACTTCATTAATTTGGTTTACTGGTGCTAGTTGCTGAATGATTTCCTTCCCAATTATTGTTCCTGCCTTTTGTTCTAATATATGAATAACCTTTGAAAATTCTAAGGTTTTTAATCCTTTTTTATCCACAAATAATCCTCCTTCAATTAACAAGCACTACATTGTATATATTATTCTAAACCATTATACCAAGATAATAAAGTAAACTTGGTTCAGATGGAGTTTTTTTATCTCCACCTGAACCTTAGCACCCCATAGGGCACAAGTCACACTAAATGCTAAAGCATCAAGTCTTGCTATGCCGCCCTTATTTCGAGAATGGTAACAACTCCCTCTTTCTGTGTTGAAGAGGGAGTCTTGTTGAAACCGCAGATAAAGCTGACTTTATTCACCACTATATTCCACATCATAGAATTTATTTTACAGGGTAGGATAAATAGAAGAAAGTGAGGTGATCACATGACAGTAGGTACACAGATGCAACAAGCAATTGCAAGTGCTCAAAGCGTTGCAGCCAGCTTAAAATCCTTTGCTTTAGAAACCCAGGATCAGCAAGCAAAACAGTTATTTAACTCCTTAGCACAAAACATGGACAATACTATTTCTACACTACAATCCCGTCTTACTTATATAAACACAGAAGAACCACAGTATAAGCAGCAATAATTAGAAACGAACTCATTCAGATGTAAAACCTCCTTACATCCTATGAAAAGAGTAAAAGAGAGATTAAGCATCTCTCTTTTTTTATAAATCACTAATTAAATATGTAATAATTTATTATTTATTGGTATATTATGTATATTACGAGTTTTTTTAGATAATAGTCTTTATTTTATATGTTTTATTACATTTATAAATTTACTGGGGGGCTTCTTATGAAAAAACCAAAGGAACGTTCAAATTTGAGGTTGCATATTGGACAAATCTTTTTTATTTTAAAAAGATATTTCGACTGGTATTTCAGTAATGTAAAATATGCTAGTGAGAAAAAGATGGAATTAAAAAAATTTAAGGTTGTTAGCCATCATTCTCCTATTTTAAGAAAATTAAAAAATGTGGATATGTGGATGCAGCATAATAAAGAAACAAATCTTAAATTAGCAATCGAAAAAATAGATAGAATCGTCTTAAATCCTGAAGAAACATTCTCATTCTGGAAGCTAGTTGGGAGAACAACAAAAAGAAAAGGATTTTTAAAAGGTATGGTATTAACACAAGGCAATTTCATGGCAGGGATTGGAGGAGGATTATGCCAATTATCTAACCTCATCTATTGGATTACATTGCATACTCCACTTCATGTAACAGAAAGATATCGACACAGTTACGATGTATTCCCAGATTCTAAAAGAACCCAACCATTCGGTAGTGGTGCTACAGTCTCATATAATTATATTGATTTACAAATAAAAAACAATACAGACCAACCATATCAATTACATCTATATATAGATGATAACAATCTCTATGGGGAATGGAGAACGATAAGTGAATCTGTATATACATATGAAGTTTATCAGAAAAAACATTGGATTACCCATGAATATTGGGGCGGTTATATAAGACATAATGAAATATTTAGAAAAGTATTTAATCTTGATAATGAGTTAGTTTCTGATGAGTACATTACTGAAAACCATGCAATCATGATGTATCAGCCACTAATTGAAAAAGCTCAATAAAGCATTTATCTTGGTTTCATATGTAACAAAAGCGCTAATTCACAGCTGAATTAGCGCTTTATCTTTCTTCAATTCCATTAATTTATCTACTTATTTTTCATATATCCTAATATCCCAATAAAAGTAATGGCTAGATACAACCACTGTTTCGCTGTAAAACCCATTGTGAGATGGATAGAAATATTAAAAATTGATATAGTAAGCAAACCTACTCCTAAAAGTATATATAATTGCTTTGTATATATGCTGTCTTTCCAATATCTAAACCTAATTATAAGTAGTATTCCTATCAATAAAGCTCGATACCAATTAACAGGATGATAAAGATAACTTGATTGACCTGCTAAATGAATACCAAGTATAGAGGTTGTTACTTTACCATAATCTATAATTACTAAATTATATACGAACATCGTGACAGCCACTATGAGCCAAATAAAATCTAAGACATCATAAATGGGGTATTTGTTTTTCCGGACTTTATATATCAGAAAAACCATGGTAACAACTGCACCGAGAAGGATAATTCTAGTTGAACTGGTATTCCAAATAATAGATGCTGGGCTTTGGATGACTCTTTTTAAATCAAAAATAATCCAACCGAATTTATAGAAAAAGATAAATAGCAAAGAGACTGAAATAACGAGATCTGTCCATTTATCCTTTACCCAATTACGTTTTCTAGCCATTCTTTCAGTAAGAAATGTTGATAGGACTAATCCAATCAAGAGAACAAGTAAATGAACTGGTAATTGAACTGGTCCTAATCGTAAAATTTGATTTGGGTCCATTGGTCACTCCCCCAAAATCTCTTGAAGATATGCTTCAAGCTGAGAATAAGTCAGAGCTCCAACACTTTTTTCTTTTATTACACCATTTTTATCTACAAAAAAGCTAGTTGGTATACTATTTGCACGATATTCTTTTGTTGCATCAGCATCATAATCAAATAATACTGGCATTTCGTAATCATTAGCTTTCATAAAAGCAACTGCCTTGTCTTTATCATCTCCAGCAGTTACATTTACACCAAGAAAAATTACCTTGTCCTTATATTTTTCATATGCTTGTTGAATGAATGGCATCTCTTCTTGACATGGTGGACACCAAGAAGCCCAAAAATTAATAAAGACAGGTTTTCCTCTTAAATTGCTCAACGAAACATTATTATCATTAACATCCTTTAGCGTAAAATCAGGGGCTTTAAAGCCTATTTCTGGTCTAGTATCTCTATTCGCTGTGCTACTTGATTGATTAAAATAGAAGACAACACCTAGTAAAACAATAATAATGACTACTGATAACCATCCTTTTTTCATCTCATCCACCTCTTATTCATATTTGTTAAGTGTATGTTAATTACGTTTGTTTTTTAAAAACCACATTAATAATAATATAATAACAAAGATAAAGACAATAAGAAAAGTTCTACCCATCCAAATACCCATATGGTGCCACATTATATTTGAACCCATCATCATACCCATAGGAGATGGAGATAACCACATCATTCTAAACACAAATAATAACAATGAACAGCCAATAAGAAATAAAATAATAATGACTAAAGCTGCTATAATCCGATTCATAATACCACATCATTTCCTTTTAAGATGATAGTTATAGCCGTTCCCTTTTCTTCAGAGCTATTTATCTCAATAGTTCCTTGATGTAATTGAATAATCTCCTTTACTACGTATAATCCTAAACCAGTACCACCTGTTTTTCTTGCTCTTGATTTTTCTACTCGATAGAATCTATCCCATACCTTTGATAATTCATCCTTAGGTATACCAATTCCAGTATCTTTAACAATCATGATGACACTTTCTTTGTTTTTCTTTATACTTACCTTTACGCTACCCTGATCTGTATACTTAATTGCATTCTCAATAAGGTTGAAGAATACCTGTTCTATTCTATGGGGATCAATATTTAATACTAAGTTAGGAACATCTGAGTCCAAACTTATACTCAATTCTTTTTCGTATGCTAATGGTGTTAAATTTTGAATAACTTTTTTTACTACATCATAAATTTTCACAGGCTCCTTATGTAATACAAAATTACCAGTTTTCATGTTACTAATTTGAAATAAATCATTAACAAGATGAGTCACGCGCTTTGATTCTTCATTTATTATTCTTAGGTATTCCAATTGTTCTTCTTTATCACTGATAATGTTCTTAGCTAGTATGTCACTATACCCTTTTATATAAGTTAAAGGTGTTCTCAATTCATGTGACACATTAGCTAAAAAATCATTTCTTGTCGTTTCATAATATTGAAGCTGTTCTCCAAGTGCTTTGATAGAATTTGCTAATTGGGCTAGTTCATCATTCCCCTTAACTTGTATGTTTTGTTTATATTCTCCCTTTGCCATTTTATTAGTTGCTTCCTTCATTCTTTGTAGTGGCACTGCCATTTTCCTTGATAAAAAAACGATGAAGGCAATCGCAATCAATATCACTCCTATGCTTGTAATCGCGATAAAACCCTTTAATACTAGTACTGTTTCTCTCAATACTCTTGAAGGATAGAACATATAAACGAAGCCTTTTTTTCCTTTATCAATAGGAGATATGGTCACTATATATTTATAATGCTGCCAATCCTTATTTAATACGCTTGTTTGATCTGTCTGTTTCCCATATATATACTTTTTCATCTCATTATCTATTGGATCTGATTGGGTTAATACTTGTTTGTTTTGGTCAATAACTACAACACTTGTCACTACATTCTTCTCCATTAATCCTACATGATAAATAGAAGATTGATTAAAATTGTCCGTCAGAACCTTACCATGATTCTCACCTCTAGTAAGCAAATCCTGCGTGATATAGTCCACAAAAATTTGTGAAAAAAGACTAGATAAAACATAGCCTAAAAATAATAATAAAATCAGAAATATACTACTAAAGAGTAAACCAATTTTTAGTGATATTCCAATGCTTTTTCTTCTCATTGTATTTTAT
Source organism: uncultured Bacillaceae bacterium (assembly GCA_964514395.1). Lineage (GTDB taxonomy): Bacteria > Bacillota > Bacilli > Tepidibacillales > Tepidibacillaceae > CAZEQK01. Next base: position 31,340 of record CAZEQK010000007.1, read on the forward strand.
AACCTACTCCCCAGACAGTTTTGATTAGCTCATCTACACCTACTGACCTTAACTTTTCTCGCAAATTTTTAATGTGAGAATCTATTGTCCTATCCTCTCCATTAAATTCAATACCCCAGATATATTCAATTAATTGTTCTCTAGTAAAGACTTTTCCTCTATTTTTCATAAGCAAATGTAACAAATCAAATTCAGTATGCGTCAATTTTATCATTTTGTCCTGATAAAAAGCTTCTCTAGAGGTTAAATTTATTAACATATCATTTATTTTTAGAATTTCTTCTTCTTCTCTATTTTTTTGTGATCTACGTAATAATGCTTGAATCCTTGCTACTAATTCTGCTTCTTCAAAGGGTTTTACCAGATAATCATCTGCACCTGTGCTTAGACCGATGACTTTATCTTCAGTGTTTCCCTTCGCTGTTAACATTAATATCGGGGTATCAGAAAACATCCTTATTCTTTCAAGAGTCTCCCAACCATCCATATTGGGCATCATGACATCAAGAATGACAAGATGAATATTCTCCCTGTTTAATATTGCTAATGCCTCTATGCCATCTGTAGCTTCTTTTATTAAAAAATCATATTGTTTTAAGTATAAAGTCAATAATTTACGCATCTGTGATTCATCATCAACTATTAATATCGTTGTCATCAAATCATCTCCTCTTATCTATAATAATATAACCGATATGTATAAAGAAAATATGAAGATTTTTTATATGTAAAAGAGGGTGCCCCAAGATGATAGGACTCCCCCTAAATAAGTGCTATTTGAATGTACTAACCTATTACATCATAACCTTGATCCTCAATAGCCTCTTTCATTTGATCAAAGTCTACCTTTGCATCATCAAAGTCTACTGTAACATTCTTATTTTCAAGGCTAACTTTCGCTGAAGAAACACCGCTTAATTTATTTAAGGCTCCTTCAACTGCCATTACACAATGATTACAGGTCATACCTTCTACTTTTATCACTTTTTCCATTACTATCACCTCCTCACAAGCGTAAATTCATTCAAGCTATATGTTTGTCTTAAAATCAGATTATAATTTAATATTTTTTAAACGTAAAGAGTTAAGAACAACGGAAACTGAACTCATAGCCATAGCAGCACCAGCTATCCAAGGGGCAAGTAGCCCAGCCATCGCTACTGGAATGCTGATTGAGTTATAGAATAGGGATGCAAATAGATTTTGCCTAATATTTCTTAAGGTTCTCTTACTGATATAAATAGCATCTGCAACTCCTTCTAAACTTCCACCAATTAATGTTACATCAGCGGCTTCGATTGCAATATCTGTTCCAGTACCAATTGCCATTCCCACATCAGCCGTCACTAATGCAGGTGCATCATTAATCCCATCACCAACCATTGCTACGGTATAACCTTGCTCTTTTAAAACTTCAACCTCTTTCGCTTTATCCTCAGGCATGACTTCAGCGATAACTTCATCAACACCCACTTCTTCTGCAATACTTTTTGCGGTACGTTCATTATCTCCTGTGATCATTACTACTTTAATACCCATATCTTTCAACTTAGCTATGGCTTGTTTAGAATCACTTTTCACGGTATCAGCCACTGCAATAATTCCTAATACTTCATTTTCAGTAGCTGCTAGTACAACTGTTTTCCCATCTGACTCAAGTTGGGTCATCATTTGGTCAACATTTTGAAGATCATGTCCTAATTGACTAATTAATTTTCGAGTTCCGACATATACCATTTGTTCATTTACTCTTGCCTTTAATCCTTGCCCTGGAACGATTTCAAAATCTTTAACAGGAAGTAATTCAACCCCTTTTCCTTCAACACCTTGTACAATTGCTTTCCCTATTGGATGTTCAGAAGTCTTTTCAACTGAGCCAACGGATTGCAATAATTGTTCTTCACTACCATTAATCGCAATATAATGTGTTAGTTCAGGTTCGCCTTTTGTAATCGTTCCAGTCTTGTCTAATACAATCGCATCAATTTTTTTAGTGTTTTCAAGGTGCTCTCCACCTTTGAATAAAATGCCATTTTCTGCTGCTTTTCCTGTCCCCACCATAATTGAAGTCGGTGTAGCTAATCCAAGCGCACATGGACATGCGATAACGAGAACGGCAATGGCATTTACTAAGGCATGCTCAAAATTACCAACATCAAGCCAGAAATAATATCCAATGAATGTTATAGTAGCTATAGCTACAACAATAGGAACAAATATCCCTGAAATTACATCAGCCAATCTCTGAATAGGGGCCTTCGTACTATTAGCTTCTTCGACCGCCTTAATAATTTGAGCTAAAGCTGTTTCCTTTCCGACCTTTGTAGCTTTAAATTTGAATGTTCCGTGCTTGTTAATCGTGGCACCAATGACAATGTCCCTTTCTTTTTTGTCCACTGGAATACTTTCACCAGTAATCATCGATTCATCTACAGAGGAGTATCCCTCCGTAATTTCTCCATCTACCGGAATTTTTTCTCCTGGGCGGACAATAATAATATCTCCTTTAACGACCTCTTTAATAGGGACCTCCATTACTTCCCCATCACGTTCTACCATAGCGGTTTTGGCTTGTAATTTCATTAACTTTTTGATTGCGTCAGAGGTTCTACCCTTTGCTAATGATTCTAGATATTTACCAAATAACACCAATGTAATCAAAATAGCACTGGTTTCAAAATATAGCCTATTGGTTCCAAGAGCCATTTCATAAATACTATAGAAGTAGGCTGCAGATGTTCCAAGAGCAACTAACACATCCATATTAGCACTCTTATTTTTAAGCGCTGAATAAGCCCCATGATAAAATTGATAACCAATATAAAATTGCACTGGTGTTGCAAATAAGAACTGGAACCATGGGTTGAGAATAATCTTAGGTGTTAGAAAATCTAAACCAAAATGGCTAAACATACTCCATAATAATGGTAATGATAGTAATGATGAAATAATCAGTTTCGTTTGTTTTCTTTTTAGCTCCTTATCTTTGGCTGATTCTTGCTCCTCCTGGTCTCCATAAACCTTTGCATCATAGCCTACATCTTTTACCTTTTGAATGAGATCATCCACATCTATATCATTGGAGTTGTACTCAACTATTGCCCTTTCCATTGCTAAATTAACATTAGCTGAAAATACACCATCTAGCTTATTTAATGCCTTTTCAATTCGTGATGAACAGGCAGCGCACGTCATACCAATAATATCTAATTCAATTTTTTCCTTTGCAACACTATATCCTATTTCTTTAATTTTGTTTTCAACGTCCTCCATCGTTACCTTTTCCGAATCATAGGTGATAGAGGCCTTCTCCAAGGTTAAATTTATTGCAGCACGAACTCCATCCATTTTGTTTAGTCCCTTTTCAATTCGGGTTGAACAGGTAGCACAAGTCATTCCCTCAATTTTCAAGGTCACTTCTTTTTGACCCATATCGTTCACTCCTTTCTTGTTTTATCATGTATGATTATTTTATAAATAATTTCACTACATCCATTAATTCATCAATCGATTCATCACCTTTTCCGGATTTCACGGCTTTTTGTACACATCCATGGGTATGCTTTTCTAGTAAAGCTAATCCAACCTTATCTAGAGCAGCACGAACAGCAGCGATTTGTGTAAGGATATCCACACAATATCGTTCGTTCTCAACCATTTTTTGAATTCCTCGAACTTGTCCTTCGATGCGCTTTAATCGTTGAATAAGCTTTTGATTCACTTCACTAGGCATCATATGTTTTTCAAGCTTTTCCAAACCTATACCCCCTAACCAAATATCAATTGTCTAATTTCGTCTCGATTCATTTCAAATCCAATGAATATTTTTTGCCTTTTCCATAATCCTAAAAATACAGATTCTTTCATCACAATTCCAGGTACAATTCTGTTTCCTGTTAGTTTTGTTAACTATTCCTCTTTTTCAGGATGTATGCTTAAATCGTTCTCTCTGTATTCAATATTATGTTCTGAAAGAAACTCTTTCAGTGCTTGGCAATCCGTTCAGGTTGGTCTTATAAAAATCTTAATTTCAATTTTTTTTCTCAAATTTCATCATTTATACCAATACCCCCTATAGGTATATATAAATATACTATAATAATATTAATTAAATTTGTAAAGGGTTGAAGTGAAAATGAAAAGGGGAATTTCTCGCTACTTTTCCCTTTTTCTTCTAATATACATAGCATGCCGTGATTGTGATTTGGAATGATACATTTTGGATATTCGATTATATCTTTTTTTAATAAGTTCTGTTTGGGTGTCCATAATTATCCCCCTATTTGAAAATGAGCCGAAGAAACTA
>CAZEQK010000007.1:35745-104454 GCA_964514395.1 uncultured Bacillaceae bacterium
TTCTGTTTGGGTGTCCATAATTATCCCCCTATTTGAAAATGAGCCGAAGAAACTATACCAAATTTCAACTCTTTTAAAACAGCTTCTAAATCAGATATTGCTTGTTTTGCATTTTTAGTTGTTGTTACTGTGTAATGAAACATTAAAAACACTCCTTTTTAATAGTTTTAAATTTTATGAATTTCATAAATTGTATTGATTCATTTACAAACATTTTAAAATGAAGATATGAATTTTTTATCAACATATGAAATTTTTTAATAAAACCAATTTACGCCAAACATTTTAATCGAGTTTTACTATGTCCCCTATAAAAAAACACAATTACTATTATTTACGTTTATTAAACTTCAACCTAAAATTAAATCCTTTCCATAAAATATAGAGCATGAATGCAATATAAAGCAGATAAATAATCATTTGGAGAATAGTAGGCGAAGCTTCGTAACCAATAAAAGCATGAAGTATTTTTCCCAATAAACTATCATTGGGTATCAGAAAACTAAGATTCCAAGCTTTTTCTCTTAAAAAAAGTAGTATCCCTATTTCTTGTAATCCCATAGTAATGTGAGACATTAATCCTCCAGCAATGAATATGATTAAACTACCAGTAAAAAGAAAAAACTTATGTAAATTTAATCGAATTGTTGCTTTCATTATTAAGTAGGTCAAAAAGGCAGCTAAAAAAAGCCCAGTAATAGCTCCTATCATTAGTGATTTCCCTTTATTTGCATTAGCAACTGCTGACAGAAATAAAGCAGTCTCATCCCCTCACGTAATATTGTAATGAAGGCTAATAGTACCAATCCCCAAAATTGATTTTGATGAATAGTTAATTTCATTTTCTTTTCTAATTCACTTTTCAAATGATTACTCTGTTTATTCATCCAAATAATCATATAGGTCAAAATGATAATGGCCAAAGAAGCCACAAATACTTCAAATATTTCAGAATTTGTTCCTTCGAATTGAAAGGAAAACCATTGAATAACATAGGCTAAGATAACACTTAGGATAATCGCTGAAGTAGATCCTATCCAAATATATTTATTCTTGTCCTTTTGATTCATTTTAGATAAAATCCCCAATAAAATTCCTACGACCAAAAAAGCTTCTAACCCTTCTCTAAGCGTAATTAAAATACCTGTAAACATCTAATTATTCCTCCCTCTAAATAATGATAATCATTCTCACTAAATAAGTTAAAAAAAGAGGACAATGTTCCTTTTATTTAATAGCATTTGTGAAAATTTCTACAATTGTTATTATCATGGCGATTATAGTTATTTTGTCCTTTATTTTTTATTACCTGGATAAATGTAATTTATGAATTTTCTATGGAGATAAAGTGTTTCAATTTTAAGATACTATATCAGATTTTAAATTTCACTTTACACATTTTCCTGTTGTATCAAAAATGATTTTGCAATTTAATAAAATTCCTAAAAAAATAACAAGTAGCAACAATCCTAAGTGGTAGGGTAGCAATTTAAAATTAAAAAGGTTAGTGATGAAAAACATTAAATTCACCCCTCTATTATTGAACATTTCTATTGTACCAATGATATTTTTTACGGCAGATGTGATTATCTTATTGTGTTTTTTTATATATTCTAAATATGCTTCAATGTGATATTTAGAAAACAAATTCTACTTCATAAGTTTTATAAAACTCACTTAAATAACGATGAGCATCTTCCTTTTTCTCTGATTCCATTAAGACTAAAGTACTATTCCCACGTTCATCTCGAATGATGAAGTAATAGGTTTTCATTTATGCGGCCTCCTTTTCATACCTTTAGTTTAGCCGACATTCATGAAGAAAAAATGAAGAATTTATAATACGAAACGACTTTGGGTGAAGTTTAACCGGGTATTTTTTTAAAATAGAATAGGAAGCTCATTCAGGTGTTGTTTTTTTGGAATAGAAATATCTTCTCATATTTACACATTGAGTTATTGATTTATGAAGATTCTCAAAGATAATTATTTTAAATGAAATGCTTTGGAAACTTTTTATAAGTATTTTTATAAAAAACCCTTTATATCCATCATAATTGATAGATTAAAGGGTTTAAAATTAGCAGCAATGTCCACCTTTGTGATTACCATGCTCTTCTTTCTTGGCATGGTCATGACCATGTTTTTTTTGTTCGTCCATGTGAGCATGGTCATGTTGGTGTTCGTTTTTTGTTCTATCTTGATGTTTATCTTTCATTTCATGATCTTCTCCACAGCATCCCATCATTACCTACCTCCTTAGTCTATTCTTTATCTATATTATCTAACCTTACGCATTTAAAATACGCAGGTAGTTAGTTACTATGTTCTTGTCAAAACAATCTCTCCTTAACATGTTTTATTTAAAACTCATCACATTACTATACCCCTATTAGGTATTAATTTTAGATTATATATAATTTATGGATTTTTTATGGAGAATATTTGTACGAATTGCGAACAGGTTCTAGCTATGTATGGTCATCTAGTTATTTTTTTGATTTAAAATTATTTTTTATGTGCTCCTCAAAAGTTTTGGAAAAGTAATGCTCTTTAGAACTGTCTTTCTTAGTCACATAAAAATAGTAATCATTTTCCTCAGGAAATATCGCGGCTTTCATTGATGAAATTCCTGGATTAGCAATTGGCCCAGGAGGAAGTCCAAATTGCAAATATGTATTATATGGATTTTCTATTTTAAGATCCTCATAAGTCAACCTTGTCTTAGGCTTGCCCCATATATATTGAATAGTAGCATCTATTTGTAATGGCCAATTATGCTTTAAGCGATTATAGATAACCCCAGCAACAATAGGTCTTTCTTTATCTACAGCTACTTCCCTCTCTATTAACGAGGCTATAGTAATAATTTGATTAATTGTTATTTTTTTACCTGTAAGTTGCCCATCCCAATCCTTGTTCCATTCCTTCTGAAATTGGGATAACATCATTTTAATTATTTCCTTTTCAGTTGCCCCATTTTTTATCTCATATGTATCAGGAAACAAGTACCCCTCAAGTTTATAATTTATGTTTTTATTTTCAGGAATTTGCTGAAGAAAATCATATTGAAAGTTTCCTTCTTTAGCCAGTTGGAGAAATTTATCTTTATCTATTATTCCTTTCGCTGATAAATAATCTGCAATTTGCTCAACCGTAAAACCTTCTGGAATTGTTATCCTTGTACTAACAACGTGAGCATTTCCTTTAACTAATTCGTTAACGATGTCTTGTACATTCATACTTTTTGATAATTTATATTCACCAGCTTTTAGATCAGCTTCATGATTTACATATTTAACATAGAGTTTAAAAATAAATTCGTTTTTAATTATCTTTTTTTCTTTAAGAATCTTCGCTATTGTAGCTACACTAGTTTCTGTAGGAATACTAATTTTTATTTTGTTAATATTTTTTGAATCAACCGCCAATAATTGACTATTAAAAAACACAGTGGTAAATACAAGTAAAATGAAAAAAAGAACTACGAAAAAAATTAGCAATTGTTTTTTGTTTTTTATAATCACTTATATTCCCCCTGTTGATATAAATTCAAATCATTATAGCTACATTTGAATGAAAGTATGGTTACACCAATTCAGCAATATTTTAGATTGTGATATTAAATGAAGCCCGTTTTACAATTCAAAGTAAAGGGACTCTTAAAATACTTATATAGCATATTTCATTAATCCCATGAAAAATTAATTTCTTTGTTACTAATCCCTTTTAAACTAATAGTGAATTTCGATATCCCATTTTATAGGAATTATTTTTTCCCCATTTACGTTTAGAACAACATTTTCCCTTTTAAGTAATGAGGAAATATTTCCCCAATGGGTATTAAGATAAATTTGAAAAATACTATTTTCTTTGAAATCAGATTTTTTTATTTTTTTCGATATCCATTGCATCGCATATTCTGATGTTAAATCTTCGGATATAATTAATTGGACATCAATTGTAATCGATTGAATTTTTTTAGTTCTTAGCCTTTGGTCAAAGGAATTCATTTATACTTGAGGTTGTTTGCTTGTGACATTATTCTTTAGTGATATTTTCTGTGACTCTACAGATTCATTTGATGCTCCATCATTAGTTGAAGGTACCTCTACTTTTTTAACTACCAAAGCTTCTGGATCTATCTTTACTTTTTCTGAATTAGGTATGGAAAAAAGCTGATCATTTTCTAATGAAACATTTTTTTATATAGTCCAAACCAAACTAATATCATAATTACAGTAAATGATATAATGATTATTATTATTCTTTTCATTCTAACTTTCTCCTATTCTTAAATTGAAACCACTTATTCTTATATGAAAAGCGACTAAATTAAGCCGCTTTTTTTAAAAAAGAGTATAAAAATTTAATTCATCATACCTCTATAAGATCTATTGAATGCTGAACCATTTGTCTTTTTGCAGTCATTATACATATCTTCTAATTCTTGTTTATTAAGGGTTGGATGCACTTTTTGCATATACGGAAGCATTTGTTCGAAATCAATATCGTCTATGAATTTCTGCATTTTATCCCAATTATTAGAATTCATTATTTCATACATTTGATTAACATCTACACCTTGTTTTTCCATAAAACTCTCCATTTCATCAACATCGATGCCTTGGCTTTCCATCAATGTCTTGTAATCACTATCGTTTCCATGGGCATATACAAGATAGGCAGTTGTTCCAAGCCCAAATATTAAAACAAACGATAATAATCCTACTATTAATTTTTTCTTCATCCATTTAATTCCTTTCTTTTTTTATTTTTTACTTTCATTTATGTATTCCTGGTTAGTTTAAACTCTAAGTATGAAAATTTTGTGGAGATACCTACATTTTTTCTAAATAGATTAGCATATAGTATAAAATGGACACTTTATAAAAAAACACTTTAAAGATTATGCACTTAAAAGATGGCTTCGGTATTGAACTGGAGTCATCTTTTTTAGATTCCATTGATATCGATGGTAATTGTACTCTACTATGTACTCATCAATTGCAGCACGAACTTCCCCTAAGTTAGCACAAGAAGATAAATCTAATTCATCCTTCATATTACCAAAAAAAGCCATTACTCTATTGTTAACCCAAAATACAAATAATAGAGACATTAAAGATAGTTATGTATTTCTTTTGTTAATTTTTTCATATACTAATACCCCCTATTAGTATAATTTCATTATAATACTATTATTTTCGCTAAGTGACAAGTTTATGGAGAAAGTATGGAGAAAGTGACTACTTTTTAGTTATAATGATAAAAAAGGAAAAAGAGATGATAATATGAAGGATAACCATTTATCTATCTATTATTTCATGATTACTGATGATATTAATAAAGAAGAAATCATTGGAATTGAATCGAATACAATGGAAGCAGCTTATCAAATGCTACAGCATATTTATCAAGGTTCAACCATTACCTTCCTTACAGAAAGCGATGCTGCCCAAATGTAGAAGGACATAAAAAAAGATGACCAAAAATGGTCATCTTAATAGTATATGATATTATTTTCCTACATAATTAAGTGGATTTTTGAATTTACCATTTACCCTTACTTCAAAATGTAAATGCGTGCCTGTAGAATCACCAGTACTTCCCATAATACCTATCTGCTGCCCCTTTGCTACTTTATCTCCAACTGAAACAGTGAGTTTTCGCATATGTCCATATAATGTTACGATACCATTCCCGTGATCAATCATAACCGCATTTCCATATCCGCCTCTCCAACCAGCATAGATAACCTTACCATTATCAGCAGCTTTAATGGTATAATCTCTCACTCCAGATATATCAATCCCTTCATGGAACTTACCCCATCTAGGACCAAAATAACTTGTAATGATTCCGCCAACTGTAGGCCATATCAATTCCCCAGAACCTCTAGCAGGAATGATTTTTGTTCCTGATACAATTATTTTTGTAACAGGCTTATTTAAGACAGTTTCGCTTAGTATTTCCTTATCTGTCAAGATTCCATTTTCTTTTACTTCAGAATAGGTTACTTCCTTCTGTCCTTCTTTACCATATTGTTCTATTTTTCTTTCATTCACATACATGGAACTACTTTCTCTATATACAACATGGTATGGAATACTTTCCTTTTGTGTAACCTCCTCCACAGTTTCAACTGTTACTAATGGAGTCATGGCAGTCACATTTAAAACATCTCCAATGTGAATTAGCTCACCTGTTAGCTGTGGATTTAGTTGATAGACTTGTTTCGTAGTTAAACCAAATTGAGAAGCGATACCAGAAATCGTATCCCCGCTTTGAACGGTATATTTTTTCTCTTCCAAAGTTCCCTTTTGTAATAAATTAAGCATCGTATTCTCATCTAATATTTTATCTAGTGAAATTGATTCATACTTTGCTTCAACATTTTCTTTTAATTCTACGCTTTTTATTTTGATATCCTTCTGCTTAGCTGAACTATCTATTGATGCAGCAACAATTTTATTTTTTTCACTCTTGGGTATATAAGCTTCCTTTAGCTGGTCTATGATTTTATCAGCAGTTGCCTGGTCCTTTACCACACCAACTACTTTACCATCCACCGTAATTTCTACACCATTTGTCACATATTGAATCTTATTTTCTAAAGCTTGTAGGGTTTTAATATTATCAAAGCTACCCTTATACTTTATCTCTTTTTTATATGTAATATCATTCTTAATATTGATATTAGATAAATCATAGTTTTCTTTTGCTATTTTTAGCTCTATATCTTTCCACTGATCAATAACATTCGTACTATCCACGGTTCCTATCTCATTACCATCAACATAAACATGATATAATGTTTCAGCATTTGCTTTATAATTGATAAAACCAAATGTTGTACCGATTACTAGAACTCCAGCAACCGTACTAATAATGATTTGTTTTTTTCTTTTCATGATGCGATCTTTAATACCGTTTTTGTTTTGTTCAATATTAGAGCTATCTTCACTATTCTCCTTAGAGTCATAGCTTTTTTTCTTAAACATAATAGCCTCCTTTATTTACCTTACCCATCATTTTTTCCTATTAATCTCTTAAATATACGTATGTAAAAAAAAATAGGTATATTTGACACTATTAAAATAGTAACTATTGTCTATCAAATATATAGAAATATTTGGGATAAATTTAATGGTTATATTTTAAATTATACATTCTATTATACATGATTATTTGTCAAAAATAACTTTGTAGTTATTCCCATTTAACATTAAAATGTACAAACTCTATGTAGTAATCTATTATAATTACTATATATACCCTCGATATTATACCTATAAAGAGATAGTTCGTAAATAGATTTAGAACAATCTATAAGAATATCATATATTCTCTGATCCTTTTACTTTTCTAATTGTAGTCTGCACGGAAGTCTTGGTCGTTGGTCAAATTAAATACTCCTCTCTAAGTGGCAGATTTTATTTTTTAATCTGTCTACCTAAAGGGGAGCATATCATAGATACTCCTACCTATTTGTATTATCTATACTTAAAAGTTTAGATTTGTACATGTCATGAATAATATTTTGTTGTGAGCATCATCAAAAAATCTTTCTATTATTCAATGATAAATTTTCCATACATCCCATTTGCTGCATGCCCAGGATATTGGCAGATATAATAATAATCACCATTATTATTTGCTGTAAAAGAGGTAGAAGCTATTGGCATCTTATTTCCATTATATTCTGGGATTGGTGTTATAAATGCATCTAAATAGATACCACCATTCATCATCGACATATAGGAATAAGGAGGGGTGCTACTAGTAATTTCAATACCATGCGGCATCCCTTCATCAGCATTAATGAATGTTAATTTGACATTTGCTCCTTTAGGGATGCGAATCGTTGGATTGATAAGGTGTTTTATTACAAACTTACCATCCGCCTCTTCTGGCCCTCCATACATTACAATTTCAATGTTTTTAGTTTGATAGGTAATCGTATTGTTAACCTTATCAATTTTTGCTTGAGCTAATGATGTTTTCATTAGTTTCTCTGCATCTGTTTCACTGATATAAGAAAAGCTATTATTTGCTTGCCCCATCATCGGTCCTGTAAACCTGTACGATTCATTATTTGTTAAGAATTGTGAGATGATAAACCCACCTAGTAGAGCAAGCACAACAAAGGAAACTAAGAAAATATTACGTTTATTCATTACTTTCTTCACCTCAGATTATCTGGAGTAATAACTGTTCCAACTTATTTTATTTGTGAAAATCACATCATTTATAATACTTTAATTTATTCTAAATTCTTTTTTATTTCAGCAAATTCTTCCTGCGTGATTTCACCTTTTGCTAGTCTAGTTTTGGCGATATCAAGAGCACTCATTGATGAATTATTATTATTTGGTATTGAAATATTTTGGTTTTTAAGTAGAAAATAGATAAGTACGCCGATCAGAATGATTCCTATAAACATCATTATCATCACCTCCATCAAGATGTATTACGATATAGCACTATACCCTATAGCAACCGCTTAATATTCCCTATGGTTACTATTTAATTTCCTTTAATATTTTCTTATACTCCTCTTGATTTATTTCTCCACGAGCATACCTTGCTTTTACAATCTCTACCGCATCGTTTCCGTCATTGCCTAACGATGGTTTAGAAAAGTTCGATTGTGTCGAATGGCAAGCATGTCTGTTTCGTCTTATTAAGAAAAATAAAATAACTCCAACTATAATAAAGAAAAGAATGCTACCATACCCACCGAATAGTCCATATCCATATCCACGTCCAAAACCTCCAAACATTCCATAGCCATGACCAAAGCCGCCAAACATCATTTCCCATCACTCCTTATCACTATTTTAATAAAGGTTGTTAACCTCTTCATCTATAGATTAATACGAATAAGTGCAGAAAATATGAAGAAAATAAATAAATGAATAGATTAGAATATTTTCATTTCTTTAATAATTACAAATATAGTATTTACTTTTATCCAGAAGTATAATATAATTTCCATTACTTGATGTATTGAAATTTTATTAGAGGGAGGTTAGTGACATGATTATGTATACGATTAAAGATTTCAAGCTGTATAACAACTTCATTCAAGTGACACAACCTCAAGGAAAGCTTTAATTAATTTTTCTTCAAAAATTAATGTTCCATGGGTTATGTCATACCCATGGTTTTTTATTGTCTAATTTTACTTACATAGTTTTAAGTAAAAGCCATGAGATTGAATTCATGGCTTTTACTTATGTAGAGAGGTGATAGATTTTGAATATTTTTCGTGATTTAATGTGGTTTTTTAAGCTAGAAAAAAGAAGTTATTTATCAGGTATACTCTTTTTAGTCCTTGTCTCAACCGTAAACTTATATCCACCTCATGTAGTTGGTATTGTAGTGGATAAAATCCAACAGGGTACAATAACAACCGTAATCTTAATAAAATGGGTTATTATCCTCATCATAACTGGTTTGGTCATGTATCTACTTCGTTATTTATGGAGAATCAAAATATTTGGTACTTCTTTTCGATTAGGAAGATTGCTTAGAAATCAGCTATATGAGCACTTTACGAAAATGTCTCCCCATTTTTTTCATAAGCAGAGAATTGGAGACCTCATGGCACATTCCACTAATGATGTTCAGGCTGTTCAAGCAACTGCTGGTGATGGAATATTAACCCTTATCGACTCGATTACAATGGGAAGTCTAGTCATCATTACAATGGCGGCAACGATTAGTTGGAAATTGACCTTAATTAGTCTAATTCCTATGCCTATTATGGCATGGTTGACTCATTATTATGGAAGTATGATTCATGAGCGCTTTTTTAAGGCACAGGAAGCATTCTCACATTTAAATGATAAAGTACAAGAGAATATATCAGGCGTTCGAGTCATCAAAGCCTTTGGTCAAGAGGACGCAGAAACTGAGGAATTTCGTAAGCAATCCAAGGATACGGTAATAAAAAACATTGCTGTAGCTCGAGTGGATGCCCTTTTTGATCCAACGATTCAATTAATTGTTGGTTTGTCCTTTTTTCTTGCCATCGGTTTTGGCTCCATGTTTGTTGTCAGAGGAGAATTAACCATTGGTCAATTAACCTCTTTTACCCTTTATCTAGGACACTTAATATGGCCGATGCTAGCATTTGGGTGGCTCTTTAATATTGTGGAAAGAGGGAGGGCTTCATATGATAGAATCCAAGCCCTATTGAAAAAAAAGCCGGAAATTGTTGATAAAAGAGATGCAGTTCAGGATATTCCAAAAGGAAGTATTAAATATAACATTACTTCCTTCTCCTACCTAGAGAGTACTATACCTATTTTGGAACAAATTTATTTTTCGGTAGAACGTGGCCAAACCATCGGCGTTGTTGGAAAAACGGGTAGTGGTAAAACCACTTTACTACGTCTTTTACTTCGTGAGTTTGATCTAAAGCATGGTGATATTCTTATAGGTAATCGTTCCATATATAATTATAAAATCGATAAACTACGTACCTCTATTGGCTATGTGCCACAGGATCACTTTCTTTTTTCAGCTACCATTGCTGAAAATATTGCCTTTGCTAAATACGATGCTAGCTTATCTGACATTGAAAAAGCTGCAAAACTGGCAGCCATTCATGAGGATATTCTCCAATTTAAAGATAAATATCAAACGATTGTTGGTGAAAGAGGTGTCACCCTTTCAGGTGGACAAAAACAAAGAATTTCCATCTCAAGAGCCCTCTTAACAGATGCAGAAATTTTAATACTTGATGATGCATTATCTGCTGTAGATGCAAAAACAGAGGAAAAAATCCTAACTGCATTACAGAAAAATAGATTGAATAAAACTACACTAATCGCTACCCATCGTTTAAGTGGGGTGCAGCATGCTGATCTAATCATTGTGCTAGACCATGGAAAAATTATTGAGCGAGGTACCCATGAGGAGCTATTAAGACTTGATGGTTGGTATAAGGAAATGTACCAAAGACAACAGTTGGAATCCTTAGTGGAACAAGGAGGGGTGTCCCATGAATAATTATGTATCTGAAAAAATTTCAAATCAAAACACCTTTTTCCGTCTGCTAACCTATACGAAAGCACATAAAAAGCCATTAATCATCGCTTTCATCATATTACTTATCGCATCAAGTGCAGATGTCATAGGACCTATTCTTATCAAGGTGTTTATTGATAATTATCTTACTCCTAGAATCTTTACCTTTAAACCACTATTTTTATTGGCACTTGGCTATTTAAGCCTACATTTACTCTCTGTGAGTCTAAACTTTTATCAATTATTCTCTTTTCAAAGAATTGCGCTTTGGATTATTCATCAGATCCGATTAGATGTATTTAAAAAGGTGCAGAATTTAGGTCTATCCTTTTATGATAGAACGCCAGGTGGTAGCTTAGTATCAAGAATTACGAACGATACTGAATCAATAAAAGAATTATATGTTAGTGTATTATCTACCTTTGTTCAAAATATCGTTTTATTAACAGGTATTCTTATTGCAATGTTTATACTTAATGTGAAGCTTGCATTACTATATCTAATATTGATTCCAATCATTCTATTATTGATGAAAGCATATCGCCACTTTAGCTCGAAGATCTTTCATCTGGCAAGAAAAAAGTTAAGTCAATTAAATGCTAAATTAAATGAATCCCTACAAGGCATGTATATTATTCAAGCCATGAGGCAGGAAAAAAGATTAAAAAAAGAATTCGGCCACATCAATCAGGAGCATTATGAAGCCAATTTGAAACAAATTAAGTTAAACAGTTTAATGGTTAGACCAGCCGTTGACCTATTATATCTATTAGCATTAAGCCTTATTCTTAGTTTTTTCGGTATCAAAGCCTTTAATAGTCCAATTGAAATTGGGGTGGTCTATGCCTTTATCAATTATTTAGACCGTTTTTTTGAGCCTGTTAATATGATTATGTTTCGTTTAAGTCAGTTTCAGCAATCGATTGTTTCTGCAGAAAGGGTATTTGGCCTATTAGACGAAACGGAAGTCGCACCTTATAAAATAGGGGAGAATAATGCAGCCATTCAAGAAGGACTTATTGAGTTTAAGAATGTAACCTTCTCTTATGATGGAAAAGTCGATGTCCTAAAGAATATATCCTTTGAAGCAAAGCCTGGCGAAACCGTAGCCCTTGTTGGTCATACCGGTAGTGGAAAAAGCTCAATCGTCAACTTACTGATGCGCTTTTATGCTATAAAAAAGGGAGAGATACGAATAGATGGAGTATCATTGCAGGCATACGCTAATGATGAGCTTCGAAGCAAAATAGGGCTTGTTTTACAGGACCCCTTTGTTTTTGTCGGAGATGTAAAGCAAAATATTCGCTTACATAATCATGAGATAAGTGATAAAGAAGTGGAGCAAGCAGCAACCTATGTGCAGGCAGATTCCTTTATTCAGAAATTGCCAAATAAGTATGATGAAGAGGTTGGAGAAAGAGGCTCCACCTTCTCTAGCGGGCAAAGACAATTACTCTCCTTTGCAAGAACCATGGCAATAAATCCAAAAATATTAGTACTAGATGAAGCAACAGCAAGTATCGATACCGAAACAGAGGAATTAATTCAGACTGCATTAGAAAAAATGCGTAAAGGAAGAACCACGATTGCAATTGCTCATAGATTATCTACCATTCAAGATGCAGATCTTATTCTCGTGTTGCATAAGGGTGAGATCGTGGAACGCGGAAATCATCAGGAGTTATTAGCCAAAAAAGGACTATATTACAACATGTATATGCTACAACAGGGGCAAATAAAATAAGGAATAAAAAAGCTGGACTTCTTCATTTGAAGTCCAGCTTTTATCTTGTTTTTAATAATAATTGAATAGCCTCATTTATTATTTTATCTGCATCACGCATCTCTTTATCCTTTTCCATGTCTTCGACTAAACATTTGCCCATATCAAGGCCTATCACATGCACAGTGGCTCGATCCACTGCACTCCTAATGGCAGATAATTGATTGATTACATTGGTACAATCCTTCTCTGATTCCATCATTTTTAGTACACCACGAACCTGTCCTTCTATTCTTTTTAATCTATTTTTAACATCGCGTGGATATTCCAAGTAAAACACCTCCACTAGTATCTTCTAATATTGACTTTTAAAATGGATGTGGAGCATTAGTAAAAATACCCATAGGAGTATATTTTATTTCATCATTTATTATAAGGTAATTGATGATATTTTAGTACTGTTAATATTAGTAAGAAAGCTGTCAAACCTACAATTTAACTGAAGTATTCCATAATTGATATAGCATCTCAGTAATAATAGGTGTTATCTCCATCACGAAATTTGCGATAACTGAGCCTTGTAAATACTGTTGGACATTGAGCCAAGGCATCACAGAAATAATATGAACAATAATAATGATTAAAATAAACCCTTGAATAAAACCAATCAATGCTCCTGTAAAGCGATTTATCGTTTTTAATCCAGGCAGACTTGCAATTTGATGTAAAATTTGACTTCCTATATTTAAGCTTAATTTGGTGACAATAAAAATGATTAAAAAGGCAATTGCATTATAAAACATATCTTCAATATTAAATGTCTGAGAAAATTTGTAAAGGGAAGGGATATCAAATTTTGGAACAGGTATATAATCATGTAAATATGGTGCTAATTCCTGTGAAAAATGATATGCCATATAAATGGCCACAACAAAACCTAGCAAACTAAATAATTGGCGGATTAAACCTAGCTGAAAACCCCTTATCATCGAAATTAAAATAATAACGATCAGTATAATATCTAGTATATTCATTTTAATCCCTACTTTTTGTTATTTTCGATTCTTTTTAATAATTCATCATACTCTTGCTTCAATCTAAAATAGTCATCTGCAATATTAACTGCAGTTAACACCGCGATTTTTGTAATATCAAAGCGTTGGTTTGCATCTGCAATTTGTTTCATTTTATCATCGACATGACCTGCAATCATCCGCATATAATTGGAGCTCGCTTTGCCAACAATCGTATAATTTTGTCCTAATATTGTAACCTCTAAACGATTTTTTTGATCTTCATTCACTTAAAAGATCCGCCTTTCTACAACTAATTACTAACAATAAAGCTGTATTAATATAAATTCGTTATAAACTTATTAAAATCCTTCCCTAATGTCAAGACAAAAAAAGTTATAGTGCTTGTTAAACATAAAATAGAAAAAGGAGTTGATCATAATCAGCCCCTTTCCCTTCATTTATTATATTTTATTTCCTTAATTCAGCATGGTATTTTTCTTGAAGAGTAACGGTAATTTTTTCGTATAATTTGGTCACTTCTTCATCTGTCAGCGTCTGTTCATTACTTCGATAGATGAATGAAAAGGCCATGCTCTTTTTATTTTCACCAATCTGTTCATGATTGACGTATACATCGAACAAGGAAATACTTTCTAATAATCTCCCACCTGTTTTTTTGATGGAGATCATCAATTCATCAGCTTCAACCTCTTTAGGAACAACCACTGCCATATCACGTTCGATTGCAGGATATTTTGGAAGTGCTTTATATTCAATCGCTACATTTGCAAGCTCTAAGATTTTATCTAAATCAATTTCAAAGGCATAGGTTTCTTTTAAATCATATTGTTCTTGTATGTCTGGGTGAAGTTGACCAATGTACCCAATCAGATGATCATCAACTAATATCTCTGCTGTTCTGCCAGGATGAAAACCATTTAACTCCGCAGCATGATACCTTATATTTTCTAAACCTAACTCCATGAATAAACCATCCACAATACCCTTTACATGATAAAAATCAATTCCCCTAGTGACATGCTGCCAATTATCTGGAAGGTTACCAGTTAATAAGCCCGCAATTACCCATTTCTCATTTGGTAGCTTCATTAATTTTTCTTCATTTGAGAAAAACGTTGCTCCCATTTCGTAAATTCTTACATCTTCATTTTTACGATGAACATTATAATTAGCTACCTCTAATAGATTAGGAATTAAAACCGTTCTTAATGTTTGTCTTTCTTCACTTATAGGCATAAATAAAGAGATGGTTTCCTCCTTCTCAATTAGTCCTTTGACACGCTTTTGTTCTTTGTTATTTACAAAGGTATAGGTGACTACTTCTTGCAAGCCAGACCCATCTAATAGTTTTTTAATATCACGACGTTGCTGCTGCTTCTCTGTTAAACCACCCTGAACATACACACCACTTGGTAAGGTAGTTGGGATATGATTATAGCCATAAATCCTTGCTATTTCTTCAAACAAATCAGCTTCGATCGTAATGTCCTGCCTTCTAGTCGGTATCGTCACATGAAGAGTATCTTCTTTTTCTTCAAGATTAAATCTTAGTCGCCTAAAAATGTCCTTCATCTCTTCTTTACTTAAGTCAGTTCCAAGAAGCTTATTTACTCTATTTACTTTTAAAGGAATCTGTTCTTCTACAGGTTCTTTTATCTTTTTCTCGAATATTTCACCTACTAATTTTGCACCTGCTAGCTCTTGAAGTAATTCCGCCGCCCTATTCATTGCTAAATAAATCCGATTAGGATCTACTCCCTTTTCAAATCGCAAGCTTGCCTCTGAACGCAAACCAAGCTTTTTGGAAGTACTACGAACGGATGCACCTTTAAAATAAGCAGATTCTAATAATATATTAACGGTTTTATCCGTTACTTCACTATTTGCTCCTCCCATCACACCCGCTATAGCGATTGGTTTTACCCCATCGGTGATGAGTAGCATGTTGTCATCTAATGACCGTTCCTGATTATCTAATGTAACCATCTTTTCACTTTGCTTAGCTAATCTTACTAATATATTAGGTTGCCCGAGCTTATCAAAATCAAAGGCATGAAGTGGTTGCCCATATTCGAGCAATACATAGTTTGTCACATCAACTACATTATTTATTGGCCTGATGCCCGCAGCAATTAAACGATTCTGTAACCATTGAGGTGAAGTAGCAAGCTTTACATCTGTTAATAGTCTAGCTGCATAATGATTACATGCTTCCGTTGCTTCTATCTCTATTTTTACCTTTGGAGCTTGATCCACTCTTTGCCCCAATTTATCCTCTGGGAGCTTTACATCTCTATCTAAAATAGCTGCAACCTCATAAGCCACCCCTATCATACTTAAACAATCGGAACGATTTGGCGTGAGATCAAGCTCTAATACATAATCATCAAAACCCAGTAAGGAATCGATATTTTCTCCTACCTCTGCTGTATCAGGTAATACTAAGATGCCGTCTGTTTTTTCCTTTGATAAAAGCTTTTCATTGAGGCCAAGCTCTTTTGCAGAACAAATCATACCATCCGAAGCAACCCCTCTTAGCTTTGCCTTCTTTATTTTTACATCTCCAGGTAGCTTCGCACCGACAAGTGCAACTGGCACCTTTTGGCCCTTGTCAACGTTTGCTGCACCACAGATGATTTGCTTTGGCTCCTCTTCTCCTACATCAACAATACACAAGCTTAGCTTCTCTGCATTCGGATGCTTCTCCCTTTCAAGAACGTAGCCAATAACAACCTTTTCTACACCTTGGTTTCTCTTCTCAACAATATCGACTGCGACTCCACTATTTGTTAATTTATCTGCAAGATCATAAGGGTTTATAGCCCTTAAATCTATATAGCTTGATAGCCAATTATATGAAACCTTCACGATAATCCCTCCTTACATTCGTTTGAATTGATCTAAAAATCTTAAATCATTAATATAAAAGTGACGAATATCATCAATACCATATTTTAGTAGGGCTACTCTATCTACACCCATCCCAAAGGCAAAGCCAGAATATTTTTTTGGATCATATCCAGCCATTTCTAAGACTTTTGGATGGACCATACCAGAACCTAGAATTTCAATCCATCCAGTTCCTTTACATATTCTACAGCCCTCTCCCCCACATGTTGAACAGGTTATATCTACCTCTGCACTAGGTTCGGTAAATGGGAAAAAGCTAGGACGTAATCTGATTTTTGTATTTTCTCCATACATTTTCTTTGCAAAGTTTAATAGGACACCTTTTAAATCTGACATTCGAATATTCTCATCAACGACTAACCCCTCCACTTGAATGAATTGATGGGAATGAGTTGCATCGTCATCATCACGACGATAAACCTTTCCTGGACAGATAATTTTAACAGGTACCTCTCCCTTTTTCTCTAGCATTGTTCTAATCTGCACTGGAGAAGTATGGGTTCTCATTAAAATTTCATCAGTAATATAGAAGGTATCCTGCATATCCCTTGCCGGATGCTCTTTTGGTAAATTTAATGCTTCAAAATTGTAATAATCAGATTCAACCTCAGGACCTTCAGCAACCTCAAAACCCATACCAATGAAAATATCTTCAATCTCTTCAATAATTTTTGTAAGTGGATGTTTACTTTGCTTTTGTATCGGCTTACTTGGTAGAGTAACATCTATAGCCTCTGACACAAGTTTATGCTTCAATAATTCCGAGTGGATAATCTCTTCCTTTTCGTTAAAGGACTGCTCAATGACTTCCCGGATTTCATTGGCAATCTTCCCTATCACAGGTCTCTCATCCTGGGATAAGTCCTTCATACCTTTTAAAACATCGGTAATTAATCCTTTCTTTCCCAGGTACTTTATCTTAATTCCATTTAATTCTTGAATGTCTTGAACCACAGCAATTTCATTTATTGCTTGCTGTTTTATTTCTTCTAATCTTTCTTTCATCATAATACCCCCTTCACCGCTTAAAAATGTTTTTCTTCTTGTCCCTTATTAAGTGAAACTTCATTCAGAGTGAATCCCTGAATGTCAGTTGACCTTATCCAAGAGCATTGCGTCGCCTACTTTCCAGAGGAAGTATTAGCAACGGTTTGCTATCGATAAAAATAATAAAGACCCTTCATCCTACGAAGGGACGAAAGGCCGTGGTACCACCCTAATTAAGTGAACAATCTTGTTCACCACTTAACGTCTTAACGCAACGAACGTAGTCTCCTACTTCTATTTTTCAGAGATATGCTCCAGAGTGAACTTCAATAAGTATATCTTAGAGATGCTTCCAGTCCATGACATCTCTTCCCTAGAAGATAAGCGTCTTATTTACTCTCTCCTTCACCACATTTAAACTATACATAATAACATTTGTTTACCATTATATCTAGGTTTTCCTCCAACTTCAAGCCCAGTTTCATATTTATTTTAATTATGCCTTATTTAGTTGTCTGATACGCTCATATAGAACGACAGTAGTCGCCATAGCCACATTTAGAGACTCCGCATCACCTATTATCGGAATATTAACCATCTTATCTACCTGTTCTATTCTATTTTTATGTAATCCCTTCGCTTCATTCCCTATTAATACGGCTACCTTTTTCTTTAAATCAATATCATAGAAGGACTCCTCCGCATAGGGACTAGTTCCAACAATAAGATAATCACTCCCTTGAAGCATCGGTATCAGTTCATCTAAATCACCTTCAATAATTGGTAAATGAAACATAGAGCCCATAGCTGAACGGACAACCTTAGCATTAAACAATTCCACTGTGCCTTTACCCAAAAAAATAGCGTCTACTCCCGTTGCATCTGCACTTCTAATAATGGTCCCTAAATTTCCAGGATCTTGAATTTGATCAACCAATAATACACAGTTTTTCCCTTGTAAAAATAATGATTGAACACTTGGTTTATTCTTTTTGATTATCGCTAATACCCCTTGAGGTTTTTCTGTATCAGAAAGCTTTTTCATGACATGTTCTGCTACAAATGTTGTCGTTATACTTTCATTACTTTCATTAATTAAATCCAGCATATGATATGGAAAATTTTTATTTTCTTCTATGATGATGTCTTCAAAAATTTGGCCAGATTTAACGGCTTCCTCAATCAGCTTTATACCTTCAATGATAAATAGACTGTTATTATCTCTACCTTTTTTACTTCTTAATTGGTACCAAAATTTTATTTTTGGGTTATCAGTTGATCTAATTGGCTCCATCTATTTATCACTTTCCATTCATAACAAATTCTTCGAATTTCTTCAAATCTTTATTGTGTCCTATGACCACCATAATATCACCAGTTTTAATTCGATCATTGGCACTTGGAGCGACATTGATATAATTATCATTTTTCAGTGCCATAATACTAATGCCGAATCTTGCTCTAATATTTAGATCAAGAATTGTTTTGTCTGTCAATTTTTCACTGGAGATAATTTCTACAATACTATACTCATCTGAGAGTTCGATATAGTCCAAAATATTAGGGGATACTAAATTGTGAGCTACTCTAATTCCCATATCTCTTTCAGGAAAAATAACTTTGGATGCACCGATTTTAAGTAGTACTTTAGCATGTAGTTTACTTTGTGCCTTCACCACAATAGTTTCTACACCCAATTCCTTTAAAATTAGGGTGGTCAATATACTTGCCTGTATATTTTGCCCAATCGCAACGACAACTACTTCAAAATTGCGGATACCTAGTGATTTTAATGCAGCTTCATCTGTGGAATCTGCCGTAACAGCATGTGTTACATCATTGATGTTCTCTTGTATCCTTTCCTCATCAATATCAAGAGCCATCACATCATAATTTAAGTCATATAAGGCTTTTGCTACACTTTGACCAAAACGTCCTAATCCAATAACTGCAAATTGCCTACTCATAGGTTTCTCCCTTCAAAGCAAAATATTTACCAATCATTATAATAACAAATAACTAATATTATCAATAATGGATACAAAAAAAATTGGGAATAATATGATTATAATTTCTATTATACATTAGTGAAACTTCATTCAGTGTGTTTACCTGTTTCGCTAAATAAGTAAATCTCATAAGTCTTACTATGGAGTATTATCGGTGGTTAGCTATCGGACAAAAAGATAAACTACCTATCGTTAACTATTATACTCAAAAAAAGGAGGTAGTAAAATGGATTTGAATTTACGCCAAGCTGTACTTCAAAATATTAAGGATAAATCTGGAGATCAACTATTTGAAATGGTAGAAAGTGCAATAAAGGAAAATGGAGAAGAAACCTTACCAGGATTAGGGGTTATCTTTGAGGTTATATGGCAACATACGGACAAAAAAACACATGATAAAATGATTACTGCATTAAGTAAAAATATTTAATTATGTAATATTAAAGGGTGATATAAGAGTATCACCCTTTCGTCTTTATTTATCTAAAATTTTATTCACTGTTTTCTCATCTAATCGTTTAATCACTTTAACCAATAAATCTACGGCGTATTCAAAATCATCACTATGTAGAATAGCTGCATGACTATGAATATATCTTGTAGGAATACCTATTACTAATGAAGGTACACCTTTTCCGTATATGTGGAAACGGCCAGCATCAGTGCCTCCACCAGCTAATGTTTCATATTGGAAGGGTATATTCTCTTCTTCCGCAATATCGATAACAAAATCCCTTAAGCCAGTATGAGGAACCATGGTTGCATCAAAAAGTAATAATTGTGGTCCTTTGCCAATTTTGCTAGCTGCTTCATCTGGGGTGATACCAGGAGTATCTCCTGCAATTCCTACATCAACAGCAAAGGCTATATCTGGTTGAACAGTAGTAACTGATGTTTGAGCACCACGAATTCCAACCTCTTCTTGGACTGTTCCAACGCCATATACTGTATTTTCATGTTTATCTTCCTGTAATCGTTTTAGTACCTCAATTGCAATGGCACATCCGATTCGATTATCCCATGCTTTTGCCATTAACATTTTTGGGTTTTTTAGTACTGTAAATTCAGAGACAGGTGTTATTGGGTCCCCTGGTCTTACTCCAAATTCTTCAGCCTCTTCTTTACTCGATGCACCAATATCAATAAACATGTCTTTCTTTTCAATTGGTTTTTTTCTTTGTTCAGCTGTTAGAATATGCGGAGGTTTTGAGCCAATGATACCAACTACATCACCAGTTTTTGTATGTATATTAACCCTTTGTGCAAGCATTACTTGATCAAACCATCCACCTAATGGATGGAATTTTAAAAAGCCATCGTCAGTAATACGTGTAACCATAAAGCCAACTTCATCTAGATGTCCTGCAACTAAAATCTTAGGTCCTTTAGTTCCCTTTTTTGCAATTAGGCTACCTAGATTGTCAGTGTAAACTTCATCAGCATATGGTTCAATGTACTTTTTCATTACTTCCTTTACTGGACCTTCAAATCCAGAAGTACCAGGTGCTTCAGTTAACTCCTTAAACATATGTAGAATCTTATCATCCATGAAACTTCCTCCTTCATAACAAAAAGTAAATTCTTCCATTATTATACCGAAAAGTTATTATTATTACATTATTTATTTCGATATACGAATTATTAAAGTGTAATAATCTCTATTTTTATACTTGCCATTTATTTTCGTTTATATTTTTGAATTCCAAATAAATCTTCTATTTTTTCACTCATAAATGTATAGGAATCAAAAACCCCTTGATTATAAAATTCGGGTGCTAGTTTCTCAATAATAAAATCTAATATCATCATACTTGCTAGGTCCCCTATATCCTCGCCTCTCTCATTAAAGAAAAACTCCTTTATTGCCGATATCATCATCTCTTTTTTTTCTTTACTAAGATTAAAATGATTATCCATCATCATTCCCCCAATTATCATCTTTATCATTTATAAATTCTGAGCATTAAAAAAGGTAGGGTATATGAATATACCCTACCTCATTGTATCATCTTCTTCAATTGATTTATCTTATCTTTTTTATTCTTAATACTCTACCTAAAATAAGGGCAATGATACCAGCTCCTGCACTAAATAATGCTCCCATTTTAGCTGCTCCTTGTATTTTCAGGTCAGTAAATGCAGCTCCTGCTACAAACAATGCCACGGTTAATCCTAGTGCTGCAATAATACCAGCTACAAATAGCTCTTTTTTACCCATCCCATCTGGTAATGGAAATCCTAACATTTTTGCTAATGAACCAAGTCCAAAGATTCCAACTGTTTTTCCTAGCAAAAGGGCATAAAATACTAACCATGTCGGAATTGCAATTTCTGAAAATTCCACTCCAGCATTTGCTAAACCAAACATAAATAAACCAAAATCGACGATATGCTTCCACTCATGCTCAAATTTAGTAAGTGGGGAGTGATCAGTTGCAACTTCCTCAAATAGATGTCCTTCTTCCCTTCTTGCATGAGGTAAAAATGGAATAATAACAACTAGAGCTAATGCAGGATGTAAATGAGCATTATGTAAGCCAGTCCAGCTTAATACACCACCAATGACGATATATGGCCAATAGCTTTTCACGCCAAATTTTCTGGATAAATATGAAAATCCCATACCTGCTAGAGTTAATAGTAACCACATTGGTGCAACTGGGTGCAATGGATCTGGATAAAAAATAGCTATTATTACAAGACCAATTGCATCGTCTGCAATGGCTAGTAATAATAGAAAGGATACAGCAGGATGTTTTTCACCAAAGACAAATCTAGCTACTAACCAAGCCAATGCGATATCTGTAGCTGTTGGTATCCCCCAACCCTTTACGAAGCTTTGGTGACCAATAAAAGCATTCAATGCAAGGTATACAACAACTGGTCCCAACACGCCTCCCAATGTAGACAATAACGGATTTACAGCTTTTTTAATAGGATTTAAATCTCCACCAGGTAGTAAACTTTGGGTAATCTCAACTGCCGCTATTGCAAAGAACAGTACCATAAAGACATCGTTTACTAAAAAATGAAAATTCATACCAAGGATATATTGTCCATGAATAAATTCTTCATAAGTGTGTGGATTTACATTTGCCCAGGTTAATGCAACAATAACCCCAGCAATTAAAGGAATCGAGAATTCCCGAAGTAGATTAAACGATTTTTTCATTATTCTCCCCCATTATTATTATTGTAACGAATAAAAACTAAAAACGCTCACATAAAGAAATTTTAACTTATGTAAACAAATGATGTCAATTTAATATTTTAAAGTGGTAGTTATTTACTATCTTTTTTTTATAAAGACTACCATCTCTCTTTATCCTTTTTATCTCTAATTTCTCTTCATCTCATCATTTAAGCTTACCCCTTCCTCTTCAAGATAATTTTCACTTCTTATCATCCGTTACATTTTTTTAATGATTTGCTTGGTATCTATTTGCTTTGCAAACCGTATAATTCCTTTTTTACCGTCTTTTAAAATAATTTCCTTACTCATACAACCACCATTTTCATAAATGCAAGAGGAATGTCTATTTTCCTTTTAAATTACTTGTATTATTATATTTCCATTCTTTCTCTTAAAAATATCATGAATTAGAGTACAAATTTTTACCATCAAAATTAATAACGATGTGCAAAGCAATTTTATACTGGAAAAATCGGAAGAAACAATTTAATATTAATAAAACAGGAGGTTTTCGAATTATATTACGAATGATCTAAAAAGGATTTATTCAAGTAAGTAGATGTCTGATGGACCAGAACGATATTAATGTTTACAAATAATTTTAACTGTTTTAGAATATGAATTAGATATTAGTCAAGATAATATAAAAAAATAATGAGTTTTCCGAGCTTGATTGTCTACGGTCCTTACTATGATGATTAAGCCGTTAGGGTATAGAAGGAAACAACTATGCCTCCCTTTTGGAAAGGAAAACAAAGTAGTTTTTTTTAAGATAAGCCACTACTCTGTTTTCTTAAACAGCAGTTTGGCTTTTTTTTGTTGTAAAAATATTAGGGGAAATTGGAGAGGTTTACATTGAAAAAATTTATTCTCATCGTTTTTGTTTTTGCTTTGGTATTCTCATTGACAGCCTGCAAGGGGAAAACAAGTGCAGATACTCATAAAGAGGAAATAATTATTTCAGCTGCATCAAGTCTTACAGATGCTCTTACTGAATTAAAGGCTTCCTTTGAAGCAATTCATCCAAATATTATTATTACCTATAATTTAGGCAGCTCTGGAAGACTGGCTGAACAATTAGAGCAAGGTGCCCCATCTGATATCTATCTTTCTGCAAGTCAAAAATATATGGACCAAGCTGCAGATAAAGGATTAATTAAGATAGATACACGGGTTAATTTTACTAGTAATGAAATGGTCTTAATTATAAATAAAGCAAACAATTCTAAAATTAATTCTTTTAAAAGCTTAGATAGCTTGGATTCAGCTCAAATAGCTATTGGTAATCCTGACAGTGTTCCAGCTGGAGGATATGCAAAGGAAATATTAACAAATTTGCAGCTTTGGGATAAGATTCATGATGAATTAGTCTATGGAAAAAATGTTCGTCAAGTACTAGCCTATGTCGAATCTGGAAATGCAGATATCGGTATTGTATACTCAAGTGATGCTTTAATTTCTAAGCAGGTTAAAGTCATAGCGAAGGCAGAACCAGATTGGCATACACCGATTGTTTATCCAGGTGCTATATTAAAAGATACAAAACACCTATCAGCAGCTAAAACATATCTTGACTATTTGTTAAGTGATAAAGGAAAAAATATCCTTAAAAAATATGGTTTTAAATAAGTATAAAAATTCACTATAAATAACAGAAAGATGTGGTTGAATTGCCAGGTAAGTATACTCCATTGCTTTTATCTCTAAAGGTAGCTACTATAGCAACGATTATTGTCTTTGTTTTTGGAATCCTACTGGCTAGAATATTTACCAAAAAAGATTTTTTTGCAAAAAACATCATTGAGTCACTTTTTCTATTACCACTTGTTTTACCCCCTACTGTTGTGGGCTTTGGGCTATTAATCATATTTAGCAAAAATGGTTTTCTAGGAAAAGCATTAATCCATTGGTTTAATATTCAGGTCGTTTTTACATGGGTTGGGGCTGTCATTGCATCGACGGTGGTCTCCTTTCCGCTTATGTATAGAAGCGCTGTAGCAGCCTTTCAAACCATAGATGAAAGGCTAGAATACTCCGCATTAACGATGGGATCCTCAATATGGCGAGTATTTTGGACCATAAGTTTTCCTTTGGCATGGCCAGGACTCCTATCAGGATTAATTCTTACTTTTGCAAGGGCACTTGGTGAATTCGGTGCAACATTAATGCTAGCTGGTTATATACCCGGTAAAACAAATACCATACCGATGGCTATATATTTTGCTGTTGAGACAGGACACAATGATCAAGCTATTTTCTGGGTTATTCTTATTATTACATTGGGCTTTAGTGCTATCCTTTGGCTTAATTGGTGGAGTACACGTCATTTAAAATATTCAAATCAAAGGGACATATAAAGGAGGCTTAGTCATGCTTCATGTAAACATCACTAAACAATTATCACACTTTAAATTGGATGTTTCCTTTCATGCTGACAATGAAATCGTTGTACTTTTTGGATCATCTGGCTCTGGCAAAACAACCATTCTAAACATCATAGCGGGTATTTCTAAGCCTGCTACAGGAAATATATCTTTAGATAACGTTCCTTTTTTTAATCAAACGAATAAACCGCTACCAATCCAAAAACGTGAGGTTGGCTACCTTTTTCAGGATTATGCACTATTTCCCCATATGACGATTAAAAAAAATATTCTATATGGGGCGAGAAGAAAAGGGTTTACTATAGATTCTCCATTTCTAGAAAAACTATTGGATGTCATGGGTATTAAGCATTTATTAAACAAATACCCAAAAAATATATCTGGTGGCGAGAAACAAAGAGTAGCATTAGCTAGAGCAATTGCTACTCAACCCAAATTACTATTATTAGATGAACCATTTTCTGCCTTAGATAAACAAACGAAGGATGAATGTCATAATGAACTATTACACCTGCACAAACTATGGAATATACCCGTTATTCTTGTCACACATGACCTTGAAGAAGCTAAGAAATTAGGTAACAGAATTCTCTATCTAGAAAAAGGGGAATTAGTGGAGCGCTTATCCTATGATCTCAAATTCCCCCCTAAACAAACAAGAGAATATCAATCAAATTTTTCCTTAATTTAAATTTAAAAAACAGATGCTTCTTTCTTCCCATCTGTTTTTTAGTTTACATTAACACACAATGCCATATATATCATTATTCCTTGCCTTTCTTCCAAACGTTTAAAGCTAATTAAAAATAACTAGCTTTTTTTCTTAATACCAAGAATTTCATTAACCACTTTATAAAGCATCATCCCATGTGACGCTTTAAACAATAACGCAGTATTTGGCTTAAATTCTTTTCTTATATCAATGAGTAAATTTTCTTGATTAAGATAAGATTGGATGTTTTGCTTTGGATAACCAGCTTCTATTGCTCCAGCCGCTATACTCATAGCATCCCTCCCATAGGTATATAATTTATCTATTTTTTTTCTAGCTAAATATCTTCCTACATC
Source organism: uncultured Bacillaceae bacterium (assembly GCA_964514395.1). Lineage (GTDB taxonomy): Bacteria > Bacillota > Bacilli > Tepidibacillales > Tepidibacillaceae > CAZEQK01. The sequence goes on from CAZEQK010000007.1 coordinate 62,097, forward strand.
CTTATGTGCTTTGGTTCTGTATTTACCCATTTCCAGCATTGAGCCTAAAACAGCAATTTTTCTCCCCTTAGCAATAACTGACAATACATCTATGCCTGCTTTTACTGCATTAGGATTAGCACTGAAAGTATCATCAATAATCGTAATATTATTTCTCAAACGATAAATAGACAGTCTTCTTCTTGGCTTTTTATATGCTGCTATGCCTTTCTGTATTTCTTTGGGTTTAAATCCTAATAGATTAGCTACAGCTATCGCAAATAATGCATTATAAATATTATGCTTTCCATATACAGGGATATAGAAGCCATATTTAGCACCGTTTATTTTTGTATCAAATATCATACCTGTTTTTGCGAATCGTACATTTTCAGCTAGATAATTTGCTGCTTTCTTTTGTCCTACAGTTATGATTTTACCCTTGAAATTTTTTGTATCCAATAATTTAGAATTGGCATCATCAGCGTTCAAAAGCAATGTTCCCTTTTGCATCATGTATCTGATTAAATCCGACTTTGTATTTGCTATTCCTCTAATATCACCATTAAAATTTCCAATATGAGCCGTTCCTACATTTGTAATTATTCCTATGTTTGGTTGTATAATTTGACAGCTTCTTCGAATTTCTCCATGACGAGACATCCCATACTCTAATACTAACGCTTTTTGTAAGGCATTAATTCGTTCAGCACTCCTAGCAGTATGACGTGGAGCATTTGCATTACCATATGTTTTTAATATATGCCAGCGCTGAATCAATATGGAGGCAATCATTTCCTTTGTCGTTGTTTTTCCTGCGCTCCCTGATATAGCAATAACTGGTCTATTTAAAACAAGAGGTTTAGCCAAGGTTTCCTCTCCTTTCTTCGTTAAAATACCTAAAATTCATTATTATCTTATGTTTTAGAAGAGGAACATGATTGGGTATTTACCTTATTATATGAATACCTATAAGCCCATTTCAAAGCAGTATAATAAAGATCTAAACGCTAAAAAGCCCTTTTAAACATATCATTTAAAAGGGCTTCCTTCTATCCTTTTTAACATTTATATTAGGAAAGCTTCCATTCCTTCCATACCTTTCCTACTAAATCCGGATGAGGCTTTAACGTTTGCTGTCCAGGCTGCCAACCAGCTGGTGTAACCTCTGTATAATTTGAGTTTCTTACATGCTGAAAGGCTTGAATCTGACGAAGGGTCTCATCTACACGACGTCCTACTGCAGGTGTCAATACTTCCATTCCCTGAATAATGCCATCTGGATCAATAATAAATCGTCCACGCATGTCTACACCTTCAGTTTCTTTATAAACTCCATATTTCTTTCCTATGTCACCATTGTCCGTTAACATGGGGAAGGTTACACCGCCATCTACCATTTTGGAAAGCTCTTCATCATTCCACATTTTATGGACAAACATACTATCTGCACTAACAGAAAGTACCTGTACTCCTAAATTATCAAATTCCGCTTGTTTTGCAGCAACTGCTGCAACTTCTGTTGCTCAGACATAGGTAAAGTCACCAGGATAAAAGCAGAGCATCCGCCATTTACTATCATAATCTGAAAGCTTTAATTCTTTAAACTCACCCTGATGATATGCTTTTGCAGTAAAATCAGGTGCTTTTTGTCCAACTTGAATCATTCTATAATCACTCCTATATCAAAAATAATTTATTGACATTTATATTTTGGTTTTTTGTATAAAAAAATATGCAGTATAGTCCTACATAATTTGCTTTATAGAGCAAATAATACCTTTATGAATAATAATGGAGGTATCAACTATGCTCGAATATATCTTTAATAGAATTCTTAATAACATGAGTGACGAAATGATCCACAAAATAATGACAGAACCTTACGAAAATAATCTATTAGAAGGCTTAACTGTCACACAAAGACTGGGAATTAAAACAATCATTGAAGCCGGAATAAGAGCTCAGACTGGTCAAGGAATAAACCGTCCACTAGGAAGCCCTATCAATCATTCTCCATGGGATCTTATTTACCTAAATTCACAACAACTATTTCAACTACCTACACCAGATGGAACAGCAATAGATACAAGTATAACAATCGGTCTAAGAGCCAAAAAGCCTTTAAAGCTATCGATTCCAATAATGATTACTGGTATGTCTTATGGTGGGTCACTTAGTCTAAATGCAAAAATTGCTTTAGCAAAAGGAGCTACAATGGCAGGTACCTCTACAAATACTGGAGAATCGGCAGTAGCTGAAGAGGAAAGAAACGCTGCTGCGTTGCTGATTGGTCAATTAAATAGAGGTCATTTTATGACAAAAGAAGATTTATCAAAAATAGACGCTATTGAGGTCCAATTAGGACAAGGAGCATATGGTGGGGCGACTCCATCCACAAAAAAAAGTACTGAAATTGATGCTCATTTGCGAAAAACTTGGCGTCTAGAAGAAGAAAGAGATGCAATATGGCATTCTCGACTTCAAGGAATTAATGCACCAGAGGATATTATCAATCTTCTAAATCAATTAAAAAAAGATTATGACGTACCTATAGGTATAAAGATAGCTGCAAATCATTATATTGAGAAGGAATTAGGTGTCATTATCCAAACAGATGTCGATTATATTGTAATTGATGGAGCAGAAGGGGGTACAGCTGTTGCTTCAGCACTACTTCAAGATAATGTTGGATTGCCGACTATTTATGGGCTAGCTCGAACCATAAAGTTTTTAAATGAACATAAAGTACGTGAAAAGTACCAGGTTATTGTTGCAGGAGGAATGAAGGACCCAGGTGTTTTTCTAAAGGCAATTTCACTTGGGGCAGATGCCGTATATATTGGTACGATTGCTTTAATGGCATTAGCTCAGACCCAAGTAGAAAAAACACTTCCATTTAGTCCACCACCACAATTATTCATTCATAATGGAAAAATGACGGAGCAATTAGATATTGAAAAGGGTGCTACTCATTTAGCGAATTTCCTTCATTCATGTATTGAAGATATGAAGCTTGCTGTAATTGGTCTTGGTAAATCTGCTTTCAAGCAATTAACTAAAAGTGATTTAGTTTCTGTAGATAAAGAATTGGCAAGGGTTTTAGATATTGCTTATGCTGGTGAGGCAAATACTGAATAGTAATCATCAAATGAACTCATTTTTCATAGAATTGCTCAAACGAAAGTGAGTTTTTTTCGACTTTTTATTGAAGAAAAGGCTGCTTATTATTATAATAAACAGCCTACTATCTCCTTCTTTATTTTACAAAGAAACCAAAGATACTAAATAAAATGGCTGTTATTACTGCTGCTACAATCGCTGGCATCAACTTATATCTTGAATATTCAATTACTGGTAAATCCAATATTGTGCATAATGTATAGGTATTATCACTTAAAGGAGAGGCAAAGGCGCCAAAGGTTCCACTTGAAAATACTGCTCCTATCGCTAGTAGAATACTGGTACCTGATGTATGAGCTAGTGTAACACCTAAAGGCATTAATAAACCCCATGTTCCCCATGAAGACCCTATAAAGTAAGAGATTAGAGCTCCTAATATAAACAAGCCTGGTGCTATGAAAAAATGAGGAATGAAGTGACCAACATGCTGAATAATAAACTTAGAAAATCCCAATTGCTCAGAAACATCAGATAATCCCCAAATAAGTGTCAGTAAAATAATTACTGACATTAATTCGTTTCCACCTTTAACAAAATGAGTAACAATATCATTTAATTTAAACTTTTGATACATGAAAAATATAAGGCTAAGGATAAAGGTAATAAATAAACCTTCTAGCATGACTCCCAATGCATCACTTTTTACAAAGGCATCAAAAAATGTTTTTGCCTTCGCATGTCCATCCCACCAGCTTAAAAAAACGGTAAGTACTAAGACAGAAACTAATGGTAATATTAAGTTCCATGGTTTAATTGGTGTTTCCTCTTCATATGCACGATAGCAAGCATTTAATCCTTCTTCTCCTTGCTCTTGCTGAGGATTATTGTTAGATGGGCCTATCTGTTTGTTATTTGAGTGCTTAAAAAAACTATAATAAATTCCTACAAGTATCATGACAAAGGAAAAAAAATTAAAGGGAATACTTTTGATGTATACCGTATAAGCCTTCTCAGTAATCCCTACCTTTTCCAAGGAAAGATGTATGACTGAAACCATATAACCAACAAAGGCCGTTGCTAATGGAATGATGGCCACAATAGGATTAGATGTTGATTCAATAGCAAATCCTAATTCTTGAGTGGATAGATTTAATTTTTGCTTTAACGCCTTCATGATTGGTGCAATGGTTACGATGCGAAAATCAGGATCACTAAAGGTTCCTATGGTTGAAAACCAAGTAAGCATAAAAGCACTTTTCTTTGTCTTCACCTTTTTACTAACTAGATGTACAAATCCTTTAATACCCCCAGTTAATTTGATAATACTGATCAAACCCGCAAAAACATATAAAAAAATAATAATGCGAATATTATTTGTTTCAACCAAATTGTGGACTAAAAAATACAAAAATTTTTTTAATCCACCCAGTAAGCTTGGTTCCATAATATAGCTACCAGCCAATAAACCAATAAATAACCCTGGTATTACTTGTCTAGTAATAATTGAAAGTGGAATAACAATTAGAAACGGTACGAGAGATGTCCAAGTTGCCATAATTACACCCTTCTTTTTCCATATAGTTTTTGTATTAAACATTCAGGTATCCATTCTGAATGAAATTTTACTTTACATACTGGTCAAAAAGCCAATAATGAGGTACAGAAGAATACTGATCATTGCTCCAAAGATAGATATTTTAAATTTATACTTCGCATAATCAATTGGTGCCATTTCTAAAATGGTAGCTGTCGTTATTGTGGTATCACCAAGAGGTGAAGCAAATGCGCCAAAGGTTCCACTTGCAAATACTGCTCCAACTGTTAATGGTATAGAAGCTCCTGTTGAAATGGCTAAGGTTACTCCAAGTGGCATAAATAACCCCCAAGTTCCCCATGACGTGCCAATAAAATAGCCAATGGTAGAACCAACGATAAAAATAATGACAGGTACAAGCCATGTAGGAACAAATCCCCCCAATGTGGAGGAAATAAAAAAACTGAATCCTAAGTCATCAGCAGACATGGCGACAGCCCAAACCAATATCAAAATAACGATGGCTGTCATCATTTGATTACCACCATCAATAAAATGGAAAATAATCTCTTTAAGCTTCTCTCTCCTAATTAAATAAATGATAGAACTTAAAAAGATGGTTAACAAAACTGCAATTAACATACCCATCGTTGTATCAGCAGCTGTGAATGCAGTAATGATTGTCGAAGCACCCTTCGCCCTTCCGTCAACCCATAAGAGAACTATCGTTAAAAAAATTAATAAAAATATAGGTAAAAAGAGATTTAATGGCTTCGCATTAACCATAGAAAGCTCTTTTTTTATACCCACGCGATGTAAATGATTTGTCTTTTTTTCCATCTCTTTTAATTGTATATTTTCATTTTCTTTATCAGTTATTACAAAACTAGTGATGAAACCTATGATAATCATAATGATTGCAAAGAAGTTTAAAGGGATGCTTTTTATAAAAATATCGAATCCAGAGCTTGCTAATTCAGATTCACCTAGTGAAGCTGTCACCACAGAAATCATATAGCCAACAAAGGCGGTTCCTACTGGAATTAAGACAATGATTGGTTCTGTAGAAATATCAAGAATATACCCTATTCTCATTTTACTTATATTTATTTTTTCCTTTATCGCTCGTAGAATTGGAGCCATAATCATAATTCGAAACATCGGAGTCATAATGGTAAACGGTACGGACAGCCATGTAATAAGCAATGCTTTTTTTTCTGTATTAATGTAGGGGCGTACAAATTCCGCAAATCCTTTAATTCCACCAGCAATCTGCATCATTCCAACCAATCCACCAAATAAATATAGAAATAATATTATTTCTATATTTACTTTTTCAGTCAAGATATTTAAAAGATACATTACTAATTGGTTTATCCCACTAATTGCTTCTGGTTTAACAAGATAAGAGCCAAATATTAAACCCACAACTAAGCCAGGTAAAATTTCTTTTGAAATTAAGGAAATTAGAATAACAATAATGAATGGTAGTATAGAAACCCAAGTTCCTTCCACCGACATCACTTCCTTGATCATCTATAATTAGTGGGTTTACATCCAAGCAGAAATACAAATACAACATAAAATGTAAGTAGGATAAAGTTTGGAGTGATTTTATGAAACAAACTGTAGATTACGTGACCAAATTTTCAATCGATATTCCTTTTGGTTATTATTATAAGTCCGGTTTGTTTGCTCAATATGTAACAAAAAGACACTATAATCATTATTCTGATACCTATTGGAAAATACACATCAATTATCCTTTTTATGCAGAGGAGGCTATAAAAAAGGAATTTTTAATAAATATTTTAGGGTATCTGCAAAAAAAGGATATTAGTCATAAGATTGTTCTATTTGAAAAAGATATTCTTAGGATGAACAGACCAGCTTCAGATAATACGCAAAACGGTAAAATAATTACTATTTACTGCAATAGCGAAGAAGAATGCTTTCAGACGATGGATGATTTGAATCGATTAATCGTAAACATGGGAATTCAAAAGTACCCATTAGCGATGGAACAGAATTTTCGAAATGACCAGCTCTTTAAGGGAAATCCCTATATAGGTTATCGTTATGCCTCGATGCCTAGAAGGCCTTTCTATGTGGTACCAGTCGACGAATATGGGGAAGAAGTAGAGGATATACAAGAGAAATATCTCTCTAAATATGGAATGAATGTATATTAAAAAACCACCTTATGGTGGTTTGAGAGTTGACAAATTGCCTATTTTGCTTTTTTCCTATAACCCACATTCTATTAATATCACTTAATCAATACATATGCACTCATATCCGCTAGTTTTTTTGATACCATATTCAAGCTTGCAATATTGCCACCATGGTATCAGCCATATCTGTTCCATCATATTTAAAAGTTTAAAGCTTTTTTCATTATAACAAAAGCTTTATTCCCATTATAATATTCCATATATATATCACTATATTTAAAAAGATAAAAATGATGAGTAGTCCGATGAAAGGTCCAATTGATCCACTTAAAAGAGTGATGAATGCAAATACGATCGTGATAAGAGGAATAATATGCGATATAAATGCTTTTTTTGCATGGTACCTAACCTCTTCATCTTGAACAATAAAATAAACCGCTATCGGAAAAATAAAGGGAGCAAAGAAAATACTAAAATAGCTTAACGCAGCAAAAAATCGATAATCCTTCATATCCTAACCACCTCTTAGACTTTAATATATAATCTCTCCTAAAGGAACATTTCGTTCAGGCTCCAATAGAATAACGTCATCATTTTCATTATTCACTCCTAGCACAAGAACCTCTGACATAAAATTTGCTATTTGCTTCGGTGGGAAATTGGTGACAGCAATAATTAATTTTCCTAATAATTCTTCCTGTTCATAGATATTCTTGATTTGAGCACTTGATTTTTTTACTCCAAATGCTCCAAAATCAATCGTTAATTGATAGGCTGGTTTTCTAGCCTTAGGGAAATCGTGAACCTCCATAATTTTACCAACTCTCATCTCAACCTTTGCAAAATCTTCATATTCTATCATAGAAATGCCTCCTTGTGCTTGATTATACGCTATTTTCACCTAATGTCCTGCATTGGCTGATCGTTGATGTCTTTTTTGTATTTCATTTACTCCCATGATTACAACAATCAATTCAATCCAAGCAAGCTGTTCTGAATGGTTTTCCAGCTTAAATGCTGCTGATTCAAAGAAATTATTAATTTTATTAAATTGCCCAATCGGTTTCCCATTACTATCTGTTATGGTATATTCCCTAGAAAATGCAGGTGAAGTAATCGTATAGATTCCCCTTCCATATGCTTCATATTCATATCGCTTTTCTAGAAAAGAAAAGCGTGAGCGTACATAGCCAACCTCTTTGCCCTCTGCTACATTTTCAATAAACCATTTATTTGATAAAAACTTAAAATGACCTTTAAGAAGTGGTTCTTTAGCATTACTATAAATTGTTAAGCTCGAGGAAAAAAATGACTCTAAATCGATAATCCCAATTTTTTTACCTGATTTATCTATGATTCCTGTTTCCCCACTTGAAAATAGATTGTCTTTAAAATAAACCTCCTCTATACTCATGATACTACATCCCTCCCTATTATTCCTTCTTACATAAATATATACGTATTTTTTAACGTTCTAGTTACAATATGTAAAAAAAGAAACACTTGGATGAAAGTGTTTCTTAATTGATTCAAGGTAAAGTCTTTACTCATTATAAAATTCCTTCAACAAAAAATCTAAAATCGATCTTCTTGTTAATATCCCTGTGAAGGTTTTATTTTGATTAATAACAGGTAAATAAGGCCAATCTACTAATAGTTCAATCCCATATCTCAATAGTGTATCTTCACTTAAAGTAGGGACATTTTTTCTCATTGAATCGACAACAAATTTTCTTTGAAAATCATGATAAAATGGAACTTTTTCTAGTCTTGAATGCTCCAAAATTAAAGTTTTACTAATAATTCCCTCTACTTTATCACTATCATCTAAAACTGGAACAGATGACCATCCAGTTTCCATCAGTTTACCTAATGCTTGTTCTAAGTTCCATTTTGAACGAACAGTCATCACTTTTTCTTTTGGTACAATAAGTGATTTAATTTCCTTTGACATAATTTCATCTCTAAATTGATCTACATGCTGCATCTATATCACTCCATTAATTTTTGCAATTTTCTTTATAATTAGAATTTTCCCCTACGAATAAACATGTTATCTTGATTGAACCATATTGTCAAATAGTAAAAAACAGGATTGTTGAGGTTTTACATGAAATTACTTGTATTGGCTAAGAATAAAAGAAAATCTGTAAGGAGGTTGTTGAAAATGGGTGAAAAAAAATATAGAACTCCTCAAAAAGTAAAGGTCAATGCTGATAATAAAGGTTATTACACGGAGATGACAGAAGCGAAAGAAATCGCTGAAGAATATGCTCCAAACAAAAAAACGAAGTGATTTTTCCATGAAAAAAGCAGTCTCTTTTCCCGAAAGCTAACCGCCTCTAATACTCCTATGAAAGTAAGTGGCGCTATGCTCCTGGATAAGGTCAACTAACATTCAGGTATTCACTCTGAATGAAGTTTCTCTATATAGGCTGCTTTTATTCTTATTATTATTGTAAAGAATACCATGGTTTTTCATTTGGCTCTTCACCTTCGTCTAATACGTACACCCCACCAACTTCGATATAATAAAATAGTTCTTTATTTATTTTGGATAAATGATCTAGTTGAAACTGTTGCATTTCTATCGAGATAGCCGCATTATGTATTCTCTCGATACGTTTTTGTACAATATTAAATTGCGGTAAGGGTTTTTTATCTGGCATTTCTAATACCCGATATGTAATATAATATCGCACATATTTTTTAGGGTTAAACCTATCATCCAGATGAATATCCTTTAACATGATGAATTTACCTTTATTTGTGACTTCTTTAAATTTTTCTAAATCGTTGGTGGAGTATTTTATAAATATATCAATTGCTAATTTTTCTTGTTCCAATTTTTCATCACCTACTATCTATTATATTATAATAGAGTATCCGTATTACATATATAATTTGTGTTAATTATTTACTTCATTTTAACACTACAGTATTTTTCTAACTCAGTCAAAGCAAGTAAACACTTAAAAATATTTAATTCTATTGATAAATTATCATAACTCCATTAATGGTGTTAGAGATTGCAGTAAATCTATTTAGTTGTTTTTGTGTCATTTGATAATGTACCTCTCCCATAGTGACATTTTATAAAAATAATCTTAAGGTGACATTATCAAAAAATAATCACGAATGGCGATTTTTACATGTTGACTTTTTTATATAATTGCATATAATAATTTATAATATCCAAAAATTTAAAGTCAATGATTAGAAGGAGTACTTCAAGCACATTTGTTCTAAGCGAGTCGGCGATTGGTGAAAGGTCCGATAACAAAAGCTTTTAGGAATGGATCTATGAGACGTAAGGTGAATAATAGTAGCTGAAACCGTGTCCTCACGTTACAGAGGTAAGATATCGAGTAAATAAATTCATTACTCCGTATCCGATTAAGAGAAGATATGTTTTAGGTGGCATAGCGAAATCGAGGTATTTCGTCCTATATGGATGAAATACCTTTTATTTTTTAATATGATATCTGTAAATATATTTTAAATTGGGTGGTACCGCGGAAGACTACTTCGTCCCATTAAAGGATGAAAGTGGTCTTTTTTTATTTAGCATTCATTATATTTTTGGAGGTATGAATTGATGAAGAAAAAGAATTTGGTTCCATATATAACAAGAATATCCGGTGATTTAGAAACCCCTGTCACCCTTTTTAAGAAATATGTTGGAGAGGATATAGGATTTTTACTTGAAACGCTAGATACAGTAAACGGGAGATTCTCTTTTATTGGGAAAAATCCCTATGCAAGGATTAAAGGCAAGAATGATCATTTGATAATAGAAAGTAATTCCAATCAAGAAATTAAAAAAGGAAGGCTATTAGATTTAGTTAAGGATTATTTAAGCTACTTTGAAGTGGAGAACGAAACCAATCTCCCTTTTATTGGAGGAGCTATAGGAACGATAGCATATGATATGATTCGCCAGTTAGAAAGAATACCAAATCAAACAGTAGATAAGATAAACTTGCCAGATATTGATTTAATGATAATTACGGAATTTATTGTTTTTGACCATCTTCATCATCAAATTATAATTGTCGCACTTGATGAAAAAAGTGAGGATGGTCGAAAAAGAGCAGCGCTTCATCTTCTGAAAATGCAACAATCATTAAATAAAGCAAAAGATACACAAGCTGATAATTTAGACATTTCAAATCATACCAGAATTGCTACAGGTAATATGACAAAGGAAACATTTATGAATATGGTTACAAAAGCCAAGGATTACATCTATGAAGGTGATATCTTCCAAGTCGTTTTATCAAAAAGATGGGAAATTAACATTGAGGAGCATCCCTTTACTATCTATCGGAGGCTTAGAAGTAGTAACCCCTCTCCATACCTTTATTACTTTAATTTTGGAGATTATCAAGTAGTAGGAAGTTCGCCTGAGATGCTGGTTAAGAAAATAGGAACAAAAATTTATACTACACCAATAGCAGGAACACGAAAAAGGGGGAATGACGAAAAAGAGGACCAATTATTAGAAAAAGAATTACTAGCAGATGAAAAGGAGAAAGCAGAGCATGTTATGCTAGTAGATCTTGCTAGAAATGACATGGGAAGAGTTTCTCAAATTGGATCGGTCCGATTATTAGATTTTATGAACGTAAAAAAATACTCCAGTGTGATGCATATTACTTCCTTTATCGAGGGCGAGACACGAAAAGATAAAGACGCCTTTGATATTATCGCCTCATTTTTACCAGCAGGCACACTTTCAGGTGCTCCAAAAATTCGAGCTATGGAAATTATTGAGGAATTAGAACAGGAAAAAAGAGGATTATATGGTGGGGCAGTTGGTTATTTTAGCTTTGATGGAAGCATGGATACGTGCATCGCAATTCGTACAATGGTTATAAAAGATGATAAAGCTTATATACAGGCTGGAGCAGGAATTGTTGCTGACTCTGTTCCAGAAAATGAATATGAAGAGATAAACAATAAAGTAAAAGCATTGATTGAAGTAGTAGGGAGGCTAGAGGAATGATTTTATTAATAGATAACTATGATTCTTTTACCTATAACTTATACCAATATTTAAGTGAGTTTGATGAAGTGAAGGTATATCGAAATGACCAAATAACTACAGAAGAAATTACAAAAATCAAGCCGGATAAAATAGTGATTTCTCCAGGGCCAAAAACACCGAATGAGGCTGGCCAGTGTGTACCAATTATAAAAGCTTTTTATAAAAAAATACCGATACTTGGTATTTGCTTAGGTCATCAATGTATAGGTAAAGCTTTTGGAGCAGAAATCACCTATGCCAAGAAGATATGTCACGGGAAGTCTTCAATGGTGACCCATCAGGCAACAGGTATGTTTAAAGACGTTCAAAATCCTACAAAGGCGGCTAGATATCATTCATTAGCAATTGATAAAGGCTCCCTTTCTAAAGAATTATCAATAACAGCGAAAACAGAAGATGATGAGATTATGGCTATTCAACACAATAAATACCCTTTGTTTGGATTACAATTTCACCCCGAATCGATTTACACACCCGAAGGAAAACAAATGATAATAAATTTTGTTCAAGTCTAAAAATTTATTAAGGTGGTAATTTCAAATTTAGGATAAGAAAGGATGAGAATAATGGTAAATACAGCTTTAACCAAATTAATAAAAAACAAGAATTTGACAGAAGATGAGATGGCCACTGCTATGAGAGAAATAATGGAAGGAAAGGTGCCACCCTCTATCATAGGAAGCTTTTTAACTGCTTTACGAATGAAAGGCGAAACCATTGACGAAATTACTGGTGCAGCTAAAATCATGCGGGAAGAAGTGGAACAGGTTGACTTATCAGGCTTAGATACCTTAGATACCTGTGGCACTGGTGGAGATCATGCTGGTACCTTCAATATATCAACAGCGGTAGCTTTTGTCAGCGCTGCTGCGGGTATTTATGTGGTAAAACATGGTAACAGATCTGTTTCAAGTAAGAGTGGAAGTGCAGATGTTCTAGAAGCATTAGGGGTAGCAATAGATCTTTCTCCAAAACAGGTTGAAAAAAGCGTGAAGGAACAACATTTAGGTTTTTTCTTCGCACCTACCTTTCATCTTGCTATGAAAAATTTAGTGGCGCCACGAAAGGAGCTTGGGTTTAGGACTATTTTTAATATATTGGGTCCGCTCACAAATCCAACGAAAACAAAAACACAGCTTGTCGGGGTCTATGATGAAAGCCTAACAGAAAGTTTAGCAAATGTACTAAAAAATTTAGGGTCCCAGCATGCTTTAGTCGTTCATGGATTAGATGGTATCGATGAAATATCTATATCAGATAAAACAAAGGTTTCTGAATTAAAGGATAATCAAATAAAAACCTATTATATATCACCTGAGGATTTTGGGTTAAAAAGAAGTCAAAGAAAAGAGATTTTAGGTGGTGATGCCAAGGAAAATGCAGAAATTATGAAAAATCTATTTCATGGAGAAAAGGGTGCGAAAAGAGATATTCTCCTTATGAATAGTGGTGCAACTTTATATGTAAGTAAAAAAGCTAATTCAATCAAGCACGGTATCACCATTGCTGAAGAGTTAATAGATAGTGGAAAAGTTTTGAAAAAAATGAATGAATATATCGATTATACAAGGAGATTAACATGATTCTAGATGATATTGTTAAGCAGAAAAAGAAAAGAATAGAGCAGACTAGCTTCCTCTCAGAGTCAGAATATCTAAAGCGAATAGGAACATTAGATAAGCCTATAAGCTTTAAAAAAACCATGGAAAAGGATGGTCTAGCTATTATCGGGGAGATTAAAAAAGCATCTCCAACTAAAGGTACCATAAGAAAAGATTTTCAGGTCACTAAAATTGCTGAACAGTATAATCATACAGTTGATGCCATTTCTGTACTTACAGAGGAAGATTATTTTTTAGGAAGTCCGAGGGATCTCATTCAAACTAAAATGATTGTTTCTGTCCCTATCTTGAGAAAAGATTTTATTATCGATGAAAGACAAATCTACGAATCTAGAGTGATTGGGGCTAGTAGTATTTTACTTATCACATCGATATTAAAAAAAGAAGAATTGAGACATTTTTTAGCTGTAACTGAAGCCCTCCATATGGATGCTTTAGTAGAAGTCCATACAGAAGAGGAAATAGATACTGCCATTTATACTGGTGCAAAAATAATTGGGATTAACAATCGTAATCTACTCGATTTTTCTATCGATATTAATACAACCTTACATTTATCCAAATATATCCCAAAGGATATCGTCATCATAAGTGAAAGTGGATTTTCACAAAAGGAAGATATAAAACGATTAAAAACAACGAGAGTAGCTGGTGCATTAATCGGAGAAAGCTTTATGAGAGAAAATGATATTTCTCAAAAAGTAAAGGAGTTTAAAGAGGCCTATGAACACGAAAATTAAAGTTTGTGGACTAAAACGATTAGAAGATATCAAAATCATTAATAAATATCCCGTCGATTATGTAGGGTTTGTATTTGCAGATAGTAAACGCAGAGTTACTAAAGAACAGGTCATTCATATGAAAAAAATATTAAATAAAGAAATAAAAACTGTCGGTGTGTTTGTTAATACACCATCGGAACAAATCAATGAAATCGTTGAATACACAGGAATCGATATCGTACAATTACACGGAATTGAACAACCAGAAGAGATGAAAAAAATAGTAGTCCCAGTATGGAAAGGGATATTAATGAAAGACGAAGACTCAATAAATAAGGTTTCTCTCTATAGAAATGCTAACGGAATACTATTAGACGGAGCGAAAGCAGGTTCAGGGGAAAGCTTTAAATGGCAGTGGGCAGAAACAATATCAAATCATTTTTTTACTATTTTAGCAGGAGGATTAACTCCTGAAAATGTTCAAGCTTCGATTGATCTGGTCCATCCCCATGTTGTAGATGTAAGCACAGGAGTAGAAATCAATGGAGTAAAAAATGAAATGAAAATTAAAGAATTTATATTAAGGGTGAAGAATAATGAATAGCAAAGGTATATTCGGACAATTTGGCGGACAATACGTTCCCGAAACATTAATGAATGCTTTAAAGGATTTGGAACGAGTATTTATTAAGTATGCTGATGATAAGGAATTTAGAGAGGAATATTTATACTATTTAAAGCAATATGTCGGAAGGCCTTCACCACTCTATTTTGCAAAAAGGATGACAGAAGAATTGGGGGGAGCAAAAATATACCTCAAAAGAGAGGATTTAAACCATACTGGTTCTCATAAAATCAATAATGTCTTAGGACAATTACTTCTTGCAAAAAGGATGAATAAAAAGAGAGTACTTGCAGAAACAGGAGCAGGTCAGCATGGTGTTGCAACAGCAACAGGTGCTTCCCTTTTCAATATGGATTGCACCATCTTTATGGGTGAAGAGGATATGAAACGACAAAGCTTAAATGTCTTTAGAATGAAGCTTTTAGGAGCAAGGGTTCAGGGCGTTCAGTCAGGCACTAAAACTCTAAAGGATGCCACAAATGAAGCTATTCGAGAATGGGTGAAGAACGTGGAAGACACCTATTATGTGATTGGCTCAGTCGTAGGGCCACATCCATATCCAACTATGGTTCAGCAATTCCAAAAAATTATAGGTGAAGAAACAAAGCAACAAATAATGGCACAAGAAGGTAGGCTCCCTGATAAAATCGTCGCCTGCGTAGGTGGAGGGAGTAATGCAATTGGTATGTTTAAGCCATTTCTCGATGATAAAAAAGTTGATTTGATTGGTGTTGAAGCTGGTGGAATAGGTATAGAAACAGAAAAGCATGGAGCAGCTATTTCTAAAGGAAAGATTGGAGTGCTTCATGGTATGAAAACACTACTTTTACAGGATGATGAAGGTCAAATTAAACCTGCATATTCTGTCTCAGCTGGTCTTGATTACCCTGGAATTGGCCCAGAGCATGCATATTTAGATGAAATAAAACGAGCAAGCTACGTTTCAGTTACAGATAGCGAAGCTATAAATGGTTTTAGATTTTTAGCAGAATTAGAGGGAATCATACCTGCTCTAGAAAGTGCCCACGCCATCGCATATACGATGAAAATTGCTCCAAAAATGGATAAGGACCAGGTTATCATTGTTAACCTTTCTGGCAGAGGAGATAAGGACGTGGATACGATAGCAGACTACTTAAATAATGAAAATAAGGAGCATAGCGATGAATAGGATTGAAAAAAAGTTTAAAGAGCTAAAACAAACAGGTAAAAAAGCATTAATCTCTTATGTTACTGCTGGTGACCCATCCATAGAAGCAACTGAATCATTGATTTATGCCTTGGAAAGAGCAGGTTCAAGTATTATCGAATTAGGTATTCCTTTCTCTGATCCTTTAGCAGATGGGCCTGTAATACAACACGCTGCAAAAAGAGCGTTAGATAATGGAGTTACCTTAAAAAAGATATTTCATCAGATTAAAAAAGTACGGGCGAATACAGAAATACCTTTAGTTTTTTTGGTTTATTATAATACAATCCTTGCATATGGAAGAAAGGAATTCATCAATACTTGTGAAGACATTGGGATAGATGGTTTAATCATTCCTGATCTACCTATAGAGGAACAGGATGAACTGACACCCTTTATCATTGAAAGTAATATTTTGCTGATTCCTCTAGTAGCTCCTACTTCAAAAAACAGAATAGTTGACATTCTCCAAGGAAAACAGGGGTTTGTCTATTGTATTTCTTCATTAGGGGTAACAGGGATGAATCAGCATTTTTATAAGGAAATTAATGAATTTTTGTTATATGTTAAACAGCATACTGATTTACCAATAGCGATAGGATTTGGAATTTCATCTGAGGATGATATTAAAAGATTTACTCCATATGTTGATGGCGTGATTATTGGCTCAGCGATTGTAAAAAAAGTGCATCAAAGCAATGGTGAGATAAACAAGGTTGAGGAATTTGTGCTTAGGTTAAGTGATGCATTATAAAGAAGACTTGGTTCAGATTGAGTTTTTTATCTCCACCTGAAGCTTAGCACCCATAGGGCACAAGTCACACTAAATGCTAAAGCATTAAGTCGTGCTATGCCACCCTTATTTCGAGGATTGAAACAACTCCCTCTTACAGTTTTGTTGAAACTGAAGATAAAAATAGAACTTTGTTTTACAAACTGAAACCACTATGATAAGAAATAGTGGTTTTTTTAACTTGATTATTAATAATCGTAATCGTCTCGATATCGCTGTTCCTTCCAGGGATCACCATACATATTGTAGCCATTTCTTTCCCAAAAACCAGCTTTATCCTCTGCCATTAATTCGATTCCCCTTATCCATTTTGCGCTTTTCCAAAAGTATAAATGGGGAACGACTAACCGTACTGGCCAACCATGCTCTAGTGTTAATGGGCTCCCATTATGATGAGTGGAAAAGATATTCTCATCCTTTAAAAAATCCTTTAAAGGTAGATTTGTATTCCAACCTCCTTCTGCCCATATCATCACATATTTTGCTTCTGGTTTTATTTCTACCTGATTCATGATTTCCTTTACCGCTATACCAGTCCATTCATTATTTAATTTACTCCATCCTGTTACGCAATGAATATCATTTTTTCTTTCCGCTTTATTCCTATTCAAGAAGTCATCAAAATTCCAAACCTTTTCTTCCTTTACTAAACCAAATACACGAAAATCCCATGTTTTTAAATCAATATTTGGAACATCCCCGTAATGTAATACAGGAAATTTTTCAGTTTGAATTTGGTTAGGAGGAATCCGTTTTTGTTCTTCACTCATCTCTATCACCTTCTAATTATCTTTATATACCCATTAAAATACATTTGAAATGATTTTTTCAATCTATAGCTACATTTAAAAACACTTTGTATTTATAAATTTGGCACCCTAAATGGGTGCCAAATAAATCGTAGATTTTTATTATTTTCTTGGTTTTGGATTCGTTATTGCATGTTTTGCTGAGTCTGTTGTTGTACTTGTTGTTGCGCTTGTTGTTGCGCTTGTTGTTGTTGCTGCTGCTGTTGTTGAGCCTGTTGAAGTTGATTTTGTAGCTGCTGAAGCTGATTTTGCGATTGTTGAAATTGCTGCTGCTCTTGAGCAGTAGCGTTTGAGAAAGCTTGTTGTACTTGAGAACGTGCTTGCTGTAATTTCTGTTGTGCTTGCTGGATTTGGGCTGGATTTGCTTGTGATGATGCTTGTTGTACTGCCTGTTGTGCCTGCTGAACAGCTTGCTGTGCTTGTTGTAATTGTTGATTTTGAGCCACTAAAAAACCCCCTATTATAATTTGTGTAATCGGTTTGACTTACAGTTCATATTATTGATTTTTTGACTTAAAAACATACAAGGCAATCTATGGATTTACTTATTTGTATAATGTTTCTTGTATTTGGGGATGATTAAAACAAATAAGAGTAGGAGTTTTTCATATGCCTAAAATTCTATCTGTCGGTACAGCTGTACCCCCTCATAAAATTACACAGAAGGAAGCAAAGAGCTATGCTATGACGATGTTTAAAGATCATTTTAAGGATATTCATCGCTTACTTACGATATTTGAACATACAAATATTAATAAGCGACATTTTTGTGTTCCACTAAAATGGTTTGAAGCTTCCCATTCTTTTGAAGAAAAAAATTCAATATATAAAAAAAGCGCCATCGAACTATCTAAAATAGCTATTTTATCAGCATTAGATCCTACTCCTTTTTCTACAAGAGATGTAGATCATATTATTTTTGTTTCCAGTACTGGTATCTCAACACCTACTATTGATGCTTTCTTGTTTAATGATCCAGAAATTTCTTTCAAGTCCACGATAAAAAGAACTCCTATATGGGGGCTAGGGTGTGCAGGTGGAGCTGCTGGTCTCTCCAGGGCTTTTGATTATTGTTTAGCTCATCCAACGGAAAAGGTATTGGTTATTGCTTTAGAAATCGGTGAATTAGCCTTTTTAAAAAATGATCTTTCGAAAAGTAACCTTATTGCTACATCGCTATTTGCTGATGGTGCAGCAGCTGTTTTAGTGGTCGGGGATCAAGTTGAAAATAAAAAGGATCATTTTTTCAAAATAATGGATACAAATAGTACCATTTGGCCAAATACACTTGATATTATGGGGTGGGAAGTAAAAAATGATGGATTAAAGGTTGTTTTTTCAAAAAATATACCAAGCATCATAAGTAAAAAGCTTAAGCCTACAATTGATGACTTTTTACATCGTAACGAACTAACTATTCAGGATATCCATACCTATATTTTACATCCAGGTGGTACAAAAGTAATTGAAGCATATATGGAGGTATTCCATATAACCGATGATATGGTCTCTACCTCCAAGGAAGTCCTTGAAGAATATGGTAATATGTCCAGTCCCACCGTATTATTTGTATTAAAAGAGACGTTAGAATATAGGAAGCAGGAAAAGGGCTATGGTCTACTTTTAGCTTTAGGACCAGGATTTAGTTCGGAAATGCTGCTATTAAAATGGGGGTAAAACCATGTTTCTCTTCCTTTTTTTTACTTTTATTGTTTCGCAGCGATTAGTTGAGCTTTTTATTGCAAATCGAAACACAAAATATTTAAAATCACTTGGTGGCTATGAGGTAGGTGAAAATCACTATATATTCCTTGTATCTCTCCACGTCCTGTTTCTAATTAGTTTTTTAATAGAAGCTTATGCTGTAGGTGCTAAGTCATCTTTTTGGTATATTCCTTTTATCCTCTTTCTTCTTGCACAAGCGTTTAGAGTTTGGATTATAGCTTCCCTTGGCCACTTTTGGAATACACGTATTATCCTCCTACCCAATTCCTCACCAATAAAAAAAGGCCCATACCATTTTTTACGTCATCCAAACTACCTTGTTGTTATGACGGAGTTCATCACTATTCCCCTTATTTTTGGTGCATATTATACAGCAGTTATTTTCAGCCTTCTCAATATATTTCTCCTACAAATAAGAATAAGAGAGGAGGAAAATGCGCTTTTCAAAGCCACTACTTACTCACTTGAAATGAAGAACACTCCTCGTTTTTTCCCTAAAAGAAAAAGACTATAAAAGCAAAAATCATTTTTTAAGCTTTCAATTCTTATCTTAGAGTCTACGTAGAAGAATGAAGAAAAATCTCATGCTATATGAATTTAACGATTAAAAAGCGTCACCAAATGGTGAACGCTTTTTTTTATTACTTTTATTTCATTCCATGCTTGCCATAGTGCTTTGCAATTTGAACTAAGGATCGAACCATAACACCCTTACCACCCTTTGGTGACAGGTCGTCCTTTTCACCCCATGCCGTTCCTGCTATATCTAAATGAATCCATGGTGTATCTTCAACAAAGGCCTCAAGAAATAATGCAGCTGTTATACTACCTGCTGGACGGCCTCCTGTGTTTTTCAAATCAGCAATACTGCTCTTGATTTGCTTCTTATATTCATCGAATATTGGAAGCTGCCATACCTTTTCCCCAGCTTTATCAGCAGATTTTTTAAAGTCTGCTAAGAATTCATCATGATTGGTCATCGCTGCAGTAGTTACATGTCCGAGCGCAATCACGACAGCACCAGTTAATGTAGCTACATCGATTAACCTTGATGCACCTAGCTTTTTAGCATAGGATATTCCATCAGCTAAAGCTAATCTTCCTTCTGCATCTGTATTTAATACCTCTATCGTCTTTCCGCTCATGGTTTTTAGTACATCACCTGGCTTGTAGGCATTACCTGATGGAAGATTTTCAGTAGAAGGAACGACTGCTAATACATTGACCTTTGGTTTTAATTTACCAATCGCCTCCATTGCTCCAAGTACTGCAGCGCCTCCACCCATATCCATTTTCATATCATCCATATTAGCACTTGGCTTGATAGAGATTCCGCCTGAATCAAAGGTTACACCCTTTCCAACAAAACCAAGTACATTATCCCAGCTATCCCTACCTCTGTATTTAAGTACAATCATTTTAGGAGGCTGTTCACTTCCTTGGGCTACAGCTAGAATGCCGCCCATTCCAAGCTTCTCCATATCCTTACGCTCTAAAACTTCATATTCTATTCCATATCTTTTGGCTATTTCCATTGCTTTTTCTGCCATATGGGTAGGAGTCATCATGTTCCCAGGTGTATTTAATAAATCCCTCGCTAGATTAGTCCCCTCGGCATATGCTGTACCACATTCAATTCCATAGGCAAGCTCTTCAGAAGGGTTATTAGAAAGTAATTGGATCGATTCAATTTCAAACTTTTCCTCTTTTTTTGAGCTATATCCTTCAAATGAATAGGAGGCTAAGTATACTCCTTCAGCAAATGAATGTGTCACATGATGTTCATGAATAGTAGGATGATTTAATCCAAAGGGCTCAGATACAACGGTTTTTGATTTAGTGGTCTCTGCCTGTTTTACTAAAACTGCTGTAGCTTCTCGTAATAAATCCTGATTGAACTTATCTTTCTCTCCTAATCCTATAATCAATATCCGCTTTACAGGAATTTTACCAAAGGTGTAAAGTAAGGTTGTTTCCTTAAAGGCTCCTGAAATATCTCCTTGTTGAATAAGATCTGTTACTATCCCATCAAGAATTTCATCTACTTCAGCAATGTTACCACTTAGCTTACTTTCATCCTTAAAAAGTCCTAATACTAATAAATCAGCTTTTAAATCCTTTACATTTTTACTTGTGAATGCTAGCTTCATTACTTTTCCCCCTTCATTTTTATAAAATATAATGAATAATGATAGTTTATACTATCTAAACCTTTTTTTCATTTAAACTTACAAGAAATCAACTTGAAAACTCTTCGTTCTCTTCTGTTTCTAAATATAACTTAATCTGAGGAAAATCCATTTTTTTCACTTCTTCAATTGTAATTTTATCTTCATTAGGAAGCTTACTTAACCCCTTTTCAATAAACGCTATGACTGGTTCTAAATTTAGGTCCCAATTTTTTGGACGATATGGCTGTAAATATTTATAAGCTGAATTAAATAAGGCCCTTGATCCATATATGTTTCCATTTTCAAAATGATAAATGGCTACTGCCACCTGTAGCATACCCTGTAGAAATTTATCTCGTTTATCAACCATCCATATATCTTCTAGCAGATCATGACATTCATAATACTCTCCCTTATTAAACTGTTCAAAAAATTTATAATAATTATCTGGATACTTCCTCATGCTATTTCACCCTTTATTTTTGGTTCTTCTATATACGATACCAATTAAATCTTATTTTGATAATATGTAAAATATATTATTTACACTTTATATATCATATAAGATACTTTTAGGTAAAAAAAAAAAGTAAGGATATCATCCTTACTCAAAAATTTTAATGTTACATTGCCGTTTGGAGCTTTAGGTTTTTATTATATTGATTTAAAAGATTTTCCGTTATTACGCCATTGCCACGTTTGATTACATAAACGGTAACATCTTTTTTACCCCATTGTTGAAAAACATCTTTCACTGTATCAAAATACAAGTCAATCTTATTCCCTTTTATAGCAGATCCAATGTCAGCAACCACCCCATAACCATAACCTGGTATGTAAAGTATGGTTCCTAATGGAAATACATTCAAATCTGCCGCTATAGTAGAATAACCATCCACTTCCCTTTTCACATGCACACCTGAATAAGTAATACCATATTCTGGGTGGGACGGTATTTTCCCAGTTGATTCAAATCCAGCAGTATATCCAGTTGCTAATACTTTCATTTTTTGGTATTTTTCGAAATTTGCAATAATTACTTTATTTTTTGTTACATTTGTATTAGCTGAATTAGTAGCTTCATTTATTTTATCTAAGTTTGTATTATTATCAAATTGTGCTTTTATTACATTACCATTTTGAAGTCCTTCAGCATTATTAGTATTTGTACCCATATCATCATTACCTATTTGCACTGCTTGACCATGGGTTACGATTAAACCTAAAGTTGCAATGGATGAAACTCCGAGCAATACGATAACTACTTTTTTTGCTCGACGTCTAGTTTTGGTAGACATGATATCTACCTCCTCTCCTAAATACATCTTTTCCCCAGAAAAAGTTTTTTATACATATTTCTATCTAAGATCATAAATGTGAAAATTTTTCCATGGTAAAAAAGACCTCGTTTATTATAACTAATTTATGACAAAATGAAAAGTCTTTATTCCTATTTACTTTAAATTTTTTTTCTTATTTCATATAAACTTGTAAACACTGTATGAGCATCATAGTGTTGATTACTTAAAAAACTTTTTATATAATTAAATTAAATTTGTTTAGAAAGAGTTGATGATATGAGTTCTGAAACGAATCATACAAAATTGCCAAACCAATACGTTAATTTTACTTTTTTAAAAGTAGATCCTGCATTTCGCAGATTAAGTGAAGAAGAACAAGCGGCTGGTAAAGAGGATTTTAGAAAGGTGATCGAGGAATATTCCAAGGTTCCAAAAT
This sequence comes from uncultured Bacillaceae bacterium, assembly GCA_964514395.1. Lineage (GTDB taxonomy): Bacteria > Bacillota > Bacilli > Tepidibacillales > Tepidibacillaceae > CAZEQK01. Next base: position 85,350 of record CAZEQK010000007.1, read on the forward strand.
TTATGATTTTAACTTATTCATTAGTAGGATTACGAGCTGATGCAGATTTTATGATATGGAGAATATCCTATGATATAGATATTTTTCAAGAAATGATGACAAAACTACTCCATACAGGCTTAGGAAATTATCTTACAATAACATACTCCTACTTATCTATTACGAAACGAAGTATATACGTAGATAAAATTGATCCAGAGCATCAAAACTCCAGAATTTATATTGTTCCTGGAGAGAAAAAATATTTGTTTGTATATCCATTTATTAAAACTAGAAATTGGTACCAAACTTCTTTCCCAACTAGGCAAGGGATGATGGACGAACATATAAAAATGGGGCAAAAATACCCATCAGTTAAATTAAATACAACCTACTCTTTCGGCTTAGATGATCAAGAATTCGTTGTAGCTTTCGAAACAAATGATCCAATTGATTTCTCAAATCTAGTGCAAGAGCTAAGAGAAACCGAGGCAAGTCTCTATACCCAAAGGGATACTCCAATGTTTACATGTATTCATAAGAATACCCCAGCCGAACTTTTAGCTACATTATAAACAAAAAAAAGAAGTGAATTCTGTCTCTCATGAATTCGCTTCTTTTAATTTAGATATTCTACCTTTATTTTTTTTCTGATTTTCCAGTTCCTTTGCAAGCTGGGCAAGTTTCTGAACCTCCTGTTACAATGTCATGATAACCCTTACCATCACATAAGCTACAAGAATGATCGTGCTTTGCCATTTTATTTCCCTCCCCAATATTTATTGTTAAGAATATATCAATTATTTTGAATATTTAAAAGTTTCAAAATCAGCCGAAAAAAACAGTATGTATCCATGTAAGCGACAACATTAATAACATAGTCCTTTTCTTGCTTTATTTTATACATTACCACATTAAAACGAGTAACCACTAAAACATCGGCCAGTTCATCTACATTCTTACTATAAAAATGGCAATTCTCCTTCTAATTTCTTTTTTATGCTTGTTTCCATTATTTAAAAATCCTGTAGGATTGATATCCATAATCTCTTTCTGGCATAAATTCTATTTTTTTAAGTACTTTATCTATTTTCTTCATGCTTTCTAAATTATGTAAGACATATTCAGTCGTATTTTTATCCTTTTGCAGTTCATCAATGGATAAAAAGGAGATTTCCTCAATTTCACCAAGACGCGGTTTCACTTTACCAGAAACATATTCTAATTGAAATAAAATAAGATTATCGCTGACTCCTGTTCTTAATACTCCTGTTCTTGCTCCCATTAATCCAACTATTTTCGCTGTTATATTTGTTTCCTCCTTCATTTCCCGGACAATAGCTTCATCCATGGTTTCATTAGCATCAACAAAACCACCTGGAAAAGTCCATAAACCTTTCGTCTTTCCATAGGTTTTTTTAACAACAAGTATTTTATTTTCATTAATTAGTAAGCCTCCTACTCCTAGCCATACATCATTTTTTCTCATAATAATTCCCTCCAATAACAAAAAAGTAAAGAGCCGTGGAAAAACGACTCTAAGTAATGCCTCTTACCAATTTAAATATTTTCATCTAGCTAATAACTTTCCTTTTTTTATTAATAAAGGGATTCCACCTATAGAGTACAAGTATTTATTATCAACCATCTGCTTCATAAAAAATGCTGTATACCCAGATAATTTCCACTTACCTATTTTTCCTACAGCTAATCCCTTACCAATCGATGCCAGAGTTCCTTTGTTCTCATAATCGAACTTATTTAATGTGAATGCTCCGTTACGGATATAAGATAGTAGCTGTTTTGCTACATGCACTCCTTGTTGCGTTGCGATCTGTGCTGTTGGCGGGTATGGTTTGCCATCTTCATCATAGATTAACGAATTATCACCAATGATAAACACATACTCATAGCCTACTGGACGTAAATATTCGTCTACCTTGACTCGACCCTTAATCGTATCTAAACCTATCTGTTCTATTAGTTTATTACCTCGCACACCACCAGTCCATACAATGGTTGAAGATTTTATTTCTTCACCATTTTCAAGTATTATTCCGTCTTCCTTACATTCTTTAATAGGTGTATTTAGTTTGAATTCTACACCTTTCTTTTTTAGAACATCTACCGCGTATTCGACTAATTTAGGATCAAAGCCAGGAAGAGGACTTGCCTTTGCCTCCACATTTATAATTCTTACCTTATCCCGATCTACAGAGAATTTTTCCGAAAATCTTGGAATATTATCTCCCAATTCGCCAACAAACTCTATACCTGTAAATCCAGCTCCTCCTACAATAAATGTTAAATATTTTGAATCCTTCACCGCTTCTGCCTTGTATTTAGCAAACATATAGTCGATGTGCTCTCGGATCAATTGAACAGAATTAATACTTCGTATCGAAAAAGCATAATCATTAAGTCCCTTAATCCCAAATGTTTCTACTTCACTACCTAATGCAATAACTAAGATGTCATATTCTAATGGTTTTTGGTGTTTAAGCTTTATACTTCGGTTTTCAATATCTATATCAACGACTTCATCCTTTACAAAATGAATCATATCTGGATCGATAAGCTCTGATATTTCAATTTTTAAACGCTTTGCATTCGTAGTGCCAGCAGCAGATTGATGCAGGTGCGTAGCAATATAATGATAATGATGCTTATTTACTAAGGTAATATTGGCTTCGTTGTAGCTTAGCTCCCTCTGCAAATGAATCGCTGTTGTTAAGCCGCCATAACCAGCACCTAATAATAATATTTTTGGTTTCATTTTTCTCACTTCCCATAAGGCATTTATTTTAATATTCCCTTTATGACAAAAATAATAAAAGTTTAAAAAAAATATGATTTAAAATAAGTTTTCACTATTTTCATAGTGCTTATAATTAAATCATATCATGAGTCTCATTATTTTAGTAGTTAGAAAATATAAAGTTATAAATTATTAATCATGGAGTTCCCACCAATGGATAAATCAGATAGATTAAGACCGTCTAAAACGGAAATCATTGATTCTCTCACTTTATCCCAAACAATCTTTGTCGAGCAATCCTCTGTTTTATCACAGCAATTTCCTTCATTATCTTCCACACAGTCAATGATATTAGAAGAGCCCTCTAAAACTCGAATAATATCCCCTACTATAATTTCATCTGGTTGGTTTGCTAAATGATAGCCACCCTTTGCTCCTCTTACACTTTTTACTAATCCTGCTTTTCTTAAATCAACAAAAATTTGCTCTAAGAATTGTTCTGGTATGTGTTCATCATTCGCTATTCGTTTTATTGGAACTGGTTTTCTTAACCCTATTTTTGCTAAATAAACCATGGCTTGAAGTCCATAATGACCACGTGAAGATAGCTTCATTTGGTCTCCTCCCTCATCACTTAAGACATACAAAAATTAATTTATTCCTTATATTATTTTATCACTATTATCATCAACTCATTTATCAAAAAATAAATAAAATTTATCGTATCGTAATATCATTTTATTAACTGCTTTCAACCATGTCAAACGTAAACAAATAAAAAAATTTGTTTATTTTATTAAGTTAATTGTGAATTTTTGAACATTGCCCTTTAAATTCTGTTTTTCAACGTTTATAATGTACTAGGGAAAAGAAAAATTTTCAAAGGTGGGGAAGTAACTATGGTAAAGGATGAAAAAGTATACGAAATCACCGTTATTGGTGGGGGTCCTGCTGGCCTATTCGCTACGTTTTATGCAGGTTTAAGGGGAGCAAGTGTAAAGTTAATTGAAAGTATGCCACAGCTTGGTGGACAACTTGCTGCTTTATATCCAGAAAAAGATATATATGATGTTGCTGGATTTCCAAAAATCCTAGCAGGGGATTTAGTGAAAAGATTAGAAGAGCAAACATTACAAGGCGATCCAACTATTCTTCTTGAGGAGAAAGTGGAAAGCGTAGTAAAACAGGATGATGGTAATTTCTTACTTACTACGAATAAGGGAACTCATTTAAGTAAAACCGTTGTCATTACTGCTGGTATCGGTGCGTTTGAACCTCGTAAAATCGATATTGAAGAAGCAGAAAAGTACGAAGCTACAAACTTAAAATATTTTGTTGATGATTTAGAAATCTTTAGAGATCGTCGCGTCTTAGTATTTGGTGGTGGAGATTCCGCTGTTGACTGGGCATTAATGCTTGAAGATATAGCAAAAGAAGTAACCATCATTCACCGTCGTGATAAATTCCGTGCCCATGAGCATAGTGTTGAAAAGCTTATGGCTTCTAAGGTTAATGTAATTATTCCAAGAGTAATTACTAAATTAGAAGGTGACAAAAATGTTGAGAAAGTAACCATCGCTGCTCCGAAAACTGGAGAAGGTGAGCAAGTGATAGAAGTTGACGATTTAATTGTTAACTTTGGCTTTGTTTCCTCTTTAGGTCCTATTGCTGAGTGGGGATTAGAGATTAAAAATGGTCAGATCTTAGTTGATTCTACTATGAAGACTAATATTGATGGTATTTATGCTGCTGGAGACATTGCAGGGTATGAAGGTAAAATTAAATTAATCGCTGCTGGTTTTGGTGAAGCACCTACTGCTGTAAACAATGCGAAGCATTATATCGACCCTGACCAAAGAGTTCAACCAACTCATAAACATTAATTGATCGTTTGATGATTAACATATAGAACATGTAAAAGCTTTGGTTTCCTTTATTAGGACTAAGGCTTTTTTTTTATTACCAGTACTTTGATTTCTCACATAAAATATGGTGCACACTCCCATTAAAATGAGGACCATATTTTTCATCATAGTTGCTTGGGAATAACATTCCTATCCTTCATTTCTATCACTCTATCGACCTTAGAGGCTAAGTTTAAGTCATGGGTAACCAAGATGACACCACATTGTTGTTCTTTATTAAGCTTACATAGGAGGTTAAATACAATCTCACCGTTTTTCGTATCTAAATTCCCTGTTTGCTCATCTACTAGGAGCCAATTCAGTTGATTTATTACTGCCCTTGCCACGGCTACTCGCTGCTGTTCTCCTCCAGTTAGTTGAGAAGATAGTGAATGAAGCTTGTCAGATAGACCTACTAATGATAACACTTCCTTTGCTCGTTTTGTTTTATTATAGCTCGTTCGTTTTGAAAGACTCTATAATCCAATCATTATTGTATTGATCTTCCTTTATAGCTTGATAGTACCAATCATAAGCTATTTCCCTTACTACTTTTCTTTCTATAAAATCTACAGGAAGTAAGTCAAATATTATATTTACTCCTGGATAACTAAAATTACCAATATGGTCGATGATTATATCTATCTCTTTATTAGGATAGGTCCCAATTGCTTTTGTAAAGTATTTAAAAAACCGAGATACTTCTACCACCTGCGCTTTTATAACATTTTTTTATAAGACAATTAAACAATAACATATATGGTTTTTTTTTCTATTATAATATACAAACTATGATAGTTGATAGTAAATTTTATTAAAGCAAACCAAATGGTTGTTAATACTCAGGGTGAGGTAAGTAAGATCACGGGGGGATTGGGATTCAAATGAGAAAAATAGTAAGCTTGATATTTATTATTGCTCTTATAATTACGTTGACCGCATGTGGTAAAAGTGAAAAAACTAGTTGGGAGGAAAAAACTGCCGAAGATTATGTTAAGTCTTTTGGCTATACAATTACTGCTCAAAATGGGGAGATAGTGAAGTACACATTAGAAAAAAATATGCTATATGGAAACATGGAAACCATACCGTATCAGCAAGCATGGGGTGTACAAAAAGTAATAGCCGATCAGTATTTTGGGAAAGAAATAACCGTATATGGCTTTACTGTAAAAAATCATCCTCTTCAAGAAAGAGATAAGAATGCGAAAGATGGTGTAAATCTTTATATCATGTTAACGGAAGGTAAGGTCATTGGTGGATACTCTTTTCCTAATGCAGAAGTAGATGGAGGTTACTATTCATTAGATGGTAAGACGTTGGATGAGGTTACAGGAATAAGTTATCAACAATGGAGAGAAAATTGGAAAAAGAAATACGGGAATGAATAAAAGTAGTTATCGATTCTGAAAATAAAGTGAATACTCAAACCGTTAACAAGGTAGAGCATTTTGAAGAAATATCTAATAAAGTGGATAAGTTGGAGATGACTCCTAAAGAATTTGAGTATGAGGCAAACAAGATTTTTGTAGATATAAAGAACGTTAGCAATTTTCGTGTTTTTATGGAGGTTAATGCTTCAAAGGATTTATCAGTAGAGGAAAGACAACAGCAAGTCGAATATGCGAAATCGCTAATTCATGACAGAACTAGAGAATATAAAATTTCAAAGGTTTATTAACTACCCAGAGCATAACTGGAAATACGTATTTGCATTAGATACGATCATAGACATTGATAAAACAGGCAAAAAGTGGACGTATATATCAGCATACCGATATCGATTCGTAAAAGTAAATGATGATTGGAAGATACTAGCTATAGACGGAGGATACTTTAATTATTTTGAAGGAAAAAAGCTACCCCATAACATGACAAAAGAAGAATATATGAAAAAAAAATTAGTAGGGTTTCTTACTTTTCATGACAAACCGATAGAATATGTAAAAACCTACAATTATACTTATTAAGATATAACTCCAATGTATAGGAATTTATCATTGATGCAAAATATATATGATATTTTTTTCAAACCATATTTCACTATATTATGTTGGAGGACGATAGATGTCATATATATGCCCAGTCTGTAATGGCTTAACCACTTTACATGAGACCTGTAGCAACTGTCAGCATCATTTAGATGATTACGGTCGCTTAGATAACATTTGGGGACCTTATTCACCTTATCGGGAGATTGATCACTTAAAGATGACAAATGGTTATATCGATGTAGAAAATCATAGTTGTATACATTTAGCCTCTTGTCCAGTCTGTGGTAGAGATCATATCATCACAGTGAAAGAAGAGATTCACCCTTAGACACACTGATATATCTCCCTGTTTTCAAACAGGTTATTTTTGTTTATTCTTTGTAAATACTCTTTTTTTGCCTTCAGCTGTTTTTTTACAAGCATCGTATGCAGAAAATCTATTTTTTTACTGATTAAAATCACCCTATGGTCTCCTAAACCATATTTATTCCCTTCTTTTTCCATCTCCTTTCTTAGATCTTCAATTTGGGCTAAAATTTGTTTATCCCCCAATGTTAGTCCTCTTTTCTAAATTAATTTTTGCATATTTTTATATATTTTACCTAATATTATATATTTTAGATAACTATATTTCAATAATAAATTTATCTTCGGTTTCAACAAGACTCCCTCTTCAACACCGTAAGGGGGAGTTGTTTCCATCCTCGAAATAAAGGCGACATAGCACGACTTAATGCTTTAGCATTTAGTGTGATTTGTGCCCTATGGGTGCTAAGGTTCAAGTGGAGATAAAAAACTCCATCTGAACCAAGTCTTCTTTATCATTCTATACAGTGAAACTTCATTCAGATGGTTTACCTGAATGTTAGTTGACCTTATCCAGGAGCTTAGCGCCGGTTTAATTCGTTAGGGAATATTAGCGGCGGTTTGCTATCGGGCACAGTGAATACACGAGTGTTAGATGAACTTACCCAGTATTTTAGAGGGTTTATAAAATGTTGGGTTTTCTTGCCGATTCCTTATAACAGATTTATAATAAGGTAGTATTATTTTATACAATTTTTTTTGTAATAATAAATTTTAATTGGGAGTGAAGTATATAATGCCCATTACGATGCAGGATAATTTACTCGATATAAAGGAAAAGGTAGAAAAGGGAGAACGGCTGAGTTTTGAAGATGGAGTTCGTTTATTTAAGAGTAACGACATTTATACACTTGGACAGCTTGCGGATTTAGTTCGAAAACGTAAAAATGGAGATTATGTTTCTTTCATTATGAATACCCATCTTAATTACACAAATGTATGTTATTTGGGATGTAAGCTCTGTGCATTCGGATTAAAACCTGATGACCCCAATTCATATACACTTTCCCTTGAAGAAATCGAAAAAAAGATGATAGGTTTATCAGAACAGGGATTTCAAGAGATTCATATTGTTGGTGGCGTCAACCCAAAGCTCCCATTTCAGTATTATCTCGATATGATAAAACTAATTAAGCAGCATAATCCAACGATTCATGTGCAAGCATTTACAGCAGTAGAATTGGATTATATTGCTAAAATTGCTGAATTACCTATAGATGAGACCATCCTTCAGCTAAAGGAAGCTGGCTTAGGATCAATTTTAGGTGGAGGAGCAGAAATTTTCGACCCAGAAATTAGAAAAATCATCTCAGGTCATAAAACAAATGCAGACCGCTGGTTTACTATTCATGAGATTACCCATGACCTTGGCATGAAGTCTAACGCCTCCATTTTATATGGACACATTGAAAAGCCAGAGCACATTATTGACCACTTTATCCGGCTTAGAGATCTGCAGGATAAAACAAATGGATTTAATGCCTTTTTCGGCTTTGCTTTTCATCCAGATCATACTCCACTAGCTGCAGAATATAACCTATCTGGTGAAACAACTGGTATTTATGATCTTAAAATGCTGGCTGTTGCTCGATTAATGCTTGATAACTTTCCACATATTCGTGCATTTTGGATGGCTATTGGACAAAAGCTTGCTCAGGTTTCCCTCCATTTTGGTGTGGATGACTTAGACGGAACAGTTATGGAGGAGAAGATTATTCATGCAGCTGGCTCCGAATCGAATCATTTAGTTCCGATGGAATCTTTTATTAAGATGATTAAAGAAGCAGGTAAGATACCTCTTGAAAGAGATACCTTATATAATACGATAAAGATATATGAATGATATAGGAGGAGAAACGATGGAATTACTTACACCTCAAGATAAATCATTATACCCAATTATAGAGAAGGTTAAAGCTGGAGAACGTCTTTCCATTAAAGATGGTCTAAAGCTATATAAATCACCTGATATCATCACCATCGCACAATTAGCAAACGAAGTAAATTTAAAGAAAAACGGAAATAATGTACATTTTATTCAAAACCTTTATATCAACCCTACAAATGTCTGTGAGGCAGATTGTAAATTTTGTGGGTTTAGAAGAGATCCAGGCGAAGAAGGCGCCTATACGATGAGTACAGATGAGCTCTTACACTATGTCTCTGAAAGATACAATGAGAATATTAGAGAATTTCATATTGTTGGTGGCCATAATCATACCGTTGATTTTAATTACTATGTAGACACGATTAAGACTCTTAAAAAGCAATATCCACATGTTACGATAAAATCTTATACTGCTGCAGAAATTGTCTTTTTTGCAAAAATTTCCAGCTTATCTATAGAAGAAGTGCTAAAGACATTAGTTGATGCTGGATTAGATTCCCTTACCGGTGGAGGGGCAGAAATTTTAACTGAGAATTACCGCTTAAAGATGAGTCCCGATAAAGCAACAACCGAGGAATATCTTACTACTCATGAAATAGCTCATAATATGGGATTAAAAACACATACGACGATGTTGTATGGTTCGATTGAAAGCTTAGAAGAACGTCTGATACACATGGATTTAATACGTAGCTTACAGGATAAACATCATGGATTCTTATGCTTTATCCCATTAGCTGTTCAGCCAAAAAAAGCTACAGCATCCATCAAAATGAGAAATTCAGCCTTTGATGATTTAAAAACTTTAGCTATAAGCCGTTTAATGCTTGATAACTTCCAGCATATAAAATCCTATTGGATCAATATTGGTACCCAACTAGCACAGCTTTCATTAAGCTATGGTGTTTCAGATATACATGGAACACTTGTCGAGGAAAGAATAAGTCATTCAGCTGGAGCACTAAGTCAAGCTGGTTTGACAAAGGATGAATTAATTTGGTTAATTAAAGGAGCCCATAAGGTTCCTGTTGAACGAGATACCTTTTATAATATAGTAAAAACCTATTAGGATAATGTACAAAAGAAGGCTGTTAACAAGCATAGTGTTAACAGCCTTCTTTAGATATTTTCAAACAGTTTATCCCATTCCTTTTTATCAGCCACTTTTTTATCTATCTCATGTAGAAGCTCTTTTGTCGTATTCGTTTCACAAAACTCACCTTCAACGAGTGCAATGGGGCGGTGCAAACAGTGTCTACAATGTCCAAGACATCCATATTCCATTACTTCATAATCTGGATTAGCTTGTAGCTTTTTCTTTACTCTTTTCGTTCCATGTGAGTAATTATTGGTACAAAATTCAACTAAATTTTTCATCGTCTCCATCAACCTTACTATAAAAATGTTATAGAATTACTATTGGATTTTATCTATCCCTAATTGATCTAATTTCTTGAAAATTTTTTTTAAGTTGGGATTTCCTTCTGTTATTACTTCATCGTCAATTACCACTATAGGATACCACAAATCCTCTAGTATAATTCTTTTCGCAAACTCCTTTGCCTTCTCATTGGTCGGCTTTTGAAAATCAATATATTTGACATGAATCTGATCACCGTATTTTCGATCAAACAGAGATTGCAGCCATGAAGCAGTTTCTTCGCTTGATGGTGCATTTACACAGCTGGCACAAATTATTCCTGTACCATACACCTGAATCTCTAGCTTTCCTTCACTCGTCAAATTCATATATGAATACCTCCATCATCAAGCTGTAAACTTCTATAGATGTAAAAATTCTCTGTAATTATAGTTTAAACATCTATTGCACAAATAACAATTATATAAGTATTTTTGCTTGCATTTTCCTACAAGTTTACATTTTTTTATAACGCAAAAAGACCATTTAGTTATTTAGTATCCTAAAATGGTCTCCTTTTCCTCTTATGTTACTTTTCCAAAACTTTCAAAACATATGTCTTTCTCGCTACTTCTTAATCATTTATTTATCATTACCAAAAACCTCTGGATTAACCACATGCTTTGGTCTTTTCCTTAATAATGCATCCATTAAGCCTTCAGCAGCTAATGTAGCCATTCTTTTTCTTGTACGAATACTTGCACTACCAATATGAGGGAGTACTACTACGTTATCTAATTGTAAAAAGGGACTATCCAAAGGTAATGGTTCTTGCTTAAACACATCTAAGCCAGCAGCCCATATTTTTTTATTCTTTAATGCTGTATAAAGTGCCTCTTCATCAACAGTCGCTCCCCTAGAAACATTGATGAAAATAGCTGATGATTTCATTAAATTAAACTCACGTTCTCCAATCAGATTCATTGTCTCCGGTGTAAGTGGGGTTAACAATACGATAAAATCGGATTCCTTTAACAATTCATCTAACGGTTTATATTCTGCACCCATGGATGCTTCTATCTCAGGTTTTCGATTACGATTATGATATAAAATCTTCATATCAAAACCAGTTGCTCTTTTTGCTACAGCCTCTCCAATCCTACCCATACCGATAATTCCAATTGTTGCACTGTGAACATCTTGTCCAGTAAGGAGCATAGGAGTCCATTTCTCCCATTTTCCTTCTAAGATGTATCGATTAGCCTCACTTAATCGCCTTGCAGTATCCATGAGTAGACCAAAGGTTAAATCAGCAGTTGTATCACTTAATATACCAGGGGTATGTGTAATCACAATCCCTTTATCTGTTGCCTCTTTTACATCAATGTTATCATAACCTACCGCCATAATAGAGATTGCTTTTAAATTCTTTGCTTGATTTAATAATTCTATGTCAATTGCATCAGTTAAAACAATATATAGTCCATCAGCTTTTGCAGCCTCTCTCAATAAAACATCTCTTGGTACACTTCGATCCTCTGGCCAGAAACCAACCTCAAATTCCTGTTTCAGCATTTTCATAGCCTCATCTGGTATCACTCTAGTTACGTAAACATATGGTTTGGTCATCGATATCCCTCCAACTATGATGATTTCATTTCTACCAAAATATTATGAACTATTATTATTTTACCAAATAATTTACCATTACATAAGCTATTCTTCTTTAAAATGATGCTTGGAAACAGGATGAATTATATCTAAGCCGCCGCTAATATTAATAATGTTGCCTGTTATAAAGTCTGATTCCTCTTGACATAAAAAATTAATGACACGAGCGACATCCTCACCTGTGCCTGGTCTCCCCCGTAAAGATTCGTTATCCCTTATATGCATAACCTCTTTAATTGTTTTTTCCTTGTTCTCCCCAACAATATCACTTGGACTAACCATATTTACAGTAATACCATTTGGGGCTTCCTCTACTGCTAGCGTTTTGGTAAAAGAAACTAATGCTACTTTCGCAGCTGCATATACGGACCGATCAGGCCACGCAGGTGCTTCACCAGATCGATTGAATCCGAATAGAATGATTCTACCAGATTTTTGTTGATGCATCATTGGAAGAGCTAGTGATGTAGTATATAATGCACTAGATAAATTTCCTTTTACCATTCCATCTATTTCATCAATAGTCATTTGATTATACAACTTTCTCTCTCTTATAAACGGACCTACACTATGTACCAATACATCTAAACGTCCATATGTATTTTTGAATTCTGAAAACAATAACTTCATTTGAACATAGTCTGTTGCATCACCAATAAAACCAGTTGCAGCTACTCCAAATGCCTTAAGATCAACAATTAACTCCTCAACAGCGCTCTTACTTGTTTTATAATTTATCATAATGTTATAACCTGATTTAGCTAATGATAAGGCCGCCATTCTTCCTAGACCCCTAGAGCCACCTATAATCAATGCAGCTTTTCTAGTCATAATATCCCTCCATCAATATTAATTAACTTTGATTAAAGTATTATCATTCGGTTAAACTAAACAATATTTTTCAGATATATATTTGTGAATTATAAATATTATCTCTTATAAGATATCAAATAAAGAGGAGATTTAAAATGAACAAAGGTTTTAAAAAAATTCCAGATGAAAAGGTATACAAACGCATGATGGAATTGCTTGAAGAACGTGGTGTAACAATCAAAGATATTGCGAAAATTGCACATTTTTTACAAAAAGATTATTTTCCTGATATCACAGTTTCAGATTGTGAATTTCATGTACTCAAGGTCCTTGAAAAGAGAGAAGTACAAAATGCAGTGCTAACCGGTATTGAACTTGATCGTTTAGCAGAGAAGAAAATGCTCGATTCCCCATTACAAGAAATGCTCTATCAGGATGAAAGCTTATATGGAATTGACGAAATCATTTCCTTATCCATTGTTAATGTATACGGAAGTATTGGATTTACTAATTATGGATATATTGACAAAATAAAATACGGTATATTAGAAAAATTAAATAGCCATGAGAATGGTAGTGTCCATACCTTTTTAGATGATATTGTTGGGGCAATCGCTGCTGCAGCTTCAAGTAGAATAGCACATAGTATATCGAAATAAAAGCAAAGGGCTATACCAAATTAGTATAGCCTTACTATCTTTTATAAAGATGTCTTTTTTTTCACATAATACGTACAACATTGATCTCCTCTTGCCATGCATTTTACAGACTCAACCTCAGTTTGTAATACATTGTTAAATAATTTTTTTTCTCCATCACAAGCTAAATCGTACTGCTTTGCTATCTCCGATATTGGACAATTATACTCACTGATATAATAACCTTCATCCTTGTTCTCTACCTCAACGATATAACCTTTTTCATTTTGAATATTGACTAAGGCATTAACTCTATCATCAAGGGAAGGTAAACCAAGTAGTTCTTTTTCGTATAGCTTCCTCAATCTTTTTTCTCTTCGATCAAATACTTCTCTGATTTTCTCTGGTCCCTCTTCTTCATTTATACCATCAAGAATGTCCATTGCTAAATTTTGATATGCTTTTGGAAACTGGCTTTCTGCTTTGTCAGTTAATGAATAAAGATTGGTTGGGCGTCCCATTGCTTGACGAACTAAGGAAGATTTAATCAACTCGTCTCGTTCTAACGTATTTAAGTGACGTCTAACAGCCATCTCAGTTATACCTAATTCTTTTGATATTTCACTTACTGTTAATGATCCTTTCATCTTCAGCATCATCATAATTTCTTCTCTTGTAGATAAATGATCTATATTCATAACTTATCACCTACCCTTCAATCTTTTTCCTCTTCTCTTCATTATATCAAAAAATATACAATATTTTATACATAAAACTATATTAAATATAATCGTAAAAATATTTAATTATTCTAACTCTTTTGTTAAATAATTTAATACATTTTTATTAAATTTCTCTACTACATTGAATCCTTCGTTTGTTAATCTGTAAATATCCTCTGGTTTTGATGTGGTGTAGTCATGAACTAATTGTTTTCTATAACTAACAATCTCTTTTAATTTTTTGGAATCTTCTATTGGAATGACTTGCTCATCAATTAGGATTTCAATTATATCGATATAGCCACCTGGATCTCTCATGATAAAACCATCTATAATATAATTACCAACATCGACAATGGATTCTATTGCAAGATGTAACACTCTTTCTGCCGCTAATATGTATACACCATTTTCTATAAATTGCTCTAAATCCAATTGATTGATAGGTTTAATCCTTTGAAGCTGTTTATTTAAGTGATTAATAATTTGTTCTATTTTTTTACGATTTACGTCATACATCCGTATTTCCCCCATTCTTGAAGTAAAAAGTTTATATAATTATACCATAATAAGTAAAAAAGATTAATTTTAAGAGAAAATCATACAATAATAATATTTCTTTATTCAACCAAATGATAGATGAAATTTGTTAGAATGGTAATGGGACTTTAGAGAAGGAAGTGAACAGAATGGAAAGAGAACTTGCACTTGAAATTGTTCGAGTGACAGAGGTTGCAGCACTAGCATCTGCACGATGGATGGGCAGAGGGAAAAAAAATGAAGCCGACAATGCTGCTACTAGTGCGATGAGAGTTATGTTTGATTCCGTTGCAATAAATGGAACAGTAGTAATCGGAGAAGGGGAATTAGATGAAGCCCCAATGCTTTATATTGGTGAAAGACTTGGTAATGCTGACTCTCCAGAGGTTGATGTTGCAGTTGATCCATTAGAAGGAACTAATATTGTTGCAAAAGGTACTGGCAATGCGATGTCTGTTATTGCGATTGCTGATCGGGGAAACCTTTTGCATGCTCCAGATATGTATATGCAAAAGATTGCTGTAGGACCAAAGGCAGCAGGGAAAATAAGCTTAGATGACCCGTTAGAAAAAACATTACAGACAATATCAGAAGTAAGTAATAAAAAAATCAATGATTTAACTGTAATTATTCAGGAAAGGGAAAGACATCAGGAAATAATTGATAAAATTAGAGAAATCGGGGCAAGGGTGAAGCTGTTTGGAGATGGTGATGTAGGAGCAGCAATTGCTACTGCCTTCCCAGAAACAGGGATTGATTTATTCATAGGGACAGGTGGCGCTCCAGAAGGGGTAGTATCTGCTGCGGCACTAAAAGCTCTAGGCGGAGAAATGCAAGGTAGGCTTGTACCCATGAATGATCAAGAGTATCAAAGATGCATAAAAATGGGATTAAAGAATCCAGAACAAATACTGATGATGGATGATTTAGTAAAGGGTGACGATGCTATATTTGCAGCAAGTGGTGTAACAGATGGTGAACTATTAAAGGGAGTACGGTTTATGGGTGGGGACCTAGCTGAAACTCATTCCATAGTGATGCGAGCAAAAACCAAAACCATTCGCTTTATTAGAACCATTCATAGTATACCTAATAAACCACATTTAATCATGGAATAATGAAGGCTTTTGGGGAGGCAATAATATGGAGATGGAATTTATTCATGAGACTGGCTTTACTGGGGAGATTAAGGATTTTTTCATGAAGCAATGGCCCTCTGCAAACGAAGAGGTATTCCATTTTACTGATCAATCAAAATGGAAAATGGAAGAACATATCATTACAGCAAGAGATCAGTCGGAGATTATTGGTGTTGCTCAATTTCGAATAATCGGCGGGGTTGGCTATCTTAGCACTTTATTAGTAAAAGAAGATTACAGAGGAAAAGGTAAGGTTGGACAAGCTCTATTAGCAGAATTTGAGAGAATCGCAGCGGAAAAACAATGTCACAAGCTTGGTCTGAAATCCTATCGAGACAGCCGTTCAGCTAGTTTTTTTGCAAGTTATGGATATCAGATAGAAGGTATCTTAGTAAATGATATTCATGGTATTGATTGGGTGATGATGGCAAAATTTCTATCATAGCAAGGATTCATTTTATCATATAGGGAAGGGGAAGTCCCCCCCTATATGGTTTTTTTTGCCCAAAATCCACCATGGAAAAAAGTAGGCTCGTGGGACATGATAAATGCTTTTGGATCCAATTCATTAATCAAGTTAAAAAGATTGTGTTGGTTTTTTCTTTTTGTTAACACATAAAGTACTAGCCTGTCGCCGTCCTTTCCATTGGCAAACCAGCTTGTCACCCCATATCCTTTGTCTCTTAAGGCTTTTGGAAGCTGTCCATCGATGAATTGGGTGATCACCTGGACAGTCACATAGCCTAAAGCTAATCGTTCTTCAAGCTTTGTTCCAACAAGTACCCCTAGACCATAACCTAAACTATAGGCTAATAGGTTAATTGGATTATTTAATCGATCTAATACGATGCTAAGTCCAGTTATGTAGACTGATACTTCAACGACACTAATAGATGCTGCTAGGTATTTCTTCCCCTTTAATGTAAAAATCATTCTTAATGTAAAGAAAGAAACGTATACAATTTGAATGGTTAGGATGATGAAAAAGAAAATTAATACTTTCATAAACATTCTCCTCCATGACAGCTTATAAAAAAACATTATAATCATTTTTTCAAATAAACTCAAATAATTATTAAATCATCTATTCTCTGGTTACATTAAATATTTCCCAATTTCCTTGATAACCGTAAGGTTGAAGCTCATATGTCCAGAATTCTCCATCCTTTTTATTAATCTCAATTTGTGCCTTTTTAAAATTCTTGTAGATGGATACCACTACATCATGGTCTCCAATTTCAACACATGCTCTTTCAAATTCCATCAATTTACTTAGAAGGTTTTCGAAACTATGATGTTCATTATTATTCGTACGTTTGCTATTTTTAAATATTCTCATCATAGGCTGCCATACGTTAATGATATATCTTTCCTCTAATTCCTTTATAATAAAAGGTTTTAATTCATTAAACATTTTAATAACCTCCAAAATTATGATTACACCTATCTATATAGTATAATATCAAGTAGTTTTATCAAAATAAAAAAGAAAGTGAATGTTTAATAATGAAAGGGTGAAGTAAAATGGATATTTTATATGAAGAAATTGAGAGTACTAATATTAAATATACAAGCTTTATCAGTGCTAACGATCGAAGATATGACCTAGCAATTATTCAAACCAATCATTTTTATGGTAAGCATCTAATAATTAATATTCAATCAGGAAGAACTGCCATTGTTGGTAAGGATGATTTAGAGGAGCCAGGTTTTTTAGAAAGTGCATATAATCTTTCAGAAGAAGAAGCTGAGGACTTATATGACTATTTATCAAGCTATATACAATAAAGTAAAAATTCGAGCACATTAAATAAATCCACTAACCAAGAATGAAAAAACGTTAAATGACACAGCATAAAGGTAAAGATAATTTATAATAAAATAATCACTTTTGGAGTGTGGATGATGGACCATTCAAAAGAAGAAGACAAAATTAAAGAAAAGAATAATATTATTGAACGTGATCGTGCTTTTCAGGACCTTTCTACTGTTGAATCACAAAAGGACAATTTAATTCCTGAAGAGTTTCCTGAAGGTCCTTATGGTTCAGCAATTAATAGTACAGTACTTGGCAAAAAAGGCCTTTATCTTGAAAGTCAACGGAAAACATCAGCGTTCAACTATGAAGATAAGGAATTTCATGAGGGAATAGATCGCCAATACCCTGGCGCACATCCTACTCATGATGATCCTGAGGAAAACCACGAAAATCCTTAAAATAAAAGTGCTGTTTCTGATATGAAATAGCACTTTTATTTTTATGATTCATTACTACTTACTTTTTTTAAGACAAAGTGGGCACAACCAAAATTACAGTATTCTGAGAAATAATCTTCTACGGAGCCAATCTTAATATCGTCCGATATTCGATTTCTAGTATTTTCATAAAAACCCTTTAAACGTAATTGATTATATCCCCAATCCCCAACGATATAGTCATATTTATTTAATATTTCACTATAACGTTCTCTAAATGCTTCTTGATTCCATCCTTCATTATAATTGTTAATTAATTCATAAGTATTTCCTAACATGTGTATCATCATTATATCGACCCCTATATCTAAAATTATTGAGTTTACATACAAATGATATATCTATATTATAACTGCCAATGACATCATTTAAAAATTTAAAAATATATTTCAATCATTATTATATAAAATGTTATTTCTTATAGTAAAGAATAAGTTTAACTTCTTTATTCCAATACCTTGACGATTGGTAAATTTTATACTAGTATAACTTTATAAATAAAAATATATAAAAAGGGTGATTATAATGGAATTGAAAAATGCTAAAACATTAGAAAACTTAAAAGCCGCTTTTGCTGGAGAATCACAAGCAAATAGACGTTACCTATATTTTTCAAAACAAGCAGATGTAGAAGGTTTAGCAGATGTATCTTCTTCTTTCCAGCGTATCGCTGATGGAGAAACATCCCATGCGTTCGGTCATTTTGACATGCTTCTAAAATTTGGTGCAGGTGATCCTGTTACTGATTTACCGGTTGGTACAACAAGTAACAATCTTAAGTCCGCAATTGCTGGAGAGGAATATGAGTTTAGTGAAATGTATCCAGGATTTGCAAAAGTAGCACGTGAAGAAGGATTCGATGAAATTGCTGAGTGGTTTGAAGTAATGTCAAAATCCGAAAAAGCACATGCTAATACATTCAAAAAAATCTTAGAAAAATTATCATAAATATCTTTTCAATTGCAAACTAATAACTTGTATGGACTAGGAGAATAATTTACCTAGTCCTTTCCTATGTTAAGTGATAAAGAAGACTTGGTTCAGATGGAGTTTTTTATCTCCACCTGAACCTTAGCA
>CAZEQK010000008.1:0-21777 GCA_964514395.1 uncultured Bacillaceae bacterium
TGATATATGATATAAAATATTAATGACTTTGATAGGAATAGTCAATATAATTTTTTTGTGAATGGAGGCAGATAAATGATCAATAAATTAACTGACACAACAACATTAAATAATGGAGTAAAAATGCCTTGGTTTGGGTTAGGTGTTTTTAAAGCAGAAGCAGGCGAAGAAGTAGAAAACGCAGTAAAAACAGCATTACAGCTAGGCTATCGAAGTATTGATACCGCAGCCTTTTACAAGAATGAAGAAGGCGTTGGTAAAGCAATAAGAGAATCAGGAGTAAAAAGAGAGGATATTTTTGTCACAACAAAGGTATGGAATGAGAATCAAGGCTATGATAGTACATTAGAAGCCTTTGAAGAAAGCAGAAAAAAACTTGGGCTAGATTATATTGACTTATATCTAGTTCATTGGCCTGTAAAGGGCAAGTATCTAGATACATGGAAAGCATTAGAAAAGCTCTATAAGGATGGTTTAGTACGAGCGATTGGTGTTAGTAATTTTAAAATACACCATCTAAAGGATATTCTGAATGAGGGGGAAATTGTTCCTACTGTTAATCAAGTGGAATATCACCCAAGACTGACTCAAAGTGAATTACACCACTTCTGTAAGGAGCATCAAATTCAATTAGAAGCATGGAGCCCTTTGATGCGTGGTGGAGAATTACTCGAGCATCCTGACATTTTAGACCTAAGCAAAAAATATGGCAAAACAAGTGCACAAATTATCTTAAGATGGGATTTAGAGAAGGAAGTCGTCACGATACCAAAGTCTGTTCACGACTATAGAATTAAAGAAAATGCAGATATCTTCGATTTCGAGCTTTCAGAGGAAGACATAAAGAAAATAGATGATTTAAACAAAGATCAGCGAATCGGACCAGATCCAGATCATATCAATTTTTAAAGATAAACTATACTTTTAAAAACCCCCAACTAGATTAGCTTGGGGGTTTTGTACGTCAATTAATTTGCAACTAGGACGTTATCGATTTGATCTGGTATCTCAGTTTTCTGGCTTTGCTCAAAATATTGGTCATGCCATAAAAGGAACATATAAATAGTCCAAATTTTACGACTGTTGTCCTTTTTACCATGGTAATGCTCATCTAATAGGCTTAACAAATTTTCTTGATGAAAATATTTTTTCGCTGCTTCAGAAGTAAAGGAAGCCTTTACCACGTTATAATACTTCTCTTCTCTTAACCAGACCCGAATTGGAACAGGAAAGCCCAACTTTTTCTTATTTGCTACAGATTCACGCAGTTTCTTTCTGGCTGCAAGTCGTAAAGCATATTTTGTATTTTCTTTATTTACGCGATATTTTAATGGTATTTTCGTTGCTATGTTTGCAACCTCTTTATCTAAAAAAGGAACTCTTAACTCTAATGAATGAGCCATACTCATTTTGTCAGCCTTGAGTAAGATATCTCCGGTTAACCACATATTTATATCTAAAAATTGCATCTTGGTTATATCATCTTTATCCTTTACTTGGTCATAAAAAGGTTTGGTTAAGTCCATTGGTGAATATGTTGGGAAATCCTTATTCAGCAATAGAGCATCTCTTTCCTTTTCATTAAAAATATAGGCATTACCAATAAAACGTTCTTCAATGGTCTTACTAGCACGTATAAAAAAGTTTTTACCTTTAATATCAAAAGGAATCATCGAAGCTAATTTACCAAGAAATCTTCGAATCGGCATAGGTAAGATTGTGATGAGCCTTAAGCTTAATGGCTCTTTATAGATGTTATATCCGCCAAATAATTCGTCCGCTCCCTCGCCAGATAATACCACCTTTACGTGTTCACTAGCTAACTGACTAACGAAAAATAGAGCCACTGCAGCAGGGTCAGCTAAAGGCTCGTCCATATGATATTGAACCTTAGGTAAAACATCCCAATATTCCTTTGGAGAGATAAGCTTATGATAATTTCTAATACCTACCTCCTGAGAGAGTATCTTTGCATCATCAATCTCGTTATATTTTTCATGATCGAATCCAACAGTAAAAGTCTTATCTCCATTAAACGATGCTGCTACATAGCTAGAATCGATTCCACTTGATAAAAAGGAACCAACCTCAACATCACTTACCTTATGTGCTTCAATGGAATCCTGCATGATTTCTTCAATACGAGAGACATACGCCTCCAAAGCTTGCTCCTCATTATCTTGATCAAATGAAACCTGCCAATAACGCTGAGTATCCATTTTACCATCCTTAAAAATAAAATAGTGTGCAGGTGGTAATCGATAGATCCCTTTAAAAAAAGTCTCAGGTAAAGCAGAATATTGGAAGGTAAGATAATTTTGTAATGCAGATAGGTTCATCGTTTTCTCAACATCTGGATGCTCTAATATACTTTTAATTTCTGAGCCGAAAATAAGATTACCATTAATATTTGTATAATAAAAAGGCTTAATACCAAAAAAGTCCCTTGCTCCAATTAATGTTTTCTCTTTTTTATCCCAGATAACAAAGGCAAACATACCTCTTAGATAATCAAATAGCTTAGTACCATATTCCTCATACCCATGTAAAATGACCTCTGAATCTGTTTTTGATTTAAAGATATGTCCTTTTTCTATTAATTCTTCCCTAATAGACTTATAGTTATAGATTTCACCATTAAAAACTAAAACCAACTGGTTATCCTCATTATAGATGGGTTGATCACCCTCTGCTAAATCGATAATGCTCAATCGACGAAAACCAAGAGAAGCATTTTCATCTATATGTTTACCATCACCATCAGGCCCACGATGGATAATTTTATTCATCATTTTTGATATTGTGTCATCCATGTCAGTACTTGACATATTTCCTGTAAAACCACAAAATCCACACATGTTGGTTCACTCCTCAGCTAACAATTTAAGCAATATAAATCTTTTATCCATAAATCATATCATAAATATTAGCCAATGGGCAAAGAGAAACGAATGGCCTCACTCAATTGGTAAGATTTCAATTAATTTTTTGTCGGAAGGAAGATAGGTAATTGCTTGTCTACCCATTTGTATCCACGCTTTTTCAAAGGCTTCTCTTGGTGCTTTTTGATTCTTCTTATTTACTAAAGGATCATTAAAATAGATATAATTCTTATCATAGCCTGTAATTAATACACTATGCTGCTTATAGGTGATTTGAACAGGACCATATGACGTATACCAGATATTAAAATCATTGGGACTTAGCTCTTTAAATTGGGTATTAGTAAT
This sequence comes from uncultured Bacillaceae bacterium, assembly GCA_964514395.1. GTDB lineage: Bacteria > Bacillota > Bacilli > Tepidibacillales > Tepidibacillaceae > CAZEQK01. The sequence goes on from CAZEQK010000008.1 coordinate 3,231, forward strand.
AACCCAAACGGGAATACCATTACTGATAAAATGAAGAATATCATCAAAATTCCTACCAGTTAAATCAATGGTATTATCAGGGAGATACTGCTTCATAAGGGCATTAATTGGCTCGTGATACACACCAAGACCAGGTTTTTTTAAAGAATAGATATCTCCTACAAAACCATAATCAGGATTACCATAATATGTACGACCATCCACCACTTGGTAAGGAGTATTTTCCTTTTTTACTTTCTTTGCAAGGGTTAGCTTATTTACATCCACCCCCGCTTGATTTAATAGCATGGTTAGACTAGCAATTTCACATCCCCTTGGTAACTCTGGATATTGCAGTACCAGTGGTACATCGAGTAAAACTTTATCCTTTAATTGATAGGAAGCTGGATTTTTTGTGGCAGGTAATGTAAAAAAGCTAGTAAAGGACTTTTTAATTTCAAAGGTAGGAAAAGTGATATGATCGATGATTAATGATGACAGCATAAATATTAGAATTAATAGGAATACCATTAAAAAAGTGATGAATTTTCTTTTTGTAAGAAATCTCTTTTTATTGATTTTCAACAATGGCTCTTCTATTATTGTTGGTTTCACCTGTAGCTTTGTTTGGATGGAACGAATATTTGCATTCAATATATTTATGTAAGGGTGGTTCCTTCCAAAGGTTTTAATAGCAAGGGATAGTGCTTTTCTAGTCTCTCGCAGTGCATCATTATATTTTTGAGCACGAAAATGGTTTATAATGTTGTCATTTAATTCACTAATTAAAATGTAGTTGCTTAATTTTTTATTTCCATTACCAGTATTAACACTTCGATAGCTTTCAAACCTTTGTTTAGCAGTTTTCACAAATTCTAATGATTCATTATATGTACGTAGACTTGGATGCCATTGACCTAGCTTTTCTTTTGCAGTCCTTAAAACACCTGTAGCTTTTATCATGGCTTCTTGATACATGCCTAAAGAGTATAGCTTAAAAACCTCTTCGCTCAGGTTGTTTAATTCTCTCAAAATATTCATTTCAGAAGCTCTCATTCACTCTCTTACTCCTTCTGATGCATAGTTATTTAGAGTATATCACCAAGGCTGAGGTTAGTCGACATAATGGTTGAAATAGGGTCTAGGTAGCATTGAAAATAATCTAAAAGTACTAGCAATAGTTTTGTAAAACAAGGAATTATTTAGAAGTTGGAGAATAGGAAAGGTAGATAATGGTCGGGAGGAAATCTATGAAAGTATATAAACTAACCTTTATCGCTCTTATCGGTATGGTATTTATCATACTTGTTGGTATGGTTGGCTTTCATATATTAGAGGGCTTATCATTTTTTGATTCCTTATGGATGACTGCGATTACGGTATTAACAGTGGGATATGGTGATTTTACCCCTAAAACCGTCGAAGGCAAAATATTTGCATTGATTATCATTCCCTTTGGTATTAGCATCGTGGCCTATGCACTTGGTACAGTCACGGCGGCGATCATTGAAGGGGAGCTATCTAAGACAGTAGGGAGGAATAGAATGGAAAGGAAAATAAATAAGCTACAAAAGCATATCATTCTTTGTGGTCTAGGAAGGGTTGGGCAACAGGTCGCCATTCAATTACAAAGGGAGAACGTACCATTAGTAGTAATTGAACAGGATGGGGATGTCCTTGAAAAAATCAATATGGATCTGCTCTCCATTGTAGGTGACGCAACCGAAGATAAAGTACTCTACCAAGCTGGAATTGAAAGAGCAAAGGGGATTATTTCGGCTTTGCCAGAGGATGCAGATAATGTCATGATATCTCTAACTGCAAAGGGAATAAAACCTAATATTCAGGTGGTAGCAAGGGCAGAGAAGATAGAATCTGAGGTAAAATTACGAAGATCAGGGGCGGATAAGGTGATTAACCCATCAAGTATAGGTGGGAGAAGAATGGCGATGTCTATCTTAAAGCCTATCAGTATTGATTATGTAGATACGATTCTTCATGCCAAGGAAGAGGAATTTAGAATTGAAGAGATTTTTTTGCAGGGTAGTGCCAGTATTATTGGCAAAAGCTTAGGAGATATGAGAATAAGGAAGAAATATGGGGTTACAATTGTAGCGATAAAAAGAGGAGATACGATTATTAGTAACCCCAAAACAAATGAAATGCTCCAAGAAAAAGATATTGTGATCGTGGTCGGTACGACGGATCAGTTAAATAAATTCGAGTTAGCTACTAAATAAAAGTGTTTATGATGAGAAAATGATTACAATTGTTGATTGAAAATAAATACATAGATGTGGTATCCTAAAATTAACAAGATGGTATCTGTAAGGAACCATACTTATGAATAACCCTACAATAATTTCTGCTTTGAGCCATTTGGACAGAGACAGAAGCAAGAGTGCAGTGTTTGATTAAGGATTAATGATGCCTTCTTGACTTTTGTCATGGAGGCTTTTTATATGGAACCGTAGCGTTACATTTAGATTGGAGGAATGGGTATGGAAATAGGATTTATAGGAGCCGGGAAAGTTGGAACGGCTATGGGGATTTATTTGGATTCTCTTGGCCTTTCTGTAAGCGGTTACTATAGTAGGAGTATTTCTTCAGCGAATAAGGCATCCTTGTATATAAATAGCAATGTATATGATGATCTACGTCGACTTGTAGTAGCTAGCGATTTTCTAGGAATCACAACAACAGACGATGCAATAACAGATGTTGTTCATCAACTACAACAACTTTCAGTGAACTGGAAAGAAAAAGCATTCTTTCATATGAGTGGCGTCTATTCTTCAAAAATACTAGAACCATTAGCTAAATTAGGAGCATCCGTATTTTCATTACATCCGATGCTATCCATTAGTGATCCACCTCATTCAGCAGTAGGGTTGAAAGATGCTTTCTATACATTTGAAGGGACCGGTAATAAACGAAAAGAAGTGCTAGAACGAATAAGCGGTTGGGGAAAAAAAGTGATTGAGATTGCTCCAAAGGATAAAGTCATGTATCATACTGCAGCAACTGTTGTTTCTAATTACCTTGTAACCGTATTGGATTTAGGAATTCAAATGCTTGAAAAGATAGGATTTTCTGAAGATGCGGCAATAGAGGTCATAGAGCCCTTAGTAAGAAAAACACTAAATAATACAATCGAGCTAGGTACGGTGAAGGCACTGACGGGTCCTATTTCTAGAGGAGATATTAGAACGATTCATCAACATATAGAGAACTTGAATACAACAAATAATACGTGGTTGGGGCTATATCGTGTGCTCGGACTACAAACGGTAGAAATAGCAGAAAGAACGGGTAAGTTAAGTCAGGAGATAATCACTCAATTGAAAGGGGAATTAGAAAATGGGTAAAAGGATAACGACAACGTCATTTCGTAAAATGAAGCAAAGCAAGGAAAAGATTACAGTTTTGACAGCCTATGATTATCCAACCGCAAAGATAGTAGATCAAAGTGGTATGGATGCTATTTTGGTTGGTGATTCTTTAGGAATGGTCGTTCTAGGATATAAAGATACAACGCAGGTTACGATGGAGGACATAGTCCATCATACAAAAGCAGTCAGTCGGGGGACAGAAAGAGCGCTTGTGATAAGCGACATGCCTTTTTTGTCCTATCACATGGGGATAGAGAAGAGTGTTTATCATGCGGGTCGATTGATTCAAGAGGGGCAGGCACATGCGGTTAAATTAGAGGGTGGAAAGGAAATTATCCCCGATGTGAAAGCGATCATCAAAGCTGGCATTCCAGTAATGGGACATATCGGACTTACTCCTCAATCTGTTCATAAACTAGGAGGCTATTATATTCAGGGCAAAACAAAGGAGCAGGCAATGCAGCTAATAGAAGATGCAAAAGCATTAGAAGCTGCTGGAGTATTTTCTATCGTTTTAGAGCTTGTACCAAAAGAACTGGCAGAAATCATCTCATCGCAGATAGCTATTCCTACGATTGGAATAGGAGCAGGTGTAGGTTGTGATGGGCAAGTGCTTGTTGTTCATGATATGCTTGGATTATATCAAGGAAATACACCGAAATTTGTGAAAAAATATGGAGATCTTGCCCTATCAATGCAGCAAGCGATTTCAGCCTACATTAGCGAAGTAAAGCAGGGAACATTTCCTCGAGAAGAGCATAGCTTTCATACCGAACAGGCTGATTTAAAAAGCTTGTATGGAGGGGAATAAAAGAAAATGTTACTTTTTCATAAAATAGATGAATTAAAGCAATACCTTAATAGTCAAAGAAAAGAAGGGAAAACAGTTGGGCTAGTTCCAACGATGGGATATCTACACGATGGACATCTCTCTTTGATAAAAAAAGCAAATGAAGAAAATAATATAGTCGTAGTTAGTATATTCGTTAATCCAACTCAATTTGGTCCAAATGAGGATCTTGATAAGTATCCGCGTAACTTAGAACGAGACATCGAGCTAGTAGGAGAGGCGGGGGGAGATATCGTATTTAACCCTACTGTGGATGAGATATATCCTAATGGTTTTCAAACCTATGTTGAGGTTGAAGGCTTAACCACTACATTATGCGGTGCTTTAAGGCCCGGTCATTTTAAAGGAGTGACCACGGTAGTTTCGAAATTATTTCATATTGTAAATCCGGATAATGCCTACTTTGGTCAAAAGGACGCACAACAATCCATTGTCATTAAAAGGATGGTAAAGGATTTAAATATGGATGTGAATGTAGTGGTATGTTCGATTATTAGAGAACCAGATGGATTAGCGATGAGCTCGAGAAATGTATATTTGTCTAAGGATGAAAGAGAACAAGCGGTTATTTTATACCAATCGCTAAGTATGGCAAGAAAGATGATTGAAAATGGTGAAAATCAGGCATTAATCATAAAGGATAATATGACTAAGATGATTCAAGAAAAGCCTAAGGCAGCTATTGACTACATTTCTATTGTAGATGTAGAAACGTTAAAAGAGATAGAAGAGATAAATAAAGATACGTTAATCGCCTTAGCAGTTAAATTTGGAAAGACGAGATTGATTGATAATGTGATGGTGGAGGTATAAGGAAATGTTGTTAGAAATGATGACAGGAAAAATTCATAGGGCTACAGTAACTGAAGCAAATTTAAATTATGTTGGAAGTATTACAATAGATAAAACCTTAATAGATGCAGCAAGAATTTTACCTAATCAAAAGGTTCAAATAGTAAACAATAATAATGGTACTAGATTAGAAACCTATGTGATTGAAGGAGAAAAGGATAGTGGGATCATCTGTTTAAACGGTGCTGCTGCGAGGATGGCTCAAACAGGGGATATTATTATTATTATTGGCTATGGGTTAATGGACGAAAAAGAAGCAAAAAAACATCAGCCAAATGTGGTCTTCGTAAATAATAATAATCAAATCGTTGATTTAAGGATAGAAGTACCTAAGGAAAGAGTGCCTGCTAATTAAAGGTGAAAAGGAATAAAAGCAAAGGGGAGCATATCACTTTATCCCTTTGCTTTTATTTTTATCTTCTAGGTGGTTGATAATTTAATGGCTCGTCAAAGGTAATGTAATCAAGATTAATCATTAATAATAAATATCTTTTTCCAGTAGCTGGATCGCTAATGATAATATGATCTCTACCTGCTGCCTCTAGTTTTCCTTTGTAAATCATTGCATTCCAATCCTTATTATTTTCATAAGTCATATAAATCGTTGCAATTTTTCCTAGATTTAAACGTAAAATATTTTCAATATAGGATTGTTCAGCAGGCAAAAGTCCAGGAACATCAATACCAGGTTTCCCAGGTGAAGGGATTGTTGGTGGTTGTTGGGGCTGCATTGGCTGCATTGGATACATCGGATACATCGGCTCACTAGGATACATGGGCTGTTGTGGATAATACTCATAATCAGATAGTGGAGTATTATCATAATATTCATCCATATACGGATATTTTTTATTGGTCAAGCATATTCACTCCCTTTAATAAAATATTTGTGGACAGTCTCGGAATCTGGGCTGATAGAAGCAGTGAGATTTATATTGTCCTGAATTTGGTTGATTGAACCAATAGCTAGGACATGCACCAGTTGGTCGGAAAAACCATAAGGAATAACTAGCAGGGTGATACTTCCACCCCCTTATGACTTGTTTTGCTAAATTTATGTCCCTCTGCCTTGCTCTTTGATAAAAGTAAGGCTTCTGAATAGCCTCAAACCCTCCCGGTGATTGATAAACCATTTGAGGTATCGTACGGATAGCATCGAAATCTAAACAATCTCCAATGATTCTATTTACTCCGACATTTCCTACCATTAGCATACCTAATTTACCTTCAGCCTCAGCCTCAGCCCGCATTAGTCTCGCTAATTCTCTAGTGTCTCGTAAAGTAGTATTTATTACAGCCATGTATTCACCTCGCAGATATAGGCTTTCATAATAATATATTTTGAAATAGGCAATTGGTGATTAAATATCATAAATTTTTCAAAACAAAAAAGCCTCTTCGTTAGAAGAGACTTTGGGGTGAAGACAAAGTCCACACCATGGGGACTTTGAAAAATTAGCTATTCTTTTTTTCTCCTTCAACTAATTCTTGAATGGGAACCTCAATCGTTTCCTCATTCGTATTGGTTACTTGAGCTGTTAATTTTTGTGGATCTAAATTATTAATCCAGATAGGCTCGTTTTGATAAAAGACCTCAACCATTTCCTCAGCATTTAAGATATCCTTTATTCGATCGTAATCCATAATCCCACTCCTTTTAAGTTGTTATATATATATTTTTCCATATTGAACAGCATTATACATCCAGTGAAACTTCAATTAGACGAATTATCTAAATGTTTACGTTGAACTTATCCAGGAGGTTAGATAAACAAAAAATAACATTAGCACTTGAAAGCATAAAAGTGTTAAAATAAAATTTATATATAAAGGAAAGAGAGGAGGGAATCAAATGGAAAACATAGCAATTATCGGGCTAGGATTAATGGGAGGTTCTCTTGCTAAGGCAATAAAAAGGAAAACTACGGCATCAATTTCTGCAATCGATTCTGATGAATTGGTAATCGACCAAGCCTTAAGAGAGGGAATGATTGATGATGGAGACATCGATATTAGCAAAATAAATTTAGCTACATTTGATTTCATCATCCTTTGTACGCCAATAGAACAAACGTTACGAATGATGGAAACACTAAATGGTAAGTTGAATGAAAATTGTATCGTTTCAGATATAGGCAGCACAAAAGAAGAAGTGATGGAACAAGCAAAATTAGTGAATTATACATTTATAGGTGGACATCCGATGGTAGGTTCAGAAAAATTCGGATATGAAAATGCGAAAGCTCATCTATTCGAAAACGCTTATTATGTGGTTACTCCTAGTGAGAAGATAGAGGTTAGAGAGATAAAGAAAATAATGAGCTTTATTCAAACCATCGGTGCTATTCCTATCAAGCTTACTGCAGAAACTCATGATTTATTAACAGCAGTAATTAGTCATGTGCCTCATATTGTTGCCTCATCATTGGTGCAAATTGCCTATGAGTTTGAAGATGAAGGAAACACCTTGAAAAAATTAGCAGCAGGTGGATTTAAGGACATAACAAGAATTGCTTCGTCCAATCCCGATTTATGGAAGCAAATATCCTTAAGTAATCGAGAGAAAATCATCATTGTTTTAAAAAGAATAATCCATAACCTAGAGAGATACCAAGAAGAATTAAAAAACAATAATGGAGCATATCTTTTTGAATACCTTGATACAGCAAAAAAAGTAAGAGATCAGTACACTGAAACGGTAAATACGGATATACCGAATCAGTTTTACTTAATGGTTGATATTGAAGATAAACCAGGAATGATAGCAAAAATTTCTACATTATTATTTGAAAAAGGGATTAACATAAAAAATATAGGGATTACTCATAACCGAGAATTTGAAAATGGAGTTTTAAAAATCATTCTAGAGAATAAGGTGGATCATTCATCAGCAGTAAAAGTTTTAAAACAGAGGGATTATAATGTATATGCATAAACTAACTTTTCATTTTTTGAAAAAAGTTATTGACTTATAGCTTCTCACATAATACTATATAAAATAAGTTTTAGTAATTAAAAGCTTTAAAGTAATGGAGTGACTATTCAATGGAAAAGAACATTAGAAAAGGGAACAAAATATTTTATTTCTTTTTTAGCTGGGGCTATTATTTTAGCGCTGGTTACTTTAGATTCAATAAAATTAAAAACTCCCCTTTTTTAATGAGTAAGGCTTAGTGAATAAAGTTATTTCTACTAGAGGCTCATTAGAGCCTCTTTTTTATTACTCTAAAATAACAAAAGGTGGGATAGGGAATGATATTAGTACTTAAGAACGGGGCATCAGAGCAGGAGATTGAAATAGTTGTTAGTAAAGTGAAGAAAATGGGTGTAGAGGTAAATGTAAGTCAAGGGAAAAATTTAACGGTTATTGGATTAATCGGGGATTCCCAAAGGTTAGATGTGAGTATTCTAGAATCAATAAAATATGTGGAAAAAGCAATAAGGGTACAAGAACCATTTAAAAGAACAAATAGATTGTTCCACCCAGATAATTCAAAAATTCAAATTGGTAATCATATCGTTGGTGATAAACAGCTAACAATCATAGCAGGACCATGCTCTGTAGAAAGTGAAGGACAAATTCTTTCAGTAGCTGAAGGAGTAAAAAATGCTGGTGCAGCAATGCTTAGAGGTGGGGCGTTCAAACCAAGAACATCACCATATGGTTTTCAGGGATTGAAGGAGAAGGGCTTAGAGCTATTACAATTAGCGAAGGAAAAAACAAACCTACCTGTTGTAACCGAGGTAATGTCTCCGGATCTCGTTGGTAAAGTATCGGAATATGCTGATATCTTGCAAATTGGTGCCAGGAATATGCAAAATTTTGAGCTATTAAAGGAAGCTGGTAAGTCTGGTAAACCAGTCTTATTAAAAAGAGGAGCATCTGCGACAATTGAAGAATGGTTACTGGCGGCTGAATATATTCTATCAGAAGGAAATGATAAAGTAATATTAGTGGAGCGAGGAATTAGAACCTTTGAAAAGTATACTAGAAACACATTGGATTTAAGTGCTATACCTGTTGTAAAAAAGCTAAGTCATTTACCAGTTATTGTTGATCCAAGTCATGCAGCTGGCAAAAGGGATTTAGTCATTCCCTTAGCTAAGGCTGCAATAGCAGTTGGTGCGGATGGATTAATCGTTGAAGTGCATAATGAACCTGAATTAGCTTTAAGTGATGCAGCCCAACAGCTTACAATACCCATGTTTCATGATTTAATGTCAAGTTTAGAAGACCTTGCAGCTGTGATGGGTCGAACCCTCTAATGGAAAAAATGGATAAATGGGGAATGTAAATGGATAGATTAAAGCAAATAAGAACAGATATCGACCAGTGTGATAAACAAATAGTAGAATTGTTTGAGTTAAGATTGGAAAAATCCTTAGAGGCATTGCACTATAAACAGGATCAAGGATTACCAATATTACAAAATGATCGAGAAAAAATCGTTTTAGAAAAGGTTAAAAATCATTTAAGAAACAAGGCTTTTACAAATGAAGTAGAAAAATTGTATGAAACGATGATGAGATTAAGTAGACAGGTGCAGGCAAGAGATTGGAATTTATCGGACTTTATTTTAATTGGTGAATCGATTGTACTACCAATTGGTGAAAGAATGAAGCAGAATAAGGTAGCATACCAAGGTGAAGCCGGCGCCTTTGGGCATCTTGCTCTAAATCATTATTTTAAAGATGATGTGATTGAAATATTGAATTATAACAAATTTGAGGATGTATTAAAAGCAGTTCAAAATGGGAGGGTAGAATATGGAGTACTTCCCATCGAAAATTCATCAACAGGAGGAATTTTCGAAATATATGATTTATTATTGAAATATGATTTATATATTGTTGGAGAACAAGAGCTGAAAATAGAGCAGCATTTAATCGGAAATGAAGCTGCAGAAATGAAAGATATCACTGAGATTTATTCACATAACCAAGGCTTTAAGCAAAGCCAAGATTTTTTAAAGGATTATCCTGATATAAAACAGATTCCTCTAGATAATACGGCTGCAAGTGCTAAATTTGTTAGAGAATCTAATGACATAAGCAAAGGAGCAATAGCAAGTAGAGAAGCAGCAAAACTATACGGTTTAAAAATATTAAAGGAAAATATTCATACAAATGATGAAAATTGGACCAGGTTTATCGTGGTTGGGAAGAAGCTAGAGCTAGATAAAGAGAGTAAGAAAATTAGTCTAATCTATTCTTTAAGACATAATGTTGGTTCTCTCTATGAAAGCTTAGGGATTTTTGCCGAGCATGAGATAAATCTGATGAAGGTAGAATCAAGACCAATTCAAAATCAGCCGTGGAAGTATCATTTTTATGTGGATGTCGAAGGGAATCTTCTTGATCAGAAGGTTCAAGAAGCGATGAACAGTATTCAAAAGAAAAGCTTATTAATGAAAATACTTGGAAACTATTAACCACAAAATATTTACCTTTTAAGTAATGAGTGATTAATCTCACTATTCCTTAAAAGGTTTTTTTATTTAAACCAATCATTAGCCGCAAAAATAGCTCTATTTATTACCATCAATCACTAAATCTAATTTCCCAGTATGTGGATCGATGATTAAACCGTGAACAGGTACTCCATTAGGAAGTAAAGGATGATTTTTAATCTTATTTACACTGTTTATCACACTTTCCTCGACACTTTTAAAACCAGATAACCAGTGCCGAAGGGACATTCCTGAATTTTCAAGGGTTTGTAGGATCTCCGCTGATATACCTCTTTCTTGCATGTGCTCTAACATAACATCGCTATTTACCTGACTCATCCCACAATCATGATGTCCTATGACCATTACTTCCTCGGCTTTTAGCTCATATACTGCAACTAAAATACTTTTCATTGCACTCCCAAAGGGGTGTGAAATAATTGCTCCAGCGTTCTTTATGACTTTTACATCTCCATTTTTTAGATTCATTGCCTTAGGAAGCAATTCAATTAACCTTGTATCCATACATGACAAAATGACTATTTTCTTATTGGGGTATTTACTTGTTTGAAAAGCCTCAAATGATTTTTCTTTTACAAAGTTTTGATTATATTCCAGTATTTCATAAAGTTTTCCCATGCCTGCCTCCTTAAAGATGTTAATCTCTATTAAAAATAGAGTATAAAATAAAATTAACAAGTCAACCTTTGAAAACATTGTTTTTACTTCAATTAGTTATTAAGTTATAATAATTGGAAAAGGATGGTGATTATATGCAGTTCATATTACAGTATTTGTATTATCCGTTAGAAGAATTACTGTACATTATTATTGCATTAGTGATTGCATTAACTGTTCATGAATATAGTCATGCCCTTATGGCCCACAAATTTGGTGATTCAACTGCAAAAAGGCAAGGCAGATTAACATTGAATCCCCTAGCTCATTTAGATTTTTTCGGAACCTTAATGATTTTTATAGCTGGATTTGGATGGGCAAAACCCGTTCCAGTTAATTATTTTAACATACGAGATAAGAAGTATGCTGGAGTCATCATATCCATCGCTGGCCCGATAAGCAATTTGATTATTGCGATAATAGCAATGGGTATTTGGAATGGGTTACTAAAACTTAATATTATTCAAAATCTGAACAATACAACGTACTACGCAGTATATAGAACGTTTGATATTTTAGTTTATTTTAATCTTGTTCTGTTCATTTTTAATTTATTACCAATCCCTCCCCTCGATGGATATAGGGTAATTGAAGATTTGGCACCTAAAGAATTAAGACCTAGATTAATTCAGCTGGAGCAATATGGTGTCTTTATCTTTCTAATCCTTTTTATCACTCCTATAGGGAATTATTTTTTTTCATACATTTTTAATATCATCCAACCCCTTGTAAATGGCATCAATGACATGTATATTTTCCTATTTAATTTGTAAAGGGAAAGTTACTGTATTGCAGTAGCTTTATTTGTAATGAAATATTATATCACCTAAATATAAAAACCGTTATAAAAAACTATGTAATATAAAAAGTATCAAAAAATTTGTCCAAAGTATGTACAAATATTTACAAAAACGTGAAGTCTATTGTTCATAAATAGAAAATAGATTACAGTATAGATATTAACAAGGCGCCTTGATTTTTAAATTGAATAAAGAGGTGAAGAACATGTTTGAAAAAGTACGTAATGACAAATGGGCAATTTTATGGGCAATCATTCGTATTTATGTTGGATATGAATTCATCACAGCAGGCTGGCATAAAATTTTAAATGGTTTTTCTGTTGATAACTACTTTAAAGGAGCAATAGCAAAAGTAACAGGAGATCATCCAGCAGTACAAGCTTGGTACGGATGGATGATTCAGCACATATGGCAACCAATGCATGGAGTCTTTAATGTTATTATTCCATGGGGTGAATTTCTTGCAGGAATAGGACTTATTCTAGGTGTATTTACAACCTATGCATTATTGGCAGCAGCACTAATGAATCTTAACTTTATGTTAGCAGGGTCTACTTCCACAAACCCACAATTATATACATTGGAAATTATCTTACTAGTTATCGCAGGAGCATCGGCTTATCGTTGGGGTGTAGATTATTACCTACTACCTAAGCTGAAAAAGAGTAAAGATACAAGTGCCTCTGTTTAAAGTATAAAACAGATCTTATATATATCATACATGACAAATGCTTTCCCCTATAGAACAAAAAATCCTTTCTTTTGGACGAGAAGGGATTTTTTTGTTCTATACTTGAGTTGTCTACTACTATTAATTAAGTCTTCATTCTATGTTAAAATAACATATACATGACTATCAGCAAAGATTTCGAGATAAATTGGAGGATTTCTTATGAGTAGTAAAACAGCCGAATTATCGTTACCCATAGTTTGGGGGAATAAACGTTATCATACATTGAATGAGTACTACCGTAAAACCTTTGGAGGAAAAGTATTTAAGGTCTCCTTAGATGGAGGCTTTACCTGCCCTAATCGAGATGGCAATATCACTGTTGGAGGATGTATTTTTTGCAGTGCAAGAGGATCTGGTGATTTTGCTGGAGACAGAAGAGAAGATTTAAAAAATCAATTTAGGCAAGTAAGTGAAAGGATGCATAAAAAGTGGCCAAAAGCCAAATATATAGGCTATTTTCAAGCATTTTCTAATACCTATGCTCCTGCTAAAGAATTAAGAGAGATGTACGAAACCATTCTAGAAGAGGAAGATGTGGTTGGTCTAGCCATTGCCACTCGTCCTGATTGTTTGCCAGAAGATGTGCTAGATGTATTATCCGATATGAATAAAAAAACAAAGCTATGGGTGGAGTTAGGGCTGCAAACGATTCATGAACACACACAACAGCTTATCAATCGTGGACACGATTACCAGGTCTATCTTGATGGTGTAGAGAAGCTTAGAAAAAAAAATATTGATGTTATTACACATATAATCATCAACCTTCCCGGTGAAAGCAAAGAAGAGATGATGGATACGGCTAAAGCTGTCGCCCATTTACCTGTTCAAGGAATTAAAATACACATGCTTCATTTACTAAAGAAAACACCAATGATGGAACTGTATGAAGCAGGTAAATTAACCTTTATGAACAAAGAGGAATATATCAATATGGTAGTAGATATGCTAGAAATTTTACCTCCTGATATGGTGATCCATCGTTTAACAGGGGATGGACCCCCAGATTTACTTGTTGAACCACGATGGACATTAAAAAAGTGGGAGGTACTAAATGGTATCGATCACGAGCTAGGAAGAAGGAATTCCTGGCAGGGCAAATATTATAAGAAAGAAATATAGTGAGGATGAGAACAAAAGGGCTATTGACAGTAAATGTTGTCTATAGCTTTTTTTTATTTTAATATTTTGATTCTATACGAACAAGGATGATATAAGGCTTCATACATAAACTTTTAGCAAAATGAAGTATAACATACATATCATTAGAAAATGAGCAGAAACTTAATTTTATGTTAGTATAACAGGTGTAAATGGTTTATAAAGGCTCCAATAACAAAAATTATTACTATTTACTATTTGTATTAATAGTAGTATAAGTAATAATTGTGGATGATTTATTCTGTTAAGAGATATAACTTGACATAATTGTTAAGGTTTTTACCTTGAATGATTAGAAATGTTTTTATATAATTAAATTTTATAGGGAAAAAATCAAAGGAGAGGCAAAAATGGATAAGACTGCGGAGATAGAGAGGAATCATTTTATTTCATACTTAAAAAAATTATTTAAAGCGAATCGCGCATTATCAACTATGTTTTTATCACTTCTTATTGGTATTCTTGGTGGGCTTTTTGCTGTATTGTTCCGTTTAATGATTAAATGGAGTCACACAGGATTTACAGGTCTTGGACACATGCTATTTGGGTTTTTACCAAATGATTGGTGGATAGTTACATTGCCAGCTTTAGCAGGTATAATAGTTGGACCATTGACCTATTTCTTTGCACGCGAAGCAAAGGGGCATGGAGTTCCTGAAGTGATGGAGGCTGTAGCATTAAAAGATGGAAAAATGAGGATGAGGGTCATCTTTGTCAAAGCGCTTGCATCAGCATCATCTATTGGTGCAGGAGCCTCAGTAGGTAGAGAAGGTCCAATCATACAAATGGGTTCTGGTATAGGTTCTGTATTAGCTAGTTTTTTTAAATTAAATAAAGACCAAGTGAAAACATATGTGGCCTGCGGAGCAGCAGCTGGTATTTCAGCTACCTTTAATGCACCTATTGCTGGTGTGTTTTTTGCTCAAGAAATTATATTAGGCAATTTTACAGCATCTACCTTTAGCCCTATTGTTATTTCATCTGTGACAGCGGCTGCGATTGCTCAATTATTTATTGGGACTTTACCAGCCTTTTCAGTAGAGGCATATACCTTTAATCACCCGGTCGAATTATTGTTTTATGCATTCTTAGGGTTATTAGCTGCACTTGTAGGATATATTTTTATAAAGCTATTATATAAATCTGAAGATGTTTTTAACAGCATTAAAATTATTCCAGAGTGGTTTAAGCCAGTAATTGGTGGTCTTATTATTGGTCTTATCGGTATAAAATTTCCACAGATTCTTGGTGTTGGGTATGGCACGATTGAGGCTACCTTTCAGGGCCACTTTTTACTAGGAACCTTATTAACGTTAGTTTTATTAAAGGTTGTTGCAACCTCCCTCACCTTAGGTTCTGGTCATTCAGGTGGTGTATTTGCACCGGCTCTATTTATGGGGGCGACAACTGGAGGCGCCTTTGGTTATATTATACAAGAATTATTTCCTAATATCGTTAGTAATCCAGGAGCGTATGCAATTGTAGGTATGGGTGCAGTAGTAGCAGGTACGACACAAGCTCCTATAACAGCAATGATTATTATTTTTGAGATGACAAGGGACTATCGACTAATCCTTCCTTTAATGATTGCTATTGTTATAAGTACAATGCTTTCATCCTATATGAGCAAAGGTACGATTTACACAATTAAGCTACTTCGACGAGGTATTAATCTAGAGTCAGGGAAAGATGTTAATATTATGAAAAAAATTAATGTCAATGAAGTGATGACTAGTAAAGTAGAAGTGGTTCGTGATGATGAAAAGGTAGGAAATGTTATAGAACTTATGCATAGCAGCAAACATAATGGTTTCCCAGTCCTAAATGAAAAGGATGAAGTGGTAGGAATTATTACTCTGCAGGATATTAGAGAAGCACCGGTTGAGGGTATTATGGAGATACCAGTCTCAAAATTAATGACGAAGAAGTTAATTATCACTCATCCAAATGAAACGTTGGATGATGTATTCCGTAAGTTAAATAAATATGATTTGGGTCATTTATTAGTCGTTTCCCAGCATAATACGAAGCAATTATTAGGGATCTTAACGAGAAGTGATATAGTAAAGGCTTATGATAAGAAGCTCATTACAAGTGACGAAGTACAAGATTTGATTAATAAGAAAAAATTAGATCCAAAGATGCTGACATAATGATATAAAAAAAATGTGCCGTTTGGCACATTTTTTTTTATACTTTATTTTGTTTCTTGATCCATTATCAGTTTGCCACCTTTAGCATAATGATCTTTTTTTAGATCCTCAAGAAATATAAATACTTTTTCAGGAGGTACTTGTACAGTTTCTGAAACAACCTTTGTAATTTTTTCAACCAGCTCTCTTTTTTGTTCTATCGTACGTCCTTCAATCATTTCAATTGTAATAAATGGCATAATTACTCCTCCAATAAGTTTACTTTTACTTCATTATTATACTGGCATGATAACCATTTGAACAAGGATATTAATTGTTCCACCAGTATTTAAACATACTCCACAATGAGGAGGAATTATCCTCTATTTTCGTTTTTGGATTATCCTTCATATTATTATCTAGATGAACATCGCAATATTCTGTTGGTTCTGTACCCTCGATAAATACCTCTAAACGAGTACTAGGACAATTTGCAGTTGCAATTTTTCCTGTTTCTGTATCAATGTATAAGCTGACTACTCCTTTAGGAACAGTAAATAATTGAGGAGGCAGCGAAGAATGGGCCTTTTCCATATAATCTGCCCAAATCTCTTTAGTAATAATAGAATCACCATTACTTAAAGTTTTACTCTTATCGTAGCCAGTCCACAATGCCGTTACTAAATGTGGAGTATAACCAATTAACCACGAATCATAATCTGTCGTTCCTGTTTTGCCTGCTATTGGTCTTTTTAAACGATCAGATACATAGTAGCCAGTCCCACCTGGCTCAAATACCCCTTCCATAAGATAGGTAAGAATAAAAGAAATAGCAGGAGAGACCACTTGTTTTTCCTCAATACTTCCTTTTTTATATAGTATACTACCATTCGCATCTTCAATTTTAAGGACAGCGGTAGACTCAATTCTCTTCCCTTGGTTTGCTATTGTTGCATAAGCACTTGCCATTTCAAAGGGTGTTACCTCTTGAGCACCTATTGCTAAAGAGGGGTAAGGTTTTAATTCTTCTTCAATTCCTACCCTTTTAGACATATCGATAAGCTTATCCATTCCTATTTCCATATGTGTTTTAACTGCATAAATATTGACGGAATGAGTTAACGCATATCTTAAATCAATATCTCGATTGGTGTAATGATTACCGAAATTCGATGGTTGGTACGTTTGATTATTACCAAAGGTAAAAACCGTTGGTTCATCCTTAAGCATAGTAATTGGAGTAAAGCCATTTTCTAAAGCAGCGAGATATAGGATAGGTTTGAATGTTGAACCTGGCTGTCTCTTTGCAAAGACACGGTTATATTGGCTTTCTTTATAATCCTTTCCTCCGACAAAGGCCTTAACAAAGCCAGTATTTGGTTCAATACTAATTAAGGCTGCTTGCATATCTTCTTTATCTGTTAGGTGTTTGCTAATTATTTGTTCAGCGTATTGTTGATCCTTGGAATTTAATGTTGTATATATTTTTAAACCACCTTGGTATATCTGTTTTTCATCAATTCCATATCTATTTTTTAAAAGAGATATAATATAGTCCCTAAAATAAGGTGCCATTGTCTGATAAGCCTTTTCCTTGGGGTCACGAAAAACCAGCTGTTTGTTATAAGCAGTAGTCGCTTCATCCTGCGTAATGTACTTTTGCTCTACCATGGCCTGCAATACTTGCTTTTGTCTATTTTTTGCACTGTCCATATCAATAAAAGGAGAATAGTAGCCGGGACCTTTAATGATACCTGCTAGCATACTGCTCTCTGCTAAATTAAGCGTTGAAACATCCTTACCATAATAGGTTTCAGATGCAATTTGAACTCCATTTGATGAAAAACCAAAATAAATTTGATTTAAGTACATCTCTAAGATTTTGTCCTTAGAATAAGCCAATTCTAATTGTATAGCAAAAAGTGCCTCTTTAACCTTTCTGGTCCAGGTTTTTTCTTGCGTGAGGTACAGGTTTTTAGCTAATTGCTGCGTAATGGTGCTAGCGCCTTGTATCTTGGACATATGCTTAATATCTTCCAATATAGCTCCGCCAATTCTAAGGAAGTCTAACCCAAAATGCTTATAAAATTTCCGATCTTCAATAGCAATCGTAGCGTCTATTAAAGATTTAGGTATTCTTGATAATGGAACATATACCCTGTTTTCCCCGTTATGCAAATCATCGAT
Source organism: uncultured Bacillaceae bacterium (assembly GCA_964514395.1). Taxonomy (GTDB): domain Bacteria; phylum Bacillota; class Bacilli; order Tepidibacillales; family Tepidibacillaceae; genus CAZEQK01. Next base: position 21,445 of record CAZEQK010000008.1, read on the forward strand.
GATTTGTCCATCCTCTGAATATATAAAAGTTGTTTGTTCAATCGTCGAATTTGGTAGTGGTTGTGACTGCAAATATAGAACAAGAAAAATTGATGCACTACTGAAAATAAAAAATAAGACCAATAAAAAGATAGTGAACTGTTTCACTCTTTTTAAAAATTTATATAAAGGCATACCATCTAAATCATCATATCTGTTCATTGTGAACCCTCCCTTCCAAGCTTTTTACTAACCATTATTGGTGAAAGAAGGCTACCTTATACTTGCATCCCATAGTTTTTAATATTTTTTTCTTGCATTTTAAATCATTTTTAATATAATACATTAAGTGAA
>CAZEQK010000008.1:21877-96778 GCA_964514395.1 uncultured Bacillaceae bacterium
ACTTCATTCAGACGCTTTATCTGAATGTTAGTAGAACATATCCAGGAGGTTAGCGCCACTTATTTTTGAAGGAAATTAGAGGCGGTTAGCTATCGGGCAAGTGAAACTTCATTCAGACGCTTTATCTGAATGTTAGTAGAACATATCCAGGAGGTTAGCGGTGGTTAACTATTGGACAAAGGTTAAGTTAAATAATTTTCGTGAGTGTTTTGGGAAGACTAAATTTAGTAGTATAAAGGAAAGAGGGATATACATGGAATTATGGTATACAGAAAAACAAACAGAAAATCATGGGATTACAACGAAAATTTCAAAAACATTACATACAGAAAAAACTGATTTTCAACAATTAGATATCATTGAAACAAATCAATTTGGGAGAATGCTGGTGCTTGATGGTATGGTAATGACTACCATTAAGGACGAGTTCGTCTATCATGAAATGATTACCCATGTCGCTTTAAATACTCATCCGAATCCAAAAAGAGTGTTAGTAGTAGGTGGAGGAGACGGCGGAGCAATAAGAGAAATTTTAAAGCATCAAAGCGTAGAGAAAGCAGTGTTAGCTGAAATAGATGGAAGAGTAATTGAAACCTCAAAGGAATTTTTACCTGAAATTGCTGGGGCATTAGAGGATAAAAGAGTAGATGTTCAGGTTGTGGATGGAATTAAATATATCCACGACCATAAGGGTCAGTTCGATGTTATTATGGTAGATTCAACAGAGCCTATTGGTCCTGCTGTGGGGCTTTTTGAAAAAGGATTCTATCAAGGGATTTACGATGCACTAAAGGAAGACGGGATATTAGTGGCTCAAACGGAATCTCCTTGGTTTAATGGCGGACTAATTAAAAGAGTCTTTAAAGATATCAAATCAATTTTTCCAGTGACTAGATTATATACAGTAAGCATTCCTACCTATCCAAGTGGATTATGGAGTTTTACAATAGGCTCTAAGAAATATGATCCATTAGAAGTAAACGAAAAGGAATTGAAGAATTTAAATACCAAATATTATACACCTAGGCTTCATAAAACTGTCTTTCAATTACCAAAATTTGTCGAGGATTTAGTCAATGAGTAAGCAGATGAAATTTGATGAAGCCTATTCAGGAAATGTATTCATCGCATCCCATTCTAATTATAATGAATCAGAAATAGTAATCTATGGAATGCCAATGGATTTTACAGTTAGTTATCGACCAGGTTCTAGATTTGGTCCAAAAAGAATCAGGGAAGTATCTATAGGTCTTGAGGAATATAGCCCATACCTGTATAGAGAGCTACATGAAGTAAAATACTTTGATGCTGGTGATATACCCTTACCATTTGGAAATCCAGAAAAAAGTATAAATATGATTGCTGATTATGTATCCCAAATATTAGAGGATGATAAGTTTCCATTGGGATTAGGTGGAGAGCATTTAGTAACATGGCCTATAGTGAAGGAAGTCTATAAAAAATACCCTGATATGCTTTTTTTTCACATTGATGCCCATGCTGATTTAAGAGAGGATTATGAGGGTGAAATTCTCTCCCATGCCACACCAGTTCGCAAAATAGCTGAACTAATTGGCGGCAAAAACGTGTATCAATTTGGTATTCGCTCTGGTTTAAAGGAAGAGTTTCTCTATGCAAAGGAAAATTTAAACTTCTATCCCTTTGAAGTGTTAGAACCATTAAAAAAAGTCTTAGAAACCATTGCTGACCGCCCCATATATGTCACGATTGACATTGATGTATTAGATCCAGCTTTTGCACCTGGGACAGGTACACTAGAAGCCGGAGGAATTACATCCAAAGAAATACTTGCAGCCATCCATGAAATTTCTAAAGCTAAGGCAAATATAATTGGAGCAGATATTGTCGAGGTTGCTCCTATTTATGATTTAGCAGATCAAACTGCTATTTTGGCTTCAAAGTTAGTAAGAGAAATGATTCTAGGATTTGCAAAATAAAATGTCAACACAAGTATCCATAGAAATTTTGACAAAAATTACACATACAGATGGAGACCGTGAAAATATAAGTTATAATACTAAAGGGGTCCTTTATCAAAAACAGGACGAGTATTTTTTAAGATATAAGGACCATCCTGATCTTGGTAAAACATGGTCGATCATAAAATGGAGCTTTCATAAACCTTATAAAATAAATATTATTCGTCAGGGGGAAGTGAGGGTACAACAAGAGTTTTTAAAGGAGCATACTGATAGAACACAGTATCATAGTCCGGCAGGAATCTTAGAGATGGAAGCCACGACAATTGATATTTCATTGGAAGAAGGGCAACTCATTACAGAATATAGTTTAAAAATAAATGAGCAAATGGTAGGGAAATATACCATTCAAATTAATTATAAGGAAATAAGGGATGAATATGTTTAAAGAATTATTATTATCTACTTCAACAGGAGTAGTAGTCGGTTTTATATTTGCTTTATTTAAGTTACCAATACCAGCACCTCCAGCGATACAAGGTATATTAGGAATTATCGGTATCTTTTTAGGGTATCAATTATATCGTTTTTTATTCTGATGATATACAATAATAACACGACACAATGTCGTGTTATTTTACTAAATTGCTTATATATAATAAAAAAGAAGGATAAAGCAAGCTGATGGAGAATCTAAAAAGTGGAATTGAACATTAAAAAGGGGAGTGACCTCATGCAATCCAGAGTAATTATTATGTTGTTATTTGCAATTATAGTAGCTGTTTTTGCAGTCATGAATATTCAACCTGTTGTGATAGATTATTTATTTGGTAAAGCAGAAATACAGTTGATATTTGTCATTATTTTTTCTATCTTTATTGGAGCATTATTTATGTTTATCCTTTCATCTATGAAACAAATTCAGTTAACAAGAAAGCTGAAATCTATAGAAAAAGAAAATACTAAGCTTAAAGCAGAGGTTGAAGAATTTGAAAATAGATTAGCAGACAATAGTTCAAATAAAGATGAAAGCAGTATAGAAAAAACAGAAAATATAAATGATAAACAAGAACAAGGTACTTTAGAAAATGAAAATTCTACCACAAATAGTGATCAATAAGGAAAGAAAGTCATAGAGTATGATATGTATTGTAGGTGACTTCATTTGGAAAAATTAGTAGCAAGAATTCTTGAAGGTGATAAAAGAAGCGCTGCAAAAGCTATTACAATGATTGAGAATAATGAGATTCCTAAGAAAAGTAAATTGTTAAATCTCATATACCCTCATACTGGTCATGCACGGGTCGTAGGTATTACAGGTCCACCTGGAGCTGGGAAAAGCACCTTAGTAGATGGGTTAATTCATGTCATAAGAAAGCTTGGTTTAACAGTAGGGGTGGTGGCGATTGACCCAAGTAGCCCTTACACAGGCGGCGCAATATTAGGGGATCGTATTCGTATGCAGAAGCATGCAACTGATCCTGGTGTTTTTATTAGAAGCATGGGCAACAGAGGGACATTAGGTGGACTATCAAAAGCTACGAAAGAGGCAGTGAATGTATTAGATGCGATGGGATTGAATGTCATATTGATTGAAACGGTAGGCGTTGGCCAATCAGAGCTTGAAATCATCAATATTGCAGAAACAACCATCGTTGTTCTTCATCCGAGTACAGGTGATAGCATTCAAGCTTCAAAAGCCGGTATCATGGAGATAGCAGATCTCTTTATTGTAAATAAAAGTGATTTGCCAGGCTCACAAAAATTAATTTATGAATTAGAAGTATTATTATCAACATCAAAAAGAAAGGGGACCTGGATCCCGCCGATAGTTGTAACGATAGGCACAGAAAAAAAAGGATTAGTTGAATTATGGGAAAAAATAAATGAGCACATGGCTTATTTAAAACAATCGGGAGTTATTAATATAACAAAGGAAAAGAATTTAGAAAAAGAACTACTAAATAGCTTTTATGATCTTGTTCAAATAAAATATGATCAGTTTATAACAACTAATGAATTTAAAAATATGAAGGCTTCAATCATCAAAAATAAGCTTACTCCTTTAGAAGCAGCAAAAATTATTTATGATGATGTTTTTAGTGCCAAAAAAAAATAAATTAGTTTTTATTAAATAATATTTGACTTCTAAAAAATATTGGATAAAATATTTGTACTAGAAGAAAATGTATGGCAACGCTTTTTTTAGGTGAATATATTTTTATTGCATGTAGCTGAAAGGGTGTGTCAGTATTGAGTAATACTAAGTTTGATTTTGATGGAAAAAAAGTGAATGAATTACCAATGGTAGATATTGCTTATCAAATACTAAAACAGTCAAAAAATAACTACCATTTTAATGATTTAGTGAATGAAATTGGGAATATTAGAGGACTATCAGAGGAAGATATGATGGGTTACATTTCTCAGATTTTCACAGAATTGAATATAGACGGAAGATTTGTTCATCTTGGTCAAAATGAATGGGGATTAAAACGTTGGTATCCTATTGACCAATCAGACCTCATACAGTATCTTCGTGATGAAGAGGAAGAAGAGGAAGAAGATGAAGAAGAAGATGAAGATTATGATAAGAGTTTAGATGATGTCGAAGAAAAAGACGATGACGAAGACGATGACGATGATGACGATGAAGAAGAAGAAGAAGAGGAAGAAGAAGAAGAGGAAGAAGAATATGTGGATGGAGAAATTTTCGAGGGCGAGATAGATGGGGACGCAACTCCTCTTGATGATGAACTTGATGAAGAAGTTGAAGATGAGGGAGAAGAAGAGGACGAAGAAGAAGAGGATGATTTAAAAGATTAAATATATTTAATTTAATCTTGACATATAATAAGCTTACTAGTAAACTACTCTATGGGCTTTAGTATTTTTAATACTTAAACAAGTGAATAATAAAAAGAAATGAAACAAAAGTGCCCCTAAATATAGGGTTAGTGTCACTTTTGTTTTTTTATTTTTATTGGAAGAATAAAACCTTTTTAACCCTTACAATAGAAGAGGAGGAAATTCATAATGACAAAATATGTTTTTGTTACAGGAGGAGTTGTGTCATCCTTAGGTAAAGGAATCACAGCTGCGTCACTAGGGAGATTATTAAAAAATAGAGGCTTAAAGGTCACCATTCAAAAATTCGATCCATATATAAATGTTGATCCAGGGACGATGAGTCCGTATCAGCATGGTGAAGTTTTTGTAACAGACGATGGCGCAGAAACTGATTTAGATCTAGGTCATTATGAACGTTTTATCGATATTAATCTAACAAAAAACAATAATGTAACGACTGGAAAAATTTATTCAACCGTGATTACGAAAGAAAGAAGAGGAGATTATTTGGGCGGAACCGTTCAAGTTATCCCTCATATTACGAATGAAATAAAAGAAAGAATTTTTAGAGCAGCAAAAGAAACAACACCGGATGTTGTTATAACAGAAATCGGTGGTACTGTTGGGGATATTGAGAGCTTACCATTTTTAGAGGCTATAAGACAGTTGAAGAATGATGTGGGTAGAGAAAATATCATGTATATTCATGTCACATTAATACCTTTTTTAACAGCATCAGGAGAATTAAAAACAAAGCCAACCCAACACAGTGTAAAAGAATTGCGTAGTATTGGCATTCAACCAAATATGATTGTTTGTAGAACGGAGTATCCTTTATCGAGTGATATTAAGAATAAAATAGCGTTGTTTTGCGATATTGAGAAAGAAGCAGTTATTGAAGCATTGAATGCAGATACACTATATGATGTACCACTTATGTTACAGGATCAAGGTCTAGATGAATACGTCGTAAAACATTTAAATCTAGAGGTCCCAAGGGCTGAGATGGCAGAATGGGCAGAATTAGTACGCAGCATTAAAAGCTTAAAGCATACGACGAATATAGCGATTGTTGGTAAATATGTTTCATTACATGATGCATACTTAAGTGTTGCCGAAGCTTTAAACCATGCAGGATTTAGTAATAATACGGAAATTGATATTACATGGGTAGATGCTGAAAAGCTGACTGAAAACAATCTGACCGAACTTTTAAAAGATGTAGATGGCATTTTAGTACCAGGTGGCTTTGGGGACAGAGGAATTGAAGGAAAAATTTTAGCAATTCAGTATGCACGGGAGAATAAAAAACCGTTTTTCGGTATATGTCTAGGCATGCAGACAGCAGTCATAGAGTTTGCAAGGAATGTAGCAAAATTTAAAGGTGCGAATAGCTCTGAATTTTATTTAAAAACTCCTTACCCAGTTATTGATATACTTCCAGAACAAAAGGACATTGAAGATTTAGGTGGGACCATGCGTTTAGGTGTCTATCCTTGTAAACTTGAGGATGGAACAATTGCCAAGGATAGCTATAAAGAAGAACTAATATATGAACGTCATCGTCACCGTTATGAATTCAATAATGAGTATCGAGATACCTTGCAACAGGCTGGTCTAAAAATCACTGGAACATCGCCTGATGAAAGACTAGTCGAAATTGTCGAGGTACCGAATCATCCATGGTTTGTTGGTACTCAATTCCATCCTGAATTTACATCAAGGCCAAATCGACCACATCCGTTATTTAAAGGCTTTGTAGAGGCATCATTACAATTAAAATTAAAAAATGGAGATAAAGTAGAACAAGTATAGCCTAATAGAAAGGATGGGGAGAAATCCTCATCTTTTTTATATATCTTTAAATTAATTTGAACAAAAAACAAAAAAAAGAAGGAAAATTTAACCTTTTAATAGAAAGTAACTTTGTTAGCACTTCTTGGAATATACAATTATATATCATATTGTCTTTACAACTCTGATTTAGGCCTATAATTTTCCTTTAATACATTAAATGAGGTGAGTTTAATGAAAGGTAAAAAAGTTTTAATCGTTGATGACCAATACGGGATAAGACTTTTATTGCTTGAAGTATTCTCGAAGGATGGATACCAAACATTTCAAGCGGCTAATGGAAAAGATGCAATAAATATAGTACATGAAGAATCGCCGGACATTGTCTTACTAGACATGAAAATACCAGGTATGGATGGGTTAGAAATATTAAAGCATATAAAAAAGATAAATGAAGATATTAAAGTTATCATGATGACTGCATATGGGGAACTAGACATGCTTGAAGAGGCGACATCTAATGGCGTATTAACTCATTTTACAAAACCATTTGATATTGATGAATTACGAACTGCTGTAAAAGAAGCATTGGGAGAAAGTGTTAATAAGAAATGAAATAGATGAAAAAAACAGTTTAATTTGATATAATGGTACATTGATAGTGTAGATTGTCGCAACTATCATTACTATTTATTCGAGTAAATTACATAGTTGTTATACTGAAAGGAGAATAAAAATGGCTTTAGTACCAATGACAGAAATGTTAAAAAAAGCAAAACAAGGTAAATATGCTGTAGGACAATTTAACATGAATAATCTAGAGTTTACACAAGCGATAATTGAGGCTTCTGCTGAGGAGAAATCTCCAGTTATTCTTGGTGTTAGTGAAGGCGCTATGAGATATATGGGTTTAGAGTATACAGTAGCAATGGCTAAGGCAGCAGCTGAAAAATATGATATTCCAATTGCTTTACATTTAGATCATGGTAGTTCATTTGAAGTGGCTATGAAGGTGATTAGGGCAGGTTTTTCATCTGTCATGTTTGATGGTTCTCATCATCCATTTGAAAAGAATATAGAAATTACAAATAAAGTTATTGATGTGGCCCATGCAATGGGAATATCCGTTGAAGGTGAATTGGGAACAATTGGTGGTACTGAGGATGATCTTAGTGTAGATGAGGCAGACGCAAAGCTAACAAAACCTGAAGAAGCGATTGAGTTTTATAATGCGACCAATGTAGATGCTTTAGCTATTGCTGTTGGTAGTGCCCATGGAATGTATAAAGGGGAGCCAAAAATTCATTTTGATATTATCGAAGCAGTTAGCAAAAAGATAGATATTCCAGTAGTATTACATGGTGGTTCAGGTATACCAGATGAAACGATAAGAAAAGCAATTAGTCTTGGAATTGGAAAAATTAACGTAAATACAGAAAACCAAGTAGAATTTACCAAAAAAATAAGAGAAATACTTAATAATGATGCCAAAGTCTATGATCCAAGAAAATATCTTGGTCCAGGACGTGAAGCAATAAAAGAGGTTGTTCGTAATAAGATTCGTTTATTTGGTAGTAACGGAAAAGCATAAATAGCAAAAGGAGGCTAATATATGAAGCTGTTTATTGATACAGCGAATGTAGAAGAAATTCGTGAAGCAAGTAAATGGGGAATATTAGCTGGTGTAACGACAAACCCTTCTTTAATAGCCAAAGAGGGCCGTGATATCGTAGATGTGATAAAAGAAATTACTGATATTGTAGATGGACCAATAAGTGCTGAAGTAATTGGTTTAAAAGCAGAGGAAATGGTTAAAGAGGGAGAATATTACGCTGGTCTTTCAAAAAATATTGTCGTAAAAATACCAATGACACAAGAAGGATTAATAGCTGTCTCTAAATTAAATAAAAAAAAGATAAAAACAAATGTTACCTTAGTCTTTTCAGCAAATCAAGCTTTATTGGCAGCAAGAGCTGGAGCGACATATGTATCTCCGTTTGTTGGTAGATTGGATGATATCGGATTTGATGGGATAACCTTGATTAAGGATATCAAAGAGATTTTTATCAAACATCAGATTGAGACAGAAACTATTGCGGCAAGTATCAGACATCCAATGCATGTTATAGAGGCTGCGAAAGCGAACTCAGATATCGCTACGATTCCATTTAAGATATTGGAACAAATGGCAAAGCATCCACTTACTGACATCGGCATTGACAAATTTTTAGCAGACTGGGAAAAAAACCAAGCTTAAAATAAAAGCACTTTCCTCTGGAGGGTGCTTTTTTAAAGCTGAAATGATAAAAATAGTTTATAATAATATTTTAGGTAATATATTTACTAAGGTATACTGTTAGATATGAGGAGGATTTATTTTGGAAAAATTAATGATACGGGGCGGAGAACGGTTATCTGGTACAGTTACAATAAGCGGAGCAAAAAATAGTGCTGTTGCTCTCATACCAGCAGCAATATTAGCTGATTCAAAAGTATACTTAGAAAATCTTCCAGACATAAAAGATGTGCACATACTGATTGATATCCTTGAAGAGTTAGGTGCGAAAATTGAATATAATAATGGTACAATGATTGTGGATCCAACAAATATGGAACTAAAACCAATGCTTCATGGGAAAATCAATGAATTAAGAGCGTCCTATTATTTAATGGGGGCTTTGTTAGGGAAATTTGGAGAAGCACATATCGGTCTTCCAGGTGGTTGTAACCTTGGGCCCCGTCCTATAGATCAACATATTAAAGGATTTGAAAAGTTAGGTGCAAACGTTAAAAATGATTTAGGAGCACTACATGTTAAAGCCGATGAATTAGTTGGTAACAAAATCTTTTTAGATGTGGTTAGTGTAGGAGCGACAATCAATATCATGTTAGCAGCTGCGAGGGCAAAAGGTCAAACCATTATAGAAAATGCTGCTAAAGAACCTGAAATAATTGATGTCGCAACGCTATTAAATTCAATGGGAATTAAAATTACTGGAGTTGGTACCGATATAATAAAAATACAAGGTAAATCAGAATTGAGTGGCTGTAGACATTCCATTATTCCTGATCGAATTGAAGCAGGAACCTATATGATTATTGCTGCTGCCTCTGAAGGTGATATTACTGTTGATAATGTTATTCCAAAGCATCTTGAGTCACTCACTGCAAAGCTAAAGGAAATGGGTGCAATTGTTGCGGAAAAAGATGATGCAATTAGAGTAGTGGGTCAATCCTTTTATAAGCCAGTCGATGTAAAAACACTAACCTATCCTGGATTTCCTACCGACTTACAGCAGCCCTTTAGTGTAATTATGACGAAGGCAAAGGGGACAAGTATGGTTACTGAAAATATTTTTTCTTCAAGATTTCGTCATTTAGATGAATTAAGAAGAATGGGAGCAAATGTCAAGTTAGAAGGGCGAAGCGCCATATTTGAGGGCCCAGTTACGCTTCAAGCTGCAAATGTGAAAGTTACTGACTTAAGAGCAGGTGCTGCCTTAATTACTGCTGCACTTACCGCTAATGGTATTACAGAAATTAGTGATATATATCATGTGGATAGGGGTTATGAAAATATTGTGAACAAACTATCTGACTTAGGAGCAAATATTTGGAGAGTTATTGAGGAGGAGAATTAATTGACTTGGTTTATACCGTTACTTGCAACAATCATTAGCTTTGGTTTGTTTTACCTTTTATTGAAGCAATATGTGTCAAAAAGAAAGATTCATCACTTATTATATAGTATTTCTTTATTTTTATTTACACTTGCAACATTTATTGAATTTTTTGCCGATGTATATGGTTTAAATACTACTATATACAAGATCTATTATTTTTCTGCTATTACACTTGTTGCTATTATGTCTTCTGGAACCGCCTATCTAATCAGTAAAGATAGAAAATGGTTCTCTCACTTATTCTTACTGTATGTTACCGTGTTATCTCTTTGGCTTTTATATTTAATCATTCCAGCAGATCTTGTGATGGATGTAACCAATAAAGGGATCGCTATTGGTGGAGAAGGGATGCCAGATTACATCAGAAAATTTAGTTTTCCTTTATCTGGTGTTGGGGGCATTTTACTCATCATAGGATCATTATATTCTTACATGAAAACAAAGTACAAAGGTAACTTATATATAGCAGCTGGGGCAATCGTGATGGCTTCTGCTGGAAGACTAGCTACAATCGGATTAACCTCCTTCTTATCACTTAGTGAGTTAATTGGGATAGCGTTACTGTATTATGGTGTAACGATTCACCCAGAATCAAAAAAATAGGTAGTTTCCCATTTTTGTGTGTATAAAATAGATATAATATATTTTTATCTCTATCATAAGATAGCATTAGCAAATGAAGTTCATTTGAAAGTTCTTTCTAAAATTAGGGGGGGAGTAATATGGAAAGAAGCTTGACTCTAGAGTTAGTTCGGGTAACAGAAGCCGCAGCCTTAGCTGCCGCTAAATGGATGGGAAAGGGTCTGAAAATGGAGGTAGATGAAGCTGGAACTACAGCTATGCGAAGAGTTTTCGATACCATTCCAATGCAGGGTACTGTAGTGATTGGTGAAGGAGAAATGGATGAGGCCCCAATGCTTTATATTGGTGAAAAATTAGGTACTGGATATGGACCAGAGGTGGATGTTGCTGTGGACCCTATTGAAGGTACAAACATTGTTGCAAAAGGATTATGGAATGCAATTGCAGTAGTGGCTATCGCAGATAAAGGTAACTTATTACATGCTCCTGATATGTATATGAAAAAAATAGCCGTCGGGCCAAAGGCAGCAGGAAAGATAGATATTAATCTTTCGGTAAAAGAAAATCTTGAAAGAGTCGCAAAAGCGTTAAATAAAGATATGAGTGAGGTAACTGTTGTCGTTTTAGATAGAAAAAGACATGAGAAATTAATTAAAGAAGTACGTGAAGCAGGCGCAAGAATTACATTAATCTCTGATGGGGATGTAGCTGCAGCAATCAATACTGGTTTTGAAGATACTGGTGTCGATATTTTATTAGGTTCAGGTGGTGCTCCAGAGGGTGTACTAGCTGCAGTAGCCTTAAAATGCTTAGGAGGCGAAATTCAGGGTCAGCTTTTGCCACAAAACGATGTAGAGAAGGAACGTTGTGTCATAATGGGGATTAATCCTAATCAAATTCTGAAAATGGATGACTTAGTTAAGGGTGATGACGCTATATTCGCAGCAACTGGAGTAACAGATGGGGAATTTTTAAAAGGAATACGCTTTCATGGAACCACAGCTACTACTCAATCCATTGTAATGAGAGCAAAAACAGGAACGATTAGAGTAATAGATGGTACCCATCGACTTGAAAAAAAACCGAATTTTGTAATGAAGAACTAAAACTTTTTTTGTTTATCAACCTGTTATTTGTATAAATCCAATGCAATAAGTCTAAAATGACTTAATATTAATTTAAATAAAGTGGGTGTCAATGTAATGGATGATCTGAATATTGCAGCTTTAGAATCCAAAAAATTAACTGAATTGTATCAGTTAGCTAAAGAATTAGAAATACCTTATTATGGTAAGTTGAAGAAAAAAGAACTTATTTTCTCTATCTTAAAAGCACATACGGAAAAAGATGGTTTAATGTTTTTAGAGGGCGTGTTAGATATCCTTCCAGAAGGGTATGGTTTTCTTAGACCAATCAATTATCTACCTAGTGATGAAGACATTTATATATCACAATCACAAATTAGAAGATTTGATCTTAGAACAGGTGATTTAGTTTCAGGGAAGGCAAGGCCCCCAAAGGAAAACGAACGATATTTTGGATTACTTCATGTAGAAGCAGTAAATGGACAAGACCCAGAATTAGCAGCAGAAAGATTGCATTTCCCAGCATTAACTCCAATATTTCCTCAAGAAAAGCTAGTATTAGAAACCTCACCGTCAAAGCTTTCTACAAGGATTATGGACATGTTGTCTCCAGTTGGTTTAGGTCAACGTGGATTAATAGTAGCCCCTCCAAAAGCAGGTAAAACATTACTCCTTAAAGAAATTGCGAATTCAATCAGTATTAATTATCCTGAAATTGAATTAATGGTATTATTAATTGATGAAAGACCTGAAGAAGTAACGGACATGCAAAGGTCAGTTAAAGGTGAGGTCATTAGTTCTACATTTGATGAATTACCAGAAAACCATATAAAAGTTGCTGAATTGGTATTAGAACGTGCCCAAAGGTTAGTTGAAGCAAAGAAAGATGTAGTCGTTTTATTAGATAGTATAACTAGATTAGCCAGAGCTTATAATTTAGTCATTCCACCTAGTGGAAGGACATTATCGGGTGGTATAGATCCAGCAGCATTTCATCGTCCGAAACGTTTTTTTGGAGCAGCAAGAAATATAGAAGAGGGTGGAAGTATCACCATCTTAGCTACCACATTAGTAGAAACAGGCTCACGAATGGATGATGTGATCTATGAAGAATTTAAAGGAACAGGAAATATGGAGCTACATTTAGACCGAAGATTAGCAGAACGACGAGTCTTCCCTGCTATTGATATCAAGAGATCTGGTACTAGACGTGAAGAGCTTTTATTAGCAAAAGACGAAATTGATAAAGTATGGGCATTGAGAAAAATAATATCTGATCAAAATGATTTTACAGATTTCTTTTTTAGGCGTCTTAAAGAAACAAAAACAAATAAGGAATTTTTGGGACAATTAGATAAACAAATGCGAAGATAAGGTAAATAATTACTGCTTCTAGAAAAACAATGATTGAAAGTAGATAAATAAACGTGCTATAATACAATTTGTATTTGTGAATAAAACTCTGTTTCAGGATAGATTCAGGGCGGAAAGAGGTGAACACTATGAAATCTGATATTCATCCAGATTACAAAATAACTACTGTTACATGTGCATGTGGGAATACTTTTGAAACTGGTTCTGTAAAAGAAAATCTACGCGTAGAAATTTGTTCAGAATGCCATCCATTTTTTACTGGTAAACAAAAATTCATGGATGCGGGCGGCCGTGTAGATAAATTTAAAAAGAAATATAACAGGTAATAATAAAAAAAAGGCAAGCAAACACGCTTGCCTTTTTTCTCTGTTTACATAATTTATTATAGGGAGGGAGAAGTTGGGATGATTTATTTTATCAGAAAAGGTTGGATCGAATTTATCTGTGGCAGTATGTTTTCAGGTAAAAGCGAGGAACTAATAAGGAGAATTAAAAGAGCAGGTTATGCGAAACAAAATGTAAAGGTTTTTAAGCCTGCTATTGATAATCGTTATAGTGAAATTGCTGTTGTTTCACATAATGGGAGTCAGAAAGAAGCATTAGCTGTAAAGCATTCTTTAGAAATTCTAGATTATATTGATGATTCTACAGACGTAGTAGCAATAGATGAAATTCAATTTTTTGATAATGATATTGTGAAGGTATGTGATATATTAGCCGATAAGGGTATTCGAGTGATTGGTGCCGGCTTGGATTTAGACTTTCGTGGGGAGCCATTTGGCCCATCGCCATTGTTGTTAGCTAAGGCTGAATTTACAACAAAATTACAAGCAATTTGTATAAAATGTGGAAACCCTGCATCTCGAACTCAGCGATTAATTGATGGGCAACCAGCTAATTATAATGATTCTATAATAAAAATAGGTGCTTCAGAGAGCTATGAGGCTCGATGTAGACATTGCCATGAAGTACCTGGTAAGGAATAATTAAGCAAAATTTTTTTACCTCCTTAAGGGAATTATAAGCTTGAGGAGGTGACATACTTGCGAATTAAACATATTTTAATATTGGTATTGGTCACTTTATTAATGATCAGCTTAAGTGCATGTAATATGGGTAATAGACAACCTCTTACCAGAAGCTACAATGCACCCAATAATGGATTAGCTCCATATAGTTACGATAACTATAACAGAAATGGTACGACATATGATCGTTATGGAGTAAATCAATTTGGTAATGTGTACAATGGAAGAGACCGTTATTACACATACAACGCCAATGTGAATGATGAAGCAGATAGAATGGCTAATGTAGCGGCACGAGTGAGTGGAGTAAATAATGCTACAGTTGTTCTTTTTGGAAGAACCGCCTATGTAGCTCTAGATCTACAAGATAAAGTCCAAAAAGCTAAATCCACTCAAGTTGAAAATAAGGTTTACCGAGCATTAAAGAAATTTACCACCAATAGATATACCATTAGTATCACTTCAGATGCTGATTTATTTGGCAGGTTAAGGGACATTGGCGATGGAGTAAGATCAGGCACTCCAATTGATCAGTATCGTAATAACTTCCGTACATTTGACAACAGATTCAGAAGTAATTATTAACAAACAAAACCCCTTTAGATCAAATAAAGGGGTTTTTCTATCTTCATCATACAATTTATTCTTAAAATGTTTTGACCTTTATGCATATGATAGTATATAATTTTAATGTTATACATATAAAGGATTTTAATTAAAATGTATTTTTGAGGTGAGGGTATTGTTCGATCGGTTAGAAGAGTTGGAAAACCGTTATAATAAGCTAAGTGAATTACTAATGAATCCAGAAATCATTAGTGACACAAATAAGTTACGTGAATATTCAAAAGAACAGTCTAATTTAGAAAAAACGGTTGAAGCATATAGAAACTATAAACAAGTCAAAAGTGAATTAAAAGATGCTAAATCAATGCTAAATGAAAAGCTGGAGCAGGATTTAAAAGACATGGTCAAAATGGAAATAGATGAGCTTGAAGAAAGCAAATCAGAGTTAGAGGAAGCCTTAAAGCTATTGCTATTACCTAAGGATCCTAATGATGATAAAAATGTAATTGTTGAGATAAGAGGTGCAGCAGGTGGAGATGAAGCAGCACTCTTTGCAGGCGATCTTTATAGAATGTATACAAGGTATGCAGAACGTAAAAGATGGAAAGTTGAACTGGTAGATGCCAACGCTACAGGTATTGGTGGCTTTAAGGAAGTTATTTTTATGATACATGGTAAAGGAGCTTATAGCTTTCTAAAATATGAGAGTGGAGCCCATCGTGTACAGCGAATTCCAACTACTGAATCTGGAGGACGTATTCATACATCAACTGCAACAGTAGCGGTATTGCCTGAAGCAGAAGAGGTAGAAGTAGATCTTAATGAGAAGGACGTAAGAGTAGACACCTTTGCATCTAGTGGACCTGGTGGACAGAGTGTAAACACAACAATGTCCGCTGTTCGATTAACTCATATGCCTACAGGTATTGTTGTTTCTTGTCAGGATGAAAAGTCTCAGATAAAGAATAAGGATAAAGCAATGAAGGTATTACGAGCTAGATTATTCGAAAAAAAATTAGCAGAAGAGCAAGCGAAGTTAGCCAGTCAAAGAAAGAGTCAGGTTGGTACAGGTGACAGAAGTGAGAGAATAAGAACCTACAATTTCCCTCAGAGCAGAGTGACTGATCATCGAATAGGTTTAACCCTTCATAAATTGGAATATATATTAGATGGAGACATAGATGAAGTAATTCAAGCACTACAAATCCATGAACAAGCAGAGTTGTTAAATAATGAAAATATGGAGTAATGATTTATGAGTATGACTATAAGAGAAGCCCATATATGGGCTTCTTCATTTTTAAAGGAGAATCATATAGAACAGGAAAATCTAGAAGCAGAGATTTTGATCCGTGAAATTCAAAATTGGACAAGGGCAGAATTTTTTATGCATATCCATGATACGATGGAAAATGAGAATTTAATGCTACTAAAAAAATGGTTAAACCGACGAGTTGAGCATGAACCCTTGCAATATATAGTAGGAAAGCAAGAATTTTATGGTCGAGAGTTCTTAGTGAATAGCCATGTATTAATCCCAAGACCAGAAACAGAGATTTTAGTTGAACAGGTAATAAAAGAATCGAGAAATATATGGAACGAAAATCGATTGGTCGTAGCGGATATAGGCTCTGGCAGTGGTGCCATAGCGGTTACGATGGCATTAGAGCAGAAAGAATGGAACATATTATCCGTTGATATTTCAAAAGAAGCGATTGAAATGGCTACACTAAATGCCAAAAGATTAGGAGCAAAAGTGCAGTTTTATCAAGGTGATATGCTTACACCAATTATTAATGAAGATATAGGGGTTGATATCATTATTTCGAATCCCCCCTACATACCTAGTAAAGAAATACAGCAACTATCAAATGAAGTGAAGGATTATGAACCAAATATAGCGCTAGATGGCGGCACAGATGGGTTGGATTTTTATCGAAAGATAGTGAAACAAAGTAAAAACATACTTCATAAACCAGGAATGATTGCCTTTGAAGTAGGGATAAATCAAGCTAAATTGGTATCAGAATTATTAATTGGATATGGCTATACCGATGTGAAAATAGTTCGTGATTTGCAGGGAATTGCAAGAATTGTATTTGCCAGTAATAAATAAGATATAGATAAGAAATTCATATGCAAAAGAGTGATCCTTGTTGATCACTCTTTTTATTTGTAGTGCGCCACGCATGGCGATTAACTAGGTGGTGAAAGTCCACACGGTACGTACGGTGGTGTGAGAGGTCGCTGAATAAAATAATTATTCAGCTCCTACTCGATTCCAATCACAATCATGTTTTAAATAGAGATAAGGAACGTTACGGAAGATTAAATAATATAGTAGTAATAAATGCCTATTAGAGAGGGGATTAAGTGTGCAAATACATGTTGTTCAAGCAGGGGATACATTATGGCTCATTTCTCGTCAATATGGAGTTAGTATAAATGCTATTGTAACTGCCAATGGAATAACGAATCAGGATGTATTAGTTGTTGGCGAGGCTTTAGTCATCCCAATTCCTAACATCTATATAGTTCAGCCGGGTGATACCTTATGGCTTATCTCGATAAAGTATGGAATTACAGTAGAACAATTAATAAATGCAAATCGGCTAGCAGATCCTAATCAATTATTCATTGGCCAACGCTTGGTTATTCCAGTAGATTATAACATTCATATTGTTCAACCTGGTGAAACCTTATGGTCAATAGCAAGCAAATATGGTACGACAATTGATGCAATCGCTCAAGAAAATAATATAGTGAATCCTAATTTAATCTACCCTGGAAAAGTGCTAAGAATCGTGAAGCCGATGATAGATGTCAATGGTTACTTATATAACATTGGAACAGTGGGGCAGCGTATTATTGACAACATAGGTCAATACCTAAGCTATTTAAGTGTTTTTAGCTATCAAGTAAATAATGATGGGACTTTAGCTAATATAAATGATACTGGAATTATAGATGCCATTAAGCAACAAAATGGAGAGCCGATGATGGTGATCACTAATTTTAAAGATGGAATGTTCAATTCAGACGTAGCCCAAGCGATTCTGACGAATACGGATGTACAGGATACATTAATAAATAATATTTTAAATACCATGCAAAGCAAGGGGTATGCATACTTAAATATAGATTTTGAATATATTTATCCAAAAGATCGCACATTATATAACCAATTTCTTCAAAAGGTAGTAAACCAATTGCGTCCAATGGGGTATGAGGTTTCCACTGCGTTAGCACCTAAGCTTTCTGGGGATCAAAAGGGATTGCTTTACGAAGCTCACGATTATAAAGCCCATGGAGAAATCGTAGATTTTGTGATCTTAATGACCTATGAATGGGGTTGGATTGGTGGTCCACCAATGGCAGTCGCACCATTAAACCAAGTACGAAGGGTTCTAGATTATGCAGTTAGTGTGATACCTAGGGAAAAGATATTAATGGGAATGCCTACCTATGGGTATGATTGGAAACTACCCTATGTAAAAGGTGAATCCCGTGCTGAGATACTTAATACCATTCAGGCGGTAGATCGGGCTGCTAAATATAATGCTGACATTCAATATGATTTAATAGCCCAATCCCCCTATTATCAGTATCTGGATGAAAATAATGATGAACATATCGTCTGGTTTGAAGATGCGAGGAGTGTTCAAGCAAAGTATGAAACGGTTAGGGAATATCAATTAAAAGGCGTTAGCTATTGGGAATTAGGCTTTCCCTTTCCACAAAACTGGTACGTTTTAACAAACAATTTTTCTGTAAAAAAAGAATAAATCAAGACTTTATCTTCGGTTTCAACAAGACTCCCTCTTCAACACTGTAAGAGGGAGTTGTTTCAAACCCTCGAAATAAGGCCGGCATAGCACGACTTAATGCTTTAGCATTTAGTGTGACTTGTGCCCTATGGGTGCTAAGGTTCAGGTGGGATAAAAACTCCATCTGAACCAAGTCTTCTTTATCGGCAGTTTGTCATCAGTCTATAATCCCACATTTGTGGGATTTTTGATGTTTATCCAAAAAGAATTCTGTCAATAATGAAACTAAAGAGATAGTTAGAGAGGGGAAAAAAATGAAAAAGCACTTATATTTATTATTTATTGTTTTTATTTTATTAATGAGTTGGGATACAGGAAAACAGGATGCTGCATTAGCTGCACCAAAGGATATCATACCAGAACAGGCCATACGTTTAAGAATCATCGCAAATAGTGATTCAGCAGAGGATCAATGGATAAAAAGGAAGATAAGAGATGTGGTAGTGGATAAGATAAACCCATGGGTAAACAGCTTAGATAATATCGAAACGGCGAGACAGGTTATTCATCAGCATTTGTCAGAAATCGAAAATGCAGTAAACGAAACGATGGAGAAGAACGGCTATGACTATGGGAAGAAACCAAAAGTAGAATTAGGAATCGTGCCCTTTCCTACAAAAATATATGGGCAAAAGGTCTATCCAGCAGGAGATTATGAAGCATTAAGAATAACCTTAGGTGACGGATTAGGACAAAATTGGTGGTGTGTTTTATTTCCGCCGTTATGCTTTGTAGATATGTCTACTGGTGAAGCAGTTGAAAAACACCAACCAGCACAAATAAAAGAAGAAGCGAATGACAAAAAAGAGGTAGAAGTGAAATTTTTCTTTGCAGAAGCTTTTACAAAACTGACTAGATTTTTAAAATCTATTATATAGGGGAAAAGTTGAAAGCTCGATACCTAATCGAGTTTTTTCATTTGTAAAAGATGAAATTTTTATATCATACAGCATGGTCTAAAGATAATCTTCAATACATAAAATGGGACAAGTAGATATTATAGAAGGGAATGAAGAATATGGTAATACGTATGGCTACAGATAATGATAGAAATGTATTAGAGGGGATTTTGCAGAAATCCGATTTAAATGATGATGGTATCGAAGAAAAGCATACCTATTTCTTAATTGCAGAAGAAGAGATAAATAGTAAGAAAGAGGTGATTGCCATCGCAGGCATTGAACAAAGAGGACCCTATGGATTTTTAAGGTCACTTGTTTTAGAATCAAAAGTAAGGGATTTTATTAAAGGCTATCATTTTATTGCAAGTATCATTCAATATGCAAAGAAGTTGAACTTCAAGGAACTATACTTATTAACAGGACCACATACAAAAAAAGTTTTTGAATATCTTAATTTTCAATCCATTTCTATTCACGAAGTACCAGATGAAGTGCGCGAATCCTCACATTTTACAAGAAGTTATAATGATTCTGTTATTATTATGAAAAATTATTAACAACGTTATCAACAGGTTATCCACAGGGTGTTTATAATATTATAATAATAATTATGTTAAAATGTTTCTTGTAGTATTTATCTATTGAATTCAATGTCTATATAATAAAAATTATAGGAGTAAAGGCAAATGCAACGCATAGATACAAAAATATGGAAATTCAATACCGAAGTGGATGAAAATAATGTTGATATTAAAGAGATAGCAAAGCTGTTACAAGAAGGAAAGGTTATTGCGTTTCCAACAGAAACTGTATATGGATTAGGTGCAAATGCACTAGACACAAAAGCAGTCAAAAATATTTTTATAGCAAAGGGTAGACCAAGTGATAATCCTTTAATCGTACATATCTCGACATTAGAGCAACTATATCCCCTAGTAGATCATGTGAATGAGTTGAGTCTAAAATTAATTAAACATTTTTGGCCAGGGCCATTAACTATTATTTTTAAAAGGAAGGCAATCGTTCCTGATATAGTAACGGCAGGGCTAGATACTGTTGCGGTTAGAATGCCTAATCATCCTATTGCTAGGACGATTATTAGTGCTGCGAATCTACCCATAGCTGCGCCAAGCGCCAATCGCTCAGGAAAGCCAAGTCCAACAACTGCTAAGCATGTTATTCATGATTTACAGGGTCTAATAGATGGCATTGTCGATGGCGGACCTACAGGAGTAGGTGTTGAATCAACAATCATTGATGTTAGTGGTGACATACCAATGGTATTAAGACCTGGTGGAATCACGGTAGAGGAGTTAAAGGAACTCTTAGGAACAGTATTGATAGATCCTGCCATTCTAACAGAGGGGGATAAGCCTAGAGCTCCAGGTATGAAGTACAGGCATTATGCTCCTAAAGCTGAGATGGTAATAGTAAATGGAAAAAAAGATTTAGTAATCGAACAGATGATGAACATAGCAAAGGAAAAGAGTCTATTAAATAAAAAAGTAGGAATCTTAACCCTTCAAGAACATGAGGTTCTTTTTAATCAAAAAAATTTCACTTTAGCTTATGGTACAAAGGGTAATTTGTATCCATTAGCTACGCACCTTTATGATACATTAAGAATTTTTGATTTAAAGAAGATTGATTACATTATTGTTGAAGGTGTGGAAGAAGTAGGTATAGGTCTTACAATCATGAATCGTTTGAAAAAGGCAGCAAATGGGAATATAATCTATTTATCGTAATTTTAATCATGAAATAGCTTTTCCTCGCATAATTTGGATAGACAAGGTTATGGGGGGATATTTCCATGGAAATGAGTAGACAATTAAGCGGACAAATTATTACTTTTCTCATGATGTCAATCGCTTTAGGAATGGATGCTTTTTCTTTAGGAATAGGTTTAGGATTGAAAAAACTATCGGGAGTACAGATATTTAAAATTAGTTCAACAATAGGAATCTTTCATGTACTTATGCCTCTTTTCGGAGTACTGACAGGCTATTACCTGCTATCGTTTATTGGTGGAATAGCTAAACTAATTGGTGGAGGATTATTAGTGGTATTAGGAATCCATATGTTGTGGTCTGTTATCTATGGAGGGAGTGAGCAAACCTTTGATTATACAACAGGCTTTGGCCTATTTCTATTAGCCTTTAGTGTTAGTATTGATGCGTTATCTGTAGGCTTTTCACTAGGGCTATTCCTTGCAAACCTATGGATGGTTGTTTTATTGTTTGGATTGATGGGTGCAACGATGACGGCAATGGGATTAACGCTTGGAAGTAAATTAGGACATGTTATCGGAGATTATGGAGAAGCCCTTGGTGGGCTAATTCTATTAGTTTTCGGTATTAAATTCTTATTATAATGGAGCAGGTTATTTTTATCAGCATTTTTTCAGGATTAGCAACAGGTATTGGTGGTCTCATTGTTATTTGGTTCGGTAATCCAAACCATAAAATTTTAAGCTTTTATTTAGGGATTTCGGCTGGAATGATGGGGATGGTTGTTTTGGTTGATTTAATCCCTTCATCTATACAGTATGGAAGCTTACTACATACATTGATAGGTTTATTCATAGGTATTTTTATGATGGTTGTTTTTGATTTTCTTTTGAAGTGGATTGCTAAACCAAACCAAGAACGAAAACGGCATAGGTATGTCAATGAGAAAAGAATATATCGTGATATGGGTTATTTTATGACTTTTGCTATTGCCCTACATAATATTCCTGAGGGACTAGCTATTGGAGCTGGATTTGAAAGCCAAGAAGCCTTGGGCATTCGTGTAGCATTAATCATTGCCTTGCACAATATTCCCGAGGGATTGGGAGTTGCCTCGACGTTATACTTAGGACAACTTTCTAGAAGGGTTGTTTTTTTACTTCCATTTGCAACAGGTTTATTTATTCCTCTAGGTACGATTTTTAGTGCAATGGTTAGTCATATGGTTTCTGATTGGATTTCCATAGGCTTATCGATGGCAGGTGGAGCTATGGGGTATTTGGTCATAAAAGAAGTAGGACCAGAAAGCATAAAAAACAACCCGTTAATAGGGAAACTAGGTATGACAGTAGGAATCCTTATTCTGTATTTTGTTTATCGTATCCATTAATGCGTACTGATGAAGGATTCATAATCAAGATTGTTCAATTTGTTTTGGACAGGCTATAAAGGAGCATTGTATATGAAAATTTTATTCGTATGTACAGGTAACACTTGTCGAAGTCCAATGGCAAAAAAAATATTAGAAAAAAAAGCGAAAGAGAGAAATATAGTGATGGAGGTTGAATCCGCTGGAATTGCAGCTGTCCAAGGTCTTCCTGCTTCAAAGCATGCAAGAATCGTAATAAAAGAATATGGTATGAATGATGACCATACTACAAAAAAAGTCTCTGTGAAACTAATGGATTGGGCTGATTTTATTCTTGTGATGACAACAAATCATAAAAGGATTTTAATAGACCAGTCCCCACAATTTAGCACAAAAATATATACATTGAAAGAACTGAGTCTTAAACATAGAAATAAAGGTGAGGAAACAGAAAAATTAGATAGACTCTATCAGCAGGTTGATATAAAAAAGCAAGAATTTTTTGAGAAAAATAAAACGGATATTGAACGTTTAAAAAAGCAATACCATTCTTTAAAAACGGATTTAAATCAGATTGAAGATGAGCTTCAAGAATATAATAGGGCATTAAAAAATTTGCTTAGAGATGAGCTACAGGAAATTGAGAAGATTGAAAGCGATATGCCTTCTTTAGATGTACTTGACCCCTTTGCTGGAGACATAGAGTTATATAGAGATACAGCAAAGGAAATTGAAGCTGCAATTGATGGATTGTTAGAGTCAAATGCTTTTCATCATACTAATTCTAATGAATAACTTAGGGAAATGTCGATTATTTAGAGGATATTACATATTAACATTGAATTATATTTTAATGTGCTTTAACCGATGAAAATCTAAATAGCTCTGAGGAGAGGGAAATAAAAATGAAAAAATACAAATTTAGTTTAACCAAAAAAATAATACTAGGGATTATTGTATTATCTATGACTACCTATGGTACTAGTGCTATATTTATTATTTTTCTAAAGGATTATATTATAGGCAAGCTACTATTTTTAACGGATAATAGTTTTATTTTCTCTACATTAAGTCTTGGAGTGATTTGGTCCGTTATTCTAGGCTTTTTGAGTTCAAAGCTATTAACTAAACCAATTGTAGAACTTGAACAAACAGCTTTAAAGGTTTCTACAGGCGATTTAAGAACAAATGTGAATGTTTCAAGATCTGATGATGAAATCCGAGCATTAGGATTAGCCTTTAATGAAATGATTGCTAATTTGAGAGAAATCGCGAAGGATATTGAGCAAAATTTTAAAATTACAGATTCAAGTGTAAGTGGACTAACAAAGGCATCAGAGGAAGCTGCTGAGTCCATTGAATATATAGCTGTTACCATTGAACAAATAGCAAAAGGAGCAGAGAAACAGGCTAGTGTTACTAATAAGACAAGGGACTTAATTTCCTACGTAAACCAGCTATCTGAAGAAGTGAAAGTAAAATCAAAAACGACAAAAATGAATTCTAATAATATGGAAAAGATTATAAATGAGAATTTTTCAATCGTACATGCTTTGATTGAAGGTTTGCAGAATATCGCTTCAAACAATCAAACATCCCTTACCTATGTCAAGGAATTGGAGAAAAATGCAGGAGAAATAGGAACTATTTCTAAGGTCGTTGGAGAAATATCAGAACAAACAAAATTATTAGCATTAAATGCATCGATAGAGGCAGCAAGGGCTGGTGAATATGGTGCAGGATTTTCGGTAGTAGCTAATGAGGTACGAAAGCTATCTGATGAAACCTCAGATGCAGTGAACAATATTAGTGAAATAATTGATCAGATGCAAACACAGGTCAAGAATGTTGTTAAACAGATATCCCTACAGGCTGACCTGGCAAATAAAGAATCAGAAAGAAGCAATCATACCAAAAGCTCTCTTTCCAATATGCGTGAATCTGTTAATCAAGTGGTTGATTCCATTAATGAAATAAATAACATATTGGAGAAGCAAAAGGATTTTATCAATAATACAATGATAGAAGCCGATCATGTAGCTCTGATAGCTGAAGAAACATCCAAAGGCTCGAAAGAAGTAGCTGCAAGCACAGAAGAACAGACAGCATTTATGCAGGAAATATCTGCTAAAACACAATTCTTACAAGATGCAGCCTTTAAATTAAAGGAAACAATAGAAAAGTTTAATTTATGAGAGTGAACCTCTCTTTTTTTTTGCTGTCATATTAGGTTATAATAAATGGAATGAAAAATAGAGAAGATAAACTTTGAAATTGGAGGGAAGCATCATGAGAATTGTCATTGCCTCAGATCATGGTGGCTTTGAATTAAAAGAGCATGTAAAAGGAATCATGGACCAGTTGGGTACTGACTACGAGGATTTAGGGACAGACAGTATCGAATCGGTAGATTATCCGGATTATGCTTTTTCTGTTGCACACAAGGTTGCCAAAGGTGAAGCGGACAAAGGAATACTTATTTGTGGCACTGGGATAGGAATGTCGATTGCGGCGAATAAGGTAGAGGGCATACGTGCTGCGTTAGTTCATGATTGCTACACAGCCAGAGTTACTCGTCAACATAACGATTCCAACGTATTGTGTTTAGGTGGGAGAACAACTGGCTTTAATGTAGCAGAGGAAATAGTGAAAATATGGCTTAGTGAAGATTTTGAAGGTGGTAGACACGAACGGAGAGTACAAAAAATCATTCAAATCGAATCTAAAAGAGGAAATGATTAATAGATGAATTTGCTAAAAATAACTAATCAGGTTACCAGTGCACTGAAGGAATTATTACAGGTATTTCCTATGACGAATAAGCATTTATTAGTGGTGGGTACGAGCACTAGTGAGGTTTTAGGGAAGCATATTGGGTCCTCGGGAAGTGAAGAGATAGCGAGGGCCATTTATGAAGGATTAGATATAATCAGATCTGAGTATGGGCTTCATTTTGCTTTTCAAGGCTGCGAGCATATTAATCGGGCATTAGTAATAGAACGAGAAATAGCAGAGAAAAACGGTTTTGAGATGGTGTCCGTTGTTCCTGTTCGGAAAGCTGGCGGCTCCATGGCAACGTATGCTTTTTCCCAGATGAAGGATCCAGTAGTCGTAGAATTTATAAAAGCAGATGCTGGGTTAGATATTGGAAACACCTTGATAGGAATGCACCTAAAGCATGTTGCTGTCCCCGTTCGTTCTACTATTAAAAAAATTGGTGAAACCAATCTTACGATGGCAAAAACAAGGCCAAAGCTGATTGGTGGAGTCCGAGCCCAATATGAATTTTCTAACTTAAAGATGGATGAAGAAGGGCAATCATGTTAAAAAAGAACATAAAAAAGGTGGAGAAGGAATGAAAAATTTATCGAAACAAGATCCTAAAGTGGCAGAAGCAATTCAACTAGAATTAAATCGTCAACAATCTAAAATCGAACTAATTGCCTCAGAGAATTTCGTAAGCGAAGCGGTTTTAGAGGCATTAGGTACTGTTTTAACAAATAAATATGCGGAAGGTTATCCAGGAAAAAGGTATTATGGTGGTTGTGAATTTGTGGATGTAGCGGAAGATATCGCAAGAGAACGAGCAAAAGAATTATTTGGTGCCGATCATGCTAATGTTCAGCCTCATTCTGGAGCTCAAGCGAATATGGGAGTTTATTTCTCCATCTTAAACCCAGGTGATAAGGTTTTGGGAATGAATCTAGCCCATGGGGGACATCTAACCCATGGAAGTCCTGTGAATTTTTCTGGTAAGCTATATGATTTTATCCCATATGGCGTAGATAAGGAAACAGAGCAAATTGATTATGATGAAGTATTAAGACTAGCTTTGGAAAACAAGCCAAAATTAATTGTGACTGGAGCAAGCGCATATCCAAGAGTGATTGACTTTAAAAGAATGAAGGAAATTGCTAATGAGGTAGGGGCATTATTAATGGTGGATATGGCCCATATTGCTGGATTAGTCGCTGCTGGATTACATCCAAATCCAGTACCATATGCAGATTTTGTCACGACAACAACTCATAAAACCTTAAGAGGTCCAAGAGGTGGAATGATTCTTTGTAAAGCCGAGTATGCAAAGGCAATTGATAAATCCATTTTCCCAGGCATCCAAGGTGGACCATTAATGCATGTCATCGCAGCAAAAGCTGTTGCTTTCGGAGAAGCACTTCAGCCAGAATTCAAAGAGTACTCAAAGGAAATTATTGAGAATAGCAAACATTTAGCAGATAGTCTAATGAAAAACGGCTTCAGATTAGTATCTAATGGTACAGATAATCATCTTATTCTTGTTGATTTAGCGAATATGAACATTACTGGTAAAGTAGCGGAGCATCTCCTTGATGAAATTGGAATAACGGTTAATAAAAATGCGATACCTTTTGATAAAGAGAGCCCTTTTGTAACAAGTGGTATTCGTATTGGTACTGCAGCTGTTACTACCCGTAAAATGGATAAATCCGCAATGGAGGAAATCGCTGATATCATTGCAATGGCAGTAAAAAACCCCGAAAATGAAGATATAAAAGCACAGGCAAAAGGAAAAGTCAAAAAGCTAGTAGAAAAATTTCCTTTATATGAAAATTTAAATAAATAAGGAAATAGCAGAGGAGGAGAAATATGTCTAAATTATATGTTTTTGATCACCCACTCATTCAGCACAAGCTAACCTATATCCGAGAAAAAAATACAGGTACCAAGGAGTTCAGAGAGCTTGTTGATGAAGTAGCTACGTTAATGGGTTATGAAATCACAAGAGATTTGCAGCTTGAAGAGGTGGAAATCGAAACCCCAGTAGGCCCAGCTAAATCTAAAATTGTTACAGGTAAAAAAATTGGCTTAGTACCTATTTTGCGGGCTGGATTAGGTATGATAGACGGTATCTTGAAAATCATACCTGCTGCTAAAGTGGGACATGTTGGGCTTTATCGAGATCCAGAAACCTTAGAGCCTGTGGAATATTATTTGAAATTGCCTTCAGATATCGCAGAACGTGATTTAATAGTTATTGATCCAATGCTAGCAACTGGTGGGTCAGCTTCTGCGGCTATCCAATTATTAAAGGAGAAGGGTGCACAGAATATTAAATTAATGTGTTTAATTGCAGCACCAGAAGGAATTGAAAAGGTACAATCAGATCATGGTGATGTAGATATCTTTGTGGCAGCCGTTGATGAAAAATTAAATGATCATGGATATATTGTACCGGGATTAGGAGATGCGGGAGATCGTCTGTTTGGAACGAAATAAATAGTTAATATATTTAAATCTATTCATATAGTATAATCGTAAATAACTTATAATACATATACTTTGTGAAGGAGAGATTTTAAATGAACTTATTTGATCATGTTACTTCTTTTATCCATCCAATGATCGTACATTTTCCAATCGCTTTACTGATAACAACGGTAGTACTAGAGGCTTTCTATTTGTTTACTAAAAAAGAAAAACTACACACAGCGACCTGGTATACACTTCTTGTTGGTGTTTTGTTCGCGTATTTCGCAATTGCAACGGGTCCAGAGGATGTAAATTCTCCGCTACTTGAGTACCATGAAACCTTTGCTTGGATAACCACTTTTCTATTTACATTTGCTTTAGTTTGGCGTTATGCAAAGGAACAAATCCCATATTTTAAAAAAATAAATCTTAGATTCCTATATCCACTAATTCTAATATTAGGCCTAATCAGTGTTAGTATCACTGGATATTTTGGTGGAACGATGGTTTATGAGCATGGAGTAGGGATTCATAGTACGATAAATCAAGTAAATAAATAATGGGAATGCTAAGCTAGCCTATAATTGCTAAAACAGGAAACCGTTAAATTTAATATTTAAGGGGATTAATAATGAGTAAAATTAAGGTAATGACCATCTTTGGGACAAGACCTGAAGCAGTAAAAATGGCACCACTTGTCAAAGAGCTTAAAGAAAATCAAGCATTTGATTGTATTGTTTGTGTTACCGCACAGCATCGAGAAATGCTAGATCAAGTTTTACAGGTATTTAAAATAGTTCCTGATTACGATTTAAATATCATGCAAGCTAAACAAACGTTAACAGGAATAACGACAAAGGCTCTTATTGGTTTAGAGGATATCATGAAACACGAAAAGCCCGATGTAGTCTTGGTACATGGAGATACAAGCACAACATTTGTTGCTAGCTTAGCGGCATTTTATCAAAGAATACCAGTCGGCCATGTAGAAGCTGGTTTAAGAACCTGGAATAAACATTCTCCTTATCCAGAGGAGATAAACAGACAACTTACAGGAATTCTTGCAGATTTGCACTTTGCACCTACCTCTTGGTCAGCCGATAACTTATTGAATGAAAACAAGAAAAAGGAAACTATTTTTATTACAGGGAATACGGTTGTGGACTCCTTTAAGACAACGGTAAGTGATAATTACTCACATGCTGTATTAAAGAAGCTAAGTAATAAAAAAATGATACTTCTTACTGCACATCGTAGAGAGAACCTAGGTGAGCCAATGGAAAATATTTTTAAAGCAACTAGGCGATTAGTAGAAAGTAATCAAGATATTGCCGTGGTCTATCCCGTTCATTTAAATCCAGTAGTGCAGGAAACAGCAAGAAAAATATTGAGTGGACACGATCGCATTCATTTAATTGACCCATTAGATGTAGTAGATTTTCATAATTTTGAAGCTAGATCGCATATGATTATGACTGATTCAGGTGGAGTTCAAGAGGAAGCACCTCATTTTGGAGTGCCGGTCCTCGTCTTACGTGATACAACTGAGCGACCAGAGGGGATTAATGCTGGAACGCTTAAGCTAGTAGGAACAAGCGAAGAAGATATATACCAAACAGCGCAGCAACTATTAAATGAAATATCGCTATATGAGAGCATGGCAAAAGCTGTAAACCCATACGGAGATGGTAAAGCCTCGAAACGGATTGCAGATGCAATACTATATTTTTTTAAGAAAAAAACCGTACCTCCAGAAGCATTTCAGGTGAAATAACTAAAGAGCTGTTGAATCGATCGATTCAACAGCTCTTTTTTATAGAATGCTATTATTCTGATAATGGCATCGCTTTCAAATCATTGCTAACCGTAAAGCTTGCCTCTGTTTTTTCTTTGATTTCATCCACAGTAACCCCTTCAGCCAACTCCCTCAATACCATTCCTTTTGGTGTAAAATCAAATACAGCTAAATCAGTAATTAAGCGATTGACAACGCCTTGTCCTGTTAAAGGCAAGGTACACTCCTTCTTGATCTTTGACTCCCCATACTTATTCACATGATCCATAATAACAATCACACGCTTGGCGCCGTTTACTAAATCCATTGCACCACCCATGCCTTTGACCATCTTACCTGGTATCATCCAGTTAGCTAAATCCCCCTTTTCTGATACCTCCATTCCACCTAAAATAGCTAGATCAATGTGGCCTCCACGTATCATAGCAAAGGATTCAGCACTATCAAAGAACGAACCACCAGGAACAATACTGACCGTTTCCTTACCAGCATTAATTAAATCAGCATCTTCTTCCCCTTCTACTGGATAGGGTCCGATACCGAGTAAACCGTTTTCAGATTGCAACAAGACATTATAGGTACTTGGAATTTCATTTGCAACTAAAGTTGGCATTCCAATTCCAAGGTTTACATTCATTCCATCCTCAATTTCTAATACAGCACGCTTCACAATTCTTAATCGAGCATCCAATCTCCATACCTCCCTTTATTTAACCTTTACGAACAGTTCTTCTTTCAATTCGTTTTTCAAATGATTCACCAAGAAAAACCCATTGTACATAAATACTTGGAGTATGTATACAATCAGGGTCTAATTCACCAACCTTTACGATTTCCTCTACTTCTGCAATCGTGATTTTACCTGCCATTGCAGCAAGTGGATTGAAGTTACGAGCTGTTTTTCTAAAGACAAGGTTACCTAAAGAATCAGCCTTCCAGGCTTTAACTAGAGCAAAATCTCCTACAATACCTTCCTCAAGAAGATAAGTACGGCCATTGAATATCTTTTGCTCCTTTCCTTCAGCAACAGGTGTACCAACACCTGTAGGAGTATAAAAAGCAGGAATTCCAGCACCACCAGCACGAATACGTTCAGCCAGTGTACCCTGAGGAGAAAGCTCAACCTCAAGCTCACCACTTAAAAATTGTTTTTCAAAAATTTTATTTTCCCCCACATAAGAGGAAACCATCTTCTTAATCTGTTTATTCGCAAGTAGGATACCAAGACCCCAATCATCAACCCCACAATTGTTACTGACAATGGATAGATCCTTCGTTCCTTGCTCCCGTATAGCTTGAATTAAATGCTCTGGATTACCAGACAATCCAAAACCACCAACGATGAGAGTTGCCCCATCATGGATGTCTCTAACCGCTTCAGCAGCAGATGCTACGATTTTACCCTGTTCCATATTATTCCTCCTAACTCCTTTTTATGAAAATTATAACATAGGAAATACGAAAAATAAAAATAATCAAAAAATAAAAAAAATTAAAATTATTATTGAATTTATAACTTTTTTATTATTATTATATAGGTAGAAGTATCTAAAATTAGATAATATAAATGTCTGTAGCTTGGGGTGATGCATGGACCAATATGATTCAACCATTTTGGGCTTTACCAGCACTTGGTATTGCAGGATTAGGTGCTAAGGATATTATGGGTTACACAACGATGGCATTAATAGTGAGTGGAATCATTATTGGATTAGGTCTGGTCATATTATAATCCTAATTTAAAATTTCAGAACTTTCCTAAAAGCGAAATTTTTATTAAAATATAGATAGAGTAAAAATAAGCTCGCTAATTTTCACTAATTAAGGTGAAAATGTTAAAGGATTGGACAAATAATAGATTGGAGGGGTAGAGATGAAATTGAAGGATGTTGTTATTGTTAGTGCTGTGAGGACAGCAATAGGAACTTATGGGGGAGCACTAGCGAATTTTCCTGCTCATAAACTTGGAAGCGTTGTCATTAATGGTTTGTTAGAAAAAACAGGAATAAATAAAGATATGATTGATGAAGTAATATTAGGTAACATACTACAGGGCGGTCAGGGGCAAAACCCTGCAAGACAAGCGTCAATTAACGCCGGGTTAGATGTAACCGTACCTGCCATGACCATTAACAAATTATGTGGTTCAGGGCTAAAGGCTGTTCATCTAGCTTATCAAGCTATTACCCTTGGTGATGCAGATGTGATCATTGCAGGAGGCATGGAAAGCATGAGTCAGGCTCCTTATCTGTTAGATGGAGCGCGTTTTGGTTATCGTATGGGAGATAAAAAAGTGGAAGATGCTATGCTTAAAGATGGACTAATTGATGCATTTAATAATTATCACATGGGAATCACTGCAGAAAACATAGTAGATAAATATCATTTAACTCGTGAAGAGCAGGATGAGTTCTCTGCATGGAGCCAACAAAAAACCGAAAAAGCAATGAATGAAGGGAAATTTGAGGATGAAATTGTACCTGTCATGATACCTCAAAGAAAGGGAGATCCAATAGCTTTTGTTAAGGATGAATTCCCTAGAGCAGGTACAACAAAAGAGGGTTTAGCTAAGCTTCGTCCGGCATTTAAAAAGGATGGGACCGTAACAGCAGGAAATGCATCAGGAATAAATGATGGTGCAGCTGCATTATTACTAATGAGTAAAGAAAAAGCAGATGAATTAGGACTTGAAATCTTAGCTACTATTAAAGCAAATGGAAATGGTGGCGTTGATCCAAGTGTTATGGGATTAGGGCCAATACCAGCAACAAAAAATGCCCTTGCTAAAATAGATTGGAAGATAGAAGATCTAGATTTAATAGAAGCAAATGAAGCATTTGCGGCACAAATGTTAGCAGTTGGAAAGGAATTTGGGTTTCCGAAGGAAATACTTAACGTAAATGGTGGTGCAATATCATTAGGTCACCCTATTGGTGCAAGTGGAGCAAGAATCCTAGTCACTCTCCTGCATGAAATGAAACGTAGGGATGTTAAGAAAGGTCTTGCAACATTATGTATCGGTGGTGGGATGGGAGTCTCTACCCTTGTTGAAAGAGAATAATCAAAGCTTATAAAATATTTTTTCATGGTTACACACTATACTTGTTTTCCTAAGGAGAACTAGTGATGAAGCTCATGATAGAAAAATAAAAAATTTAAGTAAATTATGCCAAAATAGCCTTATTCTAATAATAAGGCTATTTTTAGTGAATTTTTTTACAATTTAGTGAACGTTGACAAAAGCGGAGTGATATTGTACTATAACAAAGGGTTAATTAGAATTCACTAATTGTTGCTAAAAAACTTTAGTAATTTTATAGCTTGATTAATAAAAAATAGATTTGTTATACTGTCTTAGAATTAACATTTTATATATATTTTATGGTCGTTTTATTTTTTTAAAAAACTTTGTGAGGGAAAGCACAAATGGAAAATAATAATAGGAAAAATGAGAATCCTTGGAAAGCGTTTGCAGTAGTGAGTGCTATTGGGATTGAATTAGCCGTTTTATTATTAGTTGGTATTTGGTTAGGTAAGAAAATAGACTTAATATACAACACCTCACCTATGTTTTTGGTAGCAGGAATTATCTTTGGTTTAATCTTAGGAATTTTATCTATTGTTAAATTAATAAAGCCATTTTTAGGAGATTGATATATGATTGATAATTCGATGAAAGAATACAAACAAATGATCTTGAGAATTATTAGATATACATCAATTTTAATAGTAATTTTTCTCGCAGGCATTATTACTCCTTATTCATCAGTTTTTTTAGGACTAGCATTAGGAACCTCAGTTGGACTATTTAATTTTCTTATCACTGTTTGGAAGGTAAACCAAATCGGTGAAATAGCAGCAAACACTGGGAAAAGCAATAAAGGGAAACCGGTTTTTTCAGGTATGGCAACGAGATTTTCTTTAGCAATTTTAGCAGTAATGTTAGTTTACAAATTTCCTCACTATGTCAATTTAATTTCCACTATTATAGGTTTGTTTATAACTCAAATCATCATTGTAGTGGACAACCTAAAACATAATTAATAATCACGCAACGAAAGGGGTGATAATCTGTGGAACATTTAACTCCTGAATGGGCTCCTCAAGCATTACCTTGGTTAACTTTTAACCTATCTACTACATTCATGACAATCATTACATTTATCATCGTACTAGCTATAGCGCTTATCGGTGCTAGAAAAATAAGTGCTGGTGTACCAAAAGGAATGCAAAATGCACTTGAATGGATCGTTGATTTCGTACATGGCATTATAGGTAGTACAATGGACCTTAAAAAAGGTGCTCCATTTATATACTTAGGTATTACATTAATATTATTTATATTTGTAGGGAACCTCTTAGGTCTACCCTTAAACTTTATTACAATACATGACAAACCTTTTTCTTTGTTTGGAATGGATATTGTGACGCAACAAATGATTCAACATTCAGAGCTTCTGCATAATGGACATAATGTTGTTGAAATAGCTTGGTGGAAGTCACCTACAGCTGATGCGAATGTTACCCTTGCATTGGCAATTATGGTCGTTATTCTAAGTCATATTTTCAGTGTAAAATACTTAGGTGCCAAAACTTATGTAAAGCACTATTTTCAACCAAGTCCATTATTTTTTCCGATTCATATCATCGAGGAGCTTTCTAAACCCTTGACACTAGGCTTTCGTCTTTACGGCAACATTTTTGCAGGTGAAATTTTGATTGGGGTAATCCTAATGATGCCGATTTGGGCAGGAGTATGGCCATTGATGGTTTGGCAAGGATTTAGTATCTTTGTTGGAGGAATTCAAGCTTACGTATTTACTATATTAAGTATGGTGTATATCTCACAAAAAATACAACACTAGAATTCTTTAGGGATTCTATTCATGAGTGGCATGTTGTTCAGAAGTAAGATGACTAATGGTTATAAAATTCTTTATTATATTTTAAAATAAAAAAACATTTAATTTCTAAAGGAGGAAAATTTTCATGGAAATATTAGGAGCAGCATTAGCAATTGGTTTAGCAGCTTTAGGAGCAGCTATAGGGGATGCAATGGTAATTTCACGCACATCTGAAGGGATCGCTCGTCAACCAGAAGCACGTTCATCACTTCAAACTGTTATGTTCATTGGTGTAGGTCTTATTGAGGCATTACCTATTATCGTAGCCGTATTCTCATTCATTATTCTATTTAGATAGTAAAAAATCGATATCAGTGGCAGGGGGAACATGCTATATCCCTGCCTTCCTTTTGTCTTTAGCAAGAAGGGAGTGAAACTTGTGGAAATATATCCAGGGAGCTTTTTATTTCAAATCGCTGCATTTGCATTATTATATTTTCTTTTGAAAAAATATGCATTTGGTCCAATTCTTCAAGTAATGCAAAAGCGTCAGCAGTTAATTGAAGATCAAATGAATAATGCTGAAAAGAATAGAACTGAAGCTGAAAAACTTTTACAGGAACAAAACGAAGCTTTACAAAAGACTCGTTTAGAATCCTATGAAATTATTGAAAATGCAAAACTATCAAGTACCAAGCAAGCAAATGAAATATTAGAAAAAGCAAAATCAGAAGCTGAACGTATAAAAGATCAAGCCCTTCAAGAAATTCAATTAGAGAAGCAACAGGCGGTGGCAGAACTGAGAGATCAAGTTGGAGCTTTATCCGTAATGATTGCTTCGAAAATGATTGAAAAAGAGCTTGATGTTAAGTCTCAATCTAAATTCATTGATGATATTATGAAAAAAGTAGGAGAAAGCTTATGATCGATGGAACTGTAGCGAAACGTTATGCTGAAGCTTTGTTTGAGGTTGCGAAAGAAAATAACCAGCTAGAAAAGATAGAAGCCGATCTTAAATTAGTTGCTGAAGTTATGCAACAAACAGAACTTTTAATGGACTTTCTACGTCATCCACAAATTGACGGATTGGCGAAAAAAGAGCTAATTAAAACTGCTTTTAAGGATAGTATTTCATCAATCAGTGAAAACTTTTTATCTCAATTAATTGATAGCAATCGAGTTGAGTTTTTTGAAGAAATTTTAAAAATGTTTATTAAATATGCAAATGAAGTAAGAGGAGTTATTGATGTTGAAGCAATAACAGCTATTACTTTAGATGATGCAAATAAAACCAAAGTGATTGAGACATTAAAACAAAAATTTAACAAACAGGTTCGTTTACAAAATATAGTGGATCCTTCGATTCTTGGTGGTATTATTGTGAAGATCGGAGACCGTGTATATGATGGTAGTATTAACAAACAACTTAAACTTTTGGAAAGAAGCCTTATGGCGTCGCGAGTTTAAAAGATAGGGGTGGAAAAATGAGTATCAGACCTGAAGAAATCAGCTCGCTTATTAAACAGCAAATTGAATCATACAAAACGGATATTGAAGTTGCTGATGTAGGCACAGTAATTCAAGTAGGTGACGGTATTGCGCGTGTTCATGGTCTAGAAAAGGTTATGGCTGGAGAACTACTAGAATTCGCTAATGGTGTTATGGGTATGGCACTTAACCTTGAAGAATATAATGTCGGTGTTGTAATACTTGGACCTTACACTGAAATTCGTGAAGGAGATCAGGTAAAACGTACTGGTCGTATCATGGAAGTTCCCGTTGGAGAAGCGTTACTTGGACGCGTAGTTAATTCTTTAGGACAACCACTTGATGGTAAAGGTTCTGTTGAAACTTCTGAATATCGTCCAATTGAATCACCGGCTCCTGGAGTTATTCATCGTAAATCGGTACATGAGCCAATGCAAACAGGGATTAAAGCGATTGACTCCATGGTTCCAATTGGTCGCGGACAGCGTGAGTTAATTATTGGTGATAGACAGACTGGTAAAACAGCGATTGCAATTGATACAATCATAAACCAAAAAGGCCAAGACATGATTTGTATTTATGTTGCGATTGGTCAAAAGCAATCAACCGTTGCTGGAGTTGTAGAAACGTTACGTAAGCATGATGCGATGGATTATACGATTGTCGTTTCTGCAAGCGCATCTGATCCAGCTCCGTTGCTATTCCTTGCTCCACTTGCTGGAGTTTCTATGGGAGAGTATTTTATGTATAATGGGAAGCATGTTTTGGTTGTTTATGATGACCTATCAAAACAAGCTACAGCATACCGTGAACTTTCCTTACTATTACGTCGTCCACCAGGACGTGAAGCATTCCCAGGGGATGTATTCTATCTTCACTCACGTTTATTAGAACGTGCAGCTAAATTAAGTGATGAACTTGGCGGAGGCTCTTTAACTGCGCTTCCATTCATAGAAACACAGGCTGGTGATATTTCAGCTTATATTCCTACAAACGTTATCTCCATTACAGATGGACAGATTTTCTTAGAATCAGATTTATTCTATTCTGGATTCAGACCAGCAGTTAGTGTAGGGTTATCCGTATCTCGTGTTGGTGGTAGTGCACAAGTGAAGGCGATGAGAAAGGTAGTAGGAACTCTAAAATTAGACCTAGCTCAATATCGTGAATTAGCAGCATTTGCTCAGTTTGGTTCTGATTTAGATAAAGCGACTCAAGCCCGTTTAATTCGTGGAGAGCGTACAATGGAAATATTAAAGCAGGATCAATATCAACCAATGTCAGTAGAACAGCAAGTTGCATCGATTTATTCAGCGATTAAAGGCTATCTTGATGATATTCCAGTACATGATGTAAAACGTTTTGAAAAAGAGTTACTATCCTATATTAATACCAACCATAGCGATGTATTAAAAGATCTTCGTGAAGTAAAAGATTTAACAAGCGAAATTGAAGAAAAATTAAGAAAAGCAATTGAAAGCTTTAAAAAGACTTTTGTTGCATCAAAATAAAAGAGTTTCTTCTAGGTAAAGCATCAAATGATGCTTGTATAAGGTGGTGAGAAGAATGCAAGGGATTCGTGAGATTAAACGCAGGATTAAAAGTGTTCAAAGTACTAAGCAAATAACAAAGGCTATGAAGATGGTTGCTGCAGCTAAGCTTCGTCGAGCGCAAGAAAGAGCAGAATCCTCACGTCCTTATTCAGAAAAAATGAAAGAAGTTATTGCTTCTATAGCTGCTGGTGCAGAAGATGTGGAACATCCTTTATTAGAGGTTAGGGAAGTGAAGAAGACCGCTTATCTAGTAATTACTTCTGATCGTGGCTTAGCAGGTGGGTACAACGCGAATGTCGTACGTCTAGTTTCAAAAACGATTAGAGAACGGCACGACTCAGAGGATGAATATGCGATTTTTGTAATCGGGCGAAAAGGAAGAGATTTCTTTAAAAAGCGTGAGTATCCATTAATTGGTGAAATAGTAGGTTTGTCAGATACACCAACTTTTGCTGGTATTAAGAATATTGCTAGTTCAGCAGTTGAAATGTATGCAGAAGGAATATTTGATGAATTGTACCTGGTATATAATGAATTTCAAAGTGCTATTTCACAAGTACCAGTTGAAAAGAAATTGCTGCCATTGGCTGATATTAATCAGAATAAGACGAATCAATCCAATATACCAATTGAATTTGAACCATCTGCTGAAGAAGTATTAAAGGTATTGTTACCTCAATATGCTGAAACCTTGATCTATAACGCTGTTTTAAATGCTAAAGCTAGTGAACAGGGAGCTCGGATGACAGCAATGGGCAATGCTACTGATAATGCGGAAGAAATGATAGGAAACTTGACATTATTCTATAATAGGGCTAGACAGGCATCCATCACGCAAGAAATTTCTGAAATTGTTGGTGGAGCAAACGCATTATAGGCTTTCCTGCTAAAAGATTGTTCATAAGCTTGAAGATATAACGATGTATATATAAATAGTAAGGAGGTACATCCATGAATAAAGGACGCGTAGTTCAGGTTATGGGACCTGTTGTTGATATTCAATTTGAACGTGGTTCACTACCTGAAATATATAATTCTATTACCATTAATCAAAAAGCGCAGTCCACTGGTGAAAAGGATATTGATCTAGTCGTAGAGGCATCTCTACATCTGGGTGATAATATCGTACGATGCGTTGCTATGGCATCAACCGATGGATTAGTGCGTGGAATGGAAGCTGTAGATACTGGAAAGCCTATAACTGTTCCAGTTGGACGGGCAACCTTAGGTCGTGTATTTAATGTATTAGGTCAACCGATTGATGAAGTTGGAGAGGTAAACGCTGAAGAAGAAAACCCTATTCATCGTCTAGCTCCAGCCTTCATAGACCAATCAACTGAAGATGAAATCCTTGAGACAGGTATTAAAGTTATTGACTTACTAGCACCATATGCAAAAGGTGGAAAAATCGGTCTATTTGGCGGTGCAGGTGTTGGTAAAACTGTATTGATTCAAGAATTAATCAATAATATTGCACAAGAGCATGGTGGGTTATCTGTTTTTGCGGGGGTAGGAGAACGAACTCGTGAAGGAAATGACCTTTATCATGAGATGAAGGAATCAGGTGTTATTAGTAAAACATCCATGGTGTTCGGTCAGATGAATGAACCACCTGGTGCACGTTTGCGTGTTGCGTTAACTGGCCTAACAATGGCTGAGTATTTCCGTGATAGAGAAGGACAAGACGTATTATTATTTATTGATAATATCTTCCGCTTTACTCAAGCTGGATCAGAGGTTTCTGCGCTATTAGGTCGTATGCCATCTGCCGTTGGTTACCAACCAACCTTAGCAACAGAGATGGGACAATTACAAGAGCGTATTACTTCTACTAAAAAAGGTTCAGTAACATCCATTCAAGCGATCTATGTACCTGCTGACGACTATACAGATCCAGCGCCAGCTACTACATTTGCTCACTTAGATGCAACCACTAACCTGGACCGTAAAATATCTGAGAAGGGTATTTACCCTGCGGTTGATCCGTTAGGTTCAACATCAAGATTACTATCACCAGCTATCGTAGGTGATGAGCATTATCAAGTAGCACGTGAAGTCCAAATGCTATTACAACGTTATAAAGAACTACAAGATATTATTGCAATTCTAGGTATGGACGAATTATCAGATGATGATAAAGTTACCGTTGCTCGTGCTCGAAGAATTGAACGTTTCTTGTCGCAACCATTCCATGTTGCTGAACAGTTTACCAATATGCCTGGTAAATATGTACCAGTTCAAGAAACAGTACGTGGATTTAAAGAAATTCTTGAGGGTAAACATGATGATCTACCTGAGGAAGCTTTCCTTTTTGTAGGTTCAATTGACGAAGCTGTAGAAAAAGCTAAGAAAATGTAAGGTGACCCTTGAAGAAGGGAAGGATGACTAAATGAGTACAATTAAATTAGAAATAGTCACACCTGAAAGAAAAGTTTATAGTGACGACGTGAACATGATAATAGTTAGAGCGGAGACTGGGGAATTAGGAATCTTACCTAAGCATGCCCCTTTAGTAACCCCACTTGTTATTTCTGTAGTTAGGTTGAAAAAAGATGACTCCGAACATCTTATTGCAATTAGTGGAGGGTTTCTTGAAGTTAGTAAAAACAAAGCTGTTATTCTAGCTGAAGCTGCGGAATTGCCTGAAGAAATCGATTTTGATCGTGCAATAGCAGCTAAAGAGCGAGCAGAAAGACGTTTAGAACAAACCGCTAAAGAGGACTTGGATTTTAAACGTGCAAACCTTTCGCTTCAGCGAGCACTAAATAGAATTAAAGTTGTAGAGAAAAAATAAAAGATAGACTGTTTTGATTTCAAATACTAGCTTACAGTTCTCCTACAATGGAGAACTGTATTTTGCTATAGTCATGATTGATGAATAAAAATACAAGGAATAAAAGATTATAAAAAGTAAGGTTTTATAAATAAAATATATTTTTGTGATTTTATACACAATATAATTAGAAAAATTCCTATGAAAAAAAGCGAATTTTTAGTATGATGTATTATGGATGTTAAACTTTGTTCAAGATTGTACTATTTCATTTAAAATAGTACAATCTAAAGTGAAACATACAAAAAAAACATACATAGATAATAGTTATTTCTTTTTAATAATTGATGTCAAAACTTTGAAACTATCTCTAGTCATTCATCCTTGCACTTATCGTTTAATTAAAGATCTAACGATTTATTAAAGCTATTAGAAAAAATCTATGTATGCTTATTAGTTTCGCTACATTATTAAATGGAGGGGAAGTGTTTATGGACAGCATTTATAGTAACAGCTACTTAGTCATGTCTGTCTTCCTTCTGTTGGGTATTTTCTTACCTTTTGCTACTATTTGGGTTGTTGGTCCTTTATTAAGACCTCATAATCCATCAGTAGAGAAAAATACCACTTATGAGAGTGGTTTGGAGCCAACAGGAGATGCTATGGTTCAGTTTAACGTTAGATACTATCTTTTTGCGTTACTATTCGTTATATTTGATGTTGAAACTGTTTTCCTTTATCCTTGGGCCGTGGCATTTGATAAACTAAGTGCATTCGCACTCGTAGAAATGGTTATTTTTGTATTTATGCTAGTAATTGGTCTGGTTTATGCATGGAAGAAGAAGGTGTTAACATGGATGTAAATCTAGAGGGAATCACACCAGATGAACAACAAGAATTAGAACGGAATGTACTACTAACATCTTTAGAACAGGTGAAAGCATGGGCTCGTAGTAACTCATTATGGCCTTTAACTTTTGGTTTAGCTTGTTGTGCTATTGAAATGATGGGAACAGGTGGAGCGCATTACGATTTTGACCGTTTTGGAGTTATTTTCCGTGCGTCACCACGGCAATCAGATGTCATGTTGGTTGCAGGTACCGTAACAAAAAAAATGGCTCCATTATTACGTCGTTTATATGATCAAATGCCAGAACCAAAATGGGTTATTGCCATTGGAGTTTGTGCAACAGCTGGTGGACCATATGTAAATTCTTATTCAGTTGTTAAAGGGGTTGACCAAGTAGTTCCAGTGGATGTTTACGTTCCTGGATGTCCTCCTAACCCAGCTGCAATTATTTACGGAGTAAATAAATTACAAGAAAAAATTCGCTATGAAGCGAAAACAGGAAGGAAGGTGCCGATCGATAATGTCTGATGAAGTTAAAGCATCTTCTCCTAAACAACCTCTATTAGATTCTTACGTGAAAATTATTTCCGAAAAGGTATCAGAAGAGGCTGTAAAAGAAGCATATATTAATGAACTAAATTCACATATGCCTACATTAATCATTGAAAATGAAAAGTGGTATGAGGTAGCTAAAATTATCCATGATGATCAAGATATGAAATTTGATTTTTTGATGAATCTATCAGGTGTGGATTACGAACAATATTTAGAAGTAGCCTATCACCTGTATTCTTTCTCGCGAGATGAGTATTTAGCAATAAAGGTACAAACTGAACGTGATGGTGGAAATGTTGCTTCTATTATGGATATTTGGCCAGGTGCAGATTGGCAAGAAAGAGAAGCCTATGATTTAGTTGGTATGAACTTTACTGGTCGTGAAATCACACGTATCTTGCTAC
Source organism: uncultured Bacillaceae bacterium (assembly GCA_964514395.1). GTDB lineage: Bacteria > Bacillota > Bacilli > Tepidibacillales > Tepidibacillaceae > CAZEQK01. Next base: position 64,100 of record CAZEQK010000008.1, read on the forward strand.
CTGATAATTGGATTGGACATCCATTAAGAAAAGACTACAAGCCACACGACGAGGGGGTGTAAGATATGGCACTACGAACTGAAGAGATGCTATTAAACGTAGGACCTCAGCATCCAAGTACTCACGGTGTTTTTCGTCTTGTTGTAAAGGTTGACGGTGAAACCATCACAGAAGCAATTCCAGTTGTTGGTTACTTACACCGTGGAACAGAGAAGTTGGCAGAGGATTTAAACTACACTCAGATTATTCCATATACTGACCGATTAGATTATTTATCATCGATGTTAAACAACTATTCTTTTGTGTATGCAGTAGAAACGATGATGAATATCGAAGTTCCAGAACGAGCTGAATTTTTAAGGGTTATCGCAATGGAGCTAAATCGTGTTGCCAGCCATTTAGTTTGGTGGGGAACAGCGGTGCTTGACTTAGGAGCTACATCTCCTTTTATCTTTGCATTCCGCGATCGTGAATATATTATCAACCTACTAAATAAACTATCTGGCGCAAGATTAACCTTTAACTATATGCGAGTTGGCGGAGTGAAATGGGATGCACCTGAGGGCTGGATTGAAGAAGTGAAGGATTTCATTAAAATAATGAGAAATCACCTAAAAGAATACCATCAATTAGTGACAGGTAACGAAATTTTCCTAGCTCGTGTAAAGGATTTAGCCATATATGATGGGGAAACGGCAATCGCTTACTGTTTGTCAGGACCTACTCTTAGAGGTTCAAATGTAAAATTTGATATTCGTAAAAATCAACCATATTCTATTTACGATCGCTTTAAATTTGAAGTTCCAGTTGGAGAAACTGGCGATGTGTATGATCGTTATATGGTTCGTATGTTAGAAATAGAACAATCTCTGAATATATTAGAGCAAGCAACAGATCAATTCCCTGAAGAAGGGGAAATTCAAGCAAAGGTTCCAAGGGTATTACGAGCTCCTGAAGGAGAAGTATACACTAGAATGGAGTCCTCAAAAGGAGAGCTTGGCGTTCACCTTGTAACGAAAGGGAAAGGTGATAAACCATATCGTATGCATCTAAGAAGACCATCCTTTATTAATCTACAGATCCTACCTAAGCTTCTTGTAGGTAGATCAATGGCAGATATTCCAGCTGTCTTAGGAGCTATTGACATTGTATTAGGGGAGGTTGATGCATAGTGTTTGGAATATTAAACCAACCTTTTTCATGGCTTAACCTGCTAATTATTATATTAGTAGCAGTTGCGGTTCTTTTAATAGTCTTAGTATTTGTTATGTATGCAATCTATGCAGAACGAAAAATAATCGGTTGGATTCAGGTACGTAATGGCCCTAACCGAGTAGGTCCCTGGGGATTACTACAGACTGTTGCTGACGTATTTAAATTATTAATTAAAGAAGATATTGTACCTACAAAGGTGGATAAATTCTTATTCTTAATCGCTCCAATTATTTCGTATACACCAGCATTTGCAATTATTGCAGTAATACCATACTCAGATAAGTTATATTTTGCTGATGTTAATGTTGGCTTACTATACTATGGAGCGTTATCTAGTATCACTATTACAGGTATTTTATTAGGTGGTTGGGCTTCAAATAACAAATATGCCATTATGGGTGGAATGCGTTCTGTAGCTCAGATGGTTAGTTATGAAGTCCCATTAATCATGTCCTTTTTAGGGGTAGTATTATTAACAGGAAGCCTTAATTTGAGAGAAATCGTCCTTGCTCAGCAAGATCACGTTTGGTTTATTTTCCCTCAATTTTTAGGTTTTATCATTTTCTTGATCGCTGGTAATGCAGAATTAAATAGAACACCTTTTGACTTGCCTGAAGCAGAGAATGAATTAGTAGCAGGATATTTCGTAGAATATAGTGGATTCCGTTTTGCATTCTTTATGCTAACTGAATATGTTTATATTTTTGCAATGGCAAGTTTAATGACTGTCATGTTCTTAGGCGGATGGGATGCACCATTCGGACTTACATTTATTCCGGGAATCGTTTGGTATTTCCTTAAATTCTCTTTATTAGTCTTCTACTTATTCTGGGTACGTGCAACATTCCCACGTGTAAGAGCAGACCAATTGATGGGATTTGCATGGAAAGTTCTTATACCATTAGCCCTATTAAATGTAATGTTAACAGCGCTATATAAAACGCTATTCTAAAAATGTACAAAGCGGGGTGAAAAGTTGTGTGGGGCACAGGTTTTTTTAAAGGATTGGGCTTTACGTTAAAAATGATAAAAGAGCCGAAAGTAACTAGCCAATATCCAGATGAACCAATCATAATGCCTGAACGTTTTCGTGGAATTCAGCATTTTGAACCAGATAAATGTATTGTATGTAATCAATGTGCAAGGGTATGTCCAACAAATTGTATTACCCTTACAGGAAAAGCAAATCCAGACCCAGAGAAGAAGGGTAAGGTAATTGATACGTACGATATTAATTTTGAATTATGTATTTTATGTGATTTATGTACAGAGGTATGCCCAACAGAGGCTATCGTAATGTCCAACAATTTTGAACTAGCAACCTTTAGTCGAGATAACTTAATGAAGGATCTTAAGTGGTTGGATAACAACAATTCTAATGTTAGGGAGGAGAATCACTAATGACAGGACAATATGTCGCATTCTTCCTCTTTGCTCTTATGGCGATCACCGGTGGAGTATTTATGTTGAACCTGGATAAGGTTATTCATATGGTACTTTCAATCGGGTTATCTTTCTTTGGTGTAGCAGGTCTATTTGTAATCTTACAAGCTGAGTATTTAGCTTTTGTTCAAATCTTAATCTATGCCGGTGCGATTACCATTATGATGGCTATGGGAACAATGATGACTCACCATCAAACAGAAGATGTGAAAGTGAAAAGAAATTGGCATATATTTACATCAATAGTAGGTGCCATTACGATAGGCGGATTTTTGCTTTACGGAATTTATACAACAGCTTGGCCTAGTCAAATGGCTAATCTTGGAGATAATAATGTTTTAGCAATTGGTTCTACTATCTTTAACCATTATGTGATACCATTTGAACTTGCATCTATTTTACTTCTTGTTGCATTAGTAGGAGCAATTGTCATATCTAAAAAAGAGGAGAGTGATGAATAAATGGTACCTTTAAACGCCTATTTAGCAGTTGGCGCAATTTTATTCTCTCTCGGTATCTACGGTTTATTATCGAAAAAGAACGGGATTATCGTATTGTTATCAGTAGAATTAATGCTTAATGCGGTTAATATTAATTTAGTTGCTTTCTCCAAGTTTGGTTTATATGCAAACATCACAGGTCAAATTTTTACGGTATTTACCATAACTGTTGCAGCTGCTGAAGCAGCAATCGGTTTAGCAATATTAGTAGGATTATTCCGCAATAGGGCGACCATTAATGTCACAGATATGGATATTATGAAGCGATAAAAAGTGAAGGAATGGTGATTAGATGTTAGAATATGCATGGCTAGTACCTTTATTTCCGCTCATCTCCTTCGTGCTGTTAGTCGCTTTTGGTCGTCAGCTTAAGGAAGGTGCAGCGTACGTAGGTATCTTAGCGTTACTATCGTCGTTTGTAGTAGGAAGTTCAATTTTTATTGAAAGATTACTTCATGCACAAAACTATATTTACACTTTTGATTGGTTACAAGTAGGGAGCAAAACGCTACAACTAGGATTTGAAGTGAACGAGCTAAATGCAATGATGCTATTCGTTGTTACATTAGTTAGTTTAATGGTTCTTATTTATTCAAGAGGTTACATGCATGGTGATGAAAGATTCCCAGTATTTTACGCATACCTATCTCTATTTACATTTTCAATGTTGAGCCTTGTTATATCTCCTAACTTGCTACAAGCATATATCTTTTGGGAGTTAGTGGGTGCGACTTCTTTCTTGCTTATTGGATTCTATTTCTTTAAGCCAGAGGCAAGAGCAGCTGCTAAGAAGGCGTTTATTGTAACTAGAATAGGTGACCTAGGATTCTTAATCGGTATGTCACTACTATACTGGCATGTAGGCTCCTTTAACTATGCAGATATTTTTAAAGCCGCAGAAAATGGCACATTGACGCAAGGCTTTATCACATTAACTGCGATACTTATCTTTTTCGGTGCTGTAGGTAAATCAGGTCAGTTTCCATTACACACTTGGTTACCAGATGCGATGGAAGGTCCAACTCCTGTATCAGCTTTAATTCATGCAGCTACAATGGTTGCAGCTGGTGTATATTTAGTTGCTCGTACTTTTCCATTATTTGAAGCATCATCAACAGCGATGTATGTAGTAGCTATTACCGGAGGATTTACAGCGATCTTTGCTGCTTCCATTGGCTTAGTCCAAAATGATATCAAACGAGTATTAGCATACTCAACAGTGAGTCAGCTTGGATATATGATGCTAGCATTAGGAACAGCAGGTTATGTTGCTGGTGTTTTCCATCTATTTACACATGCATTCTTTAAGTCATTATTATTCTTAGCAGCTGGTAGTGTCATTCACTCAGTTTCTACACAGAACATCAAGGAAATGGGTGGACTAGGGAAGAATATGAAAATTACTAGAACAGTATTCTTAGTCGGTGCTTTAGCGATTTCTGGTTTCCCGTTCTTTTCAGGATTCTATTCAAAAGACTTAATTTTACTATCAGCCTATGAAAGTGGATATGTGTTGTTATTCTGGGTTGGTTTGATTGCAGCTATTATGACTGCATTCTATATGTTCCGTTTGTATTTCTTAACCTTTACCGGAACACCTCGCCATAATGCTCATGTACATGAATCACCACTATCTATGACTATACCAATGATAATACTTGCAGTATTAGCATTTGGATCAGGCTTTGTTGAATATTTTGGCTTTACAGAATGGTTAGGTGGCCATGGAGCAATTGCTGAACAAATAGCAGAAGGTCCTATCTGGATTAATATCTTAGCTATTGCAGCAGGGTTAGGCGGAATTGGCTTAGCATGGTTTGTTTATGGACGTAATAAGAAGGTCAGAACAGCAGAGCCAAAAGGCTTACACAAGCTTTTATATAGAAAATATTATGTTGATGAAATTTACTCAACAGGAGTAATTCGTCCATACACATTATTTGGCTATGTATTGAAATTCTTTGATTACTACGTTGTCGGTGGTATGGTTCAACTAGCTGCTTTGACAGCTGTTGGAATCGGTAAGATTGAATCAAGATTACAAAATGGTCAAGTTCAAAGATACGGTTTAGTAACATTAATCGGCTTAGTGTTATTACTAGTGGGCTTGACGGCAGGGAGGTTGTTACCATGATGGACTCAATCGGATTACTTACACTTCTCACCTTCTCGCCTTTACTAGGAGTCCTTTTACTATTATTTGTTCCAAATGATAAAGCGGGAACAATTAAATTAATCGGAGCGTTAACTTCCTTTATACCATTAGTATTGGCTTTTGCGTTATTCGCAGGATTTGATCCATCAGCTCAAGGCATGCAATTTGTTGAAAATGTTAAATGGATTCAGATGCATGTTGGACAGGATATACTAGAATTTAACTATGGTTTAGGTGTAGATGGATTATCCATGCCACTAGTTGTGTTAGCATCTATCGTTGCAAGTATGTCAGCATTAGCTGCTGTTAATATGATTAAAAAACGCTGGAAGGAATACTTTATTTTATTCCTTTTCATGCAAGTGGGATTATTTGGAGTATTCGTCTCACAAAATCTATTCCTATTCTTTATATTTTTTGAGATAACATTGATCACCATGTTCTTCTTAATCGGTATTTGGGGACAGGATAAAAGAGAAGATGCAGCATTTACCTTCCTTATTTATAATGGGTTAGGTTCAGCAATTATGCTCATTTCTTTTGTCGTCCTATTAATCAATGCAGGTGTTTACTTAAGAGCAGACGGTGTTAGAGTTTATACTACTGACATTCAAACGCTTATCTATAATTTGACTAATCATGCGTCACCATATTTTGAAGCAGCTAAACAGCTTGGAACTCAACCATTTAGTCACTTTTTCTTATATGGAGTATTCTTTGCATTATTAGTTGCATTTGGTATCAAATTACCTTTATTCCCATTCCATTCATGGATTTTAAAGGTTCACTATCAAGCACCACCTCCAATGAGTATGATTCTTTCTGGAGTTCTTTTGAAAATTGGTGCATACGGATTATTTAGAATAGAATATTCTTTCTTCCCAGGCATTACAAAAGAGTTTGCAAATCTTCTGCTGATTCTGGGACTTATCAACCTTCTTTATGGAGCAATTCTAGCCTTTGCCCAAAAAGACTTTAAAATGGTTGTTGTTTATTCAAGTATAAGTCATATGGGAATTATTCTATTAGGTCTTGGAGCAATGAATTCATTTGGTTTCCAAGGTGCTGTTTTCCAAATGGTATCTCATGGATTCTTATCTGCTTTATTCTTCTTTATCGTTGGTGTTATCTACACACGTGTTCACACCGCGAAACTGGATGAATTGGGTGGTATGGCAAAGGTTATGCCTTTTACAAGTGGAATTTTATTAACTGGAGCATTGGCATCACTAGGTCTTCCTGGAATGTCAGGCTTTGTTAGTGAATTTTTAACCTTCTTGGGTGTCTTTGCTACAAAAGAAGTGATTGCAGTGATCGGAACAATAGGAATTGTTCTTACTACGGCTTATTTACTGCGTGCGACTCTAAAGGTAACCTATGGTCCAACAGCAGAGAAGTTAAAGAATATGGTTGATGCCCGTACCTTAGAAATGATACCAATGATGGTTTTACTTGGTTTTGTTATTCTAATTGGGATATATCCAAATATTCTTAGTGAGCCTATACAGGTTACTTTACAATCCTTATTGACTAGGATAGGGGGGTAGACCGAATGAATCTATTAGAATTAAATTGGGGGCTACTAGCTCCAGAATTGACAATCGTTATCGTTGCAACGGTCATTACGATAGCCGATCTAGTCATGCGTGGTAAGGGGGATCGTAAGATGTTTGGCTGGGTGAGCATAATAGGTATCATCATCGCAATTTACTTTACACTACAACAACTACATTCACCTGTTGAATACTTATTGAATAATACCTACAGAGTAGATAGCTTTGGTAGTCTATTTAAGCTAATATTTTTGATTGGTACAGGTATTGTCTTCATCATGTCAATTAACTATATTGACAAAAAGGAAATAAAATATGATGGAGAATTATACTATCTCTTACTAACAGCTCTTTTAGGAGCAATGATGATGGCTTCATCGGGAGACTTGATTACGTTATATATTGGTCTAGAATTATTAAGTATTTCGTCATATATCATGGCGGGAATTAAAAAGAAAAATCTAAAATCAAATGAAGCAGCATACAAATATGTCATTACTGGTGGTGTTTCCTCCGCTATTTTCCTATATGGTGCATCTTACCTTTATGGATTAACAGGAACATCTAATATCCTAGAAATGGGAGCGCGTTTACAGGATGCATTCGCACAGGGTTATCAGTTTTATGTATATTTAGGCTTCTTCATGATGTTAGTTGGATTAAGCTATAAGATCTCCATCGTACCATCCTATATGTGGGCACCAGATGTATACGAAGGGGCACCTACTCCTGTGACTGCATTCTTATCTGTAGTTTCAAAAGCAGCGGGCTTTGCGATTATCATTCGTCTATTCTTAAGTGTATTTACAGGTGTGGTAGAGGTTAACCCAGTGGATCCAACTCAAAATTCGCACATTTTCTTTAGTCAGTTTACCTTTTATCTAGCTATCTTAGCTGCGATTACCATGATAGTTGGTAACACATTGGCACTACGCCAAACGAATGTAAAAAGGCTATTGGCACTATCTAGCGTTGCACAAGCAGGATATATTTTAGTTCCATTAGCATCCATGACTGTACCATCTGAAGCCATTGTTACTTCTGATATTACAAACATCATCTATTATTTATTCGCATACCTGTTAATGAACCTTGGAGTATTTGTCATTGTAACCATTGTGAATAAGGATGCAGGTACCGAAGATGTGAGATCATTCGCTGGTCTATATCATCGTAGTCCACTTTTAGGAGTTGCAATGACATTTTTCCTCATCTCCTTAGCTGGATTACCAGTGACAGCAGGCTTCATTGGTAAATTTAACATCTTTATTAGTGCAGTTGCAGTTGGTACTTATTGGTTGGCTGGAGTAATGGTTGTAGCAAGTGTCATTTCTTACTTCTACTACTTTAATATTATTAAGCAAATGTACATGCGTCCAGGCCATACAGAAGCGAAGCTAAAGGTACCTTATACCTTACAACTAGTTGTATTATTATCCTTCTTAGGCGTAGTATTAATTGGAATACTACCTAACGTTGCGTTAGATTTCATCACTAACAATTTCCATTTAGTAGACATGTTTACGATGCAGTAAATATACATTATATTAAAGTTCACTAAGGTGTTCCTTAGTGAACTTTTTTAATATGTAAAAAACAAATGATACCATAGTTATTTTTTATACTTCTTTATGATAAAATAGATTATTATAAATAATTTGGTCATTGATGGAGAGGGTTATTGTGCGGGGATTTAAAAAAATCATATTTATATCTTTAATAATGTCTTTAATCTTGATGGCAATGAGCTTGCCACAATCATTTAATGATGACCAAAAACAAAATAAAGTAGTAATGAATAGTGTACACAAAACGAGCGAATGGATTATTAAGTGGGATGGAGATTATTCGAAAAATATATTAAGCACTGCAACCATTCTTAACTGGCTTCCTGATTTACATATTACAAGAGTGAAGCTACATGGGAATGTATCACAAAAGAAATGGCTACAGGAATGGTCAAAAAATCCCGCAATAAAATATATTCAGCCAAATTATGTATACAGCATGGCTCAAGCACCAAATGATACGCATTATCCTAACCAAAATTACTTAAAACAGATACATGCAGAAAAGGGCTGGGATCAGTTTACAGACAGTAATGTAACCATAGCAATACTAGATACTGGTGTAGACCTAGAACACCCTGATTTAAAAGCAAATCTGGTAAAAGGAATAAACCTTCAAGATAAAGATAAGTCACCACAGGATGATAACGGACACGGTACAAATATTGCTGGGATCGTAGCAGCAGTTGGTAACAACTTCATCGGAATAGCTGGGGTAACATGGAAAGTAAAAATTATGCCCATTAAAGTACTTCAAGCTGACGGTAAAGGGGATTCCTTTATTGTTGGTTTAGGCATAAGGTATGCAGTGGATCACGGTGCAAAGATAGTACTTCTATCAGCTGGTGAACCAATTTTTACCCCTTTTATGAGTGAAGCAGTAAATTATGCTGGAAAAAATGACGTTCTAATTGTTGCAGCTTCTGGCAACGAAGGTAGTCAAATAAACTATCCTGCTGCATTTCATAATGTATTATCAGTAGGCGCTGTGAACAGCTTAGACAAGTATGTATCCTATTCAAATTATGGTCAACAGTTAGATGTTGTTGCACCTGGAGAAGCTATCTACACGACAGCATTAGGTGGGGATTATACCATTAATTCTGGGACATCGATGGCGGCTCCTCAAGTCGCTGGTTTAGCTGCTTTATTATTTCAGAAATACCCAGATATGAGTGCTAGAGAAGTAGCGGAAATGATTAAATTTACAACGGATGATGTCGAGAAGCCAGGTTGGGATGTAAAAACTGGCTATGGAAGAATCAATGTAGAAAAGGCTTTAGACACCACCAAATATATTTTATTAGATGGGTATGAGCCTAATAATGTGAGTCAAAATGCACATATTTTCCCATTAGAGGATGTGTTACATGCTCAATTAATCAAAAACGATGTAGATTGGTATAAAATAAATCTTCCCTACAACGGGAAGGTAAACTTAAATCTTAATCTAGATCAAACTTTAGAATATGGAGTTAATATTGATTTCTTTTCACCAGATAAGTTACCTGATATACTACCTGACGGAATACGAACATTACCTAATATTGGGGCAGATAATCAACAGCAAAACAATAACGATACTATCAATACACCTATGCCACATAATAGTTCAAGCAACACAAATAATAATCTTAACAATATTAGCAATAGCCAAGATAATGATAACCAAGACAGTAATAATCAGTTGTCAGATGGTGGGCAGAGTTCAAATACAAATTTACCTAATGATAGTACTGCACAGGATAATAAAGAAACAAATGGAAATACTGACAACAATAATCTAGACAATCAGGATCAAACAGATATAGCACCTAAAGTGGAACCAATCCAAAGCTATACGGTAACCAAGGAACAAAGCATTATAATCGATCTACCTAAAGGTTATACTTATATTCGTGTCTATTTGTCTGATGAGCAAAAGGCATCTACGGTTAATGATGTGAATTACATGATCTCTAATCATTATACAATCTATACGGATGCATACGAGAGCAATAATAATCCTTGGAATGCTTACCAGGTAAATAATCCTAATGAAGATATTGTTGGTACCTTTGATAAAAATGATGATGAGGACTGGTTTAAGGTTAATGTAAATCAAAGTGGGACACTTTCCGTAAAGGTTTCTGTTGATACAACAAGACTGGATCCAATATTATATATCCAACAGCTAAATGGGAAGGAAGTAAAATATGACTATCAGGAATCTGGTAAAGCGGAGCAGGGGTATAGCTATGTTGAGCCAGGAGTCTATTATATTAAAGTATCTGATTATAATAAACATGAAGTGAATGGAGAATATCATCTAAGTATTCATTATGATACCAATGATGGAGATAGCTATGAACCGAATGATATTTCAACCCATGCAACTCATTTGAAATTGACAGAAAAAATATACAAAGCTAGTATAGCAGGGGTAAATGATTCTGATTGGTATGTTTTTCAGCTTGATGAACCAGAATATATTGCGATGGACTTCAGTGCCATCAATCCTATTGAAATCGCTTTATATGATACTAACCTAAATATAATAAAATATATGACTATAAAGGATTGGAATAAAGGTGAAAAGTTTGAGGCGGGGAAATATTATTTCCGTATTACCTCTAAACAGAAAGCAAGCTATTCTTTTCAAGTGATGAAATTCGTACTCTATGGAAATTTTATCGATATTAATAATAGTCCTGTGAAGGATAATATTTTAAAATTATATAATGAAAAACTAATCAATGGCTTTGATGACTATACATTTAGACCAGAACTAATGCTTACAAGAGAAGAATTAGCATTTGCTTTAAATAAAGAACTAAATCTACCAAGAGGGAAAAGAGTCGATTTTCAGGATGTTAGTAAAGAGGACAGCAATTATGTGGCCATTAATAATGTAGTTAATGCTGGGCTTATGAAAGTAGTCGAAGCTAATAGCTTCGAACCTAAACATTCGATTTCCCGTGATGAATTAGTTAAAATTCTAGCAAATGCATATCATATCCCTGTCATTCATGGACTTGATCAAAAATATCCCGATGTAGGTGTTGACGACATCGCCTATAATGAAATTAATACGTTTAGTACCTATAATTTACTAGCTTACTATGCAGATGGTGTATTTTTTAAACCTAAGGAGCAAGTAACAAGGGAAGAGTTTGTAGCACTGTTTGACAAAGTTAGAAATTTTGATATTAGTAAAGATGTATTACAAGGAATAGATAATTTAAACAATAATTAAAAAATAGATTATAGCAAACAAAATGATGGAATTTTTGGAGGGATAAAGTGGAGTCTTATATCGCATATACAAGTCTTTTAGGTATCTTTTTAACGATAGTAAGTATAGCTATCACTTGGTGGGCATTACAAAGCTTTAGATTTGATTTATTTTTATATCATCCTAAGAGTGCTCAAGCAAAAGTACTACAAATCATACTATCGATTGTCATCGGTTATCAGTTTGCGAAATTCTTAATTGATTACTTAGGCTGGTCCATTAATCTAAAAGTATTATTTTAGACTGATGACAAACTGCCGATTTCGTTGTTGTCTTCAAAATCCGCGTTCATCATGTACCTCAATGTACACTCAGCCCGCGGAATTTTTTGACGCCTAGAACTCGACTAGTTTCTCACAGCCTTCTATTTGTCTATACCCTGAAATAAGTCTTTCATAAGGCTTATTTTTTTTATTTCTTATTTCTCCTTTTTCATAGTATATCTCCTAGAAATAATGTGAAAAATGATTAACAGAGATAATGAGGGGAGAAATAAGGATGAAAAATAGCAAAACAATGATTTTAGTATTTATTAGCATTATTATTTTTATTTTAGGTATTAAGGCTCAAGGAAATAGTGAGACTGATGCCGAAATATTAGTTAAAGCGTTTAATCAAACAGGAGCTGAATTCGATAGCTATTGGCTTCATATAGGTCTACCTTTTACAGAATACAGTGATGATAAACAGCTTTTAGCAATTGGTAATCAGTTAAGTACATTACTAATGCTTCCTAATATGAGTGAATTACAGAAAAATGGTGCACAGAATATTTATGTTAGTAAGGGAACTTGGGGCAAAGCGTCATCTGCCGAATTATTGTTAAAGAGGGAAAGTGATCAGAGTAAACAGATTTATCTTATTTTTCGTATAGAAGGTGATCAGTCATTAGAGGATTTTAAAAATTTTTATACAATTCTTGAAAAAAAGTTGCAGAAAACCCAAATTTCACCTATAATAATGTCTTGTGTACAAGGAAATATCAATGATAAACTTAGTGATGTAGATCAATTCGTACTTATAGATAAAGTATTAGATAATCTTTCAGCAAAAGAAGTTGAAAAATTAAATACAGAGCTTGTTAAAAGTATATCTGCTTATTCTTCTAAAATTAAAAATCAAATTTGGACAAGTAATCACAAGATGAATTTGCAAGTGGCAACCCATGTTAACCAACAAGATAAAAAAACTGTCATAACAATGGGAACGCCTATAATAACTATTGAATATTAATAATCATAGGAAATAAAAATAAGTTCGCGGAGGGAAGTAACTTGGGAAAAATCATCGTCCGCGGTGGAAAGCAATTATTAGGTAATGTTAAAATTCATGGTGCGAAAAATGCCGTATTACCGATACTTGCTGCATCGATACTTGGGCAAGATGGAGAAAGTGTGATTTATGACATTCCTGCCTTAGATGATGTAAACACCATTATTGAAGTACTATCTTATATAGGAGTTAATATTAAGTACCAAAACGGCACAGTTACTACGAATGCAATGAACATTAAACGTACAGAAGCACCTTATGATCTAGTTCGCAAAATGAGGGCGTCATTTTTAGTAATGGGTCCTTTACTTGCCAGAAAAGGCCATGCTAGGGTTGCACTGCCAGGAGGCTGTGCAATTGGAAGTCGACCTGTTGATCAGCATCTTAAAGGGTTTGAGTCGATGGGTGCAATAATAAATCTAGGTCAAGGATATATCGAAGCTTCTGTAGAGGGTAGATTAACTGGTGCTAGGATTTATTTAGATTATGCTAGTGTGGGTGCAACAGAGAATATAATGATGGCAGCAACGCTAGCAGATGGTATTACCATGATTGAGAATGCAGCCCAAGAACCTGAAATAGTTGATTTGGCTAACTTTCTGAATGGAATGGGAGCAAAGGTCAGAGGAGCAGGAACAGGAACAATCAAAATTGAAGGTGTGGAGAAGTTACTATCTACAGAACATGCAGTAATACCAGATCGAATTGAAACAGGGACCTTTATGGTTGCAGCAGCGATTACTGGTGGAAATGTTTTGATAGAAAATGCAATCATCGATCATCTTAAGCCTGTGATTGCAAAAATGGAAGAAATGGGTGTTCATATAGAAGAAGAGGATTATGGGGTGCGGGTATATGCCAAGCATCCTTTAAAAAGTGTAGACGTAAAAACTTTACCACATCCTGGCTTTCCTACAGATATGCAATCACAAATGATGGCTTTGCTTTTAAGTGCTGAAGGGACATCGATTGTCTCAGAAACGGTTTTTGAAAATCGTTTTATGCATGTGGAAGAATTTAAAAGATTGAATGCAAGAATAAAGATACAAGGGCGTACAGCAATAGTAGAAGGCGGTCATAAATTAATTGGCACAAAGGTAAATGCAACCGACCTAAGAGCAGGTGCAGCTTTAATTTTAGCTGGATTGATAGCTGAAGGAGAGACAGAAGTCACTGGTCTACATCACATTGATCGTGGTTATGTTAATCTTGTTGGAAAACTAAAAAATTTAGGTGCAGATATAGAACGTGTAGAATCGAAGGAAGAACATACAACAGATCATTTACAACCATTATGGATTTCTTAAAAATATAATCTGAATATTACAGGGGAAACCTGTTCAAGGTATTGCCACAGTCTACAAACTGGCGACTTTGAGAAATACAGGGGAAACCCTGTTTTTTTTGATAAAATCTGGACATTTTGCTTTGAAGCATTATTTTTTATAATGAACTATAGTACTATTGACACTTGAGACTGACTAGTCAGTTCTATACTAATGTAGTATTCATATAAGGAGGTAAAACAAGGAAATGCATAAAAAAGTAATGTCTTTTATAATAATAATAAGCATAATTCTAACCATAGGAACTGGCTGTTCTTTAACAAAGGAGAAACAGCAAGCTGATGTAATAAAGCCAATCCCTGTTATTGTAAAAAAAACCGAAATTAAATCTATTGAAAAAACAGATAGGTACATGGGCTCTGTGGCAGCCAATAAAGATATCATGATATTACCGAAGGTTTCCGGTATGGTAAAGGATATTTATATCAATGAAGGAGACTTTGTAAAGGAAGGTCAAGCCTTACTAAAAATAGATGATACTAACTTACAGCAATCAGTCAAGCAGGCGGAATTAGCTTATCAAGGAGCTTTAGCTAATCTAAGTCAAACAAAAGGAAGTAGAAGTAGTGGCATATTACGTGCCCAAACCCAATTAGAGCAGGCACAGGATGCATTTAATAATGCAAAAGATAATTTAGATAAGACAAAGGATTTATACCAACAAGATGCTGTGTCCAAATCACAGCTAGATCAAGCTAATTCTACTTATCTTCAAGCAAGTAATAACTTGAAAATTGCAAAGGATAGCCTAGAAAAAGCAAACTCTGAGGCAAGCATCAATGCAATAGAATCACAAGTGAAACAAGCAAAAATAAATATTACTAAAGCAAGAAAAGCTTTAAGTGACACTTTAATAACAACCCCAATTAATGGACAGGTTGCTACCATCATGGTTCAAAGAGGAGAAATGGCAGGTCCTCAATCTATTGTGTTGCAAATTGTTGATCAAAGCAAGGTATTAGTTAAATTAAATGTGACGGAAATGTCGCTGCAGGAGCTTCAGAATGGTAAGAAGGTAAAGGTATATATACCGTCAATAGATAAAGATTTAATAGGAGAGATTACTTATGTAGCCCCAGCAGTAAACAAACAGACTTTAGCATTTCCAGTAGAAGTAGAAGTAAACAATCAGGATAAAATGATAAAAGCTGGAATGATGGTTGAAGTGCAAGTGATCCAATCAAGTGAAAAGGACCAAATGGTAATACCTACAGAAGCGGTTATTGGAACTGGGAATAATTATTACGTATTTATCATTAATGGTGATAAGGTAGCAAAGAGAAAAATAAAAGTAAAAGAAATGAATTCTGGTGAAACGGTTATCTCTTCAGGATTGATAAAGAATGATTTAGTCGTGGTAAAAGGGCAATATGAGCTAGAAAATGGAACAAAGGTGGAAGTCGTGAAGGAAGAAGGTAACGCTTCATGAAATTAGTCGATATTTCAGTAAAAAGGCCTGTCGGCGTATTCATGATTATGCTTGCTATTATACTTATGGGTACTATCTCATTAAAAAATCTAGTGATAGATTTATATCCAAAGATGAACTTACCTATCTCTGTAGTGATGACTCAATATAGCGGAGCTGCACCTCAGGAAGTAGAGAAAATGGTAACAAAACCCTTAGAGGGTGTATTAGGAACAATAGAAGGGATTAAAACATTGCAATCTAATTCATCCCCAGGGAAGTCATTAATTATCATTCAATTTGACTGGGGTGCCAACATGGATGAAAAGATAAATAGTATTCGTGATAAATTAGATTTAGTTACAAATGCTCTACCAGATGATGCCCAAAAGCCACTAGTACTTAAGATAGATCCTTCCGCCTTGCCGATTGCAAGATTGTCAGTATCAGGGGACATGGATGAAGGAAGACTAACACAAATAGCTGAGGATATTATTAAACCACGACTAGAAAGAACACCTGGAGTGGCGAATGTCAGTATATTAGGAAGCAAACAACAAGAGATAAAGGTCGAAGTAAATCCAACCTATTTAAATGGCTATAAATTATCGATGAATCAAATTATTCAAGTTTTAGCCACAGAAAATGTATCAACGACTGCAGGTAGTTTAAAAAGAGGAGATAAGGAGCTTTTATTACGAATTACTGGAGAATTCCAAAATATAGACCAAATAAAGAATGTAATCATACTTTTACCTCATGGTGGTTCAGTAAAGCTTAAGGATATTGCCAAGGTTACAGAGGACTATAAGAAGGTCACAGAAATAACTAAGGTTTCTGGTAAACCTAGTCTAACCTTTGATATTTCCAAAAAATCAGATGGTAACACAATCAAAGTTGCTGATGGAATGTATAAATCAATGGATAAAATTAATCAGATACTTCCTAAGGGCGTCACTCTAAGTATCGTTAACGATATGTCCGTATTTATTCGTCAATCAGTGAATAATGTATTACGGAATTTGTTTTTTGGTGGTATTTTGGCTACCCTCATTTTATTTCTATTTCTTCGTAGCGTGAAATCGACATTAGTTATTGGTATAACCATGCCTGTAGCAGTTATTTCAACCTTTAACCTGATTTATTATACAGGAGAAACGTTAAACCTATTGAGTCTTGGTGGTTTAGCATTAGGGATAGGAATGATGGTGGATAGCGCCATCGTAATTTTAGAAAACATATTTAGATACCGAGAACAGGGCTATAACAAGATGGAAGCCGCAAAAATAGGAGCAAAAGAGGTTGGGCCAGCCGTTATCGCGTCAGCCTTAACAACCATTGTAGTGTTCCTACCAATCGTTTTTGTGGAAGGGTTAGCAGCCCAGTTATTTCGTCCTTTGGCTTTAACGGTAAGCTTTTCTTTATTGGCTTCGTTAATAGCATCCTTAACAGTGGTGCCGATGTTGTCTGCTAATTTATTAAATAATTACGAACCAAAATTAGAGAATAGCAAAGGGCTAAAAAGAATTTATCATCCTTTATTAAAAGGATTTAGTAAATTAATGGATGGGGTATATACCTCGTATAGAAGCCTATTAAAGTGGGGCTTAAGAAAGAGGAAAACAGTAATATTTACAACTTTGGCTTTAATTATTGCTACCTTTGCATTGGTTCCTTATGTAGGAACAGAATTTATTCCTACAATGGATCAAGGAGAGATAAATGTAGATGTAACCTTGCCACAAGGGACGATACTACAAGCTACTGATGATACATTAACAGCGATTAGAAAAAAAATAGAACAACTAAAAGAAGTAGATAAGGTATTTACTAGCGCTGGTAGTGGTGGTACTTTTTCTATCGGAAATAGTAGTTCAAATGCAGGTAATATCTATGTAAAATTAGTTCCTTTAAAGAAGAGAACAAGAAGCACTGATGCAGTAATGGAAAACATTAGAGTATTAACAGCAGATATAGCAGGTGCCGATATTAAAGTTTCTCAAATTCAAAGTGGTGGTTTTGGTAGCTCATCTCCTATTACGATTAAAATTACAGGTGATGATTTAGAAGTGTTACAGGAGTTAGCCCAAGAAGTCAAACAAAAAGTAGAGAAAGTAAAAGGCACAAGAAACGTAGCAAGTTCGGCAGAAAATGGACAGCCAGAAATGCAAATTAATGTGGATCGAGATAAAGCAGCCTATTATGGATTGACATTTAATCAAATTATGTCGACCGTAAAAACGGGATTAAATGGTCAGGTTGCAACTAGGTTCAGAAGCGGTGGTCAGGAAATTGATGTTAGGGTAACCCTTCCAAAAGCGTATAAAGAGGATATGAATCAAGTAGGGGATATCCTTTTGCAAACGCCGTATGGGACTGCTATTCCCTTAAAGGAAATAGCCACCTTAGAGCAAGTCCAAGGACCTGCTAAGATCAATCGAGAGGACCAAAAAAGACAGGTTACCGTAACTAGTGATATTACAGGAATAGACTTAGGAACGATTACGAAAGCTATTCAAGACAAAATAGATACCATCAACCTACCAGAAGGATATAATATAGTCGTAGGGGGACAGGTACAGGATATGACGGAGTCTTTTGGTAGCCTTTATTTCGCCTTAATCCTAGCTGTTTTTCTTGTCTATATGGTAATGGCAGTGCAATTTGAGGCAATCACCTATCCATTTATTATTATGTTTTCAATGCCAGCTACCTTTATAGGAATTATACTTGGACTAATCGTAACAGGTAGACCACTAAGTATCCCTGCCTTTATCGGTATCATTATTCTGGCTGGTATAGTGGTGAATAATGCCATCGTTCTAGTAGATTATATCAACATATTAAGGAAAAAAGGATTAGAGAGGGATGAAGCAATTCTAAAGGCTGGTCCTAATCGTTTAAGACCGATTTTAATGACCACATTGACTACCATCCTAGGTTTAATACCTTTAACCTTAGGAATAGGAGAGGGAGCAGAAACCCAAGCATCAATGGCTACTGTTGTGGTTTTTGGTTTAAGCTTTTCGACCTTAGTAACATTACTTTTAGTTCCTGTTGTTTATACTTATTTTGATGATTTTGAAAAATGGTTTAAAGCTAAATTTTATCGTACT
Source organism: uncultured Bacillaceae bacterium (assembly GCA_964514395.1). Classification (GTDB taxonomy): domain Bacteria; phylum Bacillota; class Bacilli; order Tepidibacillales; family Tepidibacillaceae; genus CAZEQK01. The sequence goes on from CAZEQK010000008.1 coordinate 82,950, forward strand.
TCGTCTCCAAATGAAGAAGGTAACAATCATGTTAGATAACGTAGAAATGCTAAATAAGAAAGAAGCAATTCTAAGAAGCGCATATATTATTTTTACAGAAAAGGGTTACCATGGTGCGAAGGTAAGTGAAATAGCCAAAATGGCGAATGTAGGGAAAGGTACCGTTTATGAGTATTTTTCCAGCAAGGAAGATTTACTTCGAGGGGTTATTAAAGAAGGAATTAAGTACTATATCGAAGAACTCAACATTAGTATCAATGAAGTAGATCATCCCTGGGAAAAGATAAAAAATATGATTAGAAAACACGCGGATATATTAAGAGAAAATCGCAATATTTCAGAACTAATGTTTCATCATTTTGGGATCATGTCAGAGGATTTTCTCCAATTCTTATTTAAACAAAGACAGGTGCTAATAGGTACGATTCAGCATTTATTAGAGGCTGCCGAGGAGCAGGATGAAATAATACCAATCAATAAAATGATTGGTGCGCGGATTATATTAGGTACCACCATGGCGATAGATGGTGAAAGTGATTGTATAGAAAAAGAGCAAATTGAGGAATTATTAGCTACGCTCGAGAGTGGATTTCTAAAAAGTAGAAAATAAAAACAACTTGTTCTAATTTTTCTGCTCTTTCATAACTTGTAAAGAAAGAACTAATACAAGATATGAAGGAGTATTTTTTATGAAATCTCTAATCTCACTATTGGTAATTATTTTAGCAGTTTCAATGATTCTCATCCCTACCCTATTTGTTATTTTTTATGATGGAGATAGCGTTTTTGGAAAAGATCAAAAGAAAATTGAACTGGATTTGAAACAAAGTCAGAATGTTCAAGTGAAGGTTTATAGGAATCAATCGAAAAAAGTAGAAATTTATCCTCTAGAAGCGTATGTTCGGGGTGTTGTTGCTGCAGAAATGCCGATAAGCTTTGAATTAGAAGCGCTAAAAGCTCAAGCCCTAGCAGCTAGGACCTACATTGTGAAAAAAATGATAGATAAGGATTATAGCAATGTACCAATGGAAGCAATGGTAACAGACACAGTAAAGGACCAAGTTTTCCTATCTGATGAAGAGCTACAAAACATTTGGGGGTTCAATTACGATGATAGAATTTCAAAATTAAACAGAGCTATCAATGAAACAAATGGACAAGTTATTACCTATAATAACGTCCCTATTACATCACTTTTTTTCTCTACTAGTAATGGTTATACTGAGAATTCAGAGGAATATTTTACAAAGCAGGCACCTTACCTAAGGAGTGTCGACAGTCATTGGGATTTACAATCTCCAAAGTATCAAGCAAGTAAATTCATCTCATATAAAGAAATAAGCCAAAAATTAAATATTGACATGGCTGTACTTACCTCATCAGATCAAAGTTGGATGAAAACGATAGAGATGTCACAGGGGAAAAGTATTAAAAAGATAAAAATTGGTGATAAAGTGATTTCTGGAAGAGAAATACGTGAAAAGTTGGATTTGAATTCCGCTAGTTTCACATGGGAAATAAAAAAAGATGGGGTAGCATTTCTTACAAACGGCTATGGACATGGTGTAGGTATGAGCCAATATGGTGCGAATGGCATGGCAAAGGAAGGGAAAAGTGCAGAAGTAATCATTAAACACTATTACACAGGTGTCTCTATTACAAATATAAGTAAATGGGTTAAACCAGCGCAATAGAGGTGTATCACTCTCAACCAGATTTATGAGAAAATTTGTTCTATATAGGTATAAACAGGTAAATAATGGACAAAATGGTTGCTGAGGTGATATATAAATGGATAAAACTAAATGGAAACAAATATTCGGTAAAAAATGGATGTTCCCTGCTGTTTACATGATTGCTGCAGCACTTATACTTGCTTTAATGTGGTGGTATCAAGATCCAAATGAATATCCTTTAACTCAAGATGAGCTAGGATTAGAGCAAGTAACACCAGCTCCTATCGTTAGTGAAAAGCCATTGACTGCTGAAGAATTAGCGAGAAAATTAGGTGAGACAGTAACGGTTAGTAAATCAATTGAACAAATGCAGTGGCCTGTAGCTAATCCTAATGATGTCCACGTTAGCCTAGAATTCTTTGATGAAAAAGCATCAGATAAGGATATGGAAAAGGCACTGGTTTCGTTTCAAAACGAGCTATATCCACATACAGGGATTGATATCGTTGCAAATAACAATGAAAAATTCAACGTAGTTGCAGCTTTTCGTGGGGAGGTTCTTAGAGCCGAAAAAGATCCAGTTGCAGGTTATATTGTTGAAATTCAACATGAAAATGGTATTTCGACAATATATTCTAGTTTAGAGGATGTACAGGTGAAAGCAGGAGAGCAAATCAAGCAAGGAGAAGTCATCGGAACTGCAAGTCGTAATATCTTTGAAAAGGATCAAGGAAACCATCTTCATTTTGAAGTATTGAAAGACAAGATGGCTGTAAATCCATATGCTTTTATTGATCAGGATTTCAACCAAGCAGCCGAACAATTGAAAATGCAGCAATAAAATTTGTTTTAGTAAAAAAACTATCGAGATAATTATCTCGATAGTTTTTTTTTACTAAAATTCTTATAAATACCATTCACATTAGAAATTTTCTGTTTTTTATAACATCGAAATAGATAAAAAATTTTTTTTTTTAATTATTTAGCTTGTCATGGCTTGTAACAAAAGAATATATGCTAAACCGCCTCATATAATGTACAGACGAGTTCGAAATGGGGAGGCGAGGGATGTGCACGATTATATCAAGGAACGAACCTTGAAGATAGGCCATTACATAGTGGAGACAAGAAATACTGTTCGAACAATTGCCAAACAATTCGGAGTTTCAAAGAGCACGGTTCATAAAGATTTAACAGAAAGATTACCAGAAATAAATCCTGATTTAGCTAGTAAAGTAAAGGATATTTTGGACTATCACAAATCAATAAGACACATTAGGGGGGGTGAAGCGACAAAAATAAAGTATAAAAGAAGAAAAAAAAATCCGATATAGTATATAAGGATATAGGATGAGTAAGTTAGGATAAAATTAAATAGGAATAAAAAAGGATTTTCCGAATCAATTATCGAATAAATTACTTAAGTATTTTGTGATCGAATTTTTTAAAAAATATAGAATAGAGTATGCGGCAGGAGGGCAATTATATGTTTAGTAAAGATATCGGAATAGACCTTGGTACAGCTAATGTACTAATCCATGTTAAAGGCCGTGGTGTCATCATAAATGAACCATCTGTTGTAGCAATTGATAATGAAACAAAGCAGGTGCTCAAAGTTGGTGAAGAGGCAAGGCGAATGGTTGGGAAGACACCTGGAAACATTGTTGCAATCCGTCCCTTAAAAGATGGAGTTATTGCAGACTTTGATATTACAGAGGCCATGTTAAAGCATTTTATTACAAAAGCAGGAGTAAGGGGATTATTCGGAAAACCAAGAATTTTAATTTGTGCACCAACAGAAATCACCTCAGTTGAACAGAAGGCAATACGTGAAGCTGCCCAAAAAAGCGGTGGCGGAGAAATAATTTTAGAACAAGAGCCAAAGGCAGCAGCCATTGGTGCTGGATTAGATATTTTTCAACCTAGCGGCAATATGGTTATTGATATTGGCGGAGGTACGACTGACATTGCAGTTTTATCCATGGGAGATGTCGTCACCGCCGCTTCTATTAAGCTAGCTGGGGACAAGTTTGATTTAGCAATTATGTCCTATATTAAAAAGAAATATAATATGCTTATAGGTGAAAGAACGGCAGAAGATGTCAAACGAATCATCGGTACTGTTTATAAAGGAAGTAGAGATGAAATGATGGATATTCGCGGAAGAGATATGGTAAGTGGTTTACCAATATCTGTGAATATTAAATCTGATGAAGTTCGAGAAGCATTGCATGAAGCCACATCTTCCCTCATCGGTGCTGCAAAATCAGTGTTAGAAAGAACACCACCAGAATTAGCAGCTGATATTATTGATAAGGGTATTATATTAACTGGTGGCGGAGCTTATTTACATGGTCTCGATTTACTATTATCCGATGAATTAAAAGTACCAGTTTTAATTGCTGATGATCCAATGACATGTGTAGTTAAGGGTACTGGTATTATGTTAGAGAACCTAGATAAAATTACCAAGAAGAAAAAAATACTATAAGGGTGAATGACTGTGATAAGAGGTTTATATACAGCAGCGGCTGGGATGTTGACACAACAACATCGTCAGGATCTGTTAACCAACAATCTTGCAAATATTAATACGCCAGGTTTTAAGTCAAAGCAAGGGATGATAAGAGGATTCCCAGAGGTATTAATAAATGCCGTACGTATGCCTTATGGACAAAATAAAGCATTGGGAACAATCGATCAAGGCGTATTTCTTGAAGAAAGTGTTCCGAATTTCGATCAGGGAGACATAGTAGATACTGGTGTTAGCACACATATGGCTATTTGGGACAAGGAGTTGCAACCAAATAAAACTACCGGTAAGCAGCCTAAACTATTTTTTACATTGGAAGATAAAGACCGTAATCATCTTTATACAAGAAGTGGTATTTTTAGTGAGGATGCTTCTGGTCAGTTAGTGACTCCTGAAGGAAATTTAGTAGTGGACAACTGGGGTTTTCCAATCAAGGTGAATGGACGATCCTTTACGATGAATAACCAAGGCGTAATGACCTTCTCAGATGGAGAACAAATCCAAGTAGGGATAACAAAGATTAATGATACAAGTAAATTAATTAATAAAGGAAACCAGATGTTTCAATATAATGGCGATGTAGGAAATCTACCATTAGTTGGACAAAATGATAATTATAAGCTACTTCAAGGTGAAATTGAACGTTCTAATGTTGATCCATCTCAAACGATGGTTGATATGATGACAGCATTAAGAATGTATGAAGCGAATCAAAAAGTCATTCAATCCATCGATAGTACGCTTAGTAAAGCGGTCAATGAAGTAGGTAAGGTATAAATTTATTAGCCAAATTTTAAGGTTATAAAATAAAAGAGGCGATTTTAATGAATATATCAATGATTAATTCTTTAGTTGGAATGCATGCTCTACAACAAAAAATCGATTCCGTAGCCAATAACATATCTAATATTAATACAACTGGTTATAAAAGCCGTGAAGTTTATTTTAGAGACATCCTTACTTCCCGTATAAATCAACCTGATGCATTTAAATTAGACGGAAGAATAACGCCAATGGGTTTAGATAAAGGTTATGGTTCTCGGACAAGCTTAACCCTTGCGAATTTTAGTCAAGGGCAAAGAATGGAAACGGGCATTCCTACAGATTTCATGCTTTCCGGAAATAAGATATTTTTTACTATATTACCAGCTGGAAAAGACATCTATGATGAAAAAGCCGTTAGGTATACTAAAGATGGACATTTTCAATTGGATGCTAATCGCAACCTTGTTACGGACAATGGTGATTTTGTTCTTAATACAGACAACGAAAGGATTCAAATTCCAGAATCGGCAAAATTTAATGTAGATGCTAATGGTCATATTGTAGTAAAATATAATAATAGAAGTACTGAAGAACTTGGGGCATTAAAAATCACGAGAATAAAAGTACCTCAAGCCTTAGAACAGATAGGTAATAGCTTGTATAAGATTCCTGATGAATTGGCGAATAACGGCATAAAAATAACAGATGATGAATATGATATTGCACAAAGCAAAGAAAATGACGCTGTTTATCAGGGGAGTTTAGAAGGCTCAAATACAGATTTAGCAAAAGAAATGGTACAATTAAATGAGACACAAAGATCTTATCAGTTCCTCTCAAAAGGGTTGACCATTTCAGATCAAATGCTAGGGATTGCTAACAATTTAAACAGATAACCTCTGGAATAAAAGGATTGAGTAAAATGGATATAGAACAAAACAAAACCAGACAACCAGCAAGAAGAAAAAGCCCCACAAATGGCAATACCATAGGCAAAACTAAGCCTAAGAAAAAAAAGCTTAATAAATTTACTTTCATACTATTATTTATAGTCTTTATTTTCGTTTCCTTTATCTTAGGTGCTATGATTGGGTATGGTGTGATTGGTAAAGGAGAAGCCTTTGATGTTTTTAAATTAGATACTTGGACCCATATGTATAACTTGATATTCGGCTAAAGAAACCAGTCATCTTCAGTATATGAAGGTGGCTTTTTATATGTAAAAAATTTAATTACTTCCTAAAAATATAAAGTTTTAGTATAATAGGAAAGCAAATACATAAAATTCGGCAATCGCCAAGTCTTCTTAAAGCTAAGGAGGAAACCTGTTGAATTTACCAAATTTACTAACAATTAGCCGATTCTTTTTAATACCGATTTTTGTCTTTTTCTTTTTTAATGACCATATGTTTCAAGCCTTTGCAATATTTATCCTTGCAGGACTTACTGATATGATAGATGGATATTTAGCAAGGAAATATAATATGGTTACTGAATTAGGAAGTATGTTAGATCCATTAGCAGATAAATTAATGGTTTTAACTGTTTTTATATCGTTACTAATTGCTGGGAAAATATCTTGGTTGGTAGCAATAGTAGTTTTTATTAGGGATGCTGGCATGATACTTAGTTCTGTATTTTTTCATTTTAAAGGGAAGAAAACAGTACCAGCTAATATCTTAGGCAAGCTAACCACTATATTTTTTTATTTGGCGATTTTATTCATCACACTTGAATTACCTTATAATAAAGAATTTCTATGGGCTGTCGTAGCTTTTTCATTCCTTACCTCTGTCATCTATATGATTGAATTTAAGAGAGTGAATCATTATTTTGAAAAAAGCGAGTCAGAGGGGTCAAAAGAATATAAAAATGGAGTAACAGTAAGCGGCAAATAGGCTGACTGTTACTCCTTTATCTGAACCTAACTCATCAGTTAGGGACATTATTATTTTAACTAGATGTGTCTTTTAATATACAGAAAATGATTACCACTTATGGTTGAATAAGCCCAGCCGCAATTTTCACTTGCCTTTGATGTTCTTCCGTGATTAACCCATCCTTATGCCGGGTACTATTTAAGAAATGAATATCAAAATGACCATCAAAATTATTATCATGAATGTATTGTATACTATGTGGCATTGAAGCCATCGATGCTGCTATCCTCCTCCCATCTACCTCAACAATAACCGCACGTTTACTCCAGCTGTATTGACCACCCCATATTTCTTTTATAATTGCTGCATCACTAGCTGTTAATGGTTCTGTGTCTGAATGATTTGCACCAATTGTCCGTTTTACATAAAAAGAACGACCTGTTTGAAAATCAATAACCCTTGCAGTTTTCCCAATTTGAAATACATATTGAGCCTCTGTCCACCAATCTAATAGTTCACCGTATTTTGGCGCAATAACTGGTTTTACAGGTATATGATGCACAGGAATGGATAGCTCTTGATTTAAGCTTAAGGAGCTATCAAGATTTAAACCATTTACTTTTAATAATTCTGTCATCGGTATTCCAAACTTTATACTCAAATCCCAGATATTATCACCCTTCTGTACAAAATAGCTTTTATAAGTAATATAAGGCTTTGTTTGAGCCGTTTGTTGAGTAATAGGCAGTTTTAATACTTGTCCTATATAGATGGTATCAGAGGTTAATTGATTTAATTCTTTCAGTGAAGAGATAGTAGTATGATACTTATTAGCAATGAGAAAAAGAGTATCGCCAGAAACAACAGTGTAGGTAGTAACACTTGGATCTGATAAGGTTACCGTATTATTTGTTCCGTCCCAATTAACGGATAGACCAAACGTTTCAGAAATAAAACGAATGGGTACATAGGTGATGCCATTTATGGTTCGAGATGGAGTCACAGATACGGATTCCCCATTCACTCTTGCAACGGAAGAACCAATTACAAATGCGATTTTCATATCCCCTTTATTTATTCCTATTGTTTTTGAGTCCGCATTATACCATATAGATGCCCCTAATGCTTCACTAAGGTTTCTAATTGGCAAATAGGTTGTATTATTTATCATGACAGGAGAAGGATTTAACTGTTTTACTTCACCATTTATGATTAGGTTAATATTCGTATTTTCTTCTGGAATCTTAAGATTTTGACCAACAAAAATAGTATTGGAGGATAGTTGATTAAGACTTTTTATATTATTGACTGTAGTACCAAATTGATTGGCAATTTTCCAAAGTGTATCTCCAGCCTTTACTGTATAGTTCGTATAATGCTCATAATTATTGTCTTGAGCAAGAGTTGGTTGTATAGCAAAACTTGAAATGATGGTCGTACCAACTACTACTTTTATCGCCGTTACTTTAAGATCAGGGAATTTTTCCTGAATAAATTGCTTTAGATTACTCACAAAGCTCTTATTTACTATTTCATCATGATCAAATTCATTTGCAAATTCTGTAGATTGATTTAAAAAAAGAATAAAAGTATAGCCAACGTTATTTTTCTCTAGCTTGTAATATTTAAACCTCATTATCTTCTCTTCTCTCCTTTAATTTCAAACATGTTGAACCATTCCAATTTCATCATTTGACTTTATTTTTCCATCTCATTTTAATATTATCCATCAATTTCTAAAACAAAATTAAACAAAAAAACATGAATAAATTACATAATGTAATCGCTTTACTTATTATTTTCTAAATTTTGCATGAATTAAAACCACTTAACTACTTGATTTAATTAAAATATACCTATATAATCAATAATAATTTAAAATTCTGAAAATTAAAAAAAGAAAGAAAAAAATATAAAATACTTAGGAAGACTAGAGCAATTTATCAACGATGAATTATATGCTGTAGATGGCATTACCCACGTAGCCAGCTCTATTCTATTGAAAAGGTTTAAAAGTAGAGATGGGTTGAAATTATAAATAATCATTCCTATAAATCCCTAACAGTAGCATAATGGGGATTTTTTATTTATCATAAAATAAGGTATAATAAATTAATATGTGATATTAGTAGGAGGTACTAAAATGTTAGATATTAATGAAATTAAAAAAATAATTCCTCACCGTTATCCCTTTTTACTAGTAGATAAAATAATTGAATTAGAAGAAGGACAAAAAGCAGTAGGGATCAAGAATGTAACAATGAACGAACCATTCTTTCAAGGACATTTTCCCGATTATCCTGTGATGCCTGGTGTATTAATCGTCGAAGCATTAGCACAGGTCGGTGCTGTGGCCATGCTAATTAAAGAGGAGAATAAAGGCAAGCTAGCCTTTTTCACAGGAATTGATAAATTTCGCTTTAAGGAGCAAGTCAAACCTGGAGATACCTTGACATTATCCGTAGAAATTATTAGAGTAAAGGGTCCGATGGGCAAAGGGAAGGCAACAGCAATAGTTGGTGAAAAGGTTGTGGCCGAAGGGGAATTGATGTTTGCCATTCAGTAGTATAAAAGGCTTGTACAAGAGGGATGCGATTGCATCTCTTTTCTTATTTTAAAATATTGATAATATGATATAATGACACAGTCGAAATAACATTACATAGGATACGAAAAAATACAAACAAAGGGGATAAATATGGACTCATCAAAGAAAATAGATCTTGCTAATGGGAAGACCATTTCTAGCAAAAAGAGAAGTGCAATTAAGGCTATTTCCTGGCGAGTAACAGCTACATTGACTACATTATTGCTAGTTTATGCTGCAACTGGTAAACTTAAAGTTGCTGGAACCATAGCGAGTATGGAAGTCATCTTCAAAATGGTGTTATATTATGTTCATGAAAGAGTTTGGGATAAATATAGATTTTAATACAATGATTTAAACGGATAGAGAGATGCTAACGCATCTCTTTTTTTATTTTAAAATATAGAAAAATTTACCTACATTTAAATAGCCTATGATATAATTGAGCTTGTCAAAAATGTTTATATTTTCATGTCGATTTTCAAAGGAACATTTATTTTTTTGTCGAATTATAATGAGATATGGATCGTTCGGAAAGATTAATATATTCATATAAAATTTTAAAAAGGAGAAATAACATGTTAGATATAGATATCCAAGAAATACTTAATATAGCTAAAGAAGCAGGGGAGAAAATACTAGAGATATATACTAGAGATTTTATAGTTGAAACCAAAAAAGATCAGTCCCCCTTAACAGAAGCAGATAAAGCATCTCATGAAGTTATCTTTAAGAATTTAACGCAATTATACCCTAATATCACAGTTCTTTCAGAAGAGGGGAAGGACTTTCCATATGAAGAAAGAAAAAATTGGGAAAGCTTTTGGTTAGTAGATCCTTTAGATGGAACAAAGGAATTTATTAAGAAAAATGGCGAGTTCACGGTCAATATTGCTTTAATAGAAGGAGAATATCCAGTATTAGGCGTTATCTATTTGCCTGTATTAGGTATATTTTACTTTGGAATTAAAGATAAAGGTGCCTATAAAATAGATAGTGATGGGAAGATTAGTGAAATAAAAGTTAATGAACCTAGTACTAAGAACATTACTATAGTAGAGAGTAGGTCCCATCCTTCAAAGGATTTGGAAGAGTTTCTGAATAGCCTGAACAAACACTATAGCTCTATTGAAAGATTACAAAGAGGAAGCTCTTTGAAGCTATGTGCTGTTGCAGAAGGATTAGCAGATATATATCCTCGGTTAGGTCCTACGATGGAATGGGATATAGCGGCTGGACAAGCTATTATAGAAGCTGCAGGTGGAAAGGTTGCAAAATTAGATGGAGAAAGATTTAAATATAATAAAGAAAATCTAAAAAATGATTATTTTCTTGCCTATGGGAAGTTACTTAAAGATAATTTATTTAATTAGTTCCAAATAATTGTTGAAAGGGAAAAAATATATTATGACGACTAATATGGATAGATATATCACCTATTTTAGGAATTTTAAAAAATACTCCTATTTGCTTACAATTCTTGTGAAAAGAGATATTAAAAAAAAATACAAAGGTTCTACACTAGGAATACTATGGAGTTTATTAAATCCGTTGCTTCAGATGACCGTACTGACAATTATTTTTTCAACATTATTTCACAATGAAATAAGGAATTTTCCATTATATATGATTGCTGGAAGGTTATTTTTTGATTTCTTTTCATCAGGAACTAATACAGCAATGAGATCAATATATGGTTCGGCAAATTTATTGACTAAAGTTTATTTGCCGAAATATATTATGACACTATCTAGAGTTATAGCCAATTTTTTAATCTTTTGTATTTCTTTATTAGATCTATTATTAGTCATGATATTTACTGGGGCAGAGTTTACGATACATCTTGTGTACGTTCCTCTTTATCTAATACTATTACTTTTATTTACGAGTGGGGTTAGTTTGATTCTTGCTACGTTGGCAACATTTTTTAGGGATATTGAACATCTATATGGTGTTTTTACAATGATGCTCATGCATTTCTCAGCTCTCTTTTACCCAGCAAATATTATTCCAGCCAAATACCATTTTCTATTACAATTAAATTTACTGTATTACTATATAAGTGGGTTTAGGCAAATAGTGTACAATGGTGGATCACCAGACTTCATAAATTTAATATCATGTTTAATAATTGCCATTATAAGTTTTGTTATCGGACTCATTGTATTTGAAAAGAATCAAGATAAGTTTATCTTTTATATTTAATTTAATACTTGGAGAGGATTATCATGAGGGAAATAGTTATAAAGGTCAGCAATGTATCAATGAGTTTTAGACTTGCTCATGAAAAAGTTGAAACTCTAAAAGAATATATGATACGTCTTGTAAAAAGGAAATTGGCATACTCAGAATTTACAGCTCTTAAATCGATAAATCTTGATATTTATAAAGGTGAACGACTTGGTATTATTGGACATAATGGTGCAGGGAAAAGCACATTGTTAAAATTGATATCAGGTATTATGAAACCAACAGAAGGTATTATTGAAGTAAGTGGCTTGATATCTCCATTATTAGAGTTAGGTGCTGGGTTTGATCCAGAATTTTCTGGTGCAGAGAATATATTTTTGAATGGTGCTATATTAGGAAAATCAAAGGATTTTCTGGAAAATAAATATGATGAGATTGTAGATTTTGCTGATTTAGGGGAATTTATTGATGTACCAATAAAAAATTATTCTTCTGGAATGCGTGCGAAATTAGGCTTTTCGATTGCCTCTCAAATTGATCCTGATATTTTAATAGTAGATGAAGTGTTAGGTGTCGGTGATATGGTTTTTAGAAGAAAAAGCTCAGAAAAGATACAGTCATTAATGAGTGGTGGTAGAACAGTGATACTCGTATCTCATAACCTTAAGCAGGTTGAAGATCTCACTGATCGAATTATTTGGCTAGATCATGGTGAAATTAGAGAAATTGGTGATTCAAAAAAAGTATGTAATAATTATAGAGAATTTATGAATAAGAGGTAGGGAGTGAAACAATAAAGATATTATAGAAATTATAATATCTACAATCTTTTGATAATTGTTGATTTATCTGCTCTAAACTATTTATTTTTTACTTATTGTTGTATTGATTTTTATTTTAATAAATTGATGTTAAATGTAAGGGGATATATAAATGGAATTTACAGGTGAAAGATTTATTGATGATAGTAATGGTTTAGCAATTACTATCGAGCATACTCATCGCTATAAAAGCTTGATTAACATAGTAAAAGATAAAGTTGTTATAGATGCAGCATGTGGTTCAGGTTATGGGACAAAGATTCTTTCAAATAATGCAAAAAAAGTATACGGCATTGATATTTCTGAAGAAACAATTGATTATGCGCTCAAACAAAATGCAAAAGACAATATTGAATATATATTGGCCAGCATTACAAACCTTCCTATAGATGATAATAGTATTGATATTGTCATATCTTTTGAAACTATTGAGCACGTTGATGTTGAGCAACAGCAACTTTTTTTAAAGGAAGTAAAAAGAATTTTAAAGAAAGACGGTATTTTAATAATATCTACACCAAATAAATATTTATATACTGATTTACCTAATAAAAAGAATGAATATCACATCAAAGAGTTTTATGTGGATGAATTTCAAATTTTTTTATCAAATTACTTTGTATATGTAGACACATATTATCAATCATTTCAACTTGCATCGTCAATAATGAAAAAAGAAGAAAATTTTTTAAGAACAATAAATGATACTGATGAAGGGTTATATGTTATTTGTGCTTGTAGTAATCAAGAGACTAATATTGATTTAAATACATCAATAATCAATATTCAAAAAAATAATCATTTAATAAATATGCATGAGATAATCAATAAATTTGAAAACCCAAAAGCGAAAATATTTTTAGATTATGGTGAGGGTTTTAGTGAGAAAAACTCTGTCACTGAATATTATGATATAAATGGGAATGAGTTCTCAGTTGTTTTTGACCTTTCAATGTTTAGTAATGTACAACAATTACGGTTTGATCCAATTGAGGGTGAATTTATTAATATAAAATTTAATAAAATTATTTTGAAAAATGATCATGAGGATAGAACTATCAATTTGTCTGAAATGTCGACTAATGGCATTGTCGATGAGAAAACCATTATATTTAACACCATTGATCCACAAATAACTTTTAGCTGTATTGAGGATAAGATAATATCATTATCTATTCAGGCAATTATTAGTACAAAATATAAAGAAGCTGAAGTTGCAAAATTAGAAAATACATTAGGCATAGCTAATTTAACTAATATTAATTTAGAAAAAGATTTGAGTACAAAAACAGCAAAGATGAATGAACTAAAGGAAGATTTGGGTACAAAAACAGCAAAGATGAATGAACTAAAGGAAGATTTGAGTACAAAAACAGC
>CAZEQK010000008.1:96878-102725 GCA_964514395.1 uncultured Bacillaceae bacterium
GAAGATTTGAGTACAAAAACAGCAAAGATGAATGAACTAAAGGAAGATTTGAGTACAAAAACAGCAAAGATGAATGAACTAAAGGAAGATTTGAGTATAAAAACAGCAAAGATGAATGAACTAAAGGAAGATTTGGGTACAAAAACAGCAAAGATGAATGAACTAGAGGAAGATTTGAGTACAAAAACAGCAAAGATGAATGAATTAGAGGAAGATTTGAGTACAAAAGAAATAATGATGAATGATACAATGAATATTTTAAATAATTTAAAAAAAGAGTATATAAATCTAGAAAATATATTAGATCTGAAAGAAGAAGCAATTATGCAACTTAGAAATACCTTTAATATTAAATATTTAAAAAAAGATACTGCTGTAGTTCAAAATGAGATAATTTATGATAACCTAGATAAATTAGAAATTGACATTATTACTGTCACTTATAATTCTGCTAAATGGATTGATAATTACATATTATCTATTAGAATGGCAAATAGGGATAATATAGATTTGGTATTAACAATTGTCGATAATAACTCTTCAGATGAAACAGTAAAATTACTTAAAAAGTACCAACAAAGTGAATCGTTTAGCATTCATATTATTGAAAGTGAAGAGAATTTAGGTTTTGGTCGAGCTAATAATATGGGGGTACGAAGAACAGATAAAAAGTACATTTTCTTTTTAAATATTGATACAGAATTGTTTGAAGATACATTTACTGAGTTTGTCTATTCAATTAAAGAAAGTGAGAGTAATATTGGGGCATGGGAATTAAAGCAAGTGCCATACGAACATCCTAAATATTATAATCCTATTACTTTCGAAACTAGATGGTTTAGTGGTGCTGCTGTCATATTACGACGTGATGTTTTTGAAGAAGTTGGAGGGTTTGATAGTAAGATATTTATGTACACTGAAGATGTAGATTTAAGTTGGAGAATTAGAAATGAAGGATACATTATAAAGTATCTACATAAAAGTTTTGTTACTCACCATTCTTATACAGGTTCAAGCGATATAAAACCACTTCAATTTTATAATAGTATATATAATAATATGATGTTAAGGTATCGTTATGGGAATTTTTTAGATATATTTAAAGGATATTTGTTGTTGATTAATTTATTAAGAAGACCAGAAATTGTGGAGGGTCAAAGAGAGAAAATCAAAAATTATATAAAAAATAGTTTTATAGATGGATTACAATTCCGAGGTAGTCTATTTAATAAATATAAAAATATAGATTCAACATTTTATGGTTTTGATTATGAAAGAGCTAAAAATGGAGCTTTTTATATTAATGAAAAAGCTATAGTTACTAATGGACCTTTAATTTCTATAATAGTGCGAACTCATAAAAGAAAAGATGTATTAAGGGAAACTCTTGTTTCTTTAAGAAATCAAACATACAAAAATTTTGAAGTTGTAATAGTAGAGGATGGGAAAAATACAGCATACGACATGTTAATAGATGAATTTCCTGATTTAGATATTATTTACACACATACAGGTAAAAACGTTGGGAGAAGTAGAGTAGGAAATATAGCATTAGGTTTATGTACTGGAAAATTTATTAATTTTTTAGATGATGATGATCTGTTCTACCCCGATCATTTAATAGTTTTAGTAAAGGAAATATTTAAAGATCCCGATTTAGATGCTGTATATTCAACAGCTTTTGAAACTCCAATAATTATCGATTCAAACTCACCATATTCATATGAAGTATTAGACAAAAAAGTAGTATTAGCTGAAGAATATAGTAGGTCTAAGTTAATCCAAATGAATTTATTTCCTATACAGTCGGTGTTGTTTAGTAGAAAATTATATGAAAAACACGGTGGATTTAACGTAGACTATGATTATTTAGAGGACTGGGAGTTGTGGTTAAGGTATTTTAAAGGTGATGTTAAAATAAAATTTGTTAATAAAACAACATCGATTTATAGAGTACCAAGCAAAAAGAAAATTGCAAAGAGTAGGAATATATTGTTGAAAAAGAATTATAAAGAGATTAATTCATTATATACTCAAGAACAATTCTCAAATGTCTTTACTGAAAAAATTAATTATGATTTAGAAGTGAAATCATATATTGATAACATTTATTTTGGTGAAAATAAAAGGAATATAAATATTGGCGGTTGGGCATTTATCAATATAGAAACTATTGATTCGAAGAAAGTAGTACCAATAATTTTAATAGAAATAAATGAAAAAAATTATTCTATTAAACCAAAAAAAATCCTTAGAAATGACGTTGCCGAGTTTTTCAATAATAGTAAGTATTCTAATTCAGGTTTTGAGTTAACTATGTCTCTTCCTTTTGAAGTATTAGGTAAAATAAACAGTATCAGTATAATTTTAGAATTTAAAGAAAAATATTATTTTGCTTGGAAAATAGAAAATGAGCAAATAATTGAACAGCATGTTAAGCAAAATATAGTAAGAAGGGGTATGAGAAAGTTAAAGAACGTTATTAAGAAAAAATTACTAGATAATTAATTCAGTTATGTTGAATAATTATAAGAGATTAAAAACGTTGTTACAGGGAGATTTTTATGAAGACAATATATATTCATATAGGGACAGAAAAGACAGGGACAACGTCAATACAAGAGTTTTTATTTGTTAACCATGGTAATTTATTAAAATATAATTTCTACTATCCTATTAATGAAACCAAGAAATATAATATGTGGAAGCAACATGTACCACTCGTTACTTCAATAACAAAGAAAAATATTCCAGCATATAAAGATCAACAATCCTATGTAAAAGATGAAGTGTTTGATGAATTCATAGAAGACGTTAGAAAAATAAAGCAAGATAATATAATCATTTCTAGTGAGGGTTTTTCATTAATAGAATCTATTGATAAGATTCATTCATTGAAAAAGAAGTTAGAAGAATTTAAGATTAAAATTATTATTTATATTAGAAGGCAAGATGAATTTTTAATATCCAAGTTGCAACAAAGTTATAAAACTGGTCGCTACTTTCCCTTTGAGGTAGATGAATTATTATCTTTTTGTAAGGTGAATTATTACCAAATCATATCAAATTGGTCTCATATATTTGGAAGGAAGAATATTATTATAAGAATTTTCGAAAAAGGAAAATTATACAATAATGATTTATATGCAGATTTTTTAAATGTATTAGATCTTGATTTGAATTCAGATTTTATTAAAACTTTATATTTGAATAAATCTGTCTCACTAAAAAAAACATTATTTCTTCATAGATTATCAGAATATTTTACCCCAATAGATATGAAGAATAATCTCAAAAAATTTGATCATTTAGAGATAAGAAATATTATAATTCAAAGCAATATTTTAAATGAAGGAAATATAAAAGATATTTTCTCATACGAAGATAGAAAATATATAATGAGTTATTACGAAACAGAAAACCAAAAAATATTGTCAGAATTTTTTGGTCAAGATAAAACTCACCTTTTTAATAAATTAAGAGATTCCAATTATTCGTCTGATAAGAAAGAGATTATGTCGGACAGTGAATTTATTAAAGGTCTAATAGAAACAACTGAAGTTTTATTCGAAAAATCCAAACTTAAAGATGCTATTTTTTATAAATTAATGAGATTATTAAGTAAAAATAAGTTGACTGAAGAAAGAATTGATTTTGAGTATAAGTATATTATAGATAACAATTTATTTGATAAGGCGTTCTACTTGAGTGAGTATGAAGATGTTTTACTAGCTAAAATTGATCCGCTTATCCATTATATTAAATTTGGTTGGTATGAAGGTAGATTTCCTAATAAACATTTTGATACACATACATTTATTATAGATAATATTGAATTACTCGATAAGGATATCAATCCATTAGTTTACTATCATATTCATAAATTAAAATAGATTAATTTATTAATGCAGTTAGGAGTGAATATAATGAAAACAATAATAATTCACATTGGTAGAGAAAAGACAGGAACAACTTCATTACAGAATTTTTTTGCATTGAATTACGATAAATTGTTAAAATATGATATTTTTTATCCTACTGATGAGAATAAAAAATATACACATTGGAAACAACATATCACATTAGTTCCCTCAATAACAAAAAAGAAAATTTTTAATTTGAGTGAAGATATTAATTATGTGAATGGTGAAGCATTAACTGAATTTGTAGAGGACATAAAAAAAGTTAAACAAAATAATATTTTAATATCAAGTGAGTTCTTTATACATGTTGATACACCGGAACTAGTAAAATATTTAAAGAATAAGCTTAATGGCTATCATGTGAAAATAGTCGTATATATAAGAAGGCAAGATGATTTTTATTTATCCACTCGTCAAGAAAGTCTAAAAATTGGTCGACCATTTAGAGATAGTGTTCATAGAGCTAAAAAATACCAATATGCTAATTATTATGAGAGACTCAATAATTGGGCACAAGTATTTGGTAATGAAAACCTTATAGTGAGAATTTTTGAAAAAGAACAAATGTATAAAAATAATTTATATGCGGATTTTCTAAAAATTCTTGGAATTGAATTTGATAATACGTTTATTATCCCCCAAAGACTTAATGAATCAATTTCACTTGAAAAGGCACTGTTTCTTCAGAGATTAAGTAAATATTTGGTTCCATATAATGATGAATCTAATAATAAAAGATTCTTTCATCAAGAAATAAGGAATTCAATAATTAAAGAAGATTTTCTGAAAGATGGAGTTGTTAAAGATTTTTTTACTTATGAGGAAAGAAAAGAAATAATGGATTATTTTGAAGAAGAGAATAAGAGGATAGTACATGATTTTATTGGTATAGAAAATGAAACGCTTTTTAAAGAACCTATTTCTTCTGAGTATTCGCATACAAAATGCAAACAAATGAATGATGATGAATTTATTAGAGCATTAATTGAATATATAGAGAGACTTTATAAATCTAGTAAGATATCTGACAGTTTACTATCGAAATTACTGATGAAGGTGAGAGATAATAATAAGTTATCTAAGTCTCGGATTGAATTCGAATATGATTTTATTTTTAAAAATGATATTTTTGACAGTCAATATTACTTATTTATGTATGAAGATGTTTTAAAAGCTGGGATCGATCCAATTATTCATTATATCGAATATGGATGGTTTGAAGGGAGAAATCCTAATCAAAACTTTAAGACAAGAGAGTATATCATGAATAACTTAGAGTTACTGGATCAAGATATAAATCCTTTAGTTCATTATTATTTGAATAAAAAATCTTAAAAAATCACTTAATTTAGAAAATAAATACCCATCTTTTAATAGAATGTCGTTGTTTATAATAAAAGAGGAATAAATCAAGGTATTATATTGAAAGATATTCAAGGGGGATAAGTATGGTTTTTACTTCATATTTATTTTTTAATAGCAATATTTAATTTTTCTAATGTTAAAAGGGGTTATTTGGTTTAAAAATATATTGGTAACCAAAGAAATTTCCTATCGAAATTTTTTAATAATTAGCATTTTTATATTATTATTATATAGCCCCTTTATATATAATATCAGCGGGATAAAAATAGTTGATAGTAGTGAACAAAGAACTTTAATAAAAAAAACAATTGTTAATATTAATTCATTAGCTAGTTTCCCAAATAGATACGAAAAATATTTCGATGATAATTTTGGGTTGAAAAATGAATTAATAGAATTAAATAATATCTTACATGTTAAGTTGCTAGGGGTTTCACCTGTTGATAAAGTTACTATTGGAAAAAATGGCTGGTTATTCTACTCATTTAAAATTGATGGAGATCCTTGTATTTGCTAATCTAAAATTGAGCCATTTTCATAGCAATTGCTGATGAAAAAA
>CAZEQK010000009.1:0-96149 GCA_964514395.1 uncultured Bacillaceae bacterium
TAATTATAATGAAAAAATATTCACTAAAAGTAACTCCACTAAACATTAAAAAGATATATCCATAAAATGAGGCTTTAGGTTCTGATTGCTATAGTGATTATAAAATACATATTCCCCTACATTCTTATTCATGAATACCATATTTAACATCTTCATCAATCTATATTTTTTTTCTATAAAAAAAATTGTCGACAGTTTCAAATTGATATTGATTAGGGTTAAATATTTGTTCTGTACTTCCAACAAATAAAATTCCACCTGTTTTTAAAGCTTTACTAAATTTCTGATACAATTGGTCCTTTGCTTCATCCGTAAAATAAATCATTACATTTCTACAAATGATTAAATCATAATGATCATCAAAATGATCCTTCAATAAATCAAATTTACTAAAGGTTATGCTCTCTTTTATTTCCTTTCTCACATGATAAAGATTTGATTCATGAACTAAATATTTACTCTTAAATAAATCTGGCATCTCCTTTAAAGAACGCTCAGTATAGATTCCCTCTTCAGCCTTTTTTAACACTGTATCATCAATATCAGTTGCTAAAATACTTGCTTTAATATGAGGGAAGTAATGATTTAAAATCATTGATAATGAATAAGGCTCTTCACCTGTTGAACAGGCGGCACTTAATATTTTTAATCTATTTCTTTCACCTAATAATGGGATGATTTTCTCTTTTAAGACATCCCAGCGACTTCTATTTCGAAAGAATTCTGATACATTTATTGTTATTCTATCAACAAATTCATTTAGTAAATTATTATTTTTTCCTAATGCTTGAAAGTAGTCATTAAAATTAGAAAAACCTCTTTTGTCTCGTAATGAAGTCAACCGTCTCTTCATTTGTGTTTCTTTATACATTGATAAATCAATACCTGTTTTTACCTTAATATTTTTGATGAATAAATGATAATCTTCTATTGTCATGGTTGTGCCGACTTCCTTTCAAAACTATAATCATCCAAAAGTTAATATTCTATCTAAAATATAAAATCCCTTTATTTTTTTGTAAAACAATAGAACGATATAAAAAAATAGCGTGCTGATATGAACAGCACACTATTTTTATACAACTATATAGAAATTAATTATATCCAACAATCTATCTCTTTGGTATAGGTAACTAATTCTTCTTCTTTAAAAAATAGATTAATTTCTCTCTCAGCACTTTCTAAGGAATCTGAGCCATGAATGATATTCATGCCAAGGGACAAACCATAATCTCCTCTAACTGTTCCTTGAATAGCTTCAGCAGGATTTGTTTTACCCATCATATTTCTTGCAATCTGTACGACGTTGTTTCCTTCCCAAACCATAGCAAAAACAGGCCCAGAAGTAATAAAGCTAACTAACTCTCCAAAAAACGGCTTCTCTTTATGCTCTTGATAGTGCTTTCCTGCTAATACTTCATCAATCATCATTAGCTTAGCACCAGCTAGCTTAAATCCTTTTTTCTCAAACTTTGCTACAATTTCACCAATTAAACTTCTTTGAACACCATCAGGTTTTACCATTAAAAAAGTTCTTTCCATTATAATTTCCTCCATTATGTAATCTTTTTTTCTACTTTCAGATAAGGTCCCACTCATTCATAGAGGGATTGCTGCCACAAAGATTTTACCAAAATAAACAATACTATTCAACAAAAACTATGCCTTATCATCAAATATGTATATCTTAAACAATCCCTTAATATGTTCTTTCGGCAATAAACTCACTAATATTGATTAGCGTCTTTTTCTCATTGATCTCTGGTATATTACTTAATGATTTTTTCGCCTTTTCCACGTATTTTAAGGCTAATTGCTTTGAGTACTCAATCCCATCAGAAGTACGGATGAGGTCAATGATCTCTTCCATTCTTTTATTTACATGTCCTTCTTTTATAATAGCCCTTAATTTTTCTTTTTCATTAGAATAATGTAAGCTATATAAGGCTGGTAACGTGATATTTCCTTGTCTTAAATCACTACCAGCAGGTTTGCCTAATTGCTCCGTTGTACCAGTAAAATCCAAAATATCATCAACAATTTGAAATGCCATACCTACATTGTAGCCATAATGATATAAGCTTCTAACTGTTTCTTTATCTGCATGACTAGCTAGAGCTCCCAATTTACAAGAAATAGCGATTAACAATGCAGTCTTCCTCTTTATCCTTCTTAAATAATTCTTCAAGGATTGACTCCAATTATTAAAATCAGCTATTTGATCGATTTCTCCTTCACACATGCTAACAATTGCATTTGATAAGGTTTCGTGCATTTCCTGATTCTTAAATTCAGTGATTAAAATGAGTGCTTGAGCAAAGATATAATCACCAGTATACATTGCCACCTTATTGTCCCATTTCGCTTTAACTGTAAGCTTGCCTCTCCGTTGATTAGCATCATCGATTACATCATCATGAACAAGCGTCGCCATATGTATTAGTTCTAATGCTGTTGCTACCTTTTTCAACGTATCAAATTGATATTCTCCAAAGTGCCCAGCTAGAAGTACAAATACTGGTCGTATTCTTTTCCCACCAGCTTTTAAAAGTTGGTGGGACGATTTATCTAAAGTGTTCTGATCTATTGCAATCGTTCTAGATAATTCATTCTCTATTTCTTTAATGTCCTTCTTCATTTTATAATAGATGTCAACAAGCTTCATAAATTATTCACCTAAATTATTTTATTAGTATTTATTCTGGAACTTCACACGATTCTATTTGTAATCTTTAGCTTACTAAAATCAATAACCTCAATTTGTGATTTTTTTTCTAAGAAGCCTAGCTTATTGGCTAAATGATAGTAATAGCTTAACCCTTCCATTTGCTCCTCTGAAAAATCGTGAGTTAATCCCTTATAATAGTTTTCCCAAAATTCTTTAGAACCACCAAATCTTGATATTGATTCTTCAATGATAACATGTAGATTACTGCGACCCATCTTCTTACTGTTGACAAACTCTTGATAGATACGAAATAACAGTTCAGGCTCCTTCTCTATTATTTCCCTTCTAACAGCCCACACAGCAAAAGTCATCCATTTATTTGTCCTTTTTAACCATTCACTACCCAAATCAATCAATTGATATTTATTATGCACCCTATTATCCATATTAGCAAGTAATGCATCATCACCAATCAATAATGCAGCATCAGCAACTTCCATCATTTTCTCTAAATTTGGCTCCATTGAAATATACTTCGGTTTTCCACCAACAAACCATTCTAATATTATCCTTAAAAGATTGACAGATGTAGCAGAGGTATTCGTTAGGGCAACCATTTTATTAGCAATATCGCTGATATCAGACTTTAAAAATAATGAGATTGACCCAACCTTACCATGGGCACTTACGGATAAGTTAGGTAGTAAAATATAATCATCTGCATGCTCTGCATAGGAAAATGAAGAAATAGGTCCAATGTCGATAGCACCATTTGCCATCTGTTTATTTAGTTGACTTGGTACCTGTGGAATTAATTCAACTTCATTTACAAACTTTGCTTCGTCAAAAAAATGGGATATCGGCCATATATTAGAGTAGGTAATTCTTCCAATTCTAATTTTACTCAAGTCTATTCATCTCCCCAACGTTTGAACAAAGAATGTGAAGTATTAATTGTATCTAATACTTTTCCAATTAAATGATCGATTAAGCTCTCTAAAGATTTTGGTTTATGATAAAATCCAGGCATTGCAGGGACAATATTAGCACCAATTTTAGAAAGCTTCAGCATATTTTCTAAGTGGATTGCATTTAGCGGTGTTTCCCTAGGAACGATAACTAACCTTCTACCTTCCTTTAGCATGACATCGGCTGTTCTTTCAAGTAAATTACTTGAAATACCATGAGCTATTTTAGATAAGGTTCCCATCGAACAAGGAATCACGATCATTCCATCTGACTTATATGATCCACTAGCAATTGGGGAATGAAAATCTCTTTGTAAATGATAAGAGAGAGATCCACCAAGCTTATTAAACTTAGCAGCTATCGTTTCCTCGCGATTAACAGTATCCCATTCAAGCTCTTCATTTAACACCTGCCACCCAGCTTCAGTGATAACTAGGTGAACCTTATGATTTAGCTTTAATAATTCTTCTACTAATCGAACCCCATAGATCGCTCCACTTGCTCCAGTAATTCCAACTGTATATATTTTTGTCTCCATTTATATCACCAAATCTATAAAAGTAAATGCAAAAACAATAACACTTAAAATGCCGTTCATCGTAAAGAATGCTGTGTTTAACTTAGACATATCTTTAGGTGAAATAATTGAATGCTCGTAATGAAGGATAAAATTAGCAATAACTACACCAACCAAATACAACCAGCCTAAACTGGTGATAAAGAAAAGATATACTAATCCTATAATGGTTAAAGCATGAGTGATTCGTGCGATGATTAATGCTTTTTTCAACCCAAAACGTACTGGAATAGAATGTAAGCCATGCTGTTTATCAAATTCTATATCCTGTGTAGCATAAATAATATCAAAGCCAGCAATCCAAAGTGCAACAGTGATAAATAAAATAATAGCTGGATAACTAATTTGATTGGTAACTGCAACCCATGCTCCTAATGGAGCCAATCCATCGGTAATACCAAGGATAAAATGACAGCTAGCTGTAAAACGCTTGGTATAGGAATATAGCACTAAAAACAAAACAGCAACAGGTAATAACTTAAAAGCAAGCTCACTTAACTGCCATGCAGAAACAAATAGTAATAGTAAAGAAGTCACAACAAATATAACAACCTCTGTCATTTTCAATTTCCCTGCTGGTATTGCTCTATTTGCAGTCCTCGGATTTATTTTATCAATAGCCCGATCGATTAACCTATTTAAAGCCATGGCAGCGCTACGGGCACCCACCATGGCCATTGTGATCCAAAAAAATTGCACCCATGTAGGAAAATGATGAAAAGCGTGAATACTTCCTAATACCATTCCTAAATAGGCAAAGGGTAATGCGAAAATTGTATGTTCAAACTTTATCATATCTAAAATCGTTTTGGTTTTATTCAATACCATACTCTTTCCACTTCCGATCTACGAGCTCTTTCACTTCATTGGACATATCCACATCATCAGGCCATTCTCTTAGATGTCCCTCAGATTGCCATTTCATCGTTGCATCAATTCCCATTTTCGAACCGATAAATGGTATTGGTGATGAATGATCCAAATCATCTAAAGGGCCTTCTACAATGGTTACATCTCTTTTGGGGTCAATATTATTAAAGACTCGCCAAGCCACTTCTGAAACATTTTGAACATCTACTTCTTCATCAACAATAATAATTAACTTGGTTAGCATCATCAATCCTAAGCCCCAGACTGCATTCATTACTTTCTTAGCATGGTAAGGATATCGTTTTTTTATTGAAACGATCACACAGTTATGAAAAACGCCTTCTGGTGGCATATTCATATCCTTCACTTCTGGAAGCATGACCTTTAGTAATTGGAGAAATATTCGTTCTGTCGCTTTTCCTAAATAGACATCCTCCTGAGGTGGTTTTCCCACTAAAGTACTAATGTAGACAGGGTTTTTGCGGTGAGTTATGGCGGTTAAGTGAAAAACAGGATATAAATCTGCTAAAGAATAGTATCCAGTATGATCACCAAATGGTCCTTCCATTTTTAATTCATCCACATCTACGTACCCTTCTAAAACAATCTCAGCATTAGCGGGCACTTCAATATCTACTGTTTTACATTTAACAAGCTCAACAGGTGATTTCCTTAAAAAGCCTGCAAACATCATTTCATCTATTTCTGGAGGAAGTGGTGCTGTAGCGGAATAAATCACCGCAGGATCAGCTCCTATTGCTACTGCAACTTCCATTCTATTCGCTTTACCATCCTTTTTAAGCTTATGCTGATGTAACGCTCCATCCTTATGTTTATGCCAATGCATACCAGTGGTTTTTTCATCATAAACATGCATTCTATACATACCACAATTTCTTGTGTTTGTGACAGGATCCTTCGTAAAAACTAATGGCATGGTAATAAATTTCCCGCCATCCTGAGGCCAGGTCTTTAGTATTGGAAACATGTCTAAACTAGGATTTTCAGTGATGATAACCTCCTGACAAGCACCATTCTTAATAATTTTTGGAATAAACGACCCTATTTCAGCAAGCTTTGGTAAGGCTTTTATTTTTGCCATCAATCCAGTAGGAGATGGTGTGTCTAAGAATTCCATGATTCTTTTACCAATGTCATCTAAATCATCAACCTCTAGAGCTAATTCCATTCTTTCATAGGACCCCATCGCATTCGTCAATACAGGAATATCTGAGCCCTTTACATTTTCAAATAATAGCGCACTTCCGCCACCAGGCATTTTTGATACTCTGTCTGTTATCTCAGCTATTTCTAATTCGGGATCAACTTCCGTTTTTATTTTTTTAAGTAAACCCTTTTCTTCTAATATTTCAATAAAATGCCTTAAATCTTTGTATGCCATTTCTATCCCCTCTTACGTCCGATGTGTAGAGCAGCTATTCCCCCTGTTAGAGGATAAACTTCAATTTTTTCCATTCCTACTTTTTCAAATATTTTTGCTAACTGCTTTTGATCTGGAAAGTGTGTCAATGATTCTGGCAACCAATGATATTGTTCATATTTATTCGTAAATACTTTTCCTAATAAAGGAAGCACTTTATAAAAATAAAAAAAGTATAATTTTCTAAATAGTGGCCAATTAGGTTTTGATAACTCCAATGAAACAACCATTCCACCTGGCTTTACCACACGCATCATTTCAGATAATACAGTCTTTATATCAGGTACATTTCTTAATGCAAATCCTATTGTAACATAATCAAATCTATTGTCCTCAAAAGGAAGACTCATTGCATCACCATGCACCAATTCTATCTGCTTGTCCAAACTTAAGTGATTTACTTTTTTCTTACCAACCTCTAACATATTACTACTAAAATCAAGTCCTTTAATTTTACCATGCTTTGACGCCTTTGCTAAAGCTATCGTCCACTCTGCTGTACCACATGCGACATCTAAAGCTGTATCTCCAGCCTTTATATCCATTTTTTTCATCGTGAACTTGCGCCAAGCTTTATGTCTTCTAAAACTAAGCAGGGTATTCATCACATCATATCGTTTTGCAATATTTTCAAAAACTGAATGGACGTACTCTTCCTTCTTCTTACCATTTACATATATTGATTTCGTCATTAGTCTCCCCCCAAAACAATTTTCTAAAGCTTTACATAGGTTATTTCATAAATAATAACACTAAAAAATTATATCTTTTCAACAGCTTTAAATAAATGATATGAATGTCGAAATTGACTAATAATATATGATAACTCCCCAGTTATAAACCTATCTTCAATTTTTGATATTTGTTTTTCTACGACATGGTGTGTGTTACTGATTAATTTTTCTAGCTTACCTTTTATATCATATTTTAAATATAAGCTTTTGAGCTTATTCATCGAATCAGATGTATTTGCACCATTAACGAATAATTCTCGTTTTTCCTCAGCGCTTGAATAATAATTTACAAGATAATAGCTGAATTGATTACGATTCAAGTCAGTAGTGTACAATTCATCTGCTAAAGTAAATAATAAAGAAAGATTTTCAATAATTAATTGCCAAATATCTTGTAAATTGTCATCCTTCATATACTTTATAAATTGTGTATATAGCTTTGCATCTTTTGTTTTAAAAAGCTCTGTAAAATATTCAATAGATGCAAATTCATTAGATGTATATAATTTCATCTTTGAAATATTAATATCTCTAATCGCTATTGCTAAATCCTCAATTGCATCTAATAAATTCGTTTTTGATAATAAAGCATAATATTGACTACTATAATAATCACCAGCTAGAATCGATAATTGTCTGTTTCTTATGCCATGTTCACTCACTTCTTTATGATTTGAAATGGTCTCATGTATATCAAGTCCTAATTGAACCAATCCTGCTGTTATGCAATATAGCTTTCTTAATTGTTTCGGTACAGAAGCATGGTATAAAGAAAGATTTAATAACTGAAGTCGATCCATAGAGATAGCTGGTAGTTTTACATATTTTTCAATAAACGTATTTTGGGATCGTTTTTCTATTTCTAATATTATTTCATCCATTTCTATTTGAAAGGAGCTATGAGTCATTATCATATTATATTCCCCCATGACTTAAAGTACTAAAAATCAATCTTTACGCACTCAAGTATACCACAATTATTAAAATGGTAACAGGAATTAACTTCAATCTTGTTTTATCACATTTCCGTAATTTAAACCGAAATTTTGGTCTAAAAATTCCTTATAATTAAATGGTGAATTAACATTCATTTTTTGATTCATTTCAATATCTGTCTTTTTTGCAGAAACAGCTACAAATAATTTGTTCATATCATCCAAAAATACCCTTATAAGAATTTCTTTAACGTTCGCGCTCTCGACAAGGCTACTTCTAATTACTGTATATAAATCCTTATATATTTCATTCGTATCTAATTTTTTATTTCGTTCAACAATAAAATCAATAGCTAATGTGTTTTGCTTCCATGATACTTTTTTTATGCTCATTTCTATCGGAAATGATTCAACAAAATTGACAATATTTTTACTATTGATAA
This sequence comes from uncultured Bacillaceae bacterium, assembly GCA_964514395.1. Classification (GTDB taxonomy): domain Bacteria; phylum Bacillota; class Bacilli; order Tepidibacillales; family Tepidibacillaceae; genus CAZEQK01. The sequence continues at coordinate 8,638 of CAZEQK010000009.1, forward strand.
AACTGTTATTTTGGTGCTTAAATACTGCCTGATCATCGTTTAAATTGAAAATTTCCATATTGGGTATTAATGATAACATAAAAGCAATAATTACGGAAAGTAAGATTCCTGCCATCATTCCTTTTGATATATATTTAAAACCAATCATCGAATAATCACCTCCATTATATTTTACAATTCATGAAGGCTATCTATGCCAGCTTGACCAAAAAATATAAAATATTTTTAAAACATCTCCTTTTATAGATACAAAAAAATATCGTAAAACAAAAAAAATATCGCAATTGCGATACTTCTTCTCTTTAATGGTCGGAACGACAGGATTTGAACCTGCGACCTCACCCACCCCAAGGGTGCGCGCTACCGAGCTGCGCCACGTCCCGAATTGACCTATGATATATTATATATATTTTTATGAAAAAAACAAATATTTTATGATTCCTTTAGCGCATTAATTGTAACACTTCACTACGCATACTTGCATCTTCCTTATATATTCCTCTTGCTGAGATTGTTACTGTTTTTGAACCTGGTTTTTTTATTCCTCGCATGGTCATACACATATGCTCTGCTTCAATCATTACTAATACACCACTTGGCTCAAGCTTTTCCATGATGGCATTAGCTATTGTGTCATTCATTCTTTCTTGAAGCTGTGGACGCTTAGCCACAGTATCTACCGCTCTAGCTAATTTACTTAGCCCTGTAACCTTACCGTTTCTAGGAAGATAGGCTACATGCGCAACACCAAAAAAAGGGACTAGGTGATGCTCACACATAGAGTAAAATGGTATATCCTTTACGATGACAACTTCTTCATGATCCTCGCTAAATATAACATCAAAATGGCTTTGTGGATCTTCATTTAAACCAGAAAACACTTCTTCATACATACGTGCTACACGAGCAGGTGTATCATGTAATCCTTCACGCTCCGGGTCCTCACCAATAGACTTTAATATTACCTTAATTGATTCTTCTATATTTCTATGATCAATACTCATCATTTTGCCTCCTTTATCCATAAGCAAAATTATCTTAGCACATTTATTTTTGAAAATCAAAAAAGAAGGGTTACATAAATGTAACCCTTCTTTCTAATATGTACGGAATTATTTAATACCGTCCTTAAGTCCTTTACCTGGTTTGAATGCTGGTACTTTACTAGCTGGAATTTGAATTTCTTCACCAGTTTGTGGGTTACGACCCTTACGAGCTGCACGCTCACGAACTTCGAAATTACCAAAACCAATAATTTGGACTTTGTCTCCACCTTGTAATGTTTCAGTAATAGAAGCAAAAACTGCATCTACTGCTTTTGTAGCATCTTTTTTAGTAAGTTCTGATTTTTCTGCAACCTTAGTGATAAGTTCAGTTTTATTCAATGTATTCACCTCCTCCCAAAAGGGAAATTTTTCTTATTCCTTGTCTTAACCTTTTAAATAGATTTTATACTTATTTACAAAGATTTTTCAATAAAAATTTTGTTAGACAAGCCTATAGTAATACACAAATAAAGGAAATTCAAGTGATTTTATATAAAATAAGCCTTAAACATCAAAAAAAGCACTTAAAAAGTGCTTTTTTGTGGTTAAAGACTTACTAAATTCCATTTTTTTACTATAAAATTATAGCAATCAACCCACCTGATCCTTCATTAATAATTCGCTCTAATGTCTCTTTAAGTTTATATCTTGCATTGTCAGGCATTGTCATTAATTTTGCGGAAATTCCTTCCCTTACGATGCTGGCTAATGATCTGCCAAAAATATCTGACTCCCACATACTGATTGGATCTTCTTCAAAATCCTGCATTAAGTAACGTAGAAGCTCTTCACTTTGTTTTTCTGAACCTATAATAGGTGCAAATTCAGATGTAACATCAACTTTTATCATATGAATAGAAGGCGCTGTTGCTTTTAATCTGACACCAAATCTGGGTCCTTGTCGAATTAATTCTGGTTCATCTAATGACATATCCTCTAATAATGGAGAAGCGATTCCATATCCTGTTTGGTGAACCATCTTTAATGCCTCAGCAACCTTATCATACTCTTTTTTGGCATTTGTGAACTCAACCATGAGCTGCAATAAATGATCCTTACCTTTTATTTCTACCCCAACAATTTCCATAAGAATTTGATCATATAATTCATCATTAGCAAATAAGTCAATCTCAGCAATTCCTTGACCCATATTCATATCAGCAAGACTTGCATCCACAATAAAATCATAGTCCTTAAATTGATCTACAACTACTCTCACATCTCTTAATCGACGGATTTCCTTGACAGTTTCTTGGACCGAATCCTCAAAATTTTTCCTTAACCAGTGATCTTGATTTAAAACCATGACCCAACTAGGTAGATTCACATTCACCTCATGAACTGGGAATTCAAACAGCACCTCACGTAATACTGCCATAATATCCTTTTCTGAGATTTCTGCTACATTCATCGCTAGTACTGGAATATCATATTTCTCTGCTAATTCATCTTTTAAGTTTGAAACATATTCCGCATGAGGATTGATGGAATTTACGATCATAACAAATGGTTTTCCTACTTCCTTTAACTCTTCAATCACTCGTTCTTCAGCCTCTACATATGATTCTCTAGGTATTTCGGTAATCGTTCCATCTGTTGTTACAACTACTCCCATTGTAGAATGTTCTTGAATTACTTTTCTTGTTCCTATTTCAGCTGCTTCTTGAAATGGGATGGATTCTTCAAACCATGGTGTATGTACCATTCTTGGACCAGTCTCGTCCTCATAGCCCTTTGCACCTGTAACTGCGTAACCAACTGAATCTACTAGTCTTACATTGATATTCAACCCTTCATCCACATTTATTTGTACCGATTGATTTGGTACAAATTTTGGTTCTGTTGTCATTATCGTTCTTCCTGCACCACTTTGGGGGAGTTCATCAGTAGCTCTTATTTTGTCATTATCATTGACTATATTAGGAATGACTAATGATTCCATGACTTTTTTAATAAATGTTGATTTACCCGTTCGAACTGCTCCTACAACTCCTATGTAAATATCTCCCCCGGTCCGTTCCGCAATATCATTGAAGATATCAAACTTTTCCACAATACCCCTCCTCTATTAAATAAATAAAAAAATTATACATAATTATAAAACATCCCCCCTAAGATGAAATCCACGTAACCTACCTATTTGGACAATATAAATATATGAATATTTTTAATCATTATGACGTATTTTAAAAACTTTTCATTTTATTTAATTTTTAACGTTCATAAATTTTTTTTATCTATATCCTTCAAATACTTATAATTTATGCTTCGTTTTCTGTATATATTCCATTATTAGGACAAAAAAAAAGGCTTATCGACAGATAAGCCTGAGACTTTGATAAATTGCCTATTTCGTTGTTGTTATCGAAATCCTCGGTCATCGAGTACCACATGTACACTCAGTCCAACTATTTCTCAACGCCTAGAAATTGTCTAATTTCTCAATGTCTCCAGTTTGTATACTTTGTACCATCTGAGGCTTATTGACAGATAAGCCGCAGTTTTTTATAGCTATTACATTTCGTTATTTTTTAATTTGTCTCGGATTGCTTTTTTAAGTGGGTCCTCAGGGACTTCAATCGTCACACCCATTAATGCTTTTGTTTGGCAAGCTAATCTAGTACCCATTTGTATCATGTCTTCACCTAATTTCCTTAATTCTATAAGGCTAGGCTTGGATACTTTACTTTGATTATCTATATACACTTTACATGTAAGACAAGCACCTTTCCCACCGCATACATGCTTAATGTAAACTCTTGATTTTACCGCTGTTTTTAGTATGTTCTCTCCTACCTTTATCGGTGCTAATTTATCGTCTGGTAGAAATCTAATCTGTTCTTTCAATTAACTCATTCCTTCATCTTGTTATTAATAATTTGCATTGTCGATTCCATTTCATGGGTTTTCACTCTACCCATGAGATCTATAACGGCAGTCTCCGGATTCTTATGTTCAAAAAGAACATGATATAACTCTGTTGTGATAGGCATTTTTACATCTAATTCCTTCGCTAAGCTATATGCTACCTTCGTCGTTTTTACACCTTCAACAACCATACCCATATCAGCTAAAACAGCTTCTAATTTTTTACCTTTACCAAGCATGAAGCCTGCTCGCCAATTACGGCTGTGCTGACTAGTACAAGTAACAATCAGATCACCAACTCCTGCTAAGCCAGAGAAAGTAAGTGGGTTAGCACCTAATTCAATACCTAAACGTGCTATTTCAGCTAATCCTCGGGTTATTAATGCTGCTTTTGCATTATCACCAAAGTTCAAGCCATCAGTTAATCCTGCACCTAATGCAATGATATTTTTCAATGCACCTGCGATTTCAACACCAATTAAATCTAAATTGGTATAAACTCGAAAATCGTTATTTATAAACAAATCCTGCACCTTATCAGCAACAGATATTTTGCTTCCAGCAATGACTACTGTCGTTGGTAATTTTCGACTCACTTCTTCAGCATGACTAGGACCAGACAGCACTAATAACTGGTCAGTACAAAGATTTGGAATTTCCTCTTTTATTATTTCACTCATTCTTTTATACGTATCCAATTCTAGACCTTTAGTAGCATGAATAATAATCGTTCTATCGGTTACGAAAGATTTTATCATTTTTGCAGTTTCACGCATAGCATGGGAAGGTACTACTACAATAATAATTTCTTTATTATCTAAAACCTGTTCAAGATTTGTGTATGCAGTAATCTTCTCTGATATATGAATACCTTCCAGATATCTTTTATTTGTTCTGTTCTTATTTATTTCTTCTTTCTGTTCCTCTTTTCTCGTATATAAATCTACGCTAAAACCATTATTAGCCAGCACAAGCGAAAGTGCAGTTCCCCAGCTACCTGCACCAAGAACCGCTATAGACTGCTTTTTCACCATGATTTCTCTCCCTTCATTAATCATCCATGTTTTTTTGCCTAATAAATAACTTAATAGGTGTTCCCTCAAATTCAAAGGACTCCCTTAATTTATTTTCTAAATACCTTTCGTAGGAAAAATGCATAATTTCAGGATCATTAACAAAGATAACAAAGGTTGGTGGTTTAACTGCAACCTGCGTTGCATATTTGACTTTTAGTTTTTTTCCTTTATCTGCAGGTGGAGGATTTATTGCGATAGCATCTCGTATAACATCATTCAATATTGAGGTGCTAATTCTCATGTTATGACTTTCCACCACCTCATCCACCTTTGGTAAAATTTGGAATACTCTTTTTTTAGTTTTAGCTGAAACGAATACAATTGGTGCATAAGGCATAAACAAAAAATGATCCCTTATCTTTTGGGCAAATTGATGCATCGTTTTATCATCTTTTTCTACGATGTCCCACTTATTCACCACAAATATTGATGCTCTCCCTGCTTCATGAGCATAACCCGCTATTTTTTTATCCTGTTCAATGATACCTTCATGCCCATCGATAACAATCAATACAACGTCCGAATTTTCAATCGCCTTTAATGCTCTTAATACACTATATTTTTCAGTAGTTTCATATACTTTTCCTCTTTTACGCATGCCAGCTGTATCTACTAATAAATAATCTTGGTCATTTCTCGAAAAAGGAGTGTTTATAGCATCGCGAGTGGTGCCAGCTACATCACTAACAATCACTCGTTCCTCTCCTAAAATAGCATTGACTAATGATGATTTACCAACATTTGGTCTTCCAATTAATGCGACTCTAATCGTATCCTCATCATGTACCTCTTCAACATCCTTTGGGAAATTAGTGATAACAGCATCTAATAGATCCCCTATACCAGTTCCATGTGCCCCAGAGATTGGGAAAGGTTCTCCAAATCCTAGATTATAAAACTCATATATTTCATTTTCCATTTTAATGTTGTCTATTTTATTCACAGCTAATATGATTGGCTTTTTCGTTTTATAAAGAATTTTTGAAATTTCTTTATCAGTTTCTGTTAACCCTACCTTACCATCAACTAAGAACAGGATAACGTCCGCTTCTTCAATTGCTAATTCAGCTTGCTGTTTAATTTGCATAAGTAATTGATTTTTTGGATCAATTTCGATTCCACCAGTATCTATAAGATGAAAAGAATGATCTAGCCACTCACTCGTACTATATATTCTATCTCTGGTTATTCCTGGTTTATCCTCAACAATAGCTATTCTTTGTCCGGATAATCGATTAAATATAGTGGATTTACCAACATTAGGTCTCCCAACGATTGCTACAACCGGTTTTGACATAGAGCATACAACCTTTCTAGAATCCTGCTTAATTTTTGCAATGTGTTCTTATTATTATAAACTAATTCATTCAACAAGCAATACTTACCATATTAAAATGATTATTAATACTATACCATAGTAAACTTACAATATTCTTCAAAACTTTTCATTATCATATATTCGGTCTTTTTCCCTTATGTTTTATAAAAATGATATTTTTTACGTTTAATCCAGCCTTTTATAAGTTGAATGATTTGTTCATAAATAATGATTTCAATAAATGAAAACCACATAATATCTCTAATTTCACCATCTCCTAATATTACATTTGTAAACGTTGCCCTGTGATGAAAATAAAAAATAAACTCACCTAATAGGATTCCTCCATGTAATAATGTTATCCTGTATGTATATTTTGGAACAACAAAAATAATAATTATCACTAATAATGCTGATACTTGGTACAATTCCCCCCAAAAGAGTAGAACAGGATCTAGCCGAATTAATTCCTTAAACAAGAAGTATGAGGTTGCTAAAAGTATTGTTGCCGTTAAGATATAGAGTGTATCTTTTTTTATAACTTTAAATAGTAAGTAAAGATAGCCGATTATGGGAAGTAAGAATCCACCGATATTAATCTGTAACCCATTAACTATGCTTACCTCAGTATTACTAAGTATGATAATCATGATGAAATATAAGACTAAATTCCTTTTTGAACCAAAACCTTCTATGAAATGATGAAACCATCCAGTAATAATAAGGATACTAAATAAAAACAGTATCATATTTGCTAAAACACCACTATTCATCATGACCACCCACTTATTCCCAAAATAGTAAAAAATATTGTCTAAGTTAGACAATATTTTTATTATTTCTTATTTTTTTAAAAAACAAACCCACCCTACAATAGGATTGCTTGATTTTGGCAAATAATCATGATTCGATTGTTCTTCTAGCGAGATTATTTATATTAATATCTCTTAATTCACACCAATCTTTTATATCCCCTAATGTGACCATCGGTAATTTTTGCAAGTCTAATAAGTCTTTTGCACCAAGACTCGTCATGATGATTCTAATTTCTTGATGAATACTTGTAATATAATCAATCGTTGCATCTATGTTTTCAGTCAGTAATTTTTTTATAATAATTCCAGCTATTCCAACAGCATTCGCCCCTAAACCTATTGCTTTTGCAAGCTGTAAGCTATTTTGAATACCCCCAGTTGCGATGATTTCTATATCTGGAATCTCTTTAATTTCAAGAATACTAGTTGCTGTATTAATACCCCAATCATTAAAGATATTTAGAGGAGTTTTTCTTCTCTTATTCTCTATTTCAGCAAAATTAGTGCCACCCTTGCCACCAACATCGATAATAGATACGCCAACTGCAGCTAGTTTGCTGGCAGTTTCCCTTGCTATCCCAAAACCTACCTCTTTTACAATGAGGGGAACATTAATCTGTTCTTTTATAGCAGCAATCCTTTCTAAAGCTCCTCTAAAATTACGATCACCCTCTGGCATAATTAGCTCTTGAATAACATTCAAATGTATTTGTAGAGCATTTGCTTCCAACATATCAATAGCTTCTTTTGCCTGCTTAACACTTGCTTCAGCACCCAGATTTGCAAATACAATGCCATTTGGATTCACTTTTCTAATAATTTTATAGGACGAGGTTACCTCTCTATTTTTTAACGCAGACATTTGTGATCCAACCGCCATCGCTAAATCTTTTTCTTTAGCAATGGTTGCTAATTGTTCATTTATTTTTTCTGTTTCAATCGCTCCACCTGTCATGGCATTAATAATAATCGGTGAACTTAAATAAAGTCCACCGACTACTGTTGATATGGAGGTTTCCGCTATGTCTACTTCTGGTAAAGCTTGATGAACAAAATTAACATCTTGAAAACCTTGTATATTCGTCTGCTCAATTTTTAGTGCTAAACTTAAATGTTCAAGCTTTCTCGAAGCCCTTTGCATATGCTCCCTCACTTTAATATCATTATTTTAATTATTTTAATTTATTTAATTTATCACCAAATACATCACCTAATGTTAGGTTTAGTCCTGAATGATTTTCGGTATATTTTAATTTTTCTTCTTCAAATTCTTTTTCTGCCGCTTCACGTATGCTTAAGCTAATTTTTTTCTTCTCCAAGTCAACATCTAATACCTTAACCTTTACTTCTTGGCCTACTTCTAATACATCACTTGGTTTTGTAATATGTTCATTTGCTATTTGTGAAATATGAACCAAACCCTCAACATTAGGGAATAATTCAACAAAAGCTCCGAAGCTTACTAATCTTTTGATCTTTCCAGGATATATTTCTCCAATTTGTAATTCTTTATAAATACTTTCCCAAGGACTTGGTTTTGTTTCCTTTATACTTAAACTGATCTTTTGGTTGACAGGATCCACCCTTAATACCTTTGCTTTTACTTTATCCCCTTCGTTCAATACATCAGATGGCTTATTCACTCTTTCCCAATCTAATTCAGAGACATGAACTAAACCGTCAACACCACCTATATCAATAAAAGCACCAAAGTCAGTAAGTCGTTGAACTGTCCCTTCTAAAATAGTTCCTTCTTTTATGTTTGCAATAAGTTCTTCTTTTTTCTTTTCATCTTCTGCTTCTAAAACAACTCTTTGGGATAATATTACTTTATTCTTTTCCTTATCTAACTCAATCACTTTTACACGAAGTTTTTTCCCTTTATAATCAGTGAAATCCTCAACAAAATGTGTTTCAACTAGGGATGCAGGAATAAAGCCGCGTACTCCTACATCTACAACTAATCCACCCTTTACAATATCAGCTACAACCACTTCAAATATCTCACCAGATTCATACTTCGCTTTTAAGTTATCCCATGCATCTTCACTATCAACAGCTCTTTTTGATAAAATTAATTTTTCTTCGTCATCGTTTATTTTAATTACCTTTAGTAACACTTCATCGCCTTCTTTTAAAGCATCACTAACCTCTTCAATATGAATATTGGATATCTCCCCTATTGGTATTACACCATCATATTTGTATCCTACATCAACCAATGCTTCCTTTTCACCAATTTTTACTACCTTCCCTTTGATCCTATCACCTTTAATAATATTTTCATTATTAGTAATCTCTGAGTTTAACTCTTCAACCACAAAAACCCCTCCTTATATACAAACCTCTTTTGTTGAAAATTTTATAAGAACTCAACCGTTAATACGGTTTGAGTCATAAATATATTCATAGATACTTGGACATTTCTTTTAGATGATATGAAATAGTAAAAGCAAAATTATAGTAGTAATTAGTATTAAAATTATTATGAGGCTAACTAAAAAAAACCATACAAATAATTTCGTTTTTTCTAATGAATAGCTCCTTTGTATACTTTTTTTAGCAATAAATGGGCCAATCTTCAATATATTAAATAAAATGATAAAAAAGAGTAATGCAGTCATACCAATTTCTATTTTCATATGTTGCTTATCTCTCTCACTTGAACTTGTACTTTCCTCATCATTTCTGTAATAACTTCTTCTAGTACATCTGATGTAATTTTATCATTTCTATAACGATTCAAATCAATAGGCTGTCCAACGTTTACTATAAGTGGTTTAAATAATTTATAGGTTGAAATTATACCGATAGGTATCACTACTGCATCAGATTTTAGTGCAAAAAGAGCTGCACCTGGAAGTCCCTTTCCTATTTCCCCTGTCTTACTTCTTGTTCCTTCAGGAAAAATACCAATAACCCGATGTTCTTTCAATAAATGTAATCCTTTTTTTATGGCTTTCCGATCATTCCCTCCTCTTTTTATAGGAAAGGATCCAAACCTATAAAGCAAAAATCCTAATACAGGAATACGAAATAATTCTTCCTTTGCTAAAAAATGCACATGTCTTTTTACAGATGATCCAACGACTGTAGGATCTAAATTGCTTATGTGATTTGCTATTAATATAACCGGCCCGGATTTTGGAATATTATTCCTTCCATATATCTTCCATTTATAAAATATTGTTAAATACCATCTTATTAGCTGTCTTCCTATATAGTATAACAAAGCTTTTCTTATCCCCCTATTCTTTCTTTACATAATCTAATATTTTATTAATAACTTCTTCAATAGAAAGATTTGAAGTATCAAGTAATATGGCATCTTTTGCCTTTTTTAATGGAGAAATCGCTCTTTCTTGGTCCTTTTTATCCCTTAAAAAAATCTCTTCTTTAATTTTTTCTAAGTCTGCAGTATACCCTTTATCTAAAATCTCTTTATATCTCCTACTTGCCCTCTCATCAATTGAAGCAGTCAAAAAAAACTTGAAGGTTGCATTTGTTAATACATGTGTTCCAATATCTCTTCCATCCATCACAACATTACAGTCAGCAGCCATCAATCGTTGATTTTCAACCATAGTTTCTCTTACAAGCTGGTGAGTTGATACTAGAGATACATTTTTTGTAACCTCAGGGCTTCTAATTGCTTCTGTAATATCTTGTTTATCTATAACAACTCTTTGTCGCTTACCTGTTTCATTGATAAAATCAATTGGATAAAGAAGTAATAAGTCATTTAACTTCTGACCATCATGTAAATTCAAGTCTTGTTCCATCGCTTTATAGGTCAAAGCACGATACATCGCTCCAGTATCTATATAAAGGAAGTCTAATTTTTTAGCAACTAGCTTTGCAACTGTGCTTTTTCCTGCTCCTGCTGGTCCATCAATAGCTATACTTATAGTATTCATTCTATTACTCCCCCGACATTTAAACAGTTAAAAAGCAGGCGAATGCCTGCTAAGCTTTATTTGGATATGTTAATATTAATTTATAAAAACTATCCTACAGACAAAGGTTAAAAAATTATGGTCAATTTTTACCTGTGATACATATGAATTTTAACATAATCTATCACTTTAATCAATTTATAACCTTATAATATTCAATCGTCCCTTCCATTCTTTCAATAGGGACAATTAGTTTTCTTATACTATTAAAGCTTAATATAAATTGAAATAAGATTAACATAATAATAAATAAAATGAACGTTTTCCATATTATTTTTTCAATAAAATTCGAAAAATTGACAAATCTATCTTCGTAATTGCGATTGTGGTAACGTTTATTGGATATCATATAATCCCTCCGCTACCTATCTTTTACTTATTTAAAAAATCTATACTTTTTCATTTTTTTGTTTTCTTACCTATTTCCATTTGCTTCTCATAACAAAATCTAATAATTTTTTCTCGCTTTTTTTCTATAATATCGATAAAGGCTATAGATGCCCATTTTGCATTCACTTTTTCATTTGGTGGCTTGATTCTTATCACCTTGCCTTCATATTTAATATGTTCGATATTACCATTATTGAAGGGCAACACTAACCAGCCTTCTATCTCTTGACCTTTTACTAGTTTTATAATGTCTGGTAAAATAATTTGAATACCACCGCCACTAATATCATTTGTTCTAGCAATCAGCCAATCATCTACCATATCATTTTTTAGTTTAAAGGATGTCTCTACTGAAACAATTACCCTTAAATAATCTCGTCTTTGAACACGTTTAAAATCTTTAGGAATTTCGATTAATAATAATGGAACCTGCTCTCTCTTCATCCCAATAACTTTTGTTTTAAAAGAAAATTGACCTAAATCATTACTAGAATACCTAACATTTATTATTGTTCCAGTTGTAATTATTTTCATATATCCTGTATTCACATCTATTGGTATCTCAACACTAATATTATTTCCGGAGATATCAGCAACACGTGCTTTATAAATAGCTTGTTCACTCTCTAGTTCAATATGTAAAATTTGATTAACACTTGGTAACATGCTTCCCCCCCTTTCTTTATGCCTATAAACTGACTACTTCAATTGACAAAATCCTGCAGCAGATCTCCCTGCAATAAAGCCTGTCGTAAAGGCTGCTTGCATATTGTAACCGCCTGTATAAGCATCCACATCTAATACTTCTCCAGCTACATATAGTCCATTTATTATTTTTGAGGCAAAGGTCTTTGGATATATTTCCTTTATTTGAACTCCACCCCCTGTAACAAAGGCTTCTTTAATATCTCTTGTACCATCTATGCTAATTGAAAATCTTTTAATACCATCCACTAATTTCATCAGATCACTGCTTGATAAATCCTTCATACGCTTTTGATCGATATTTTCCTTTATTAAGATATAATGAAGTAATTTATCGGGGATCAAACCATTTAATCCATTTAGAGCAATCTTATGGGGTGCTTGTTTGATTAAACGATTTATTTTTTGTAATAATTCCTCTTCCCTTTCACTTGGCATGATATCTATCACAGCTTTTAAGGGATCTATAATTCCTTCTTTTAATGCAATCGAAACATAACGACTTAACCTTAATACTGCTGGACCTGACAAACCAAAATGAGTAAATAGTAAATCCCCAATTTCTGATTTTACATATTTTTTTCCATTGTATAAAGAGATTCTAACTTCTCTTAGAGCAATTCCCTGTAGAACCTTGTCTTTGATTATCGGATCATTGCTAATAATCGGAACGGATGAAGGAAAAAATTCTGATAAAGTATGTCCTACCTTTGTTAATAAGGAAAATCCATCCCCAGTCGATCCTGTTTTAGGATAGGAAATTCCTCCAGTTGCTATAACGACACTTTCTGTTGAAATAATTTCTTCATCATCTAGAATTACGCCGCGAATAGCTTTATCCTGGAGCAGTATGTCCTTAACATTTCGTTGATACATGATTTCCACATCAATCTTATGTAAATAAGTAGCTAAGGCATTGATCAAGGTTTTGGAACGATCACTCTGTGGAAACACTTTTCCCTTTTCTTCAATCTTTAAAGGAATTCCTAATTCATCTTCAAAAAAATGAAAGACATCCTTATTAGAAAATTGATGCATGCCGCTATATAAAAACTTCCCATTACCTGGTATATTCTCAATGATTTCTTCAATACTCGATATATTAGTTACATTGCACCTTCCTCCACCAGAAATCAGCATTTTTTTGCCTAAATTGTTATTCTTTTCTATTAGTAATACATGAGCTCCTTTTTTTTTAGCTCCTATCGCTGCAAACATTCCTGATGGTCCACCACCGATAACTATTACATCATACCTCATAAAACTAATCCCTTTCCATATCAATATCGAATTCTTTAAGTGTATTATAGCATGAAAAAAGAAGGGCTACTGTACCATCCCCTCTTTTAGTCAAATTCTTTTTTCATACATTTTAATTTTATTTATTCTAAATAATTCATGCTTGAAGTTATCCTGCTTGTGTAATCTTTTTAATCTCTTCCTCATCACCATTTTCAGCATTTATATATATTTTATAGATGTTTTTATCAAGTACACCCGTTATCTCGTATGTCAAAACTTCAAGCCCATCAAAATTTTCTATGATGGCTTTTTTCATTGACTGTATGTTTAGTTCAGGATTTACCTTTCCTTTTGCTTCAGCTTCAGAAATGATCGATACAGGAATGTTTCTTTTTTTATGATTAATAATATAATCGATAGATTGAAAGCCTATTATTTCTCCTTTATCTAATGCTACCTTCACATTGACAGTATCAGGATAGACGATGACTCCATCCTGTTTATATGCAAATGAAATAATTAAAGAGTGATCATTTTTACTTATACTGGTCTCTTCCATCGCTAAATATTGATGATTTTTTAAAAAAACAGCAGCTTTCTCAACAGCTTGATCTGGTGATAAGTTTTCCTCTGGGACTTCTCTATTAATGAGCATCCAAACAACGTGTCCACCAGCTTTTGTTATATCTAAATATATTTTGTTCTTATTCTTTTCAATCATGACGCTATATGCTTTATAATTCAAACCTTTTCCGGTTTCTGTTACCTTGATATTTTGTGCAGAGGTCAAGTGTAAAAAAGAGAGGGCATGTTTCTTCGCTACTTCACTACTTATTATATTCCCTTTTATTTCACTACCCTTTTCTTTACTTGCCTTGTGTAAAGTGTTAGAGCCTATTCCCCAATCTACCTCTGGAAATTCAGCAACTTTTTTATCTACAGTTTTAAACCCATCAATAATCGTATTATCCATATTTTTATCTTCCTGTGCCAATGCCAATTCTACATCCATCCATCTCAAATGATTCTCAATTACCTTTGTTTGCACATTCCTTAATTCAGTTTGAATTTCCTTAGAATCTTTGTAAAGGGTTTTTAAAGTATTATATTCTTGATTTGAAAGGGGATTTTTACTTAAATCTCTAATGGCAATCCGATAAGAGAAATCACCGATATTAGACAAAAATTCCTCTGTTTTATTAAATGGAATAAGTACCAAAGGTAATTGTCCAACATCAGAATGCGCAATATAAGATAGTCTCCAAACATTAGCTAAACTTGACGATAATTGCTTGCGGGAATTTAGTGCTAGTGTTTTTCCTAGTTCATCATGCAGCTGATTTATATGATAATTCAAATCATGGAATGCTCGTTGATATTGATTTTCTGCTTTTATTAATATCGAATTCTTCTCTTGATTCTCTTGATATCCCCAATACCCTGCCCCAGTTAATGCAATAAATAACACAATAATGAAGAAACTAGAAATTCCCTTGTACATAATATTCACTCCTTAAATCTTTGCTATTTCCCTTAGTTTGAGTTCAAATCTTTCTGTTTATACAGACATTTAAGGAGTATAAAAATATTAACCTATTTATTTTTATAGGGTGATAATGAATTAGCAATTTTTATTTTATTTAATCCATACCACCACAAACCTACCATAAAAGGTAACATAAGATAAAGCCAATTCGTAATATTTTGATTTAGAATAATGTTATAAATATAATGAATCATTATTGGAATGATAAAAGATGCAATAAGAAATAATCTTTCTCTTGCCTTTGAAAATTTTGCTCTCCCTAAAAAGTATCCCATTAGAATGCCAAAAACAGTATGACTAGATACAGGTAAGAAAGATCGCAAGAGAACAATACTAGGCTGATGAGATTGAAAAAATAAATAGCCAAGGTTCTCGATAGTAGCAAAACCAATCGATACAGAAACAGCATACACAATACCATCATAAGGCTCGTTGAACTCGACATGTTTATATAGTAGAAAATAGATCGTAAACCATTTTAAAAATTCTTCAATAAAAGCAATACTAAAAATATCGCGATACCAAAAATAATGTATTAATCCTTCTTGAAGCGTTCTTTCCAAAACGTATGCTGGAAAAACAAGCACAGATCCTAAAATAAACATTTTAAAAATGAGCCAAAAAGGCTCTAGCTCATATTTATCCTTTAAATATATAAAGCTTAGTAAAGCTATTCCTGGGGCAAAAGCTCCACTAATAATAGTAATCATGAAAAAACTCCTTTGAAGAAATATATATTTATCGTATCATGTATCTAGGAAGGACATCAATATAAATTGGAGGATAGTAATATGGATAAAATAGTTATTATCACAACTGGTGGTACTATTGCGATGAGTGAGGACCAAAAGACAAAAATAGTGGAGCCAATAGATCAAGATACGATAGATCTATTAATCCCTTACATTGAGGATTATGCATGTGTTGAAATGGATCATTTTATGAATGTACCAAGTCCTCATATGACTCCCTCTGATATGTATGATTTAACTATTCGTACAAAAAAACACCTCGAAAGAAATGATGTGACAGGGGTGGTTATCACTCATGGCACAGATACCCTAGAAGAAACAGCATATTTTTTAGATTTATTATTATCATCGAATAAGCCCATTATTATTACTGGAGCGATGAGAAGCAGTAATGAACTTGGTGCAGATGGTCCATTAAATTTAGTGAATGCTGTCAGAGTTGCAGCAGAACATAACTCCCATGGTAAAGGTGTACTCGTCGTATTTAATGATCAAATCCATGCAGCAAGATATGTGACAAAGACCCATACGAGTAATGTGGCAACGTTTCAATCTCCAGAAACAGGACCTATTGGTTCAGTAACTAAAAAGGGTATATATTTCTCCCATGCACCATTAATAAGGGATAATTATGAATTACATCCTCCTGTTCCTAACGTTGGTTTAATAAAAGCTGCCGCGGGGATGGATGACCTCCTATTAAATACTTATATTGAAAGCGGTTTTAAAGGAATTGTGATAGAAGGATTAGGACAAGGAAATCTCCCACCTCAAATGCTACCTGGAATCAAAAAAGCGATAGGAGCAAATATACCTATTGTACTAGTATCTAGGTGTTTTAATGGCATCGTTGATGCCGTCTATGGTTACCAAGGGGGAGGAAAAAATTTAAAAGAGTTGGGTGTTATCTTTTCAAATGGGTTAAATGGTCAAAAGGCTAGAATAAAGCTAATGATAACACTAAACCTGATCAATAATATGAGTCCAGATATACAGAGTTTTTTTGATAAATAAGGTTCTCTAAAACGAAAAAAAGAAGCCCCAATCTGTAGATTGGGGCTTCTTTTCATTTCTTAAACCCAACCACGGAATCTTGAAGCTTCAGCCATTTTCCTAACGCCAACCATATATGCAGATAAGCGCATGTCGATTTTTCTTGATTCTGCTGTATTATACACATTATTAAATGCTTTAACCATCACTTGTTCTAATTTCTCCCATACCTCTGCTTCTGTCCAGTAATAGCCTTGATTATTCTGCACCCATTCAAAATAGGATACCGTAACACCACCAGCACTTGCTAAAACATCAGGTACAAGTAAAATTCCCTTTTCAGTTAAAACCCTTGTTGCCTCAATTGTAGTAGGACCATTTGCTGCTTCAACTACAATCCTTGCTTTGATATTATTTACATTCTCTGCTGTAATTTGATTTTCAATTGCAGCAGGAACCAATATGTCACAATCTAATTCTAATAATTCTTTATTCGTAATCGTGTTTTTAAATAATTTTGTTACTGTTCCAAAAGAATCTCTTCTATCTAAAAGATAGTCAATATCTAGTCCATTCTCATCATAAAGAGCACCATAAGCATCGGATATACCGATCACCTTTGCTCCAGTATCATACATGAATTTTGAAAGATAACTTCCAGCATTACCGAAGCCTTGAACTACAACCCTCGCCCCTTCTAGCTTAATTCCTTTTTTCTTCGCTGCTTCTCTAATCATTAATGCTACACCCTTAGCTGTTGCAGATTCTCTACCATGAGAACCACCTAACACTAAAGGCTTACCAGTAATAAAACCTGGTGAATCAAATTCACGAATTCTACTGTATTCGTCCATCATCCATGCCATGATTTGAGAGTTTGTAAATACATCAGGAGCAGGAATATCTTTAGTAGGACCAACTAATTGACTTATTGATCTCACATATCCTCTACTTAATCTTTCTAATTCTCTAAATGACATCTCACGTGGATCACAAATGATTCCACCCTTTCCACCACCATATGGTAAATCAACAATCCCTGCTTTAAGACTCATCCATATAGAAAGCGCTTTCACTTCATCTTCTGTAACGTCTGGATGGAATCTTACGCCACCCTTTGTTGGCCCAACAGCATCATTATGCTGGGCACGATAACCGGTAAATACCTTTACCACGTCGTCATCCATTCTTACTGGAATACGTACAGTCAACATTCTCATCGGCTGCTTTAGTAATTCATACATTACCTCTGGATAACCCAACTTATTAAGTGCTTCCTTAATAATGATCTGTGTTGACTTAAGTAAATTCAAATTCTCTTTCTCTTCTTCGTTACCGGTTACCACTTCATTATGTCCCATTTTTTTACCACCTCTAAAAAGTGAAATTAATATGTTTTTAATTCACGTTAAGTATACACTCTTCATTAAAGAATGAGAAGTTATTTTAAACTAGTCTATATTTTTTGATTTTTCCGAAAATTTACTGATATCATGTTCGAAAAGCATTTCTATGGTACCTATGGTGCCATTTTTATTCTTTTTTATTTTTAAAGATCTATTTGAATCAGAAGTGTTATTATCCAATTGCATATATACATCGACTGATGCTAACAAATCTGAATATAGATTTTCTTCACTACCATTAGCAGCTAGTAATATTGGTATTCCCCATTGACGTGATAAATAATGTAATTTATAAGTAATTTGTATTTGAATTTCTTTAGAAGTGAAGCCTGTATCCTTACTCAGTTTGATTTTTTGTAAATGATCCAAAATTAATACAGGTTTTTTATTTAACCTTTGCATAATTTTATTAATATATAACACGATATCCCCTAATGAAGATTCAATATCTGCTTCTACTGTCCAAATATTTTTTGCAATCTCAAGATATTTTTGATTCGCCTCTTGAATAACATTTATTGGTACTTGTCCTGCTATAATTTTTTTAGACGATTGATCCGTTAATCTAGACATGCTTCTCACCCATAGTTCAAAAGAACTCATGTCCCATGATATAAAAATTACGGGTATTGTTTCTGCTATGTGATCTGTCATCTGCTTAAGAAAGCTTGTTTTACCTGCGAATACTTCTCCACCTACTAAATATAATCCTTCTTGTAGCCCTCCGATAAGAAGTGAATCTAAGGCATCAAATCCTGTTTTAATTCCTGATAGCATTCCTTTATTTCGTTTAAGATACTCTTCTTGAAAATGAATTAAATAATGACTATCAGGTGATATTGGCAGGGACAAACTATTCTTTAAGGTTTGATTAATTAATCGAATAAATTCTTCTACAGGATCTTTTACTCTAATAAAGAAATCATTTATATCCTTCAATCCTTCAGGGAGATGGATAATATATAAATCACTTACAAAATCCTTTATATACTTTCCTATCCTTATACTTTCTCTTCTTCCAATTTCATCATTTCCAAAGCACAAGAAAACTCGTTTATCCTTTAATTTATCTAATTTATTTTGGTCCATTTGATTACTTATCATACAAATAGAGGGAAGATTAGCCTGATCTAGTGATACCACATCAAAAATAGAATTACCTAGGATAACATCCTCAGATGTATTTAAGACAACTTCATTAAAAAAGACATTATCAATTCCCAATAATGATTTATATTTTGGCTCCTTATCATCAATACTTCTACCAATTAGATCCACTAACTGATTTTCCATAGAGACTAACGGAAAAATAATTCTATTATGAAAGTAACCTAAGTAGTCGTTTGGTTTTGGTTGAAATCCTATAAAATCCTTCTCGAATCCAATGGAAAACTTTTCTATTGATTCCTTCTTGACTCCCCTATCTTCAAGATATTTTTTTGCATCCTCCGTCAATTGCGATTGATAGTTAAGTACTAATTCACGCAATACCTCTTTCTTTAAAGTAGGTTGAATTTGTTTATGTAATTCCATTTATTTCCCCCCTCAATAAAATATATATAGAAAACACTCTGATAATACAAAACTGCCAAAAAGGCAGTTTTGACATTTATTTTTTGACTTTAGATAAAGTATTTTCTACAAACTTATAGACAATATCTTCATAGCTTATCCCAACAGCTCTAGCTGCATCAGGATAGAGACTAGTTTCTGTCATTCCTGGTAAAGTATTTACCTCCAAGATAACTGGCAATCCACCATCATCAGGTATAATAAAATCAACTCGAGATAAATTTTCACATTCCAATTCTTGATGTGCCTTAATAGCCCATTCCGATAATAGTTCTTCCATTTTTTTCTCTATTCTGGCAGGAATAATATGATCACTACCTCCAGGAGCATATTTTGATTCATAATCATAATATTTGTTCTTATTAGGTACAATTTCAATAATTGGTAGAGATATAATCTCATCCTTTGTTTCTAAGATTGCTACGGTTACTTCTATACCTGAGATATATTCTTCAATCAGTATCTGTTCGTCATATAAAAAAGCATGCTGGATTGCTTCTATTAGATCATCTGAATTATTAACGATAGAAAGACCTATAGTGGATCCCTCTTGGTTAGGCTTTACTACTATCGGGTAATTAAATTCATTAGTAATATCTTTTATTTTATGAACAATATCATCATCTTTTTTAAGTAAAAAATCTTTAGCAACTCTTATTCCATGATAATCAAAAATTCTTTTTGCTTTCACCTTATTCATCGCTAATGCACTTGCTAAAACTCCTGAACCTACATATGGTATTTCTAAAATATCTAATAGTCCCTGTATTCGGCCATCCTCACCATACTTACCATGTAGTGCCAAATAAACAACATCAACATTTTCTAATTCAGAAATAAAATCTTTGTTCGTATAATCAATTTCTTTAACCTGACAACCTTTAGATCTCAATGCTTTAGCAATACCTTTACCACTTTTTAAAGAAACCTCACGTTCTTTAGACTTTCCTCCATAAATGACAGCTACATTTATCAAAAGCTTCACTCCTTATGATACAATTAAAAATTAAAAGAAATGCTCGATTAATACTTTTGTAGCATCTTCTTCAATAATTACCTTACCGTATTCTTCTAACACGACTTTAGATATCGGTGAAACCTCTCCATATTCTGATAATAATGCAATTAGATTGTCAACAGCACTATCAACTACATCTTCTTGATCAAAAGCAAGAATATAATGTTGCTTATAATAATAAAGCTTTCCTCCATATAATAAATAAGTATTAATCCTTTTTACTGCTTTGATTAATTCTTCAAAATCCTTAAATGCAAATATAATGGAATCACTCTCCTCAAGAGTAACCTCAAGAGCGAATAAATCATCTTCCAACTCTTCTTCATGCCATAGCTTATTCTTTCCTTTAGAAACAATAACTACCATACCTTGAGCGGGGAGAGCAAAAATTTCAACAGCTACAGGACCTGATAGTTCAAATCCTAATTCGTCATATGCTTGCTCCATGATTTCATTAAATAATTCATGCACTTTTGGGACATCTGTCCATAGATCTTCTTTTTTTATTCCTCGGTCTTTTAAATCATCAAATGTTAAAAATATTTTTATTTTATCTTTACCAATCCGTTCAACGCGCATGATTGGGTCCCCCCCTTCAAATTCAATAAAACTATAATACAGAATATGTTCAATAACAGCTTTTAGTTCAATTGTATTTTAATAAAAGTTTAAACTTTATTATAACAGTAAATGTTTATTTTGAAAATCATTTTAGTTATTTCTAAATAGTACCTTTAAAGCTTATATATAATCTGAATTAAATACAAAAAATCCTTTATGTAAAAAAGAGCTTTCCCAAATTCGGAAAAGCTCAAAAAACAACATTTTCTTAGAATAAAAATTAATTATCGTGATTTATTTCAGAAAACTTATCATTTAATTCATCTTCCGTAGCATTCATAAAAGTTTCAAAAAGTTCCTCTTTATTACCTTGATTCATATTGTCTAGATTCAATTCTTCAGTTTCCTTTTTCTTACCTCTTTGATTAACTTTATCTCTTTCAATGTTATCCATTTGATTTGCTTTAGGGTTATTTCTATTTGCCATCATCCTATATATGTAGACACTACCAGCGACTCCAGCAGCTAAACCCCAAATAAAAAAATTTTTGTGTTGTTTGTTATTATTGTTCCATAGCACCCTTAATCATCTCCTATATTTCAGTCATATTTATATCTTTAATTTTTACGATAATAATAAATATATACAGAAAAAAACGTACCAAATTTGGTACGTTTATATAAAAAAAAGTGGCTCCTCGTGCAGGACTCGAACCTGCGACAACTCGGTTAACAGCCGAGTGCTCTACCAGCTGAGCTAACAAGGAACGTTAAAGATATTTTAGCTAAACAACACTAAAAAATCAATATTTATTTTCAGGTAATAGTACCATATAATTATTAATATTTTTAGATCCATTGCTATTTATGTAAATATTGTTTAATTAAGTATTTTTATATATAATATTTGTAACCAAACAATTTCTTCATATCTCTTCCCGACGTTTTTCACATCCTTTTAAAATCAATGATATAAAAAACCTTAATGGAAGGAGAATTAAATGAAATATATTACGAATATCAGTAAAATAGAAAAGTTAACTAAATCAGAACGACAAAAATTAGAACCAATTACAAAAAAATTTGTTTTTAGAGTGAATGATTATTATTTAAATTTGATTGATTGGGATAATCCCAAAGACCCTATTCGTATATTAATCATACCAAGTGAAAATGAATTAAATGAATATGGACGTTGGGATGCTTCTGATGAACAACAGAACTATGTAGCAAAGGGTATTCAGCATAAGTATAAAACAACTGCCTTACTGTTGGTTTCAAATGTTTGTGGTGCTTATTGTCGCTTTTGTTTTAGAAAACGCCTCTTTAGAAATGATATACAAGAAATTTCATTAGACATTAATCCCGGTTTAAACTACATAAAAGAGCATCAAGAAATAAATAATGTGCTTTTAACAGGTGGCGATTCACTAATACTTTCTACAAGCATTATTAAAAAAATCCTTGAAAGACTTCGAGAAATACCCCATGTAAAAATAATTCGTTTTGGTTCAAAGCTTCCAGCATTTAACCCAATGAGGATTTTTGAAGACAAAGAATTACTATCTATCTTTAACCAACATTCAAAGAAAAATGCTAGAATTCATGTTATGGCACATTTTAACCATCCTAGAGAAATTACAGAACAATCATTAAAAGCTATCTCTGCATTACAGCAAAACGGAGTAATTGTAGTAAATCAAACGCCTGTTTTAAAGGGTATTAATGATGATCCGAATATCTTAGCAGATCTTTTGAATAAATTGTCATTTGCAGGCGTGACACCTTATTATTTCTTCCAAAATAGACCTGTAGCTGGTAATGCAAGCTTTGTCCTTAATTTTAAAGAGGCTTATGATATTATTGAAAAAGCTAAATCAAAAACATCGGGCTTAGGAAAACGTATCAAGTTTGTGATGAGTCATTCTACTGGAAAAATCGAAATATTAGCAGTGGAAAAAAATAGAATTTATCTTAAATATCATCAAGCAAAAAATATAGAGGATTATGGACGATTTATGATATATGAATATAGAGATGGTGATTCTTGGTTTGACCATCTTCATGCTATTGAAAAAAACGCCATATTATAAAAAAATACCGAATGTCTGCTCGGTATTTTTTTTCTAAATAATTCCTGCATTTTATAGCTTTAAACTTCTTTGTATTTAATATAATATAAATGTACCGATAGTTAAGGAGACCTGCAAATGACTAAACGAACACTTTTGACTATTTTTGTTATTTTTTCTCTAATTTTACCCGTAACATTCACAAATGTAGGGATTCCTAAGCATAATGCTATCATCAAAGAAAGTAAGTCA
Source organism: uncultured Bacillaceae bacterium (assembly GCA_964514395.1). Taxonomy (GTDB): domain Bacteria; phylum Bacillota; class Bacilli; order Tepidibacillales; family Tepidibacillaceae; genus CAZEQK01. The sequence continues at coordinate 32,226 of CAZEQK010000009.1, forward strand.
AAAGAGTTAAACGATAATACAAACACTATAAATAATATGACGCAAACTTCAAAAAAAGGCCAAGATAGTGTAGCGGAGCAGCAAACGAGAACAAAAACCGAAGCAAACCAAAAAAAAATAAAGCCACAAATTAAATATTATATCGACAAAAATTATTATATTAAACCTTTAGATGATAATGAAAATAAAAAAGTAGTACTATTAACCTTTGACGACTCACCGCAAGGATTATATACAGAAGATATTCTTAATATATTGGATAAATATCAAGCAAAAGCTATCTTCTTTGTAAATGGTCATTATGCCGTGAAAAATCAAAAGCTTCTTAAGGAAATCTATGATAAAGGCCATTTGATTGGAAATCATACTTGGTGGCATAAAAATCTAAAAAAATTAAACTATTTAGAAACTGAAAAGGAAATAGTCGATGTCGATGATTTAATTGAGAAAATCACAGGAGAAAGACCTGAATATTTTCGTCCACCTTTTGGTGTTTCTTCTACTTTTGAAAAAAAAATCATAGCATCAGAAAAGATGCAAGGCATGAATTGGTCTTTAGGTTCTTTAGATTGGACTTATCCAAATCCTGAGGATGCAGATAAGGTAGTAGAGCAGGTTTTAAACAATGTGAAACCAGGTTCAAATATTTTAATGCACGATAAGCATGTAACTTCTTTAGCATTAGATAAGATACTATCAGGATTAAAAAGTAAGGGTTATTCTTTCGTTTTACCAACAGAGATTAAGATAGACAATATAAAGAGCAGTCAATAATAATAGCTCTTTTTTTTTGTTTTTTTTGGTAAGTATGTAAAGAAGGTAAGTTTAAATGTCCAGAAAATAATCAGTGGAAGTAGTAGAAAAAATTCAAAGTTAACAAATAAGTAAAAGTATACATCAAAAATTAATAATAAAATAATTAGGCCCTTCCACTCTTCCCAACTTGATCTATACCCTTTATTATGAATAAGCATTTGGAATGCATATTTACTGGGTTTTATTAAAAGTGTGAAAATAAAAATTTGAAGTAGGACTGTAATGAGAAGACTTATCCCATTCGCCATGATAAGTGATATCCATTCAGACAACCGTTGAGGCTCCTCAATATGGCCAGGATATATGTAATAGGTAAGAATAGAAAAGATAAAAGCTGTAATAATATTAATCAGATAAAAAGAATACATTATTTTACCCCCCTATTTAATATATGAGGGCTTTTACAGATTTATTAATCCGTAAATTTCTCTCTTATTTCTAATATAGATGGAAATATTTCTTCAAATACATCAACTAGTTTTGGATCAAAATGTTTATTCTTACCCTTTTTTATTTCTACTAAAGCATCAAACACATCACTTAGCGCACAAATTCTACCTACCAATGGTATATGTTCACCAGTAAGCTGAAAAGGATAACCAGTTCCGTCCCATTTTTCATGGTGAGTTAGGGCAATCGTTTCGGCCATATTAATCAATTTTGAACTACCAGAAGAAAGTATTTCTCCACCTATGATAGAATGTTGCTTCTTTCCCCGCTTTCTTCTCTTCGTACTAATTCATCTTCTTCATCTAACACGTAGTTATCATCCGATAGTGGCAATTCTATATAAAAATGACTTCCTTCTCCCTGCACGCTTTTGAACTCAATAGCTCCATCCATTAAAGTCATTAACCTTCTTGAGATATTCAAGCCTATTCCAGTTCCTTCTATTGCCGTTTTTTGCCCCCAATCGACTGAATGGATTGAATAATTCTGCCTGTTTTATCCTTTGGTATTCCAATGCCATTATCCTCTACACTGATTTGTAAGTAATTATTATCTACTTTCTCACAGTATATTCTGACCTTTCCGTTCTTTTTGTTATATTTAATGGCATTAGATATAAGATTAAGCATGACCTGCTGCAAACGTGTTTTATCTGCTCTTACGTAATATTCGTCACAAGCAGAATATTTTAATTCCACTTGATACCTGTCTAGCATAGGCTGTAGTAACGATGTACTACTATAAATCACCGTTGAAACCCTTACAGTTTCAATCGAAAGCGGTATTTTCCCAGATTCAATCTTTGATAGATCCAACACCTCGTTTATTAATGCAAGTAAATGCTTGCCTGCTTTTAATATTTCATTTACATTTTCCTTTTGAGAAGCAGTTAAGGGTTCAAAAGGATCAGATTCTAATAATTGAGCGAAACCTAGAATTGCGTTCATTGGGGTTACGATTTATTATTTCTTCCTTAAATATTTCACCTAATTTAATCCTTCCCCACATTTTTTCAAAAAAACTATCTGAATGGTAACCAGAGTTAACAATATTGAAATTTTTCCCAATCAATTCTTTCTTTGTATACTGAGAGATATCAGAAAACTTATCATTAACATATATAATTGTCCCATTAATATCCGAAATACCAACTATTGCATGCTGGTCTAGAGCTACCTTAAATCTTTCTAATTCGTTATGCGTATCCTTTAAGCTTCTTTCTGTACTTTTTACCTTAGATATATCCCTAAAAGTTGTAATAAATCCAGTGAATTCTTCATCAACTGATATCCTAGCAGAGCGAAAAGATACTAATTTTTTTTCCCCTTTTTTTGTGATAAAAACATCTTCTCCAGAGTGATCATTATCTTTATCTTTAATATTTGCTAGTATTGGACATTCTGATGAACTTATAGGCAACCCATTAAGCGTTTCATAATGGATATAATCATGAATTTCCTTGCCTATCAATTCAACTTCCTTCCAACCAAGAATCTTTTCTGCCTCCGAATTTAAAAAGAGTAATTTTCCTTTACCATCTAAAATATATACACCCTCACCTAATACGGATGTTATCTCTTTTAATCTTTTATTATTAATCCTAATAATTTTCTCATTTTGATATTGCAAAAAAGAAAAGAGTATCCCTACTCCTATTCCAATAAAGATATATAAAAACATTTGTGATTTCCATTTATCAACAGAGCTTAGAAGATAGCCTAAATAGCTATTACTCATCATAATTCTGATTAAAACACCAGACAATAATCCTGAAAAAAATCCACCTTTAATTCCATATGTAAAAGCTGTAAAAATAATCGGTATGTATAATAAATTGATAAATAATACAAACTCGGTTTGATTTTTTATATGTTCATACAACTCAATACTTGTTATAAAAATTCCAATAACAAAAAATAAATATATGATTCTTTTTCCCTTAGGAGTAAATAATTTTTCTATAAATCTATCCAATTACTCAATAAAATTTATCATACAGTGGACATTCCTCCTTTCTGTTACAACTAATTTCTAACATATTTCTACATATAACGACATTTTCCTGCAAGGTTTGGAAAATATATAATTATTCCAATTTAATAATTATTATTATGTATTGATAATAAAAAGGGGCTCTCACGAGTCCCTTTTTACATATTATAGCATAGGATTTTCATGCTTAGCGATTAAACGCTGCCAGCGGCGTTCCACTTCTTGTTCAAAAGATTTTAATGTTGCTTCATACTCTGGTTTTAATAGATGTTTTGTTTTTCCTAGCATACCTAGCCATTCGCTAGTAGGCACTCGTTTCCCTTTTTCTTCAGGATTGTAAGTGATTGTTGTAATACCTTTCTCAACCTCATATAGTGGGAAGAAGCATGTATTAACCGCTGTACCTATAATGGCACTACCGTCACTATCCTTAGATTTCCAGTTTAAAGGACAGTTGATTAAGATTTTTCCGTATGCTAATCCTTCATTCTGAGCATACCATTGAGCCTTAGCAGCCTTCTTAATTAAATCCTGAGGAAATGCTTCAGTACCAGTAAATACATAAGGAATATTTGTAGATGCCATGATTTGTGGTGTATCCTTATGGTGGAAGGCTTTTCCTCCCTGCTTCTCACCAACGCCAGAAGTAGTTGTCATATGACCAATAGGTGTTGAATAGGATAATTGGCTACCAGTATTCATATAGCCCTCATTATCATATTCAAGAATAATCATTTTATGATTTCTAAGTGCTGCTCCGATAGCTGGGCCCATACCGATGTCCATACCACCGTCTCCAGTAACCATCACAAAGGTGAAATTATCATCAACATCAAGCTCTCCACGACGTTTTTTCTCCCAGAACATTTCAACTACACCAGAAAGTGTTGCAGCTCCATTTTGGAATAGGTTATGAATATAGGTTCCTTTATGGGCACTATATGGGTACCCAGTTGATACTACCATGCCGCAGCCTGTTTGGAATAGTACGACGACATCCCCTTCAATACCCTTAAAGAATGTCTCTAATCCTGGATAGATTCCACAGCCTGGACATGCCCCATGGCCTGGAGCTAAACGTTTTGGTTTTTTTGTTAAAGTTCTTAAAGGTGGAATTTTAACAAGAAGCTTACCTGTTTCTTCGTTTTTTTCCACATTGATTAAGCCTGTATTCCAATCCTCTTTCACTGGTTCTAATAATCTTTTTGGAGCATCCTCTTTTTCTCCAGGGTGCACTCCATAATAATCGAATGGTACCTCAGCATAACCTTTTTCTACAGCATCAAGGGTAAGCTTAAAGAATTCTTCAGCTTCATCATGATAGAAATCCTTACCACCTAATGAGAAAATACGACTTAATACAATCGTATTATTATCTTTATCATCTTTAAGGGCAGCCTTCACCTCTTGGGTTATCGTACCACCATATGCGCCATAGGAATCAGCTCTTTCACCAACTAATACAGCTTTCACATTTTTTAATGATTTACGAATTTCATCAGCTGGGAAAGGACGAATCATGTTTGGTGAGATAACCCCTGCTTTTATTCCCTGTGCACGTAGTTTATCTACTACATCCTTCGCTGTTTCTGCTGCAGAAGTTAATAAAAATAACGCAACCTCAGCATCTTCCATCATATATTCATCTAATACCTTATACTCACGTCCAGACAATTCTTTATATTCTGTAGCAATCTCTTCAAATACAGCTTTTGCATTGTAAATGGCTTGTGACTGTTGGTATTTATTGTTTATTAAGTCCGGATCATTCATATATGGACCTATCGTTACAGGGTTTTTTGGGTCTAAAGAAGTGATATATCCTTCTGGTACCTCGCCAACAAAATCCTGAACCACTTTTTTATTCTCAAAATATTGTACTCTACGCTTTTGGTGAGAGGTTACAAAACCATCAAAAGCTACGATAACAGGTAGACGAACATCCTTATGCTCACCAAGTCGAGTTGCAATAATGTTCATATCATATACAACCTGAGGATCCCTTGCTAAAAGGATTGGCCAACCAATATTTAGACCATAATATAAATCAGAGTGATCACCACGTATATCTAGAGGACCACTTACTGAACGAGTTACTAAATCTAATACCATTGGAAAACGTGAACCAGATTGAACTGGTAGTTGTTCTAGCATATATAAGAAACCATTAGCACTAGTAGCGTTAAAAACACGTCCTCCACCAGTGGTTGCTCCAAAGTTAATACCAGCAGAACCATGTTCCCCATCAGCAGGTATCATAGAAATATTATGCTCCCCGCGAGTTTTCATTTCATCAAGAAATTCAGCAATTTCTGTAGATGGTGTTATTGGAAAATATCCCATTACGTGAGGATTTATTTGAGCTACGGCTAAAGCCGCCATTTCATTACCTGTCTTAATATTTACATCCTGTTTTATCAATAATTCTTTTTCTTCAATAGCCATTTTATACCCCTCCCCCTTAATTTGAAGCTAAGACAAACTTATGAGGAACTCGATTAATATCAGCATATCCTTCAGCCTCTCTAACAGTAGAAAGCGCTTCTGTTGGACATACAGCTACACACTTCATGCAACCCTTACAGTATTGATAATCTATTCCCTGTAAAAACATTTGTGGGCGACCCTTTTTATCCTCTTGTTCTTCCCAAACAAAACAAAGATCAGGACATGCAACATCGCACTGTGCGCAATTTATACATTTATCTTGATCAAAACCAGGAAGAAATCCTTGACGTGAACTACTTAAATCTTTAAGTATTGAGTTACCTGGGTTAACTATAACACCACCAATTGGTTGTGTTTCATAACCAAGCTTCGATTTTGCTCTTACAAATTCAGTGATAGTACCTTCTTCCACATCATAGGCTTTAACCTCTACTTCATTAAAGCCTCGTTCAAAGGTTTTAATATTCGACTCCACTAATTTAGGATACTTTTCTTCAAATGTAGAACGAATCACATTTTTTATTGCTTCTGGATTTAAGAATTCAGCAATACGGAATATTGCACCTAGCATCGCAGTATTAACGCGAGTTTTTTCTTCAACAGCAATGTTAAGAGCATCAACCACTGCTATAATTCCATTTTTCAGGTTATATTTTTCTTTGATTTCATCAGGTGTCTTTGTTGTATTGACTACGATGATACCATCCTTATTTAAACCATTTGCTACATCGATTGTTTTAAATAGTGCTTCATGAAATACCCCTACTACGTTAGGTTGTTCAATTGGACTACTAGCTCTTATTTCCCCTTCTCCAAAACGAACAAAAGATTTAACCGGTGAACCTTTTTTCTCTGATCCATAGGAAGAAAAATGGGCACCATTATATCCTAAGCCTAATACACCAGTTTCTGCTAGCATTTTCCCTGCTAAATGTGCTCCTAAGCCCCCAATAGATTCTAAACGTATCTCAAAAAAACCAAGCTCATTTTTAATTGGTAATTTTGACATTGTTTTTACCTCCTCACCCTTCAATAAATATTTGACACAAAAGCAAATGTAATACTTCCTAACCAAATTAGTTAGTATTACATCTACCATTTACAAACGCAATATGTCCTATGTGCTATATTTCGATTATAACAGTCCAAATATTCTATTGCAACAGATTTCGATATTTTTTTTAAAATATGATAAATAACAACACGTAGATAGTGTTAACCGTTGATTTCACAGGATTTTTAAATGTTATATTTTGTATATTAATAATAAACAGATATATAACAGTTTATTTTTTTGGACTATAACAGACCTATTTTCTGAAATAAAAAAAAGAGCTTAGCTCCTTTTTTCTCCTATTCATTTATACAAACTATTTATTTCAAATCCCTTTTTATCATTTCTTCCACTATATAAGTTGCTACGATATTAGCTGTTGTATTTGTTCCAAATCCTGCATCATAGCCTAATTCTAATGCTATTTCATGATTAATGCGAGGCCCACCGCAAATCAATAACATCCTTTCACGGATTCCTGACTCCTCCATTAATTCCACAAGCTCGGTTAGATTTTTCAAATGTATTCCTTTTTGTGTTACTACCTGAGATACTAATATAGCATCTGCATTCAATTCAAGCGCTTTTGCTAATAAGTCCTCATTATTAACCTGTGAACCAAGATTATAGGCATCGATCATAGGATATCGTTCTAATCCATATTCTCCATCGTATCCCTTCATATTCATGATTGCATCAATTCCAACTGTATGAGCATCTGTTCCTGTACAGGCTCCGATCACTACCAATTTCCGATTTATATCTTTTTTTATTTTTTCATTGATCTGGTAAAAATCTAATACTTTATTTTTTATCTTCGAAACCTCTATTTTAGAATAATCAATGCTAATCGATGTCTTACCATAAACAATAAAAAAGGTGAAATTCTCCCTTAAATCCTCCATATGATACACCGTAACATCGAGTAATCCCATTTTTTTTGCTACGAGCTTGGCTGCCTCAGCAGCTTCCTCGCCATATGGAACTGGTAATGTAAAGCTTAATTGAATCGCACCATCATCGATTGTATCTCCATAAGGCTTTACATTGGTAAAATCAATATTCATTTTTATTACCTCCTATCCCTAATTCATTTTTAAGAAGATAATAAAATGGGTTAAAATAATCATTTCTTTTTACAAAAACACCTTCTAAACCTTTACCACTCATAAAGGAACGCTTCACATTTGCAAACATTCCCTGCTCAATCGCCTTAAATAATCCTATTTTATCTATCTCATCTAACATGTTCATTGCTTTTTCTAAAACTTCATTAGCTCTTTTTTCAATACGACCCCCGCTAACAAATTCAATCTCTTCACTTAAATGATTGATATTATTAAAGATATATTTTGCATTATCAATTGCTAATTTCCTGTCCTGCATATACGGAGTATGCATCGCTTCTGTCATCATTCCTAGTAATTGAATTTCTTGATTTGTTAGCTTACCTACAAAATTAAACATGGCATTTTGAATATAACCTTTAAATACATCTCCAGTCATGTGCTTTGTAGGAGGCATATATTTTAATGGTGCTTTAGGAAAAATCTGTCTTGACATTTGTGCTTGGGCTAGCTCCATTAAGAAACCATCTTCTAATTTTGGATTCATTTCAAATGCGTGACCTAATCCCATTAATTCTACAGGTAATCCCGATTGTAATGCCAATTGCTCATTAATAAATTGAGAAGCTAGAACGGTATGAGCTTCCTCCACTGCATCTGCTGTAGTTAAATAATTATCTTCCCCTGTGTTTATTGTTATACCAGCGTAGCTTATAATCATTCTAGAAAAATACTGATCAATTAGAGTTCTTTGCATATTGATATCTCTAAATAAAATACCGTATAGTGCATCATTTAACATGACATCTAGCCTTTCAATCCCACCTATAGCAGCTATTTCGGGCATACATAGACCAGAGCTATAATTACAAAGCTTTATATATTTACCCTCTTCATTTCCTACTTCATCTAGAGCTTCTCTCATGATTTTAAAATTTTCTTGGGTAGCATATGTGCCTCCAAAGCCTTCTCTTGTTGCACCATAAGGTACATAGTCTAACAAGCTTTGACCTGTTGTACGAATAACAGCAATAATATCTGCACCTTGCCGAACTGCTGCCTTTGCTTGAATGATATCCTCATATATATCACCAGTTGCTACAATAAGATATAAGTAGGGTTTCTCCCCTTCTCCTAAGCTAGATATAAGGCTCGTTCTCTCTTTTCTCCGTTTTTCTAATAATTTTAGCCCCTCATTAGCTAGTTGAAACCCAAGCTGTTTGACTTCATCATCAGAAACACTTTTACAATCCTCCCATTTGATTAGAAAATTATCTGCAACTTCAGCAACCTCTTGGGGAGTATAGTCGTAGGTAATCATCGCTCTACATACCCATTTCATCGCACCTTCATCAAGTATGCTTCTCTCCTGTAATTGATCCACTAGAACATTGACATATGGGGCTCCTTCATCATTAATCCCATCAATTCCTATTAATCTTAATAAAGTTCGTTCAATAGTGGTTGTACTTCTTTTTTCAATAAATTCATGGAGCTTACCAGCAATATTTCTTGCATAGGTCCGTGCATGTTTTATCTGCTCTTCCTTTAGATTAATTTTTGCCATCCTTCTTCCCCCTTGTTTCAAAGAGATATTGCTTAGCTTCTCTTACAATCACCTTAGGTAACCCAAGTTTTTCAGCAATATCTAATGCTTCATAAACCATTTGTCCCTGTTCCACTCGGTTAATCATATAATTTCTTACTTCATATAAATGAACATCCTTCACTTTCATTACATTGGGATAATGGGAGACTAGTATCGTACTAGAAGATTTTTTCTGCTGTAAATAATGAATGGTTGCAATTGCAATAGCTTCTCCTTCAATTGGATTTGTAGCTTTACCGATTTCATCAAATAAATATAATATTTTATCCTTTAACTTTAACTGATGAGCAAGTCGTGATATTTCTGCTCCAAATGAGCTCAAACCATTCTCTTCGTCCTGATAATCCCCTGTTATTAAGCTAATAGAATCTACAAATGAGAAACCAAACCTCTCTGCAGGAACATAAAAACCAAATTGAGCTAAGGCTTGTATTAATGCCATAGTCTTTAAGGCAATGGTTTTGCCACTCATATTGGCACCAAAAAAGATATTTACTCCTTTATTAACCAAGGTAGACAGGTTTTTCATGTTTTTATCTCTGTTATTCCAAACTTTATGTAAATATGGATGATAGCCATTCGTAAGCTCTAGAAAATGCTCATCATTTTCTTTTAGGACAATTGGCTTACAGCCATTAATATCAATGGCCATCTCTGCTTTTTTAAATCTAACCTCAAACCCAGCCCATGCATCAATAGCTTTAAACCACTTTGGAATGAATGTAGCTATATTCATAAGAAGCTCATGAATTCTTCTGATTACTTCCTGTTTAATTGTCTTTGAGATATGCTCTATTTCTTCCTTTATCTTTATTTCTGGCGGTGAGAAACCAATTCTGAAGACAATATCCTCACCCTGATAACGTACAAACTGAAAAATAGATGTATGAGAAATAGTCTTTAATTTGGGATGATTCTGCTCTAGAATGAGATATCTTTCAAAGTTGATGGTAATATCAAACTCTTTTTCAAGTGTACGAATAAACTTCTTCTCAGCTTGTCGTTCTTCTCTAAGTTTTTTTCTTTTTGTAATTCTCAGTTCTTTTAGCTTATCATCATCAAGATCCTGTAATGAAAAATCTGGGTAAACCTCTGTCGTGTTCAATTGAAATAGCTTCAGCCATGTTTCCCAAGGATAAGACGCTATATGATACCAATCAGTTTTATGAAGAAGATGAGGGTCTTTATCATGAAAATGATCTTCTATTAAATTGGATACCTGATAGCTAAACCATAAAAAATTTTTTAATTCATAAAGCTCAACGAGAGGTTCCATTTCATTTAGCTTTCCACTGGACAATTTGATAAGAATTGGACTAATATCATAAAAAGACGCGAAAAGTGCATTAAAATCATTTTTTGAATCACTATTATTTTTTAAAACAGAGAGAATTGCACTTATTTGCTCAAGCTCAATAAATAGCCTGCTTTCATCTTCCTTCAAGAAAGGTTTCATTTGCTTCCATAAGGCTTGAGCTAATTTGCTTTGTGGCATGTATAACTGCAATAGCTCATTAATATGTATTTGTTCTTTTGTATCATCGAGAAAGAAGCCCATTACAATCCCCTTCTATTTCCTTAATAATCATTTAATTTTTAAACCTAAAAGTGACCTAGCATCCTTCGGTGTTGCTATTTCCCTACCTAGTTCACCAGCTATTCGAGCAACTCTAGCTACTAATTCACTATTTCCCTTAGCTAGCATTCCTTTTTTATAATAGATGTTATCCTCTAGTCCTACTCTTACATGCCCACCTATCGGTAAAGCTACCATAGCCATCGTTAATTGATTTCTTCCTATTCCTGCTACACTCCATGTCGCTTCATTAGGAATTTGCTCGGTCATATGAAGTAGGTTTTTAGCAGTTGCTGGAATTCCACCTGGTACACCCATTACGAAATCAAAATGAAGGTGTCCTTCTACCAAGCTTTCTTTTACCATTATTAGAGCATTGCTTATCATACCAACATCAAATATCTCAAATTCTGGCTTTACACCATATTTTTTCATTTCCTTTGCAAAAACACGTATATCCTGAAGGGGATTTGCAAAAATCTCAGAACCAAAATTCACTGTACCAGTAGTTAAAGTAGCCATTTCTGGACTCAATGTCACAGGCTGAATCCTTTCTTGTGGAGACATTCCCACAGCTCCACCAGTAGAAACCTGAATAATGATGTCTGTTCGTTCACGAATTTTTTCAATCGTTTCTTGATATACTTCCTTATTTTGAGTTGGTTTCCCATCCATATCCCGAACATGTAGATGGACAATAGCAGCACCAGCCTCAGACACTTTTTCTACCTCAATAGAAACCTCATCTGGCGTAATTGGTAGATATGGGGTATGCTCCCTAGTTAGTTCTGCACCAGAAATAGCAGCGGTAATGATTAATTTATCCATTTCCTTCACTCCATTACTCATTATTTTGAAGGTGTTTTGGAACCACACAGGTTCCTGATGCTTTCGTAACTAAAATTGGTTTATCTAAGAATCTTGCCTTTGAAGGGTTTTTCTCATCAATGTTTGCTTCGATAACCTTATAGGCTTCAAATTCCATTTTTCTTGATGTATTACCTATTTCCACTATTCTACCCTTTGCTTCAATATAATCACCAGCATAAACAGGTGCTTTGAATACCACAGAATCATAGGCTACAAATAACCCCTCATCGCCATCATTTCTTATCAATAGCTCAGTTGCCACATCGCCAAAAAGTGATAGCATATGTGCACCATCAACTAAATCACCACCGTAGTGTGCATTAGCCTGACTCATTCTTACTCTAATAACAGACTCAATATTCATCTTTATTTCTCACCTCAACATTGGAATTATCATACTTATCGCGCCAAACATCAAACACTCTTATCTGTTTATCCGTATAGGAATGCAACATTTCAACCAGATTATTTTTTAAGCGATTTGCCGAAAAAGAAAAACCTAATGGTGAGTATGGATTATATGCGACACCAACAATATTCATTGGATATAAAACCCTTATCGTTCCCCCTCTTTTCTCCCATAGCTGAATCAACGAAGACGGTACAAAGGATTTTAAACCATGCTGCAGCACAAGATTCCATGTTTTTTTTTGCTTAAGCATTTTTAAAAACATATTTTCGGTCAGCACTCCAGGTAAAAACATCCAATCAATCTCACCTGTAAGTATACTCTCATCTAAAAATAATTGATTTCTAGGAAGCTGCTCCCATTGTTTTGATTTTTTTATTAATAGATTAGTATTTGGATCAAATCGCTTTGCCTCATTTAGAATCTCATCATTCTCTATCGTAGGGATAAAAAATGGATATAATCTTTCTTTAATGGCTTTATAAAAGGAGGCTTCATCATGATGTAAGCTTGCACCTATTACGATATAGATCTGATCAGCAAAGCTCGGATTCGCACTAGAAAGACGATCGTATGCACCATCAATAAGGAAATGGTCAATATCGTATTTTTTAAAAGCTATTTTTACTTTAGATATGTGATCAAGCATTGATGTACCAATTAACATGACACTTCCGGCTTGATTTGCTTGTGCAAGATATACTTCCCCAGCTGAGGATGAAATATTTAACCGTTCTAATATTTTCCAATCCGCCGTTCCAGCTTTCAATCCTATAGATGTTGTAGCAACAATGGTTCCCTCAGGGACAAAGATATCTGGCTTAGTTTCATCCGTCCATGCATCTTTTCTTTCACCGTCAACCCCAATACTTGCTAAACCAATAGACTGAGAAGAGTCAGAGATGCCTTCAATTAGTTTATTTAGTAATGTTGTTTTTCCAGCATTTTTTGATAAACCTATCACACTTGTAATATCCATATCTACCAACCTTATACTTTATTCGTTATACTTGTTTTTCTAGTATTTCTACTTAAATTTTTTGATTCGATTACTTTGATTTCATTTTTCATCAACCCGTAAATACCTTCACTCTTCCCTTTATTTACTTTGCAATAATTACACTCATTCTCATTATGTCCATGATAATTTTGTGGTTCAGGATAGGCAGTGATTACTCCTTCGTAATTGCGTAAAATTATTTTGTCTGCACTATGAGAAACCACATAATTAGGCATAACAGGGATTTTCCCTCCGCCCCCAGGAGCGTCCACTACAAATGTAGGAACTGCATAGCCCGATGTATGACCCCGCAATGCTTCAATAATTTCTATACCCTTTGCTACAGGAGTTCGAAAATGACCAATCCCTTCTGATAAATCACATTGATAAATATAATAAGGACGTACTCTTATTTTGACTAACTCGTGAACTAATTTTTTCATCACATTAGCACAATCATTAATACCCGCTAATAATACTGATTGATTCCCCATCGGAACTCCAGCATTCACTAACTTTTCTACCGCTTTTTTTGAGTCTGGAGTAATTTCCTTTGGATGATTAAAGTGAGTATTAATCCATATTGGATGGTATTTCTTAATAATTTCAACTAAGTTCTCCGTAATTCGTTGAGGAAATACAACTGGAGCACGAGTTCCAATCCTAATCACTTCAACATGAGGAATACTTCTTAATTCCTTTAATATATACTCAAGTGTTTTATCATTGATTAATAAAGCATCTCCACCAGATAATAATACATCTCGTACCTCGGCATGCTCTTTTATATATTGGATCGCTTCATCCATTTGTTTTCTTGGTACACCCTGAGTCATATCACCAGAAAATCGACGCCTCGTACAATGACGACAATACATTGCACATTGGTTCGTCACCAAAAACAACACTCTATCTGGATAACGATGCGTTAAGCCATGTACTGGAGAGTCTACATCTTCATGAAGTGGATCTGTCATATCATACGGTGTTCGATGTGATTCATAGGATACAGGAATAGCCTGTTTTCGTACAGAATCATTAGGATCATCTGGATCCATTAACAAGGCATAATATGGTGTAATATTTAATGGAATCGTTTGATTAGTATAGCTTATACCCTCTATTTCTTCTTTTGTTAAATGGACAACTTTCTTTAAATCATCTAAAGTTTTGATTGTATGTGTTAATTGCCACAACCAATCCTCCCATTCATCAGCTGTAACATCCTTCCACAATTCGATTGAACGCCAATCTCTCATTTTCACACTTCCCCCATTATATTCTTTAACCTACGTATTTTTTAATAAAGAAATCCTTTAGTTTATCTGATTCCTTCATTATCTGTAGAGCAATTTCCGCATGATTTCTTGTATAGCCATTCCCTATAATCATTTCAATATCCTTACCGACTCCTTCCGCACCCAAAGCTGCGGCTGTAAAACTTGTAGCCATGCTAAAGAAATAGACCTTTCCCTCATCCTTCGTGATTAAGATAGAGGACATCTCGGTGTTTTTCACATTGACACAATTAATGGTTACATCTGCTAAATTACCATTTGTTGCTTTCTCAACAACCTTTAGAACTGCTATAGGATCTGTTGCATCTACTTGATAGGCTTCATCAGCAAGCTGTAAGCGCTTAATATTTTCGATTGCCTCTACGTCATATTCCAAGGCAATAATCCTCCCAGAGCTTCCGGTTTCCTTTCTTGCCTGATATAAAGATAGAATCCCGGATTTGCCTCCTGCCCCCAAAACAACTACCGTTTGTCCCGCTTTTACTAATTTTTTCACCTGCGCTGGTGCACCAGCAACATCTAAGACTGCTAAGGCTAAATTCTCTGGTAAATCCTTTGGAAGCTTAGCATAAAGACCACTAGCAAATAATATAGCCTTCCCCTCTATGAAGACCTGCCCTGTCTTCATATCAATTTTTTTAATACGCTCAATTTTTAAAGGAGTTAAGGATAAAGAGACTAACGTTGCTATTTTATCTCCTATTTTTAGAGTATTACCATATTCCGGATGTTCCTTACCAATGTCTTCTATTCGCCCAATAAGCATTCCACCAGATCCTGTTACTGGATTGTGTTGCTTGCCCCGTTCTTGGACTGTATGTAGAATAATGGCTTTAATCCCTTCTGTATCACCCTTCGCCTCCTCTTTGATTTGTTTAAAAGAAGCCGAATCAATATTTAGAACATCTACATCAATTAGGATTTCGTTTTCTGTAATAATTGGTGTATTATCAATCCTCCATGCCTGTTGAGGTAATAACCCCTTAGGATCAATAACACGATTTAGACCATAATCATTAGCTAATAACATCATTTACTCCCCCCATCACAAAAAAATATTTCTATCTAAACAATTCCAAAATGAATAAAGTTGCAATTTTTATGCCAAAAAAAATCATCACTAAGACTGCAATGAAATGCAATCTTTGTGATGATTATGCCGATATTCCAGCACTAAATAGAAAATCCAAAAACTAAAAATACTTACTTATTTTATATTGCAAGGTTTGCCTTGGTATTTTTAACAATTTAGCCGCCTTTTTCACATTACCATTTTCAATTTCCAATGCCTTGAAAATCCAATATTTTTCCCATTCAGACAGGATATCCTTTATTCCTTTCGATTGAACCCAAGGAGCTATAAAATCGATGTTTTTTTGCGTAGCAGCCTGCTGATCACTTTTCATATATTGTCCTTTTTTTTCTTCTAATTCTTGTAGATAATTTGGTAAATGGTGTATCTGAATAGTATCTCCATCAATAATATTCATCGAAAATTCAATGATATGCTCTAATTCTCTTATATTTCCTGGCCAATGATACTCAAAAAATATCTCTTCTACTTCGGGAGAAATTTGCAAAATCAACCTTTGAAATTGATAATTATACTTTTGTAAAAAATGATTGGTCAATAGCTTAAGATCCTCTTTACGATCTCTTAGTGGAGGAATTTTAAAATGAACCACATTTATTCGATAAAATAAATCGGAGCGTATTTTCCCCTCTTCAATTGCTTTAAACGGATCTTCATTGGTTGCAACAATGATTCTCACATTGACCTGTCTATTTACATTATCTCCTACTCTTCTAACGATGCCATCCTGAAGAACTCGTAAGAGCTTTGCTTGTAATTCAGTGGGCATCGAATTGATCTCATCTAGAAAAAGCGTCCCCTCATGGGCTAATTCAAATAGTCCAGGTCGATTCTCTGCCCCTGTAAAGCTACCCTTAACCGTTCCAAATAAGATACCCTCTAATAAGGGAGTTGGCATTGCTGCGCAATTTTGAGCGATAAAAGGATGGTTACTCCGTTGGGAAAAATTATGAATCGCTTGTACAAACAATTCCTTACCAGTTCCTGTCTCACCTTCAATTAACACCGGAGAATTGGTAAAGGAAGCTTTTTTTGCATGTTCAATAATTTTTTTCATTTTATTATTTTTAGTAATAATATCGTTAAAAACATATTTCGCTTGATAAGCCTCTCCAGATTTTTTACCTTTACTTGCAGGATAAAATTGAGCCTGTAGATCGATAAGCTTTTCTGAAAGCTCTTTAATCTTACTTATATCCTTCGCTATTTCCACCGCAGCAACTAGTTTGTTATTCACAAAAACAGGTAAGGTAGTGTTAACAGTGATGATATTGGCTCCATTTTTATTCATATACCTTTGATGCTGGTTAATGATTGGTTTTCCTGTCTCTATAACCTTTAGTAAAGTACTACTCTCTTTATCTAATGAAGGAAATACATCAAATATGTGTTTATGAATTACTTCTTCAATGATTAAGCCATCGTGCAATGCAGCAATGTGATTATAAAAAATAGTGATTCCATCCCTGTTAATCACATGTATTCCTTCATCAATCGTACTTAAAATTGCTTCAAGCATCTCTTTCGTTTCTAGTATTAACTCAAAATTATTATTAAGAATAAGCCTTTCCTCCCCAAAGTGCCGAATTTTTAATCAAAAAGCTCAATTTTCGGCAATTATTCCTACAAAAAACCCTCTAGCTTACTTTTAAAGATATAGAGGGCTTTAACACATATAGACTCCTTACTGTTTGTGAAGCAAAGTATTAAGGTCAGGTATTTTAATCTTTAATCCTGCATAGATAGCATCTGGATTAGCTAAACCATTATAATCAGAAAGAGCTTGGTAGTATTTTCCTGTATTATAATATTTTTTTGAGATTCTATATAGGTTTTCACCAGCTTGTATGACATGAATTTTATCCTCAGTTTGGTCATTCACCGTTTGATTGTTTTGTTCATTAGTCTTATCCGTAGCTAGATGACTATCTGAAGTATTGCTACTATCTTGAGTAGTATTATTATTCTGAGTACTATTATCTGAGGTATTACTATTATCCTGAGTACTACTATCTGAGATGTTTCCAATATCTGAAGTGTTATCATTTGTACCATCATTTAGACTAGAAGTATCACTATTTGTTTGATCTACATCATTATTTGATTGGTTCAAATCACTTTGTTGTTCATTTTGACCTATATTATCTAATGCTGCATTCACATGATTCTTAAACGAAAATTGATAATACAAAAATGCAGAGATAATAATAATAAAGGCAAATGAGCCCAATAATAAGTATAGCGGAGACAAAATATTCGATTCTGAATTCTTTTCCTTTACTTCATGGATGGTACTTCTTGGAGGTAAAGGAGGACTTGATGATTCTCTTTTAAACGAAAAATCGTTAGTTTCATCTTGTTGGAAATCATTATACACCGTATCATACTCCTCTCTCTATTATGAAAAGGTTACATATTGTGACATATACCTACCAATCATTATATAATCCAACTCTTATTTCGACAATTGTATTTTAGTAATCTTTCAATACCTACATTTAGATGTTTTCTTAAATTATTTTCTTTCTGATTAATACACCCAAAATAAAATCAATAAAAAAATGAGCAATAAAAGCTGTGAACCATTCAGAATATATCATTAAATAGCCAAGCCCTATACTAATTAAAAACGTAACAAGGATTAAAAGTACTTTTTTTAAATATCTAAAATGAATAACCGTAAATAAAAAACTCGTTGGGAAAATACCTAATAATGGCTGTATAGTACCTCTAAATAAAAATTCTTCAGTAAACCCTACCACTAATGCAATGATAGCTATTTGCCAAATTGGAAGGTCTTTAAAAAGTTTTTCATTTAAACCACCATCATCCATCCATTCTTTTGGTAATTTTTTTGAAAATATTATATCGAAGGTAACAACAATGATACTAAAGGTTAACCCATAAAAAAAGATGCTAGGTAAATGATTTGGCATAATTGATAATAAAGCTTGTACAGGACTTTGTCGATATAATAAATAGAAAAGTAAAAAAGAAACAAATAGGATGATGAATTGTGTGAAAAATACATTTAATATTAATAGTTTAATATCAATCGAATGAATATCTATTTTTTTCATTGTCTCCCTTGCCCTTTCCCTTTTCATGATTTATGCTAAATTCATCATAACATAGAATTTTAAAAGTTATTATTTAGTTTTCAGCTATTTTTCTTTATACTATAATGGAGTTTATTTATTTGGAGGAGAACAAAATGAACACAGACAGGTTATCTTTTAAAGACTATGTATTAATTTATTTTATTATTTTTCTAGTTGTCGTTTTTCTAGGTGGATTTTTTCTAGGAGCCCAAGTAATGGAAAACAAATTAACCAGTGCACAAGCTTCTTTGAAAAAAAATAAAGAAGTCTCTTCTGAAGCTGAGATAACAAAGTTTTACAATAAAATATATTTACCAGTATACACCTACAATAAAGATGTTTTTAATAGAATGAAATCAAATCATGAATTAAAACAAAATGAGATTAGTTTATTGACTGATACGGGTAATATCATAGAATCTAATTTGAATATGTATACGTATCAATCACCATACTTAAAATTATCCCTTACTCATCTAAAGGGTACTATTCAAAGTCTATTGTCTACTGTAGGACAAAAAAATAATGACGAATTAATAAATAAAGCATTTGACCAATTTTTAAATGGACAAAAATCTTTTTATCAAGCCATTTGGATATGGGAACAATCGACCAAAACAAATATAACCTCTTTAAATACCGAATCCCAAACAGACTGGATTGAATGGGAAAAAGCAGATTTACATCAAAAAGACTATATCGTAGCTTCCATTCTATTAAAAAAGTCGATACACACCTTTTTAAAGCCTGAAGATATAACAGGTCACATTGACTCATACATAAAAGAAAACAAGAAGGTTATACTTGAGCTAGAAGATATGGTAAATCTTTTAATAAAATCAGATTCAATACAGGATAAAGACTTCTCGAAGTATAAACATTGGTATAACAATGTTCCATATCCAAACATATTAAATTTTAATTAAAATTATATTAGTTACTTGCATTCTTTTTAAATACACTCTAAAATAGAAAAGGAAGTTAGCATTAGTAAACAACTTCTATTAGATACGGGAGGTGAAACATAGATGAAAACTTGGGTGGATAAAGATACCTGTATTGCTTGTGGTGCTTGTGGTGCTACAGCTCCTGATGTATTTGACTATGATGATGATGGTATTGCATTTAATAAAATTGATGACAATCAAAATACAGCAGAAATCGCAGAGGATTTTCATGATGATGTTCGTGATGCTGCTGATGGTTGCCCAACTGACTCCATCAAAGTCGAGGAGTAATTTAACTTACATAAAACCGCTTAGTAACCTAGGCGGTTTTTTGATTTGATTAAAAGTAAAACTATTAAAAAACCCCCTCGATTTGAGGGAGCTTGAGACAAAGTCACGGTTTATAGACTTTATTTATAAACAAAAACTCCCTTGAATGAGGGAGTTTTACTATTCTTATCAACCACCAAAAATCACTGCAATAATAGGTGCAATAATTAATGAAATAGTACCCATAACTTTAATTAGAGGGTTCATAGCAGGTCCTGCAGTGTCTTTAAATGGATCACCTACAGTATCTCCAATAACTGCTGCAGCGTGAGCTTCAGTGCCTTTACCACCATGAACTCCAGTTTCAATATACTTTTTGGCATTGTCCCATGCACCACCTGCATTTGACATGAAAATAGCTAAGAGCACTCCAGAAGCTGTTGCACCAGCTAAGGTCGCACCTAGTGCAATAGGACCTAAAATAAAACCTACAGCTAATGGTGTCCCAATTGCTAGAGCACCTGGAGCAATCATTTCCCTAATAGCTGCCTTTGTACTAATGTCAACGCATTTAGCATAGTCAGGCTTATTCTTCCCTTCCATAATACCAGGGATTTCTCTAAATTGTCTTCTCACTTCTTCAATCATTTCAAATGCAGCTCGACCTACGGCATCCATCGCTCTAGAAGCAACTAAGAAAGGCACTGTCGCACCAATGAATAATCCCACAACCACTAATGGATCTAGTAAGTTAATAGAAGTCAATTCTGCTGATTTTGCATAAGCTGTAAATAATGCCATTGCTGTTAAAGCCGCAGAACCAATAGCAAAACCTTTAGCAACTGCAGCAGTTGTATTTCCAACTGCATCTAATTTATCAGTATTTTTACGAACCTCAGGACCTAGTTCAGCCATTTCCGCAATACCACCAGCGTTATCTGCAACTGGACCAAAGGAATCAATGGCAACTACCATACCTGCTGTAGATAACATTCCCATAGCAGCCATTGCGATACCATAAATACCTAACCCGTTTGCAATGTTTTGTGCCACGTAGTATGAACCACCGATTGCTGCTACTATAACAAGCATAGGAGGAGCTGTACTTTTTAAACCAACCGCAAGTCCTTTAATAATATTTGTTGCAGGACCAGTTAATGAAGCTTGAGCAATCTCCTGAACCGATTTTTTATGATAAGAAGTATATATTTCTGTTAAATATCCGATAAGAACATTTGTTATTAATCCGAATAATAATGCTAACCAAATACCTAGACTATTATCACCAAACAAACTGGAAGCTACGAAATAGGAACCGATCGCAGTGATAAAATTTGTGCCCCACAGACCAAAGTTTAATGCAGTTTGTGGATTCGCATCATCATTGTTTAATCTTACAAAGAATGTACTGATAATGGCAGCAATGATTCCAACAGCACCAATCAATAGCGGGAATATTACTCCAGAAAAACCAAGAATGGTATTACCAATAATCATAGCAGCTATACTTGTTGCAGCATAGGACTCAAAAAGGTCAGCCCCCATTCCAGCTGTATCACCAACATTGTCTCCAACGTTATCAGCAATTACAGCAGGATTTCTTGGATCGTCCTCTGGAATACCAGCTTCAATCTTACCTACTAAGTCTGCTCCTACATCGGCAGCCTTTGTATAAATACCGCCACCGATTCTTGCAAATAATGCAACCGCACTTGCCCCAAAGGCAAAACTATTGATAACTACAGCATTTCCATAAAGTATAAATAAACCTGATACCCCAGCCAACGCCAAACCAGCAACAGATAGACCCATTACTGCTCCACCACGGAAAGCAATTGTTAAAGCCTTACCAAGGCTTTCTCTTGCAGCATTCGTAGTACGTGCATTAGACTTTGTTGTACTAAGCATACCAGCGTACCCAGCTATCGCTGAAGAAACAGCACCAACTAAAAATGAGATTGGTAAAGCCGTTTTAGATAAATCCTTTAGATTTGTAGCACCATGTGCAAATAGTTTAGGGTCTACAAAAAATAGTGCTATTGTGATAATTACTACAATTGGTAACAATGTTCTGTACTGTCTATTTAAGAAAGCCATAGCCCCTTCAAAAATAGCGTCAGATAATTCCTTCATTCTAGCTGTACCCATACTTTCTTTTAAAACACTAGCTAAAAAAATGCCCGCTGTACCTATGGATAGTATTCCAGCGAAAAATGCTATCCATGCTAAATTAAAGTTGTCCATCTATTTAACTTCCTCCTCTTTTTTTTTTCAATAATTAAATTTAAAACATAAAAAATAAACTTTAAAATTGCTAAATCTTAATATTAATCACCAATGAAAGCTTAATGAGCCTCGTCCCATTTGTCTAATAGGGTTGGGTATAAACCTAAAGACAAATAAAAAGATAAAGACTAGGGCGAAAATTTATATAAAATGATAGGTGATCATATCATTTTTACCCTAATAAAAAATCCATGTGTAATTTTAGCACAGTGACGTGGTATTTACAATAATATTCTTATTGCAAACATTCTTAGATAATAAACTAATTAGCAATTTTTGCTATTTAATTATTATATACCGTTTTAAAAGATCTTAACCACTAGCACATACCGCAATAATAGCTTAATCCCAGTCCCATACTAAATAAAATAGCTAGATATTTACTAGCTATTGATTATTATATATTAAAGTAATGGTGCTTCCAACATAATAGATACATTTTCTCTATAAATTTGTGAAAATTGTGTAATTGGTAAAGGGTTAAAACCAAGTCCAACCTCTATTGTAAAGCCTGGTTTTTTATATTCTTGAATAAACCAATCCTTATAACCGGCAGCACTGCTTGCTGTCCTTTCTGCGACATAGCCTGATAGCCTGCCTAGACGATTCGCTATTTCAAAAGAATTTCCCGGCTCCATTTCCATAAATCCCCAATAAATTAACTGACCTTGAGAGTGAAAAGCTAATACCTTTTCAAATTCATGTTTCTTAGTAAATTGATATATCGCAATTGACTCTGGTTCAGTTAAAGACCTGGTTCCTCCATATTTTTTGGGGTAGGGTCTATCTGGACTTTTATCGTTTTCATGATCCCACTGGGCGGGCCACTGATGATTTAAGTCCACTCCTCGAATATTAGCTGTCCAGCTATAGAATCTATCCGATCCATTATTCATATCTAATACCTGTTGGTAGAAAGGATGGTCAGGTGTAATACCATGTTGTACCAGTTCAACTCCATCCGGATTCACTATTGGAACCATCCAAATGGAAGTGTTTTCATGTAGATACGTAATATCATATCCACGAAATTTGCTATTTTTAGAATAGGCATAGGCATAATCTTCTATGAATTTCATTAACAGTAATCCCGTTACATGCTCATTCGCGTGCCAATCACCACTATAGAACACTTTTCTTTTCCCTTTCCCTATTCGAAGTGCATAAATATTTTTACCTAAAACAGACGAACCGATCACCTCTGTTTGGATAAATGGATACTTTTGCTTTAAGCTGACTATATTCTCCTTTAAATCATCATAGCTATATTCTTGATTTGTTTTAATAATTCCCTTTATTTTCCTAAGAGGTATATTTATTATTTGTCCAGGAGCTATCTTTTCATTTAATTTAATATGTGGGTTAGCAACAATAAGCTCGTTTTCATGAACAAAAAACTTCTTTTCAATCATGGATAAGGTATCCTTATGTTGGACTACATATTTTTTATAGCTTTTATCAGGTATTTCAAGAATTTGACCAGGATAAATGTAATCATCGACAGTAATTGACGGGTTAGAATCATATAGCGCATTTATCGTTATTTCAAATCTATTGGCAATTTTGGTCATCGTATCACCTTTCCGTGCGATATATTCAAACACGTTATTGCCCCCTCCAATAAGTATTCTAAATTCAATTAATACTACTATATATGCCAATATAATAAAAAAAACTACTGGTGAGTAGTTTTTTTGAACGTAACAGTATATCAACTCGGCTCAATATTGTTCGTCGGAAGAATGATTGAAAAGGTTGTACCTTGTCCAATTTTACTGCGAACCCTAATATTACCTTCGTGGGATTGGATAATGTTTTTTACAATGGATAAACCTAATCCTGTTCCAGATTGCCCCCTAGTCCTCGCTTTGTCTGCTTTATAAAATCTTTCAAAAACAAAGGGTAAATCCTCTTCAGAAATGCCTATTCCTGAATCTTCTACTTCTATTATTATTTTACTTGATCCTTTCCTTTTAGCACGCAAAGTAATCCTGCCACCCTTTGGAGTGTGTCTTAAAGCATTATCAATTAAATTGGTCAATACTTGTTCCATACGATCTACATCAAAAAACACATTTGGCAAATAATTATCTAGCTCTTCTATCAGACTTATCTCTAAATCATTAGCTAAAGCTGAAAATTTCCTCGTCATTCTACTTAATAGTTGATATAGATCCGCTTTACAATACTGAAGCTGGTAATTGCCAGATTCAATCTTTGCCAAATCCAACAGATCATTGACTAAACGCCTTAACCTTAATGATTCATCATAGATAATCTGTGCTAATTCTTTCTTTTCTTCTGGAGATTGTGCTATCTCATCAATAATTGCTTCACTATAACCTTGAATCATTGAGATAGGGGTTCTTAACTCATGGGAAATGTTCGCTAAAAAATCCTTACGCAGTTTATTCAGCTTTCTTTCGTAGGTAACATCTCTAAAAACAGTAACAGCCCCATATATTCGTTTACCTGAATATAACGGAGTCATTTTAACTGCAAAAATACTTCCAGTAATCTGTACGTCTTCCTCAATATTTTGTTTTTTTATGAGTATTTTCTTTAATAATTCTTTTAATGACTCTGGTAGCTGATAATCAGTCTCATGCCAAAAATGCAGCATCTGTTCAGCAGGGGGATTAATCATAATTATTTCGCCATCTGTATTGACAGTTATAACACCATCAGCCATACTTTCTAAGATGTTTGCCAGCTTATCCTTTTCACTAGATAATGCTCGTACCGTATCATCAAGTTGGTTAGCCATCTGATTAAAGCTTAGTGCAAGATCACCTATCTCATCCGATGTTTTTATATTAACCTTCGCTTTAAAATCACCACTCGCCATTCTCATCGCCGCTTTTTTCATCTCTCGAACAGGAGCAGTAATTCTAGTCGATAAAAAGAAAGCAAATACAGTGGTTAATAATATACCGATACCAGCAAATAGTAGAATGATTTTTTTAATATCATTCGTTGTTTTATAAAGGGTTTTTAATGATTGATAGATGATGATTGAACTAGTAACTTTTCCATTATCATAGATTGGTATTGCCAATGCAAGTATGTCATTAGCATTACTAAATGTAATAAAATCTTTATAGAATTGATCATTTAATCGAACAATATTTTTTTTGTTAGCATAAATACGTGCTAATTGATCAGAAGTAAACAAAGCATTAATCGGAATAAAATCTCCATTTTTGTCTAGATGGGCAATCACTAAATTCGCATCAATGGTTTTTACTACCTCCATCGAGGTCGTAATAGCACTGTCTTTATTATTGTAATCTTCAAGTATATTTGATATTTTATTTCCTATATTTAACAAATGATTGGACTGTTCCATGTAATAATAATGGTCAAAGTATTCAATTAAAAAAATACTAAGAAAAAGAAAAATTGCAGACACTAACACTATGATAGTTATCCATAGTTTTCCTACTACACTGCGAAATAACACTTATTTATGCACCTCTAACTTATAACCAACACCCCATACCGTAGTTATCATTTTAGCTGCATCCTCAGATATTTTACTTAGCTTCTCCCTTAATCTTTTTATATGAGTATCAACGGTACGTAAATCACCAAAAAATTCATAATTCCATACGTCCTTTAATAGATCCTCTCTACTAAACACCTTATCTGGTGATATTGCAAGATAATATAACAATTCGTATTCCTTAGGAGTGAGGGTTATTTCTTTTCCTTCGATGGTAACACGGTGGGCATCATGTTCTATCACTAACTCATCAAAAACAATGATATTATTAGCTCTTGTTGTATCCGGTGCTAAATATGCTGTTGCCGAGGCACGCTTCAAAATTGCTTTTACGCGATAAACTACTTCTCTAGGACTAAAGGGCTTTACCACATAATCGTCAGCACCAACTTCAAAACCTTGTACTCGATTCGTCTCTTCCCCTTTAGCCGTTAACATAATAATTGGTGTTGACTTTATTTCTCTAACCTTTTGACAAACTTCAATGCCATCCATTTCTGGAAGCATAAGATCAAGAATCATTAAGTCATAATTTATTTGCATTGCTTTTTCTAATGCGGTAATACCATCTCCAGCCTCATCAATTTCAAATCCTTCTCGTTCTAAATACATCTTTAATAGCCTCCGTATTCTATCTTCATCATCAACAATCAATATTCGATAATTGTCAGCCACTATTTCACCCCACCATTAAAAATTGATTCTTATTATGTATTATTTTATATGATTTTTTTTCTTATTACTATCATCAAAAATGTTAACAAGTTAATTTAACTGCTTTTTTCAATTGGCAAATCTCATCTTTTGATAAAAGACGAAAGCTACCAACTGGAACACCCGCCAATGTAAGAAAGCCATATTTTACCCGTTTAAGATTTATTACTCGATAATTGATGTACTTAAACATTCTTCGTATCTGTCGTTTCCTGCCCTCATGAATAATGACCTCAATCTTAGCTTGATTTTTTTGGTTTTTGCTAATTATCTTAAGGCTTGCTGGAGAAGTTCTTCCTTCCTCAAGCTCAATACCTTCTCGCAATTTATTAAGCTCAGCTTCCGATGGGATTCCACTAATGATGACTTCATAGATCTTATTTATTTCAAATTTCGGATGCATCAAATGGTTAGCAAGCTCCCCAATATTCGTTAATAACAATAAGCCTTCACTATCATAGTCTAATCTACCAACAGGATACACGCGTTCACATATATCGATTAAATCAATGACCGTTTCTCTACCCTGTGGATCCTCCATCGTCGTTATAACCTTTCTTGGTTTATTAAATAATACAACTATTTCATTGTTGTTCATTTTTATTTTTTTTCCATTTACCCGAACATCATCGAGACTGGGATCAACCTTAATTCCTAACTCTTGAACTGTATGACCATTTACAGTTACTAAACCATCTAAAATCATTTGTTCCGCCCTTCGCCTCGATGTAATCCCCGCATTTGCAATCACCTTTTGTAGTCTTTCCATGAAAGCACCTTCTCTTTTATCCAAAATATCATTATATACATTTTAGTATATTATAAACAAACAAAATTTAGCTAATAAAAAAAATGAGCAAATGCTCATTTAAAAATAAAAGGAAACAATGATTAATGATGCAATAATGCCAATAAAATCTGCAAACAGTCCTACCTTAATTGCATATCCAGTTTTTTTTATACCAACTGCACCAAAATATACAGTAACGATATACAATGTTGTATCAGTACTTCCTTGCATCGTAGAAGCTAGCCTTCCTAAAAAAGAATCTGGCCCATGGGTCGCTATAATATCTGATGTTAACGCTAAAGCTCCAGTACCACTGATTGGCCGAAGAATTGCTAAAGGAAATACCTCAGCAGGAAAGTGAATGATATTAAAAAAAGGAGTTAATAAACTTGTTAGAATTTCCAATGCCCCTGATTCTCTAAAAATAGAAATAGCTACCATCATTCCTACTAAGTACGGAATGATGTGAACAGCTGTTGAAAAACCATCTTTTGCACCATCCACAAATGTTTCAAATACTGGTACCCTATTCCAAACGGCCATCACTAAGATTAAACTGATTAATCCAGGAATAATCCATGAAGAAATGGAGGAAATCAAACTAGCCATGGATCTTAAACACCTCTCCCCGTTATATATATCTATCCGGTTCTATCGATATCTATACCTATACCATTTGTCTAATAAGATTGCACTTATTGTTGAAAAGATTGTCGCTAATATTGTTGTCCCTACAATTTCTGTAGGCATTGCTGAATGATACGTCATTCTAATGGCAATAACAGTTGTTGGGATGATCGTTATACTCGAAGTATTTAATGCTAAAAAAGTAGCCATTGCTGGTGTGGCTATTTCTCTATCATAATTCAGCAATTGAAGCTCCTGCATTGCTTTTATACCCATGGGTGTCGCTGCATTCCCTAATCCAAAAATATTTGCTGTCATATTTGATATAATATATCCTAATGCTGGGTGATCATGAGGGATTTCTGGAAAAAGCCAATAAATGACTGGTCTTAATAAACGACTGACCATTTTCAATAATCCTGCCTCTTCAGCAATTTTCATTATTCCTAACCAAAAAACCAAAATACTAATTAATCCAAAGCTTATCGTAACACCAGTTTTAGCACCTTCAAAAACAGCATGATTAATCACATCTAAATTCCCCTGCATCGCTGCGGTTATGATGCCAATAAAAATCAATAGAAACCAAATCATATTTACCAATCCTAGCTCTCCTTCCCCATATTTATTAAAGAGCGGATTTTTTAAAAATTACTATTATCTTTAATTTCTAGAGGTATGCTACCAATATAATTATCTTTTAAATAAAACTCTAATTTCCCCACTGTATGGCTAAGTATTTCATCTTCTTTTAAAAAATTAATTTTTTGCTTTATTTGACTCTCTTCTTCTTCTTTTAATGAATAAACAAAATCACTGCTCGTAAATAGAGGGTAATTTTTATATTCCTCTCCTATATACTCACCCTTTTGAATTAACTTCACATGTTTGAACTGATTAAATCCATATTCTAGCAGCTTCATGTGATCATTCCAATCATCAGGATCATTTAAAGTAATAACAGCTAATTGCACACCATTTTTTGTTGCTGAAGATGCAAGACATCTTCTTGCTAATTTTGTGTATCCTGTTTTCACTCCATCTGCCCATTGGTATTTAGTTAGTAATTTATTTTTGTTGTACCATTTACGTTCCCATTTTTCTCCTGCTAAAGGGGCTGTTTTTACTTTTGTTCCCACAATTTTTTTAAAGGTATTATTTTTCAAGGCATAGGCAGTTAGCTTAGCCATATCTCTTGGTGTAGAATAATGATTTACATGATCTAATCCATGGGGATTCATGAAATGAGAATGATTCATTCCAATATAGGAAGCCTTTTGGTTCATTAAGTAAGTAAAACCCTCTAATGAACCACCAATATGCTCAGCAATAGCAACAGCAGCATCATTACCGGATCTTAGCATTAATCCATAAAGCATATTTTCTAAAGATAACTTCTCATCTTTTCTCAAATAGATTGATGAACCTTCGACTCCATATGCCCTGTTACTTGTTATAACTTTATCTTCTAAATCACCATTTTCTATGGCCACGATAGCAGTCATTATTTTAGTTAGGCTTGCTATTCTCATTTTTAAGTCTGGATTTTTTTCATATAGAATACGTCCAGTGCTAACATCGATTAGAACTATTCCTTTTGCGCTTAAATTCATATCATTATTCGAATTCCCTTTTGCTAATAATGGCAAAGGGACGAGAGAAAGAAACAAAATAATTATAAAAGCATTTTTAAATAATTTAATCAACTTCAAAATGATCCTCCTAACTTGTCTATTTTATTTATATGCATAAGCTTTATTTGGTATGAATGGACTTTATTGAAATGAAAAAGCGCATGTTTCTGCGCTTTTACCAATAAATCTATCGTCTTTCCCCTTTGCTATTGGGGTATATGTTGATGATCATGGGCGTCTGAAGTCGATGTTTGATTATTTTTAGGCTTTAAGGCTTGTTGAATCTTATCAATAACTTGTGGTGCAAGATCGATGATCCTTTCATATATATGTGTTTGGGAGTCAAGAGGTAATAATTGAACACCCTCTTTACCAACAACTAAAAATGCTACAGGTGTTATAGAGACTCCACCCCCACTACCACCACCAAAAGGTTTTTCATCTTGATTTGACTCTTTGTCATTTTGACTTTTTTCAACACTATATTCACTTCCACCAGCAGCAAATCCAAAGCCAACTTTTGATATTGGTAAAATTACACTACCTTCTGGGGTCTCAACAGGTTCACCAACAATCGTATTTACATCGACCATTTCCTTAATATTTTCCATAGCTGTTTTCATTAATCCTTGAATAGGATGCTCTCCTGCCATTTTTCACTGCCCCCTTAATAAGCTTTATTGATAAACGTATTCCTGTTAATATAACATACCCTACTCTTATTTTTAATATACACTCGAATCGACTATTATATACCTTATGATGAAAGTCGGAATCCACTGTTAAATAAGGTTTTTTCTTTAAATCCACATACTTGGTAATAATTCCTAAAAGTATCCCTTTAAAAGACCACATCATTCCAGTCATTATTCCTGTTTCCATTGCATTCCCCGTGCCAATCATTGATACCCACTTAAACTCTTCAAGCTTAACATGAGTTAACAGTTTTTTTATTTCGAAATAAAAATCATGAATTTTTGTTAGTATTTCATAAAACTGCTTGTGCCACTTTTTTACCTTCTTAGGAGAAATACGATCCTTTTTTGCTTTTTGCCCTACACCTGTTCCTACTGTTTCACTTTTGAATTTAATACCTTCTTCCATTGATTCAAATAGAACCATTGGAATTTTTTTCTTTAGATGAATAAATTTATAGAATAACCAGATATGAATCTCTATAAAATCATTTTTTGATTTTTTATTAATGATTATATTTACGATGATTTCGGAATACAGAACAAAAGAAATCAAAGCAAAAAATAAATAAAACAGATACCAATACCAAGCCATGTAGCATCACCCCATTTATTGGTATTGTTCTCCATTATGTGAAACTTCATTCAGATGAAATACCTGAATGTTAGTTGATCTTATATCCGGGAGTGATAAACTAAAAAAAAATCGTCTATCCTGACGATTTTTAAGAGAATAATAATAAATCTTCTTCTTCATTAACATCAATATCTGATGGTGGCGGTAAGTTTTTTAAACTCTTTAGACCAAAGTAATCTAAAAATTCCTTTGTAGTTCCATAAAGTATCGGGCGACCAACGACTTCCATTCTCCCAACTTCTTTAATTAAACCTTTACTTATTAAAGTACTAATCGCTCTATCTGAATTTACTCCTCTAATTTCCTCAACGTCAGCCCTTGTAACTGGCTGTTTATATGCAACAATCGACAGTGTTTCTAAGGAAGCCTGCGAAATAGTCGAATGAGTAGGAGATGAGGCTAATCGCTCAAAATACTCAGCATGCTCTGCAAGGGTAGTAAACATATAGGTATCGGCAATTTGGATAATTTGGATACCCCGCTGATTACGTTTATAATCTCCTTGCATATCATATATAATATCTTCTATCGTTTCTACTTCCAATTCCGTTACAGTAGCTAATTGTCTTACATCTATCCCTTCATCTCCAGCAACGAAGAGTAAACCCTCAATTATTGCTTTTATCTTTTTGTAATTCAATATTTTCCCCTCCCTCTTTTGGTGTGTAATGAATAACAATATCCCCAAAGCTTTGGGATTGTACACAGAAAATGAGGTTTTGTTTCATTAGCTCTAAAATACTTAAAAATGTAACAACCACTTCTGATTTTACTAGATTAGGAAAAAAGAGCTTAGAAAAATAAATAATCCCATTTTCACCTTTTAGCAAACCAATGATTTGTGCCATTTTATCCTTGACTGAGATTTCTTCTCTCTCAACCTTTGTTAGAGGATCTTTATAAGAATATTTTATCAATACTCTTTCGAAAGCATCTACTAAATGATACAAGCTTATTCCTTCAACAGGATTCTCTTCCTTTTGTTCAATATAAGGAGTTAAATTGGTGGGAGATCTAGTATATATTTTGCTTCTATCAATTTCTAAATCCTTTAAATGATTAGACAATTCTTTGTATTTTTTATACTCTATTAATCTTCTTATCAATTGATCCCTTGGATCTTCTTCATCATAATCAAAATCTATCATTGAATCCCCAAGATCTCCATGAGATGGTAATAGCATTCTACTTTTTATAGCTAACAAAGTAGAGGCCATCACTAAAAACTCACTTGCCACATCAAGCTGTAAATCATGCATGGTATGAACGTATTGTAAATATTGATCTGTTATTTTTGCTATTTGAATATCATATATGTCCATTTCTTCTTTGTCGATAAGATGTAGTAATAAATCTAATGGACCTTCAAATGCTTCTAGCTTAATTTGATATGACAATAAAATTCCCTACCTTAAACATTTTACCTAAAGTCTATAATATTTTTTTATGAAAAACTAGTGTTTTTCTATTTTTTCATTCTATCAGGTATTTTATCAAGCTTTATTAGATCATTATAGGACTCTCTTTCAACAATAAGATCGGACTTACCGTCCTTCACTAAGACCATAGCCGACCTTGGAATACGATTATAATTACTTGCCATTGAATAATTATATGCTCCAGTAGAAAATACAGCTAAAATATCACCAGCTTTAGGGTCACTTAGTTCAATATCCCAAATTAACATGTCTCCACTTTCACATGCTTTTCCAGCAACAGATACAAGCTCCTTATGATCAGATACCATTTTATTTGCTACAGCTGCTTCATATTTAGCTTCATATAAAGCCGGTCTAGGATTATCCATCATTCCACCATCTACAGCAATATATTTCCTTATATTTTCTATATGTTTATTAGAACCAATTGTATATAAGGTTGTTCCAGCTTCTCCAACGATGCTACGTCCTGGTTCAACCCAAATTTCAGGAATATCCATACTTCTTTTAGAAAAATGAGTTTCTATCGCTTCATTGAGTGATGAGACATAACGTGAAATCGTTAATGGCTGATCCTCATTCGTATATCTTATGCCGAATCCACCACCCGTATTTAATATTGGTAGTGATATTTTTAGCTCATTTTGAACAACACTATAAAATTCAGCAATTCTTTCAATCGCTTTATCAAATCCAGTCATATCAAATATTTGTGAACCAATATGAAAGTGAAAACCTTTTAAGTTTATATGTTCTGAGCTAACTACTAGTCTAGCCGCTTCCAAGGCAGGCTCTACTAAATTAAAGCCAAATTTAGAATCCGTTTGACCTGTTTGGATATATTCATGGGTGTGTGCTTCTATTCCAGGTGTAACCCTGATTAACGCATCAACCTTTACTTTATATTGAGCTGCTATTGCTTTTATTAATTCTATTTCATATAAATTATCTATAACAAAGGTTCCAATATTGGCTTTAATACCCATTTCGATTTCTGCATATGTCTTGTTATTTCCATGGAAATGTATTTTCTCTGGAGGAAATCCTGCTTTTAAAGCAGTATAAAGCTCTCCACCTGATACCACATCTAGGGAGAGACCTTCCTCATTAGCTATCTTGCATAATGCCATGGTACATAATGCTTTACTTGCATAGGCAACTTGAAAGTCTCTTCCATGGGATTTAAATGCATCTACAAACTCCCCCATTTTTCTTCTAACCTCTGCTTCATCTAATACATATAAAGGTGTTCCATATTTTTCAGCCAAATCAACTGTATCCATTCCACCAATTTCTAAATGATTTTGTTCATTAACACGACTATTCCCTCTTAAATACACAACTTGTTCCTCCTCTTTTTGTTAGATGAAAAGGAGCACAAAAAATAATCCTCTTCATCTTATCTGAGATAGCACAACACTAGTACTAATACCAGTGACAGTTCGATACTTATTCAATATCGACCCAGGAATCATAGTATGGCACTACTAATCCTTCGGCAAAAACCCCTTTCACATTCCTTCATCAATGCCATTTTCTAGAATGCTACTGATAGTCTTTGCAACCTCTACCTCACCATAGATTATGATGAGGATTTGCACTTAAATATTTAGTGAATATAACACATAATAGCTATTTTTTCAATCGTTTTCCTCACTTACGCTGCCTATTTTGATTTTGAGGATGAACGATACTTGGCCGTTTATTCATATGAGGGACAGGCTGTCTAAGTAGGACTCCTATCAATCCTCTAAAATTAAATGGTATAAATGGCCACAGGTACGGCGTATTTAGGGAGCGAGTACTCACTAATAGTACAACAAGAATAACCAAACCAAACATAAATCCAGGAATTTTAAACAAAAATGTTACTATTAATAGGAATATTCTTGCTAATTTATTTGAAAGACTCAATTCATAGCTAGGGGTCGCATACATACCAATTACTGCTGCTGCAAGGTAAAGAATAACCTCTGGTACAAACCAACCGACCTGAATGGCTATTTGACCAATTAATACGGCAGCAACAATACCCATAGCTGTAGCTAAGGGTGAAGGAGTGTGAACTGCAGCCATTCTCATCAAGTCAATTCCAATTTCTCCAATTATGAATTGAAAGAATATAGGGATTTGAGACGTTTTTTTGGGACCGATAAATTCAAAGGCCTTTGGTAGCAAATCAGGTTCAATCACATAGATTAACCACAAAGGCAGTAGAAAGATAGAAATAAAGATACCAAAAAAGCGAATCCATCTTAAATATGTGCCGATAATAGGGGTATGCCTATATTCCTCCCCATGCTGTAGATGATGAAAATAGGTAGTTGGTGTAATAATAACACTTGGCGATGTATCGGCATAAAGAAGCACATGTCCTTCTAATAGATGAGCAGCTGCTACATCTGGTCTTTCTGTATACCGAACCAACGGAAATGGCATCCAGCTTCTCCCAATTATAAATTCCTCAAGTGTTTTTTCAGCCATTGGGAGTCCATCTACATCTATTTCCTTTAATTTTTGTTTTATTATATCAACCAAACCAGGATCCGCTACGTCTTTTAAAAAAGCTATACAAACATCTGTTTTAGAACGAATGCCAACCTGTAGTATTTCCATTCTTAATCTTTCATCACGTATTCGTCTTCTTGTTAAAGCAGTATTGACAAGTAGAGTTTCGACAAATCCGTCCCTTGACCCCCTAACGATTCTTTCAGTATCTGGTTCCTCAGGTTGTCTATCAGGATATTTACGAACATCAATCACGATTGCTTCCTCTTGCATATCAATAAACATGGCCAGTTGTCCAGAAAGAACAATATCACTTGCTTCATTTATCGTTTTTATTAACGTGACTTGTATATGGGAAACATAGGTTTCTAATAATTTTTTTAATACATTGGGGACTAGTTCCTCTCTTCTCAGCTTAGCTAATTCCTTTAATATTTCTGTCATAATATCTGCATCTGCAAATCCATTTATAAAATATAAAGCGAAGGCTTTATTACCAAATTTCATATCACGACAAACCATATCAAAGCTTTCTCCAATACCTAGTCGCTCATCTATTATCTTTTTATTTTTTTCTATATGCTTATCAATATTAATAGTCTCAATAAGCTTTTCCTCCATTGTATCGATTTCTTCCGTGGGTTGTTCAGGCTTCCCATCAGCATTATTTATATAAACATCTTCATTTTTATCTTGCTTATTGCTGTTTTGCCTGACATTATTTGAATTATCAGTCCTTGCTTTTTTATCATGTCCAGCTTGTTTTAGTTTCATGTTTTTCTTCATTTTTTTCACCCCAATTCAAAATGGATTCAACTGCTTTTAAGGTTATAGGTGCACCCCGCTTGATATGATCATGTCCTCCCATTTTCCCAATATCACCAATACCAACAATCACTGGAATATCTAACCTATTTAAAATATCTACTGTATCACCGTATACTCTAAGTGGTCCTTCTACAGTATTCCCCTGTTTATTTACACTACTTCTTACAACGCGACCACTATAATCAATCGAAAAATCTATCATCGCACCATCAACTAACTGTGTATTTGATGCTACTGCTAAGGCTCCGATAACATCAATCATAGGCTGATTTGCTACGAATTCCATCGTAGCTTCCCCATTTCCTTTATTTTCTTGTCCATTGTCATCAAACATGATTAAAACGGGATCATAAGGTGTTTCCATAATCATCTTTGTCAGTTCAGTACCAGTATAAGGGGAGGGATTCCCAGCAGAATGTGAAATACAGCGACCCCCTATTTTTTCCGCTACTTCTTCAATGATATGTTTGGCAATTTTATCTCCGTCTGTTATAAAAATCACTCTCTTTTTATTCATCAATGATCACCTGAATTATCCCTTTGGTTTAAAAATGATAGCCACAAAAAACCCAAAAATTATAGCTGCGGATATACCGGCACTGGTAACCTCAAAAATGCCCGTAATAATTCCGATTAGACCATGTTTTCCTGCTTCTGCTAATGCTCCATGAACTAATGCGCTTCCAAAGCTAGTGATTGGTACGGTAGCACCCGCACCAGCAAACTTTATTAAAGGTTCATATAAACCTAATCCATCTAAGATTGCACCTGAAACAACCAGTGCACTCATCACATGAGCAGGTGTCATTGTTGTTAAGTCCATTAATAATTGGCCAATCACACAAATCAACCCACCAACTAAAAATGCAGCCCAATACGTTCCCATTATTCAACCACCTCATTCTCGATAGCAACAGCATGTGCAATACAAGGAATAGACTCTCCCTGTTGATATGAAATAGGACTTAGTAGTGCACCAGTTGCAACTACTAATACTTTATTTAATTTTTTTTGATTCATTTGCTTAATAATATGTCCATAGGTGACAGAGGCGCTACTAGCACATCCACTTCCTCCTGCAAAGACCTTTTGATCCTTACTATAAATCATTAAGCCACAATCATTATAAACCTGTGACATATCATATCCTTGTTCGAGAAGCATTTTCTTAGCAATTGGATATCCTACTCCCGCTAAGTCGCCTGTTACAATTAGATCGTAATCATTTGGTGTTCTATTCGTGTCTTTAAAATGTTGAATGATTGTATCTACTGCTGCAGGAGCCATTGCTGAACCCATATCAAAAGGATCCTTTAAACCCATATCTATAACCTTTCCAATCGTGGCATATTTGACTTTAGGTCCTATAAGCCCTCTACCGATTACTGCAACACCTGAGCCAGTGACTGTCCACTGTGCAAAAGGTGGCTTTTGTCCTCCATATTCCGTTGGATATCGATATTGTTTTTCCGCTGTTGCATTATGACTGCTACATCCAGATATAATATAATCAGCAAAGCCACCCTCAATTAATGATGCTGATAAAGATAATGCTTCCATCGAAGTAGAACAAGCACCATAAACACCAAGATAGGGAATTTGAGAATAGCTAGCTGTAAAAGAAGCAGAAATAATTTGATTTAATAAATCACCAGCAATCATGATATTAACTTGATCCTGAGTAATGCCTGCCTTTTCAATACTCAGGTCTAATGCTTCTTCAAATAATTTTCGTTCTGCTTTTTCCCAGGTTTCCTGTCCTATATATAGATCCTCATGGATGATATCAAAATCATTACTTAATGGGCCTTGACCTTCCTTAGGTCCAACTGCAACAGCACTTGATAATATACGTACTTGAGTAAACTCCCAAGTGCTTCTACCAATTTTTTTACCCAAGTTACTTCCTCCTTCATATCAATACTTAATTGTCTTAAATTAGTTTTATTAAGGTCTTTATTAGCGCTACTACAAATGCAGCAACCACTCCAAAAACAATGACTGAACCAGCTAGCTTAAACATATTTGCGCCAACTCCTAATACTAAACCCTCCGAACGATGCTCAAGTGCCGCTGAAGCAATTGAATTTGCAAAGCCTGTCACAGGCACCGCTGAACCAGCTCCAGCAAATTGTCCAATTACATCATAGACACCTAAACCTGTTAGCAATGCTGATAAAAAAATCAAAGTAGCAACCGTTGGGTTACTAGCTTGTTCTTTTGAAAATCCAAAATAGTTAATATAGATATTTTGAATAGCTTGGCCAAATAGGCTTATAGCCCCCCCTATTATAAATGCCTTCATGCTGTTTAAAAGCACAGGTGGTTTTGGCCGCATTTGCATAGTCATCTGTTGGTATTTTCTCTTTTTCTCATTCTCTTTTCTTTTCTTTCCAGTTGATGGCATGTATCTTACACCTCTATCTTCTTTATTTTTGTACATAAATAATCCAATGAAATAAGGAACCTGCTACCTTACCTAGCACCATTGCCATTAATAAAAATAAGATGGCATCTACCATGTTGAGGCGTTTTGCAAGAATGGGTAAAACATTTAGTACCTCTGTCAAAGCAGCTGCCAGCATTCCAACAAACATTCCAGAAAATAAACCAACTATTACAGCGATAATTAGTGGGAGAGAAAAAGCGAGCCCTCTTAAGTCAATAATTGTAAAAAATATTACCCCAGCTATTAATCCCCGTTGAAACCATTTGATATAACTAAATCCTTTAATCAACTGAGCTAGCCTAGGTACAATATCTAATACGGTAATAAACGCAACAAATCCACTACCAACCACCAAGCCCCATGCTAATCCAATAATTACAATACTAATATTTTGAATCATGACTTCCATTATTGATCTTTCCTATTCTCTTTGTTTTCATTTAAGACGACATATTTATCTAAGTTTTTTTGATATAAAAACATTTCTACTTCTAATGGGCTTGGTTCTTCGTTGAATTTTTTCTTGAAGACATGATTAAAAAATAAAATCATTCCAATA
Source organism: uncultured Bacillaceae bacterium (assembly GCA_964514395.1). Classification (GTDB taxonomy): domain Bacteria; phylum Bacillota; class Bacilli; order Tepidibacillales; family Tepidibacillaceae; genus CAZEQK01. The sequence continues at coordinate 70,897 of CAZEQK010000009.1, forward strand.
CCAATACCAAAAGAGTAAGGAATCTGTAATAAAAGAGGTTTGCTTTTTTTTACACCAGTAATTAAGTAAAAAAGTCGTCTTTGCACCTCTAACATACTCACATCATGGTGAAAATTCATGATTGCTAATCCTGAACCGATAAAGAGCAGGATCCAAACAAAGGCGATGGATAAAATGCTTGGGTTTTTATTCATGCTTTTTGAGACGATTTCAACAATTATTTCAGGGCTTCCAATACTTTTCACATCTGCTTTAGGGTATTCTTCCCTAATTGCCCTTATTATTTGCATCACATCAATAACGATTAGATGTTTATCTTTTTTCTTTACTTTATAAATAGCTAAATTCTTTATTTCATTTTCATAATCATCGGGAGCAATAATCTGTGAAATTTGACGAAGATATATTGTTTCGCCTTGTGTCACAAAGTGACGGTTACGTAATCGAAGATAAATAATTTCTTTGAGCAATATCATCGCCTCCTACATCTCTCTACTTCCTTAGTATGATTCAATAAAAAAAAGCCATTCAATAAAGCGACAAAAAAAAATAGACCCATGGGTCTATTCTAACTGCTGTTTTATATTTAATAATATTTTTTTCTCTAACCGTGATACCTGAACCTGAGATATCCCTAACCTTTCAGCTACTTCTGATTGGGTCTGATCTTTAAAGTATCTTAGATAAACAATCAATCGTTCTCGTTCATTTAAACTCCGGATTGCATCCTGCAAAGCAATCTTGTCAAACCATTTATTCTGTGATTCATCGGATATCTGATCCATTAAAGTAATCGGGTCCCCATCATTTTCAAAGACGGTTTCGTGAATGGAACTAGGAGCTCTATTTGCTTCTTGTGCAAATACAACATCTTCTGGAGATATATGCAATTTTTCAGCAATTTCCTTAATCGTCGGCAATCTCCCTAAGGTTTTTGACAGCTCGTCCTTTGTCTTTCTAACTTTATTGGCAGTTTCCTTTAGAGATCGGCTAACCTTGACAGTTCCATCGTCTCTTATAAACCGTTGTATTTCACCTATTATCATTGGCACTGCATAGGTTGAGAATCGAACATCAAAGGACATGTCAAATTTGTCTACTGCTTTTAATAATCCGATTGCACCTATTTGAAATAAATCATCTGCTTCATAACCACGATTTAAGAAGCGTTGAACCACAGACCAAATTAGTCGTATATTGCTATTAACAATTTGATCTCTTGCTGATTCATCTCCTTTTTGACTTTTTATAATCAATTCTTTTATTTCCTTATCCCCAAGATAAGAATGATGACTATTTTTTATATCAAATTCCATGTCATCACCCCTAATTTACGTGATTATTTAATTTAATCCGTTTTTTTAAAACAACCTTTGTACCCTCGTGCATAGTAGAGTGAATAGACATATGATCCATCATATTTTCCATGATGGTAAAACCCATTCCAGATCTTTCAAGTTCAGGCTTTGTTGTAAATAACGGCTGAATTGCTTGTTCAATATCCTCTATCCCTTTACCATGATCCTCTATCGTTATTTCTACCTCATTGTTCATCATATTTACAGTTATTGTTATCATTCCGTTTATATCTTCTTCATAACCATGAATGATAGAGTTTGTTACTGCTTCTGAAACCACGGTCTTTATATCGTTTATTTCTTCAAGTGTTGGATCTACCTGTGACACAAAAGAAGCAACGGCCACCCTTGCAAAGGATTCATTCTCTGACTTCGCTGAAAATTGTAATTTCATAAAATTTTGATTCACTTAAGCCACCCCCAATGATTTGATGGCTTCATTTTCACTTTCAAACACAGTCAAGATTTTAAACATTCCAGATAATTCAAAGATTTTATATACGTTTGGTTGAACACAGCAAATAGACATTTTTCCTTCTAGCTGACGAACCTTTTTATACCTACCTAACAATACACCTAAACCGGAACTATCCATAAAAGAAAGCTGCTCAAGATTAAATAAAAGATTATTTGCGATACCCTTCATTAATTCAGTATCAATTTTCCCCCTAACCATATCTGATGTATGATGATCTAGTTCCCCTATTAATCTAACGATTAGTGTACTTTTTTCAACTTCTAGTGAAATATTTAAGCTCATTTTATCTTCACTCCTTCTTCCCTTTCTATGTGCTCAATAAATGAGACACAGCCATTTATCTTGTCTATTCTTCTTTTCTATTTCCATTTCCTGCTTGTCGACAAAAGAACAAAAAAATCGAGAAACCGTAACAACATGCGGCATCTCGATGTCGAAAATAATAATATTTTGTACTATCTACTTCAAATTATTTGCAAAGGTAAACTGCTTCATTGCTATTTTCAACATATCTAATAGGTTTCCTCTTTTTATTTCCTTTTCTGCAATTAAAGGAACGCTTTGCATTTTTTCCCCATCCTTAAAGATCTCTATATTTGCCAATACTTCTCCTTTTTTTACAGGAGCAGTAACTTTTCCGTTTAAATTTATTTTTTGCTCATAGTTATCTGATGATTCTCCTTTTTTCATAAGTAAGCTAATCTGTTGTGGAGCAATTAAAGATAATGTCTCTTCTTTACCTTTACTTATCTCAATTGCTGTAATCTTTTCACTTTTTTTATACAATATTTGATTAATGTATTGACTAAAGGCATAATTTAATAGTTGTGTCACTTCCTTATTTCTTGTTTTTGTATTTGGTTCACCCATCACAACTGCAATAATTCTAAATGTGCCTTTTTTTGCTGTCGCTGCTAAACAAAACTTTGCTTCACTAGTGTAGCCAGTTTTTAAACCATCGACACCTTGATAAAATTTAACTAATTTATTTGTATTTACAAGCCAAAAGGGATTCGATGTATTTTTTCGTAAATAGTCTTGATATAAACCTGTATAATTTGTTATTTTTTCATATTTTAGAAGCTCTTTAGACATGATGGCGATATCGTAGGCAGACGAAAAATGATTTTCAGCTGGTAGACCGTTTGAATTAACAAAATGTGTATTTTTTAATCCAAGCTCCTTTGCTTTTTTATTCATCATTTCAACAAATAATTCATCAGATCCAGCTATATACTCTGCTAATGCCACAGAAGCATCGTTTCCTGATGCTAAAGCGATACCTTTTAATAAATCTTCTACTGTCATTTCTTCCCCAGCTTCTAAAAAGATTTGTGACCCCCCTATCGATGCGGCATAATCACTCACCTTTACTTTATCCTTCAATGTTATTTTTCCATTATCAATGGCTTCCATAATTAAAAGCATAGTCATGATTTTGGTGATACTTGCTGGTGGAAGCTTTTTATTGCTATTTTTCTCAAAGATAATAGTACCTGTATCGCTATCAATCAGAATAGCCGATTTAGCATTTGGTACTAAATCAATCTCCTTAGCACCAACTTTTGGAATATCTATAACAGACATGAAAAGCATACAAATAAGTAAAAAGATCATACTTTTTTTAAACATAAATCCGTCTCTCCTTTTTTACATAGTAATATCTATACTTATTGTTCCTTTATTAAGGAGAAATATTCCAACCTTTTTAAAATATTGTATTTTTCATAATGATCTATAAAAAGGCTGCAAACATATCATGTTTACAGCCTTTTGAATCATCTATTATAGGATAGTAATTTCTCTAAAATTTTTCTACTCCATCCTTTGTTACTATTCCAAAAATTAATGGTACCTTTTCCTTCTCAGCTTTTCTAATGTCATATGAAGTTAATACCCTTTTCTCTACTTCTTGTAAATTCGTTTCATTATTTACATGTAAAGTCGCAAGTACCTCTCCCTTGTTCACTCGATCTCCAACTTTTTTATTCAATTTGATTCCAACCGCTAGATCAATAACAGATTCCTTTGTTGCTCTTCCAGCACCTAACAGCATTGCACTTAAACCAATTTCTTCAGCAGTAATTCTATGCACATACCCACTATCATTGGCGATTACTTCAACAATTGTTTTTGCATGTGGTAGTTTTTCAGGATGATTGATCATATCTAGATTACCACCTTGCGCTACAACAAATTGCTTAAAGGTTTCTAACGCTTTACCAGAAACGATGATCTCCTTTAACATACTGTAGGCTTCATCTACTGTTTTAACCTTATTACTTAAAACCAACATCTGAGAGCCTAATGTCAGACAGAGCTCTTCTAAATCCTTTGGTCCTTTACCCTGTAAAGTATCTATAGCTTCTAATACCTCTAGTGCATTGCCAATGGCATAACCAAGTGGCTGATCCATATCACTTACAACAGCTACCGTATCTCTATCTGTTAATGTTCCAATATCTACCATCGTCTTTGCTAAATCGAAGGATTTCTCATGTGTTTTCATAAATGCACCATTACCAGTTTTTACATCTAATACGATGGCATCTGCACCTGCTGCTATTTTCTTACTCATGATTGAACTAGCGATTAAAGGAATGGAATCAACGGTAGCTGTAACATCTCTAAGTGAATACAGCAATTTATCCGCTGGAGTTAGATTTTTTGTTTGACCAATTACTGCTAATTTCACTTGATTGACTTGTTTGATAAAATCATCATTGCTAATTTCCACATGAAATCCCTCAATTGATTCAAGCTTATCAATCGTTCCACCTGTATGACCTAAGCCCCTACCAGAAAGCTTCGCTACAGGAACCCCTGCTGCTGCTACAAGTGGCCCAAGGACTAACGTAGTCGTATCCCCTACTCCACCAGTACTATGCTTATCAACCTTTAAGCCTTTTATTGGTGACAGGTCTATTTGCTCACCTGAATATACAATAGCCATGGTTAAATCTGCTGTCTCTCTTTCGTTCATTCCTTGGAAAAAAACACTCATCGTAAAGGCAGATATTTGATAATCAGGGATCGTTCCTTTCACGTAACCATCAATGATAAAATTGATTTCATCAGTAGTTAGCGCTTTTCCTTCACGCTTTTTTAATATAATATCTACCATTCTCATGATAAAGTCACCTCTTTTAGAATACCGCGAACAAGACCTGTAAATTTATACTTACTTAAATCGATTTCAGGAGTCACCTTTGTTTTTGATATCACAAAAAGTGCTGCTTCTTCTATTATATTAATTAAGTTCAACCTATTTACCCCCTATTTTAATTCTCCTAAAAAACTAATACCGTACTTTGGTAAATTGATTTGAAAATTATCAGCAATTGTTGCACCGATATCAGCAAAAGTATTTCTAATTTTTAAATTAACTCCCCCACGCAATGCTTTACTATAAACCACTAATGGTACATATTCTCTTGTATGATCTGTACCGACATGGGTAGGATCATTACCATGATCTGCCGTAAGAATTAACAAATCATCTTCACCTAATGCGTCAAATAACTCTGGTAGTCTTGAATCGAAATCTTCAATAGCCTTTCCATAGCCTTCGGGATTGCGTCTATGGCCGTAAAGCATATCGAAGTCAACTAGATTCGTAAACAATAACCCGTTAAACTCTTGTTTTAACTCTTCTATCGTTTTATCTACACCGTCCATGTTGGATTTTGTCTTAATGGCTTTTGTTACTCCTTCTTTAGAGTAGATATCTGAGATTTTACCAACTGCAATTGAATCGTAATCGCTAGCCTTTAATTCATTCATCACTGTTTTTGCAGGCGGTTTTACAGAATAATCTCTTCTATTTGGAGTCCGTTCAAAGGAACCTGGTTTGCCAATAAAAGGTCTTGCAATAACTCTGCCAACGGCAAACTCATCATTTAATGTTAATTCCCTTGCTACTTCACATATATGATATAATTCGTCAATTGGGACGATATCTTCATGGGCAGCAATTTGAAAAACACTATCTGCAGAAGTATAAACGATAACTGCTCCAGTTTCCATGTGCTCTTCACCAAGCTCTACTATTATTTCCGTACCCGATGCTGGTTTATTTCCAATCGTCTTTCTACCTATTTTTTTTTCAAATTCATTTATTAATTTATCTGGGAAGCCGTCTGGATAGGTATTAAAGGGTATATCTACTTTTAACCCCATTAGCTCCCAGTGTCCTGTCATTGTGTCCTTACCTATTGATACCTCATTCATTTTTCCGTAAGAAGCAATCGGAGCTTCCATCTCATTTACCCCTTTTATCGGATAAATATTTCCAAGTCCCATTTTCTCTAAATTTGGTGTATACAAACCACCAGTTTTATTTGCAATATTTGCAATTGTATTCGTTCCTTCATCACCATAACGATCTGCATCTGGTAAAGAACCAATTCCTACACTATCTAATACAATTAATGTTACCCTCTTAAATTGTTTCATTTTGAAATTCCTCCTAAGACTACAAAAATGATTATTTTTTTGTTTTTTTCAACCTATGCGTCTAGTAACAACTAAAAAATTAGCCTTTTCACTAGATGACTGATGTCAGACAACTGATCTTGAAATAAAAGGTGAATCCTATTCACCTTTTACTTTCTTATTACGCCCTCGGATGAGACCTGGTGTAAACCTCTTTTAGTTTTGCTTTTGTTAAATGGGTATAAATTTGAGTCGTTGAAATATCAGCATGCCCTAACATTTCTTGCACAGACCTTAAATCCGCTCCATTTTCAAGCAAATGTGTCGCAAAGGAATGCCTCAGTGTATGGGGAGTAATATCTGTACTTATATTTGCCATTTTGGCGTATTTTTTAATGATTTTCCAAAATCCCTGACGTGTTATTCTTCTTCCATGATGATTTAAAAACAGGGCATTCTCTGTGTCTGTTCTTAATAATTTAATCCTACCATTATTTATGTAGGTGTTAATACTATCAATCGCTACGCTACCAAGTGGAATAATTCGCTCCTTCGACCCTTTCCCAAAGCATTTTACCAAACCCATCTTTAAATTCAAATCTTCAACATTTAATGAGACTAGCTCTGATACTCTAGTACCAGTTGCATATAATAATTCTAACATAGCTTTATCACGCAATCCAGCACTATTACTTGTATCAGGTATCTGTAATAGGTCATCAATCTGATTGATTGTTAACACCTTCGGTAAGCGTTTATCTATTTTAGGAGACTCTAAGTTTTGTGATGGGTCTTTCAAAATATGTCGATCACGAAGTAAAAATTGATAAAATGATCTGATTGATGCTAAATTTCTTGAAATAGTGGTTGTTGCACGACCATTATTTTTTAAATTTATTAAATATGCCATAATGTGGGTTCTATTGGTTTGAATAATTGGTGTATTAGCATAGTTTTTTTTGATGAATTGATAAAAAGCGGTTAAATCTCGTTTATAAGAATCTAATGTATTATTAGCAAGTCCCTTTTCTACGGTTAGATAATGAATAAATTCTTCTACTAACTTACCCATCTATATAATTCCCCTTTAATATAGTTCTCTTTTCCTAATCTATCTATTCAACATATATAGAGGAAGTCCTTCATAAAAAAAGAAATTTATTCTCCTATCCAATAAAAGATCTTTAAACGATCGATAAGATCTTCACTATTCAGGCTTGTTGATCTCTCATTCATATCTGCTACTTTTATTGATTTACCAATAGGTTTTTTATTATTCTCCATTGGGTCGATATAATACTGAATGGTAAATAGGACTTGGTACAAAAACAGGGTAAGGAATAAAAAAAAGATTAATAATATTACCCATTCCACTAATTTTTTTATTGTAATAATCAATTTATCTCATCCCTACTACAAAATTAATTTTATCTATATCTATGCTTAATTTTCTAGTAATATTAAAGCTTATGAAATTGTTAGAGTAAAAAAGGACTATTACATATTGTCTACACACTGAAAAGGACTGTTACCTATTGATAACAGTCCTATAATATATCTTTCTATTTAGTAATATATTAACCTATAATTTGTTGTAATGGTACATAATCTAAATTCAAGGATTTCGCTACTGCTTCATAGGTTACGTGACCATTGATTACATTAACACCTTTAGCTAAAGCGTGATTCTCTATAATAGCTTTCTCATACCCCTTATTCGCAATCTGTAGAGCATAAGAAATGGTTACATTTGTTAGAGCAAAAGTAGAAGTTCTCGCTACAGCACCTGGCATATTCGCAACAGCATAATGAACAACTCCATGTTTTTCATAGGTTGGTTCACTATGAGTCGTTACTCTGTCAATCGTTTCAATTGATCCACCTTGATCAATAGCAACATCCACAATAACAGAGCCTGGAGTCATTGATTTGACCATTTCTTCTGTTACTAGCTTTGGTGCTCTTGCTCCTGGTATTAACACAGCTCCTACTAATAAATCTGCATTTTTTACAGCCTCAGCAATATTATAGCTGTTAGACATGACAGTATTAATATGACCTTGGAAAATATCGTCTAAATAGCGTAAACGGTCAGGATTTAAATCAACAATGCTGACATTTGCACCAAGACCTATAGCCATTTTTGCTGCATTAGTGCCAACGATACCTCCTCCAATAATAGTGACGTTTGATGGATGTACTCCAGGGACTCCTCCTAATAATACGCCCTTACCACCTTTTGGTTTCTCAAGGAATTGTGCACCTATTTGAACAGACATTCTACCTGCAACCTCACTCATCGGAGTAAGTAATGGTAAAGATCCATTCTCTAGTTGTACTGTTTCATAAGCAATAGCAATTACTTCATTATCAATTAATGCTTTTGTTAATTCTGGTTCCGGAGCAAGGTGTAAATATGTAAATAATACTAATCCCTTACGAAAGTATTGATACTCAGTAGGTAATGGCTCCTTAACTTTCATGACCATTTCTGCAGTTTCCCATACTTCTTTTGGATTATTTAAAATGTTAGCTCCAACCAGTTTAAAATCTCCGTCATTAAAACCGCTTCCTAAACCTGCATTGGTTTCAATAAATACTTCGTGTCCAGCATTAGTGAAGGCTTGTACACCAGCTGGTGTAATCGCTACACGATTCTCATTGTTTTTTATTTCCTTTGGAATACCGATACGCATTATTTTTCCTCCTTAAATAAGATATTATTATTTTAAATGAGATTATTACACCATCTATATTACCACTTAATTTGTGTTTTCGATATATTTATAACCAAAAGTTAAAAAGATGTATTTTTTAGAATATTTCTACTTATTTTAAGTAAATTATCCTACCATACATCTGTTTACTTATTTATATATTGATATCTTTACTCCTCGTTTTCTGTTAAACATTCACTACATATTCCATGAAAAATCAAGCGGTGGTCCATAATCTTAAATTTATATTGCTCTTCGACCTTATCTTCTATCGGGTTTAACCAATCTTCGTCTATCTCATCTACCTTCCCGCATTTTAAGCAAATTAAATGATGATGATGGTGATCGGTTCCTTCTGTACTAAATTCATACCTAGCAACATTATCCCCAAAATTCACCTTTTGTATTATTTTTAGCTCACTTAATAGTTCTAATGACCGATAAACAGTAGCTAGACCAATATCAGGTACTTTCTTTTTCAAGAAAAGGTAAACATCCTCAGCACTCAAATGGTCCTCTTCATTTTCAAGCAATACTCGAACCGTTGCTTCTCGTTGAGGTGTCAATTTAAAATTATAGGTATGCAATAATTGCCTAATCTCTTCAATACGCTTCTCCATCATGTACCACCTCTATTTTCTACTTAAATTATAAAATGCAAACATATTAATGTCAATTTAATTGATAATCATATGAAAATCAATAGAAAGGTGGTACATCATTATTTAATTAAATAAGTGCTAATTAGCTTCATTAAATATGGAGTGATATATGCTTCATATAATGAGGCAAAAAAGATAATACCACCTAAAATAAGAATTAACATCGAGTAGGAAGTAAATGTCTGCTGAGAAGATAGAGCTTTATTCTTTCCCCTTCCTTTCATAAGAGAAAGGGAAAAAAGTGTTCCTGACACACCAGCAATAATTAATACTGGAACAATCAATAGATTCTGAGGGACAATAGTAACTAATGATAAAAGGAAGCCTTGCCAATGTAATTGAGAGATAAAAAAAGATATAGTAAAACCAATTAAGAACCCCTTTAAAAAGATAACTAAGAAAATTAATGGCATACCGATAATTGATAGCCCTAAAAACCAGATGATACCAAGATATTTTAAATTATCAAAAAATATTTGTTTAAAAGCTAGCTTAGTGCCTTGCAAACCATTTTTACCTATACCAAATAAAAAATTACTGATATAAGAAATTAACTCTTGTTTTTGACTTGGTGACAAGGAATATATGACAAATGATCCAAAAATAACACCCATCATAAATAATATAATAGTAAAAATATATAAAGTTACATGTTCCTTCATGTAGTTCTGTAAATGACTATTTATTTTTTTTCTTTTCACGACATACCCTCCTCCTTGTCCTAATTAATCTTATGATGGACAAGTATAGATTATGTCGGCCTATTTTAAAACTTTGCCATAAACCCCTCCACCTCCTTTTTGTATCTCTAATTCACCATTTCTACCAGCAATAATTATTTCAGCTAATTCTTTACTAACCACTTTCTCCAACTCTTTTTTAGAAACTTGATGTAATATATTCATCTCCGTTCCAAAATAAGAGAGTAGCTTTTCGAGTGTCTTAGGTCCTAGCTTGGGCATAAATTCCAAAGGAACTTGATGGATATAGGATGGCCTGCCATTGGGATGCTGTGGATTTTTAAAATTAGCAATTTCATCAATTCTATTTGAAACACCCTTCACTATTTTCGTCGAACCACAAAAATCGCAAATCAAATCTGTAATAAGCTGATTACAAACAATACACCTACTCTTATGATATTTCCCAAGTAATGGATCCAAACCAAAGTTTTCAACTATCTTCCTATTATCCTCATTTTTTAGAGCTAATCTCAGCTCTTGAAATGATGAATACCTCATCCACAGTTTATTGTATTCTCTACCGATTTTTGGTAGTGAGTGGGCATCTGAATTCGTCAAAAATGGAAATCTATTTAATTCCTTCAAGCGATCAGCCATCATCGTATTAGCACTTAAACCTAATTCAACTGCATCAATTAAGTTTAAATCTAATACTTCTTCCATTTTATCGCAGCATTTCCCATATACTGATTTATGTGGTGTGAAAATATGAGCGGGTACAAATAATCCATTTCTCTCTTTGACCTCGTGTTGTAGCTCTCTCGTAGATACATAAAGACGCTGAGAGCTTAGAAAAACATTCTTCATGTATTTTTTCATCCATGAGGTGAAATGAACCATATCATGAAAAAATGGAAAGAATACTAAATAATGTGCCGACCCTCGATTTTTCTCTTTTATTTCTATCTCTGTTCCTAGAATGACGACTAAATCCTTATATAATAGTCCTCCTTCATCATGTTCTTTAATCATACCAGCTTTCATGTAATCAGAGATTTCAGATTGTACGTACGGGGAGTGTGCATCAATAATTCCAATCATATCTAGCCCTTTATGATGATAAGACTCCTCTAAAATACGAATAAAGGTCAGGTCTTTTGAAGCACTTATTTTTACTGGAGCTTGTACTGAGCTTCCAATATGAATGTGTAAGTCTGCAAAAAAGTGCTTCATGACTATTTATTACTCTCTAACTCTGATTGTATATATGGTATGGCTACTAGGGTTTTTGCATCAATAATTTCTCCTGATTCAACCAATTTCCGTAATTCCTCGATCGTTACTTCAAAAAACTCTACAAATTCATCATCATCTGGCATCGCGGCACCTTTTTCTAAGTGAGTAGCTCTAAATAAGTGAATGACTTCATTAGAAAAGCCTGGTGATGTATAAAATGTACAAATCTTGGTGACATTTTTAGCTATATAGCCTGTTTCCTCCTGTAGTTCTCTTATTGCACATACTTCAGGTTTTTCACTTGGTTCTAATTTTCCTGCAGGAATTTCTATCATCATTTTATCAACTGGTTTTCGATATTGCTTCACTAGGATGACCTTATTATCAGGTGAGATGGCTAATACAGCAACTGCTCCTTGGTGCTTTACAATTTCCCTCTTTGCTTCCTTTCCATTAGGGAGTTGCACAGTGTCGACACTCACGTTGATTATTTTGCCGTTATATACATTTTTACTTGCTATTGTTTTTTCAAATAAGTCTTTTTCCATCTTTATCACTTCTTTCAATAAAATTGTAATAACTTGTCCATCTTTTTCATAGATTAAAGCAGATATCAAATTTAATTTTACATGAGGGGGATATAAGATGAAAGTAATAAGAACTGATAATCAATTAAAATTGGCCGGTAAAGTGTGGGAAATTAAATCAAAGCTGAAAGAATTATCAAGTAAAAGCCTTACTGTAAAAGAATATTTAAGTTTATTCCGATAGATGTTCAAATAACCAATAGGTAGCACTTGCCACAAAATGAAAGAACAAAGGATCATCATCTATTGTTCTACCCATTGTTGTTATTTTATATGGGTAATTACTTATAAATTTTTTTATTTCCGCTTGATTGATAATCACAGAATCTAAATGATGTAAAGTTCCTATATCGTTCTCCACTTGTTGAAAGTCTTCCGGGTACTTTTCCTTAAAATAATTTGGATAAGGAATGATACTTTTTGTCTGAGCTACATGCTTTAAACATGAAATTGTATGGTGGCTGATTCCTCTGTGTCTTTTCCTTTTATCCTTTTCACTAGCTCTAGCGATAGTGATTGGATACCCCTTTAACGCATTTACTGCATTAATATTTATCCCTAATTCAACGCCTGTATGACCTAATAAAGTTCCTGTTCCAACAATACCAGGGCCCATTAAAACCATAACAAAATCAGCATGATAGATATATTTTGCGGCAATTAACCCTGTGAAGATATTAATCGCCTCTAAATCACCCCCAAAAGCATGACCTATAGTGATGGTATAATCTAGTAGTCCTAATTTTTTTAATTGATAGACATGCCTACTATAGGCTATCGGTAGTGAGGCACCATCTGTCATAATGTAAACAATTCTACTTCTTTTTTTATGATGCTTCCTTTCTAATTGACGATATAAGGAAATGACGATAGGAAGCATACTGTGAAGTTCACCAAGCACGACTGGTAATCCATTTAACAGATGAACCTCTTTAAAAACATCATGATATTTACTTCCCTGTTCTTCACATGATTGTACAGAAAATTGATAGGGTGTATAACGGAGTTTCATGATATGCCCATCATTTTGGTTTGTATTCGCAAAAATATTATTAAGTGGGGTAACAATAAAATCATACCCTCCTGTTCCAAGCTGAAGAATAGTTGCTGTTCTATTAAGCAAAACCTTATCCCCTACTGATAGAGGTGAATGAAAGCTTAAATAGTGAATAGCTTTTTTCTTTCCATCTATCGTGTCTACAACCAATACTTGTATTGCTTCTGTTTCTTCAATTTTGTCCAGTACTGTTCCAATCGCCCAAGCAATCATCCCTATTCCCTCCTTCTCTATTTACACGAATATGTATCAGTCATAAAGGTTATGCAATAAAATAAAATAAAATCTACTCTAATCAGAAGCCACAGATTATAAACTTAGTCTACAACCTGAAAAAAATCTACTGTAACTCAGTAGATTTTTTTTCATCAAACTCTTGATATTCCTTTATTAAAAAAATTTCTTTATTTTATAGCATATCTATTAAGAAAATCACTTACTTTATCATAAAAGACATTTGGTTTTCGATATGTGGCGAATGACCTGCATTTGCTATTATATATTCTTCATATTCTTCGCCATTGTCCCTATATTGTTCTAATACATATCTCATCTGAGAAACCATAGGTTGAGGCGGATAAACCTTATTCCCAGGCAAACCTTCAACAAAGCCTTGTTTACCTAAAAGGCATACCCTTTTCATCCTTTGTCTCTTCTATATATTGTTAGATGTCATCCTCCAAATATTCCTCGATACATTCCCATGAATGAATAGAATGGGTTCATTTTTACGATTTCTACTATGCTTGGTGGTTCTTTGTGAATATCATTTTTTGAACAAGCTCCCATACTCAACACTATAAGGATAACTATGATAAGGACAATAAGACGAGCTTTCATATACTCCCCTCCTTCATGTTTGAGACGGTAACCATCTATAGAAGGTTTCATTTTTATTCCAATTTTATTGATAATTTCTGAATAGCAGGATCGTATATTTCTTACCTTTCCTCATGTCAATAAAAAAAATCGTTGATAATAATCAACGATCTATACTACATAAATATTTTATAGTATCAATCATTCTATAATCTCTATAGCCTGCATGATATTCTTAGTTCTATTATACATTCTATTCGTTAGTTTGTTAGTTTTCTCTATTACAACGGGTACGATAACGTACCCTTTAACCACCTATTGTAACTAAGTTTTATGCACGAAACCTTGATGCAGTCATTTAAGTTAAAGAAGGGGGATTAGAATCAAAGGTAGATTATTTCCCTACATAATACATCGATACAACGCACTCTATATTACTTGTTTGTGGAAACATATCAACTGGTTGTATGTACTCTACTTTGTACAATTCGCTAAGACGATCTACGTTTTTGGCTAGGGTCGATGGGTTACATGATACATAAACAAATCGTTTTGGCTTTGTTTTTAACAATGTATCGATAAGCTTCTCATCAAGTCCTGTACGTGGCGGATCAACGACAACTACATCCGCTTTCCAGCCTTCCTTTTGCCATTTTGGAATAAGCACCTCTGCTTTTCCAACCGTATACGTTGCGTTTTTCACACCATGATTTTTTGCATTTTGAATAGCATCCTCAATCGCCGATGGGATCGTATCCATTCCACGAATTTCTTTTGCTCCTTCTGCTAAACAAAGACCGATTGTGCCGACACCGCAATATGCATCAACGATTCGTTCGTTGCCAGTCAATTTTGCAGCTTTCTTTGCTTCATCATATAATACCTTTGTTTGCTCGGGGTTTAATTGAAAAAAAGCCCGTGGCGATAATTCAAAGGACAGTTTCCCAAGGTTTTCGGCAATCGTCTCCTTTCCTGCTAATAGAATGGTTTCTTCTCCAAAAACTACTGAGGTCTTTATTGTATTGACATTTTTAAAAATAGAAGTCACCTGTGGTAAACGTTTTTTAATCTCAGACACAATCAAATCCTGTTTTGAAAGCTCTTTTTTGGCAATTACTAACGTTAATTGAATTTCACCGGTATCAAGAGCAATTCTAGTTACAATCGTCCGTATAATGCCTTTTCGATTCCGTTCATTATAAATCGGGATTTGAAGGTCCTCTAGAATTGCCTTAACCCCTTTTGTAACCTGATTGATTTCAGGATGCTGTACCATACATTCCGTGATATCAATAAGTTGATGGGAATCTAGTCGATACAGTCCGGCAATGACATGACCATCCCCTATTCCAACCTGAAGCTGACTTTTGTTCCGGTAATGCCACGGATCGTCCATACCAATTGTTGGATAAATCTCTAAGGTATCAAGAGAGATTTTTGTATAACGCTCAAAGGATTGCCTAATGATGTCTGCTTTTTCTTTCAGCTGACCCTCGTAATTTAAATGCTGTAGCTGACAGCCTCCACACTCTCCATAAACTGGACATGGTGGCTGTATTCGATTAGGCGATTTTTTTCGAATACGTCTTATTTTTGCTAGTGTATAAGTAGGTGTTGCCACTTTCACTTCAGCAACAACCTCCTCACCTGGCAAGGCTCCTTCTATAAACACAACCTTTTTTTTGAAAAAGCCTACCCCTTCACCATTAATTCCAAGACGTTTTATTGTTATTGGAAAGGTTTGTCCTTTTGTTAAGATTGACTGATTTGATTGTTGTTTTTGTTTCATTTTGACCGCTCCATTGTGTTTTATTCGATGCTGCGTTCTATATTCTTCCTTCTATTTTTCCATTATCATTCTATTTGTTAGCTTACCTAGCTTTTCTATTTCTACAGTAACGATATCGCCATTCTTTAACCATACCTGTTGTTCCTCTGGATAACCCATCATAACCCCCTCTGGTGTCCCTGTAAGTATGATATCCCCTGGCTCTAATGTCATATGCTCAGAAACATAGCTAATGATTTCAAAGAGATCAAATATCATATCCGACGTGTTTGAGTCTTGTCTAACCTCATTATTTACATAGGTCCTAATGGTTAGATTTTTCGGATCGTCGATCTCATCCTTTGTAATGATGTATGGACCAACAGGAGCAAATCCATCTAAACTCTTACCCAATAGCCATTGCTGTGACCGAAATTGTAAATCTCGTGCGGATAAGTCGTTTGCTACCGTATACCCAAAAATATAATCATTTGCTTCTTCCTTCGTCACTCTTTTTGCTCGTTTACCAATAACAATCGTTAATTCTCCCTCATAGTCTATCTTTGTAGAGTTGAATGGAAGCACAATTTCATCTCCACTTGCTGCGATCGCATTATTAAATTTATTAAATAATATTGGATATTTCGGAATTGCCATCTTTGATTCTTCTGCATGCTTTCGGTAATTTAAACCGATACAGACAATTTTCCCTGGATTGGGAATGGCTGGCCCATAGGTAATATCCGCTTCTTCCAAAAATGCAAAACCTTCAGATAGCACTTTTTTTTCAAGTTCATATAAAATAGATGCACTGTGATCATCATTCTCAAATAGTTCTTCAACATGATGAGGTACATCCATCTGATAATGTTTTGCCGCTTTTTCAACATCAATAATACCCTTACTTGTTTTTAATCCAAGCTTTAAATAGTGTTCCTCTTTAAAAGTTAATAATTTCATTTGCTTCCTCCCATTTAACCCCCAGCAATTGGTATTAATAATTGAATGCTATCATTTTCCTTTAAATGTTCCGTTCCATCGCATATTTTCCCATTTAAAACAACCAAAGCATCCTCATCCCATTTGACCCCTTTTTCGTGAAGAAAATCACTTATTATCGTAGCTTTTTCTATATGATGTTCTCCATTTAAGTTTAATAGATAGGGAATATTTGATTGGATATTAACGATCATCCCCTTCGACTCCTATTGCCTCAAGTTCAGCTTGAGGCACATCGAAAACCGTCTGACTAGCCTCGTTCATTTCATAATAAAAATATTCTGGAAGTCGATCATGTGCCTTGGTAAACCCAGCTTTCCGATTAAATTGGTGCTCTAGCTGTAAAGTGTCCAATGCATTATTTTTTAAATAATGCTCGGTAACCTGTTGTCCTGTATAAGCTGATATTAATTCTGCAATGATGTCAAAACGACCTTGAACAGCACTAGCTCCAAAATAACACATCCCTAAAGAATCGAAAATGATAACTGTTTCTTGGGCATTTTTCGAAGCCTTTATCTGCCCTTCTGGTGAATGATGATCTAATTGTGCACGTATGGTTTGCCCTGCTGTGTGATCTGCACCCATTGGAGAGGTGGCATAGGTGACACCTAACCCCTTGATTGCTCGTGGATCATAGGCAGGCATCGCTTGCCCCTTAACAGTTGGCACTCTATATGCTCCATATATTTTTCCAATAAGTTCAGCTCCACTCCCTAATATTCTTCCTAAAGGAGTACCAGCTTTGATTTCCTTAACTGCATGAATAACCGCTTCTACATCTCCAAATGGCATAACAGATTGGGACATCATAACACCTAATGAAGCTCCAGTTTCAATCGTATCTAACCCGTATTCATTAACTAAGCGATTAATCTCTGCGATATCGTCTAAATCACCAATTCCTAGATTTGAACCTAGCAAGCCAATATTTTCATACTCGATAGGTGAGGTGACTAATTTACCAGCTTTATTCACATATACATTAGAGCAGCGAATGATACAGCCTGGCATACAAGCATGTGTAGGCGTACCTTCTCCCCCTCGCTCCAAAATCATTTCTCTTAGCTTTTCACCTGATATATTATCAGCATATTCAAAGGAACCTGTTGAAAAATTCCTTGTAGGAAGAGCACCTAATGCATTGGTTGTTTTTACTAGACCTGCTGTTCCAAGCTCAGGAAATACCTTTGCAGTTCCAGGTGTCTCCATTAACCACTGATGATATGTTTTCATTGCTGTTCTAAAGCTATCTCTATCCTTTGGTTGATTCTTTTCCACACCTGTATCATCTAAAACAATCGCTTTGATCCCTTTTGCACCTGCAACCGCACCCAGACCACCTCTCCCATTAAAACGGGTTGGATGACCATCCTTATCCTGTCCTGCGATAGCTGCTAGATTCATTTTTTGTTCACCAGCAATACCAATTAGTAAGACAGATACATGTTCTCCGTAGGTATCCCTCAGCCATTTCGTTGCTTCAGTAAGCTCCTTGCCTAGGATTGGCTTGGCATCCTGAAAGGCTATGCCCTCTTTTGATACATGAATAATTTTAAAATCTTCTCTAAATCCCTCAAAAATAAGTGCTCTAATCCCTAATTTCCCAAGCTTTAGTCCAGTTACACCACCAGCATTACTTTCTTTAATTCCCCCAGTTAATGGGCTTTTCGCACCAATTGAATAGCGATCAGCACTTGATGCACCAGATCCTGTTAGCACACCATTTGCAATAATTAGCTTGTTAAAAGGACCTAATGGATGGCATGTTGGAGGGACCTCATCGTGAATAATTTTTGAGGTCAATGCCCTACCTCCTAATCCATCATATTGAAGACTTTGGTCCTTTTTTACTGACAAATCCTCCATGTTAATACGCAAAATATCCATAGTTAACCCCCAGCTATTAGGTTATTGCATGATAAGCTTTCCAAACTTATTTTTTACTATGCTTGATTAGCTCTACTACAAGCTCTACACTTTTTAACATTTCTCCAATTGAAATTCTCTCAGAGGTAGTATGAATTTTTTCATAGCCAACACCTAAATTAACTGTTGGTATGCCATATCCGTTCATGACATTGGCATCACTTCCGCCTCCACTTTCTACTAGCTTTGGTTTTCTACCAATCGCTTGAACTGCTTTTTCAGCGACCTTGACGATGGTACTACCTGCATCATAACGGAATGGAGGATACATGATTTCATAATCAAAATCTATAGTTGTTTCAAAATGCTGTGCAGCTTTATTTAAAGCCTCCTCCATTTGTTTTAGCTGTTTATGTAGCTTCTCCTCATTTAAGCTTCTTGCCTCAGCTAAGATATCTACTCGATCACATACCACATTTGTGGCTACTCCACCTTTAAAGCTACCTATATTAGCTGTGGTTTCATGATCAATTCTTCCGAGTTTCATATGAGAAATGGCATGACTAGCCACCTGAATTGCACTAATCCCATCCTCTGGATTTACCCCAGCATGAGCCGATTTCCCATTGACACCAATATTTATTTTAGCTTGAGTAGGTGCCGCAATAATAATATTTCCAACAGGACCATTACTATCTAAAGCAAATCCATAATCAGCGTCAATCAATTCCTTCTGTAGACTTCTTGATCCCTTTAAGCCTGATTCCTCTCCAGCAGTAATTAAAATTTGGATATTGCCATGGGTTACTTCATTTTCCTTCAATAATAATAAAGCTTCCAATATTGCTGCTATTCCAGCTTTATCATCACTACCTAATATGGTTGTTCCATCAGAAACAATATATTCTCCCTTTATTTTTGGTTGGATTTTTTTTCCAGGTTTCACTGTATCCATGTGAGAGGTAAAATAGATGGAATGAAAATCGTCTTGATTACTATTTTTATTTATTGTTGCAATGATATTGCCAGCACCATGACCAGAATATTTCATGGAATTATCTTCTACTACATCCAATCCTAGCTCTTTGAATTTTAATAAAAGATAATCAGCAATCTGCCTTTCATCCCCTGTTTCACTATCAATCATCACTAATTCTTTAAATTGATTTATTAATCTGTCTTTGTTTACCATGGGATTCCTCCGTTAAGTTAGTTTTAATCATGATTATTTTATCATTAATATAAAAGAAAACCCAAATGCTTTATTTGGGCTGAGAATGTTGACAAATTGCCTATTTCGATGTTGTTATCAAAATCTTTGGCCATCGAGTACCTCTGTGTATGCTCAGTCCGCCGATTTTTCTACGCTTAGAAATTGTCTAATTTCTTATTTTGCAGACTTTGTCTTCAAACTAAACTTATTAAATTTAAAAAATTTTAGAAAGATTATTCCTCCATTGTTGATAGATCTCCTGTTGGTAATTCTAGCTCCCAAGCCTTTAGTACTCTTCTCATAATCTTGCCACTTCTAGTTTTTGGTAGCTTATCACGAAATTCGATTTCCTTTGGAGCAGTATAGACTGCCAATCCCTGTTTTACAAAGCCACGAATCTCCTCTTTTAACGCTTCTGTTGGTTCAATCCCATCTTTTAATGCAATAAATGCCTTTATAATTTCTCCACGGTGGGGATCTGGTTTGCCAATTACACCAGCCTCTGCGACAGCTGGATGCTCTAATAGTATACTTTCTACTTCAAATGGGCCAACTCTTTCACCTGAAGTCATGATCACATCATCTATCCTACCTTGAAACCAAAAGTATCCTTCCTCATCCATATAGGCGGAGTCACCTGAAACATACCAATCACCAGGCATGAAGTATGATTCATATTTTGCTGGATTATTCCAAATCGTTCTCATCATCGATGGCCAATTCCTTTTTATTGCTAAATTCCCCATCCTGTTTGGTGGTAATTCATTACCACGATCATCGACAATTGCAGCCTTAATACCTGGAATAGGTCTACCCATTGAGCCAGGTTTAATCGGTTCACTAGGAAAATTAACAATAAGCTGCGCCCCTGTCTCTGTCATCCACCATGTGTCGTGGATTCTTAAATTAAAAACCTTCATCCCCCAACGAATGACTTCTGGATTGAGTGGTTCTCCTACACTTAATATGTGTCTTAATGAGGATAGGCTATAGTTATCGATCAAATCATCCCCTGCACCCATAAGCATTCTAAAGGCTGTTGGTGCACTGTACCACACCGTTACCCTGTATTCTTCTATGGTTTCATACCAATACTTCGGATTAAAGCGACCACCTAACACTAAGTTAGTTACTCCTAATAGCCATGGTCCAAATATACCATATGAGGTTCCTGTTACCCAGCCTGGGTCAGCTGTACACCAGTATACATCTTCATCCTTTAAATCTAATACCCATTTAGCTGTAGCATAATGCTGTATCATCGCGTTATGGACATGATAAACACCTTTTGGTTTGCCAGTTGAACCTGAGGTATAATGTAATATCAAACCATCCTCTCTATCTACCCAAACGATGTCAAGCTTTGTGCTTGCTTGGTCCATATGTAAATGGTAGTCGATATACATCGTGCTTTCTTGAATATCTTCACCTACTAGAACAACATGCTTTAAATCTCTTAGCTCATTAACAGGAACCCTTTTTAATAGCTTAGGGGTCGTTATTAAAACCTTTGCTTGACTATCCTCTAACCTATCACGAATGGCTCCTTCCATAAACGCCTCAAATAAAGGACCAACAATTGCTCCTAATTTAACTGCTCCTAATAACGAAATATATAGCTCAGGCGATCTTGGCATAAAGATGAATACACGGTCCCCTTTTTTTACATGTGCAAACTCCTTTAAGACATTTCCTGCTTTATTTGATAAGTCCATCATTTCTTTAAAGGTATATTTCTCTTGTCTGTGTTGATCTTTATAATATAGTGCGATTTTATCTTTTTTATCTGTCTCTACATGTCGGTCAATCGCTTCATATCCCATATTTACTTTTCCCGTATGATACCAAGAAAAGCTTTTCTCAAACTCTTTCCAATCAAAAGATTGATAGACATCTTCATAATTTTTTAGATTATACTCTCCATCTCCTGGAGGAAGTAATTCTACCTTCACATGAACTCCCCCTTTATATAGATTACAAGTTTATTATATTATAAAAAAAAATAATTCACAATTTTTTAAATATTTATAAAAGATATATTATATTAAAAGGAAACTATCTTTTGTATAATAGAATTAATAAGAAAAATATGGGTAAAGCTGAGTATATATTAAGTTAATTTATTTAGGTGGTGACTAGATGGAACATCACAAAAAATATTATTCGAAGAAAATAGAATTAAAGGATGGCGAATTGATGATTGAAGGACCAATATCAGGCGACCAGTTAGCCAGCTATCAATTTGATAAAGGACTTGTTGCCTTTAGACCACCTGAAAAACAGCATGAAGCATTAATGGAAATAGCAGATCTCCCTGAGGGTCGGATTAATATTGCACGTGACAAAAATGTCATTATTGGCTATGTCACTTTTCATTACCCTGATCCATTGGAAAGATGGTCTGAAGGAAAAATGGAAGAATTAATTGAATTAGGAGCAATTGAAGTTAGCCCTAATTATCGCGGGATGAAGGTTGGCAAGAATTTATTACAGGTTTCCATACTAGATGACGCGATGGAGGATTATATCATTATCACGACGGAATACTACTGGCACTGGGATCTAAAGGGTACGGGGCTTGATGTGTGGAAGTATAGAAAGCTGATGGAAAATATGATGAATGCAGGTGGATTAGAGTGGATGGCAACGGATGATCCAGAAATATGCTCCCATCCTGCTAACTGTCTCATGGTTCGGATTGGAAAACGGGTTACACAGGAATCTGTCCAGGACTTTGATCGTATTAGATTTAAAAATCGTTTTATGTATTAACAATAACAAACGATATACATGATGAAATATGAAAGGGGTGAAAGCATGATTGTCGAAGAAATAATGAAAAAGGATGTCATAACTCTAAAGGAGAACGATACAATATTGACCGCTTTAAAGCTGCTCAATCGAAATTGTATCAGACATATCCCTATTGTTGACGACGAAAATCATGTGATAGGTATCGTTTCAGATCGAGATATTCGTGATGCAAGTCCTTCCATTTTTCAAAAAAGCACGAGAAAAGATGAACTAAGGCATCCAATAGGACAAATTATGAGTAAGGATGTTATAACCGTTCATCCCCTCGATTTTGTTGAAGAAGTATCCGCTATTTTTTATGAAGAAGAGATTGCGTGTATCCCTGTAACAAAGGATGATAAGTTAGTAGGCGTTATTACGGAAAAGGATATGCTCCATACCCTAATTCAGCTTACAGGAGCTATCCAACCAGGCTCCCAAATAGAAATTAAGGTGCCAAATGTGGCTGGCATTTTATCAAAGGTCGCAACGGTGATAGGAAAAAGAAACATCAATATTCATAGTGTACTCGTTTATCCATATGTCAAAGATAGTCATTATAAGATATTAGTATTTCGTATCCAAACCATGAATCCAGCTGGGGTAATTCAGGATTTAAATGATGAAGGCTATACGGTGCTGTGGCCAAATACTCCGGGGATGACAATATGAAAAACCATGCCATCTTTATTTATTCCGATAAATTTAAGAGTTATAAATTTGGTAATGACCATCCTTTCAATCAAAAAAGAATTGATATGACATATGATTTATTGAATACACTAAAAGCATTTGAATCAGATCAAGTGATTCCACCAAGAATAGCGACTGATGAAGAGATTTCTCTTTTCCACGATCCTTCCTTTATCAATGCAGTAAAAAAAGCTGGAAATGGTGAATTATCAGAAGAAATTGCTTTACATTACGGACTAGGAACTGAAGATACACCGATATTCCCAAATATGCATGAAGCTAGTGCATTATTAGTTGGTGGTACGATAAAAGCCGTTGAGATGGTAATGGAAGGGAAGGCTACCCATGCATTAAATCTTGGTGGTGGATTACATCATGGGTTTGCCGGTAAAGCCTCTGGATTTTGTGTCTATAATGATAGCGCTATCGCAATTCAATATATTTTAAAAAAATATAAGAAAAAAGTGCTTTATATTGATACGGATGTACATCATGGCGATGGCGTACAATGGGCTTTTTATGATAGCAAGGAAGTCTGTACCCTGTCCCTTCATGAGACAGGAAGATACCTTTTCCCTGGGACAGGCAATGTAAATGAACGTGGAGTTGGGGAAGGCTATGGCTTCTCATTTAATATCCCATTAGATGCCTTCACAGAGAACGAATCGTTTTTAGAGGTTTATAAAGAGGCCATGAATGAGGTAACACGTTATTTTAAACCAGATATAATCATCACACAAAATGGGGCTGATGCTCATTATTATGACCCTCTGTCTCATCTTTATTTAACAACAGAAGCATATAGAGAAATTCCTAAAATCGCCCATGAAATAGCTCATCAATATACTGACGGAAAATGGGTTGCTGTTGGTGGAGGTGGTTATGATATATGGCGTGTCGTGCCAAGAGCCTGGTCACTTCTTTGGTTAGAAATGAATCAATTAACCAGCTTAGGCGAAGGTGAATTGCCGGAGGAATGGTTACAAAGATGGCAAAGAGAAGCGCCTGTTGCCCTATCCACTACCTGGCATGATAAAGAAAATTTATATCCTATCGTTCCAAGAATGCATGAAATCACCGAAAAAAACTACAATACTCTACTGAAAGCATTAACACCAGTCAGAGATAAAGAAATGAGAAACAGATCACAAAAAATTTAACGAATCTAAATGGACAACTGGGCAAAATCAACCTCTGCCTAGTTTTCTTAATATTTAGAAGAATTTCATATCTTAGCAAAATAGAATGGTATAATATGTTTATTAATTAGATATAAGGAGGCTTGTCAAATGGGGCTATTTAAAAGAATTGATACAAATTTTATACCAGTAAAGGATATAGAAGAATCAATAAATTGGTATAAGGATATATTAGGACTAAAATTAATGTGGAATGAAGGTGATTATGCAGCATTTAATGTTAATACCAGTATAGAAGGACAGGCAAACATAGAATTAGGACATGCCATGATAACACTTGTCAAGGTATATAACATTAAGACAATGGACTTCGATTATGAAAGTAAAAAACATGCAATGTTTAATTTTTATACAATCGACATTCAAGCTACTCATGACTCATTAAAAGAAAAAGGCGTCAAGGTTAGTGATATTAATGATTATGGTAATATACAAGTCTTTGATTTTTTAGACATAAATGGTCATACTTTTGGGGTATGTCATTTTTAAACTACAATAAAAAATTTAACGAGTTTAGATGGACAACTAGGTAAAAACAACCTCTACCTAGTTTTTTATTGGGAAAGAATTACAACAAATTGTTTAAATATAATCTTCTTGAATAATTTTACAGGAAGGAAATAATAGTTAGG
Organism: uncultured Bacillaceae bacterium; assembly: GCA_964514395.1. Lineage (GTDB taxonomy): Bacteria > Bacillota > Bacilli > Tepidibacillales > Tepidibacillaceae > CAZEQK01. Next base: position 96,094 of record CAZEQK010000009.1, read on the forward strand.
AGGAATTTTTATTTGGATCTTTAATCATGAATTAATACTTTTTATTATGATTATTA
>CAZEQK010000010.1:0-83499 GCA_964514395.1 uncultured Bacillaceae bacterium
CATTACAGCTATTTAAATTCATTCACATTTTTAAGGTGCGAAAGTTGAGTAATTAATAATGAGTATTATATCATTATCAAGAAGTTAGAAGAAATTGACCATGAAAAAGAAGACTATACTTATAATGGAACTTTTATTTATGATAAAGATGAGGTTGATGTAACTAATTATGCAAGGAAATTAGATCCATAATTTGGTTATTATTATAAACTTCAGACTACGTAGTCGTAGATCTACCAAGAAAAGGCTTGATTTGACAAACAATCAGTGAACCTAGGCCAATTAAAATGGTCTATGTTTCCTTAGACGATACTCGTTGAGTCAGTCATGTTGATAGAGTACGAATAGGTTGGTGGTTGGAAAGCGATCATTCTTGACACTAACTACTTTACAATTTTATTCCTTCTTACCCGATTATAGGAGGGATTTTCTAAATGAGGAGTTATTTTAATTTGAAAAAGTATAATGCTAAAAAAGAGGTGAAAGATTAATCACAAAAGATTATGTATAAAATATTTATCAAGGATGTTAATGAGAAATACCGGCATAGAAGTAGGAAGTATTGCAGAATTTGCTGAGGAAGCTGGTTTAAGTGTCCAAAATGCTGCAAGATATATTAAAAATCTAAGAGTAATATTAAATGAGGTAAATAAATATAGATTACAGTATCGGCAAAATACATTATCTCAAGATGGATCTGAAATTCAAAGTAGTCAGTATAATTGTGGACAGGTAGTTGAAATTCTCTATCAATTTGAGTATAAAACCTATTATTGTCAATATCAAGTTGAAAAGATATTTGACAATTTATCTTCATGTTCTTATTGGTTAGGTGGCATAGCTCTTCTTGGGGCCTGGAATTTATACCTATCAGTTTATACAGGAGCACCAGCACTTTTATGTGCTACTATGTATAACGAAATAAACGATCCTTTTAGAAGTAGCGGTTACCATGGAGTAATACATCATGTTATTGAAATTCCGTTATCAACAAATATAAGCGAATGGAAGCCTTGGTACTAATAATAAATAGGGAGAATATAAATTATGAACATATCAATGTTATTTCTGGGGTTATTTTTGGTGGTTTGGATTGTTAATATTATCCCTCGAACATCTTTTGGTAGAAAATTTGAAAAATTTAACATTAGATTCATACAATCTATTGTTTTACTTTTTGCCATTCCTGTTCTTTGGGGTCTAAGTAAAAACAATCCTTATACAACTTCAAATTTTAATATATTCACTCATAATTATCTTCCTAAACTCATAATTGCATATGTAGTATTAAATTTTGCTTATTATTTTTTAAAATTTATTAGAAAAAATTAATAATTTAAAGTGGCTTTATCTTCTTCAATTATTGATGTTTAAGGCTAGATATAATTAACCAAAGAACAAGCCAATAAGTTTGAATCATAACCACCCGTGAAAACGGGTGGTTTGTTCTTCAGCTGAAAGCCTTCGTTACTGGCCAGCCCTTCAAAGGGCACTGAAAGATTCACCAACTGTATCCACATAAAATCCTTTACACCAGAACTTTCTATTTCCATATCAATACTTTAAATTTGGATGTCTGCCATATATCATTAATCTATTTTTCCTTTTTAAATATCCCACAAATGAGGATACACTAATACCCCGCTTAAAGCTTTCCTGAACCATACGCCTAACGTATGGTTTTCATTTTACAATCAAGCAACAATTGATATTAATTGCTGCTTTTAAAAATGTGATGGATATGTATAGCCTATGAGATGGGCTATAAAAATTTCATTCACCTCAAAGTGGGGATCATGAATGCCCTTAGTGATGAAGTACCTGAAGGGTTAGACTTTGTACACTAATAGGCTCTAATAATGAAATAATTGCTGTTGATATTTCTGATATTTACGAAAGTGCGCAAAAATATATTACAACAGTTAATTTAGTTATAGAGAGAGTCGATAATCTTGAAGAATTAAAAGATACTTTTATTTTAATTGAATCAGAGCTTGATCATATTAATTGGTATTATAAAAGTTAAAAAAAACAATTAGATAGAGTATTAGATGATAATAACTAGTTGTTTTATTATAACGGATTATAACTGTATCGGCTTTTAAATACGCACTAATGAATAAAAGTAATTTTCATTTCAAAATAAATTCTCCCAAAAGGGTAATATTCGGAAAATTAAAAATATACTTAAAGGAGTAGATTTTTAAAACCTTAAAGGAGGGAGTTTATGTTTAAAAAATCTTTTTTGTTCGTTGTTTCCTTTTTATTGTTAGTAATGATTGCCTTCCCAACAGCTACATTTGCATATAGTAAAACATCTAGTAATCCCACATTTACAAAGGAACAATTAAAAGAAATTGATAAAGCCCAGAAAAAAACACTTCAATTAGCTGAAAAATGGAATCAAAGAAAAGCCAAGAAATATTATGGAGACAAAACAGATTCCAAGCTATCTAGTAAAAGCAATGTATCAACTGATGTAACTGTTTCCTCTAGTTACACAGGGCGGCCTGGTGTTTTTTATATTACATTAGATGGAAAGAGTAGTAGCAGTTTGTTTTCATGGGCTGGTGGCCATGCAGGAATGGTCTATAATACTTATTATGTAGTAGAATCCTTTGGGAATAAGGATTCATCGTCAAATGGAGTCCATTTTTGGCCTAATGATTGGACAACAAGATATAGCCATTTTGAAGCTAGAACTACTTATGGTACTACAATTGAAGAAGACGCCTTAGCAGCCGAAAAAGCTGCTAGTTATGAAGGAAAACCATATAACTATAATTTCTTTTATATAAACCAAGATAGCTCTTTTTATTGTTCTCAATTGGTTTGGTATTCCTTTTACAAGCTATATAATATCGATTTAAATGATGGCTGGGCAGTTTGGCCAGTTGATTTAACGGAAAGTTCAAACGCATATTTAATCTATTCTCAGTGAAATAAAGAAGGGGCGTTTTGCCCCTTTATCATATATTTTGAGACAATAAGATAAGGCTATAACTTATAAATTTATCGAAGGAGAAATATAAATGGGAAGAAAAAGAATAAGTAATTTCATATTCATCTTTCTTTTAATCCTTATTTTCCTAGTTGGATGTACAAATCAGTCATTAACTAATAACCAGCGGGTGACTTATAACTATGGTGTGATTTATACTTCGAATATTGAAAATATTAGTAGCATACTGCTGTATACTGATGATTGGAAAGAGGTAAAAAAAATAGATCTAAAGGTCGGAGGATTACAGCAAATTACTCAGTTTGGAGATAATATATATATTCCAGTACTAGGAATACCAAATAAACCAGATCATCGTATTCTTGTATTTAATACGAAGAATGAATCTATTCATTATATCAACACAAAAAGCTTTCCACTAAAAGCTACTGTAAGTGGTAACTACTTATATGTAATACATAATACAAGAATGAATGAGGGTATGATTACTAAAATAAATTTAACGAATAACCAGATAATAAATAGTTTAAGCTTACAAAGTGTACCAAGAGAAATCATAGCCACAGAAGAAAATGTTTTTGTTATTAGTGATAATCCTGCCATCAAGAAACAAACCATATATCAATTAGATAAAAATTTAACAAAATTAGCTGCTATCGTTAATCCTTATACTGCTTATCCAACCGATGTAATGAACATAAATAATAAACTATTAATAATGAATGTTGCTAAAAATGATTTTTCTGGTCCAATCGATAAATATACGGAATTAGATCTAAAAAATAATGAAATAACATTGGTTTCATTAAAAAGCTTAGCTCCTCATAAGATTTTCAAAGTTAATGATAAACTAATCATTTCCCATTACGATCCACCGGCAAACACTGGAAATGAAGTATCGGTCATAGATGTGCAAGGGGAAAATGAAAAAATTTATGACTTAAAAAACACTTTATATCGTACAAAAATAAATAGCAGCAAATTAATATCTATCAATAATTCGATGGCATATGAATATAATATTAAAACCTTTGACTTTGTAAATAAATACAGGTTAAGGAATGATAGCAATAAAATCATCTCTGATTTTTTTGTTAATAATAATAAAGAGTAACTTTTTAAAAAATTACAAAGAAAAGTCTTGTCATTTATAATTCTTCAAAATTTTTACGCCTTGAAATATAATGGGCAATTAAATAGATAATGATGTAGATGAAAAAAAAATAAATATACTTCCAATCTTCTGGTTCATTTAGGTCGATCCAATTTAAAAAAGGGCTCTGCAATAAAAGCAGTGATACCTGCAAATAATATGGCTTTTATCATTGGGTTCATATTTTTTCAAAACTGTAAAAAAACATGACACCAACCGGGAATAAAGTAAAATCCCAGGGCATATAAGCTGGAATAAAAGGTACTAGCTTCCATTTGTAATGCCATAATCCAAAAACGGTGCCCAAAAAATTAAAATGGAAGTGATGATTAAAACAAATAATCCTACATATAATAAACGATCCTTTGCATATTTTGCCCATAAAATCCATGGGAGTACAAACAATAGCAAACTAAGCCACCATCTCCATGTGAATATAATATGTTCTTCCAAAGTAACAGCATTTTGATCATTTGCTTTATCGACGAGTGTATATATTTTATGTGTGGTAGATCCAATCTGTTTTTTGCCTCTTTCCCTTGACTTATCTAATCATTATTTTTTGCGAATATACTTTAAAGTATGTAATTTGAATTTTTTTTTTGTACAATAATAAGGGATGCAATAATAATTTATAGAAAAAGGAGCAATGGATGATGTATCAGGTAAAAATATTACAGGCTAATCAATTAGAAATATTAGAAGAATTAATGAACATGTGGTTAAAAGAGGAAAAAGACATGGCAGTAGTAGATATTAAATTTCAAACCATTTCAAATAATGGGATGACTGAATATATTGGTATCATGATATATCAGCACTAAAATAAAGTAAAAAATGTAAAAAATACGTGTGATTTTTATATTTTTTGCAGGATTTTATCAAATACTATAGAATAGTAGTAAATGTATGTAATTTTTGCATACTTTTATTTTTTGTCTGTAGATAGGGGTATACATTAGTATAGGAGGATGGAGAATGAATATCCATGAGTATCAAGGTAAACAAGTACTAAGAAGTTATGGAGTTTCTGTGCCTTTTGGTAAGGTTGCCTTTTCTGTTGAAGAAGCAGTGAATGCAGCAAAGGAACTCGAAACAGAAGTAAAAGTTGTAAAAGCACAGATTCATGCAGGTGGTAGAGGAAAAGCTGGTGGTGTTAAAATTGCCAAAAACTTGGACGAAGTAAAACTATATGCTGAAGAGTTATTAGGTAAAACATTGATCACACACCAAACTGGTCCTGAAGGAAAAGAAATTAAGCGTTTACTTATTGAAGAAGGTAGCAAAATAAAGAAAGAATATTATGTTGGATTAGTTGTTGATCGTTCATCAAATCGTGTTGTTATGATGGCATCAGAAGAAGGTGGAACAGAGATTGAAGAGGTTGCTGCAAAAACACCAGAAAAGATCTTTAAAGAGATAGTAGATCCTTCAACTGGTTTAGTGCCATTTCAAGCTCGAAAGCTTGCTTTTGCCATTAATATTCCAGCGCATTTGGTAAATAAAGCTGTGAAGTTTATGATGGGACTTTATCAAGTATTTGTTGAAAAAGATGCATCAATAGCTGAAATTAATCCATTAGTAGTTACTGAAGATGATCAGGTTATTGCTTTAGATGCTAAATTAAACTTTGATTCCAATGCTTTATTCCGTCATAAAGATATAGTTGAGCTTCGTGATTTAGATGAAGAGGATCCTAAGGAAATCGAAGCTTCAAAGTATGATTTAAGCTATATTGCATTAGATGGAAATATTGGTTGTATGGTTAATGGCGCAGGCTTAGCGATGGCAACGATGGACATTATAAAGTATTACGGCGGCGAACCAGCAAACTTCCTAGATGTAGGGGGCGGTGCTACAGCTGAAAAAGTAACAGAAGCTTTCAAAATTATTCTTTCCGACAACAAAGTAAAGGGAATGTTTGTAAATATATTCGGTGGTATTATGAAGTGTGATATTATTGCAAACGGAATTGTTACCGCCGCTAAAGAGGTTGGCATTGATCGTCCTTTAGTCGTACGTCTTGAAGGTACAAACGTAGATTTAGGTAAAAAAATTCTTAACGAATCCGGTTTAAATATTAACGCTGCAGACTCTATGGCTGATGGTGCACAGAAAATAGTGGAACTAGTTAAATAGAAAGGCGGGGCAAGAAGTGAGTATATTAATTAATAAAGATACGAAGGTTATTACACAAGGAATTACAGGATCAACTGGGATGTTTCATACAGAACAAGCTTTAGCATATGGAACTAAAATGGTTGCAGGTGTGACTCCTGGTAAAGGTGGTACAGAGGTACTAGGCCTTCCTGTATATAACACTGTAAGTGAAGCCAAAGAACAAACTGGAGCTACTGCTACTGTTATCTATGTACCACCAGCTTTTGCTGCAGATGCAATTATGGAGGCAGTGGATGCCGAGCTTGATTTAGTAGTTTGTATTACAGAAGGTATTCCAGTATTAGACATGGTTAAGGTCAAAAAGTATATGGAAGGTAAAAAAACTCGTTTAGTTGGACCAAACTGTCCTGGAGTTATCACTCCTGATGAATGTAAAATCGGTATCATGCCTGGTTACATTCACTTAAAAGGTCATGTTGGTATTGTTTCTAGGAGTGGTACCTTAACATACGAAGCAGTGCATCAATTGACTACTAGGAATATTGGTCAGACAACCGCTGTAGGTATTGGCGGAGACCCTATAAACGGAACAAACTTTATTGATGTATTAAAAATGTTTAATGATGATCCAGATACTTATGCTGTTATCATGATTGGTGAAATTGGTGGAACGGCTGAAGAGGAAGCAGCAGAGTGGATTAAGAAAAATATGACGAAGCCAGTTGTAGGCTTTATTGGTGGTAAAACAGCTCCTCCTGGAAAAAGAATGGGACATGCTGGTGCTATTATTGCTGGTGGAAAAGGAACGGCTAAGGACAAGGTTGCTAAGCTAGAAGAAGCTGGTGTAAGAGTAGCACCTACTCCTTCAGAAATTGGATCAACCTTAGTCAAAGTGCTTGAAGACAAAAAACTTTTAGACAAATGTATTACTAAAAAAGATTAAGTTCATCCTATGAAGAGGCGTTCTAGAACGCCTCTTTTCATCAAATAAAAGCAAACTTCATACATATCATAGAAGTGAACACCAAGATACACGATGTTGTTTAATAGTTGTTGAATTGAAGTGAAGGTCAGCTATAGTCCAAAATAATATTGTGATGAAAGAGTACTTTATATTATTCGAGGTGTTTGAATGAAACAAAGGGATTTGTTAGTTTATTTACATACATTAAAAGGTATAGGTTGGAAAACGATTGATAAATTAGTTACTCATCTTGATTCATTGGAAAGTATCTTATTGATGCAATCTCTTGAACTATCCATGCAAGCAGGGTTAGATTATCGGACAGCTGAGATAATAATTCAAAGTCTAGAAACGGAAAAAATAAATATTTTTTTACAATTATTAAAAAAGTGGGAGCAAAAACACATACGAATAATAACATATTTTGATTCTAACTACCCAACATATCTAAAGGAAATCTACCAACCACCTTGGGTTTTTTTTACAAAGGGCGATCAATCACTTTTGAATAATCCCATCATTGCTATTGTTGGTACAAGAAATCCAAGTCAGTATGGAAGAATCATTGCAGAAAAATTAGCAAAAGAACTAACAGAGCATGGATTTATCATAGTAAGCGGTATGGCAAGAGGAATAGATCGAAAAGCTCACGAAGGCTCTCTCTTAAGCGGAGCAACTATTGCTGTGTTAGGAAGTGGAATTGATATTGTGTATCCAAAGGAGAATCAAGGAATTTATCAAGAAATTGAAGAAAAGGGGTTGATTATATCAGAATATTCACCTGGTACAAAACCCCATCCTGCTTATTTTCCTCAAAGGAATAGATTAATTAGTGGGTTATCCCTAGGCACTATTATTATAGAAGCTTCGTTAAAAAGTGGTTCATTAATTACTGCACAGCTTGCATTGGAACAATCAAGAGAGGTTTTTGCAATTCCTGGCAACATTACATCTAATAAAAGCCTTGGTACAAATAGCTTAATACAGCAAGGTGCAAAATTAGTTATGAATATCGAGGATATCATTGAGGAATTTAAATATTTATCATTTGAAGGAAAAATACATAATAAAATAGAAATAAAGTTAAATAATAAAGAACAGAAAGTTATGGCAATGATCAACTATAATCCGATACATATAGATGATCTCTTTAATCACTTAGAGTTCAGCTTTTCAGAAATTTATGAGATATTACTGTCATTACAGTTAAAGCAAAAAGTGAAACAAATTCCAGGTGGAACTTACATTAAAAATGGATAACAAGAATTGAAGGATAATTTGACAAAAATAAGTCTACTATTTAATAATAGGAAATATTACAAAAAATGAAGAAGTGATAATAATAGGGGAGGAAGTATTATGCCGGATTCATTAGTTATCGTTGAATCTCCTGCAAAAGCAAAAACTATAGGAAAGTATTTGGGAAAAAAATATATAGTACAGGCATCGATGGGTCATGTCATCGATTTGCCAAAAAGTCAATTGGGTGTAAATATAGAAGATAACTTCTCCCCAAAATACATAACTATACGCGGCAAAGGAGAAATCCTAAAAAAATTAAAGGATGCAAAGAAAAAAGTAAAACGGGTTTATTTAGCTGCTGACCCTGATCGTGAAGGGGAAGCGATTGCTTGGCATTTGGCAAGAGCTTTGAATATTGATGAAAATGAGAAATGCAGAGTGGTTTTTAATGAAATCACCAAGGACGCAATAAAGGGTGCCTTTAAACAGCCTCGTACCATTGATAAGGATTTAGTGGATGCCCAACAGGCTAGACGTATTTTAGATAGGTTGGTTGGTTATAAGATAAGTCCATTATTATGGAAAAAGGTGAAAAAAGGGTTAAGTGCAGGACGTGTTCAATCCGTAGCATTAAAATTAATTAATGACAGGGAAAAAGAAATTAATAGCTTTATTCCTGAGGAATATTGGTCTGTTATTCTTGATTTAGCAACTAACGGTGAAGAGTTCGAAGCAAAATTTCATGGTTACGGTGGAAAAAAAGCTGATTTAAAATCAAAGGAAGAAGTAGATCGATTATTAAAAAGTATTGAAGGGCAGAAATTAACCGTTTCTGAGATAAAGAAAAGTGAAAGACGTAAAAATCCTGCTCCACCATTTATCACTAGTTCATTACAACAGGAGGCTGCAAGGAAATTAAATTATAGAGCTGCAAAAACGATGCGTTTAGCTCAACAGCTATATGAAGGAATCGACCTTGGTAAAGAAGGAACGGTTGGACTTATAACCTATATGCGTACTGATTCAACAAGAATTTCTCAGACAGCAAAAGATGAAGCTAAAGCATATATCTTAGAGAATTTTGGTGAAAAATTTATAGCTCAAGAGAAAGTTACAGGTAAAAAAAATAAAAATGTTCAGGATGCTCATGAAGCAGTCAGACCAACATCTGTATTAAAAACCCCTGCTTCATTAAAAAAAGTGCTTTCTAAGGATCAACTAAAATTATATAGATTAATCTGGGAAAGATTTATTGCGAGTCAAATGGCTTCAGCGATATTAGATACCATTAGCGTGGATATAATAATAGGAAAAGAGAATGCACTCTTTAGAGCCACTGGATCAAAAATTAAATTTCCTGGGTTTATTAAGGTTTATGTAGAAGGTAATGATGATAACAAAGATAACGATGATGACAAAATATTACCTGAACTTAAAGAAAATCAAGAACTAGAATTAAAAGAGATAAAACCTGAACAGCATTTTACTCAACCACCACCAAGATATTCAGAGGCAAGACTCGTAAAAACAATGGAGGAATTAGGAATAGGTAGACCAAGTACCTATGCACCAACCTTAGAGACAATTCAAAAACGAGGTTATGCAAAATTAGAACAACGAAAATTCATTCCTACAGAGTTAGGGGAATTAATCATCTCCTTAATAGAAGAATTCTTTTCTAAAATTATTAACGTTGAATTTACAGCTCAGATGGAAAATAATTTAGATAAAATTGAAGAAGGAGATCTTTTATGGGCAAAGGTATTAGATGATTTTTACAAGGATTTTGAAAAGAGTTTAAAGTATGCTGAGGAAGAGATGAAGGAAGTAGAGATTAAGGATGAGGTTTCTGACGAGGTATGTGAAAAATGTGGGAAACCGATGGTCTATAAAATGGGAAGGTATGGACGTTTCTTGGCTTGTTCTGGATTTCCAGATTGTAGAAATACAAAGCCTATCTTGAAAAAAATAGATGTAGAATGTCCAAAATGCGATGGAGATATACTTGAAAGAAAAGGGAAAAGAAAGGTTTTTTATGGATGTAGTAATTATCCTGAGTGTGATTTTATTTCATTTGATAAACCAATTTCAAGACCATGTCCAAAATGTCAAAGTCTTATGGTTGAGAAACGATCGAAAAAAGGCTCACGGATACAATGTACATCATGTGATTATAAAGAAGATCTGCAATAATGGAGGATAACTAACATGGCACAAGAATATATAAACGTTATTGGAGCAGGTTTAGCTGGAAGTGAGGCTGCATGGCAAATAGTTAGATGTGGTATACCTGTTAGGCTTTATGAAATGAGGCCAATAAAAAGCTCACCAGCTCATCATACAGAAAAGTTTGCTGAATTAGTATGTAGTAATTCTCTTCGTTCCAATAGTCTAACGAATGCTGTTGGCCTATTAAAGGAAGAAATGAGACATTTCAACTCAATTATTATGGAAAGTGCTGATGTACATTCTGTACCTGCTGGTGGTGCCTTAGCTGTTGACCGAAGCTCATTCTCTACATACATCACTGAAACACTTAAAAACCATCCATTGATTGAAGTGATTCATGAAGAAATGAAAGATATTCCTGAAGGAATAACCATTATCGCAACTGGACCTTTAACCTCTGAATCCTTAGCTGAACAAATTTCTAGCTTATTAGGAGAGGAATATCTGTATTTTTTTGATGCTGCCGCTCCTATTATTAAAAAGGATACAATCGATTTTGATAAGGTTTTTATTGCCTCAAGATATGATAAGGGAGAAGCAGCATATATTAATTGTCCTATGAGTGAAGCTGAATTTGATCATTTTTATCAATCGTTAATTGATGCAGAAACGACGGAATTAAAAAGCTTTGAAAAAGAGGTTTATTTCGAGGGCTGTATGCCAGTTGAAGTGATTGGTAGAAGAGGGAAACAAACATTGCTTTTTGGCCCAATGAAACCCGTTGGGTTAGTGGACCCGAGAACAGAGAAAGAACCGTTTGCTGTGATTCAGCTAAGACAAGATAATAAGGAAGGTACATTATATAATATTGTTGGTTTCCAAACCCATTTAAAATGGGGAGAACAAAAGAGGATTATACAACTTATACCAGGTCTTGAAAATGCTGAAATTGTAAGATATGGTGTGATGCATCGAAATACTTTTATCAATTCACCAAAATTATTGGAGCCAACATATCAATATAAAGATAGGAAAAATTTATTCTTTGCTGGACAGATGACTGGTGTAGAGGGATATGTTGAATCTGCTGCTTCTGGCATGATTGCAGGTATTAACGCCTCGTTTCTTTATAAAAATATGGAGCCTGTCATTTTTCCTAGAGAAACTGCTCTTGGTAGCATGGCTCATTATATCACAACGGCTAATGCAACAAACTTTCAACCTATGAATGCCAACTTTGGTTTATTGCCACCTTTAGATAGGAAAATAAAGGATAAAAAAGAAAAAAATCTACAAATATCAAAAAAAGCACTTGACAAAATTCTGAATTTTTCTCATAACATAGACAATTTAGGTTGTCGTAGTTAATTATATTATGTTATTATTATTTTGCTTTACTTCGTTAGAGGGTAAATGATGAAAAAACATGAGAAATATATCATCGAATTTGAAGGCTATTTACAAATTGAAAAGAATGCGTCTGTATACACAATTCAGAGCTATTTGAAGGATATAAAGGATTTTATTGACTTTATCTCCACTAAAGGTATATTATCCCTATCTGATGTTGAGTATATTGATGTAAGAGGCTATTTAGCTATCTTGAATCAACGGAAATATGCAAGAAAAACGATATCAAGAAAGCTATCAAGTCTACGATCTTTTTTTCGTTTTTTGGTGAGAGAAAATTTTTTAGAGACGAATCCTTTTAAAATGGTTTCAACACCGAAAATAGAAAAAAAGCTTCCTATTTTTATGTATCCAGATGAGATTAATGACTTAATACATAAACCTAATTTAGCGAAGCCGCTTGGCATAAGAGATAGAGCTATGATTGAAGTACTATATGCTAGTGGAATGCGTGTAAGTGAGCTTGTTTCAATGAATATCAACTCTATTGATCTTAATGCAGGGCTTGCTTTGGTTTTTGGTAAAGGAGCGAAAGAAAGATTAGTTCCTCTTGGTCAATTTGCAATTGATTCTTTAGTAAATTATCTCGAGAAAGCAAGAGATTTATTAAAACCGATGGATAATGAAAATGCATTGTTTTTGAATAAGAGTGGAGGTAGGTTATCAGATCGAAGTGTAAGAAGAATGATGGATAAGTATGTTAAGGCTTTAGCGCTATCAAAAAAAATAAGCCCCCATACATTGAGACATACCTTTGCTACTCATCTATTGAATAATGGAGCAGATTTACGCTCAGTTCAAGAACTCTTAGGTCATGTAAACATCTCTACTACACAGATTTATACCCATGTGACCAAAGAAAGATTGCAGGATATCTATAAAAATTCGCACCCTCGAGCATAAACTTTTGAATAATGTAACTTTAATTTTAAATTTTCTGAATATATTTATATGAAAAGGGAATAAAGGAGATGAAAAGATTTGTCTGAAACTTTTCATGCAACTACAATTTTTGCCATTCAGCATGATGGGAAATCTGCTATGGCTGGTGACGGTCAAGTAACTTTCGGTAACAGTATGGTAATGAAGCATACTGCAAAAAAAGTAAGAAGGTTATATCATAATGAGGTTATTGCTGGTTTTGCTGGATCTGTTGCTGATGCGTTTACCTTGTTTGAAAAATTTGAAGGTAAGCTTGAAGAGTATCATGGCAATCTACAGAGAGCAGCAGTAGAGCTTGCTAAAGATTGGAGAATGGATAAGGTTTTAAGACGCTTAGAAGCAATGCTGATCGTTATGAATAAAGAAGATTTATTATTAATCTCTGGGAATGGAGAAGTAATAGAGCCTGATGATGGAATCATTGCAATAGGTTCAGGTGGGGCATATGCTCTAGCTGCAGGAAGGGCATTAAAAAGACATTCTTCACAATTATCTGCAAAAGAAATTGCAGAAACATCATTACAAATCGCATCTGAAATATGTGTTTATACCAATGATAATATCATTGTTGAAGGCATATAAGGGGGGAAAATAGTGAATATTCATAAACCCTTAACTCCACGGGAAATTGTTACAGAGTTAGATAAATATGTTGTGGGTCAAAAAAATGCAAAACGTGCTGTTGCAGTCGCATTAAGAAATCGATATCGTAGGAGTTTACTGAATGAAGCGATAAAAGATGAAATTGTCCCAAAAAACATATTAATGATTGGACCCACTGGAGTTGGTAAAACAGAAATAGCGCGAAGATTAGCAAGATTAGTTGGAGCGCCTTTTGTAAAGGTAGAAGCAACTAAATTTACCGAGGTTGGGTACGTTGGTAGAGACGTAGAATCGATGGTTAGAGAGTTAGTCGAAACTTCGATTCGTATCGTGAAAAATGAAAAAATGGAAAACGTGAAGGAAAAAGCGGAAGATTTAGCGAATGAGAGAATAGTAGAACTACTTGTTCCTAATGATAAAAAAAATAAAAATGTGAAAAACCCATTTGAAATGATATTTGGTGGCCAAAATCAGGATTCAGATGAAGAGGATAGCGGACAAGAAGAAAATATTCACGAGAAAAGAAGACAGATAAAGTTTAATTTGCTTAGCGGTAAATTAGAAGAAGAGATGATAGAAATTGAAGTAGAAGACAATGGTCCTTCTATGCTAGAATTTTTTTCTGGCTCTGGTGTGGAACAGATGGGATTCAATATGCAAGATGTGATCGGTAATTTAATGCCAAAAAAATCCAAAAGACGTAAATTACCTATTAAAGAAGCTAGAAAATATTTAATTCAAGAAGAAGCCCAAAAAATTATTGATATGGATGAAGTCATCCAATTATCGATTGAAAGGGCTGAACAGACTGGCATTATTTTTATTGATGAAATAGATAAAATTGCAGGAAAAGAAAGAGGAGCAGATGTATCAAGAGAAGGAGTTCAAAGGGATATTTTACCAATTGTAGAAGGTTCTACGATCATGACGAAGTACGGTGCAGTGAAAACAGACTATGTTTTATTTATTTCTGCAGGTGCTTTCCATATGTCTAAGCCATCCGATTTAATCCCTGAATTACAAGGTCGGTTTCCAATAAGGGTTGAATTACAAGATTTAACAGTCGATGATTTTGTGCAAATTCTTACTGAACCTAAGAATGCACTTACAAAACAATACACGTCTTTATTAGAAACAGAAGGTGTTAAGGTGACCTTTAATCAATCAGCAATTTATGAGATAGCTAGATTAGCTACCGAAGTTAATCAATCCACAGATAATATTGGTGCTAGGCGATTACACACCATCCTAGAAAAGCTGTTAGAGGATTTATCTTTTGAAGCACCAGAAATCAATTTGACAGAAATCGTTATTACACCTGAATATGTTAATGAAAAACTTTCAAAATTAGTAAAAAATAAAGATTTATCACAGTATATATTGTAAAGTAGGAGGAAATTTAGAATGGATTTATTAGGAAAAACAAGAAGGATTAATCGTTTATTACAAAAGACAGCTGGTCATGCAGTTAATTTTAATGAGATGGCTGAGGTGTTAAGAGATGTTATTGAAGCCAATATCTTTGTTGTAAGTCGTAAAGGTAAAATGCTTGGTGTAGCTATAGCTCAAGAAATAGATAATGAGAGAATAAGGGTTATGCTAAAAGAAAGACAGTACCCAGAGGAATACAATACATTATTATTGAAACAGGATGAATCTATATCTAATATTGGCATTGATAATCCTTTAACCTCTTTCCCAGTAGAAATGAAAGAAATTTTTATTAATAGCTATACAGCTATTGTACCTATTATTGGTGGAGGAGACAGACTCGGAACGCTTGTTTTGGGAAGGTTAAATGAACAACATGATGACGAAGATCTGCTATTAGCTGAATATGGCGCAACTGTTATTGCTATGGAGATTTTAAGAGAAAGAGCAGAGGCAATGGAAGTAGAAGTTAGAAGTAAAGCGGTAGTTCAAATGGCGATTGGTTCATTATCCTATAGTGAACTAGAAGCAGTTGAGCATATTTTTGAAGAGCTTGAGGGAAAAGAAGGATTGCTTGTAGCTAGTAAAATAGCGGATAGAGTAGGAATTACTCGTTCAGTAATTGTAAATGCTTTAAGAAAATTAGAAAGTGCTGGTGTGATAGAATCTCGATCATTAGGGATGAAAGGAACCTATATAAAGGTTCTAAATGAAAAACTACTATCAGAACTAGAAAAGCTAAGGACAACAGAATAAAAATATGGTAATAAAGTCCTATTTTTAAATAGGACTTTATTTTTTTGTGACAAAAGTTCCTTTTTTTATTTATAATATAGATGTTTCGTAGGATTTTGGAGAATTATGTTTGTGTTAAAATACAGATTAAGAGGTTATTATTATTTTTTTATAAAAAAATTACAGGATTTTAAAATTTTAAAAATTTTTTTTAAAGAATTTGTCGAACTATGCAGGAATTTTGTTTTCTAATATTGAATGGGTATATTTAGAATAATTTGGCTATGATTTTTTTACACATAATGATGAAGGAGGGGAAAAGATGAATCTTTTTTCTAATATTAATACACTGCAGCGCTCCTTAGATGTTTCTTCTCTGAGACAGCGAGTAATAGGTAATAATATAGCAAACGTGGATACACCTGGGTATAAAACAATGGAAGTATCATTTAAAGATATCTTAGCAAATGAAAACAACAAAAATACAAATGGCCAACATTTGGTTTTTCAAGGATACCGAACGGATCCAAGGCATTTTGTAATTGGTGGTAAGAGCAATACATTTACCCCAAAAATAATAGTTAATAATAAAACGTCAATATTAAACAATGAAAATAATGTTGATGTTGATTATGAAATGACCAAGATAGCAGAGAATAATATATGGTATAATGGCCTAACTCAGGTAGTAAGTAAAGAATTTTCATTATTGCGCTATAGTATAACGGGAGGACGCTAATTATGAAATTATTTCAAGCTTTAGATATTAGTGGTTCGGCGTTAACTGCTCAGAGGTTAAGATTGGATGTCATATCTTCAAATATAGCAAATGCCGAGACGACAAGAGGAAAGTATGTTAATGGAAAATGGGAGCCATATCGAAGAAAAATGGTTGTAGTGGAGCCTAATACGAAGACTAGCTTTAAACAGGTGTTCAATCGAGTTAGTAATCAAGAGCCCGAACAGTATGGTGTAAAAGTATCAAAAATTGTAGAAGATAAAACTCCGTTTAAAAAAGTATATCAACCTAATAATCCCGATGCAGACAAGAATGGTTTTGTCTATATGCCAAATGTAGATGTGTTAAAGGAAATGGTTGATATGATGTCTGCTACTAGGGCTTATGAAGCGAATGTTACTGTGATGAATTCTACTAAATCTATGCTAATGAAAGCATTACAGATAGGTAGATAGAAAGGATGTATATAAATGACAAATGGTATTAATAGTATTAATGGAATAAATGGAATCTTTGATAAACAGATTGGACTTAAAAAAACTGATTTTAAATCTACAGAGAATTTTACTGATGTTTTAAATAATGCTCTTAATCAAGTAGTGAATGATGTGAAGAGTGCAGATGATTTAAGCAATAAATTAGCTACTGGGGATGTAAAGGATTTACATCAAGTGATGATTGCTATGGAAAAAGCCGATTTGGGTGTTCAATTGACAGTGCAAGTTAGAAATAAGATAGTTGAAGCTTACCAGGAGATTATGAGAATGCAGGTGTAACCAATACACACTATTGGTAAGCGGGGAGAGATTACATTGTGAATGAATTTATACAAAAATACAGAGAAAAAATCATAAATTATTGGCAACAATTAAATAATTCCCAAAAAATGAAATTAAGCTTAATTATAGTTTTTCTTATTGGATCAATCGTTGTATTTACTGTATTAGCAACTAAAACAAAATATCAATTAACGTTTGTTAATCTTGATAAAAAAAATGCAGCAACAATATTAAATGACCTTGATAACATGGGAGTGCCATATCAATTAAGTGCAGGTGGTAGCAATATTTCCGTTCCAGAATCTCAATCGGATAAGGTGAAGATTTCCCTAGCTCAAGATATCAATCCTGGGAACGTGAATATATATTCTAAATTTTGGGATAACGCGAAATGGGGCGTCACAGATCAAAATTTCTTATTTTTGAAAAAGGGCGCGATTGAGGAAGAATTAAGAGGCCTAATTCTAAAAATCCAAGGCATTCAAGATGCCGCTGTTATTCTTACTCTCCCTGAGGAAAAGACATTTGTTACTGAGGAGCAGCGAAAAGCAACTGCATCTGTAGTAGTCAATCTTCAGCCTGGAATGCAATTAAATGCGAATCAAATAAAAAGCATTTATAAATTGATATCTGGAAGTGTACCCAATCTTCCACTGGATAATATCACGTTATCTGATCAATACGGTGATCCTTTAGTATATACTGAAAATAATCAAGGTTCTACTGAGTTTGCATATGATCAACAATATAAAATTAAAAAACAGTTCGAACAGGATCTTAAACAACAGCTAGACAGTATGCTTGGGAATATTATGGGTTCTGATAGTGTAAGTGTAACGGTATTTGCTAAAATGAATTTTGACCAACAGAAAACAACAGAAGAATTAGTGACTCCTGTAGTTGATGGTAAGGGAATCGCAAGAAGTGTTGAGACTATTCAAGAATCTTATACAGGTACTGGAGCTAGCCCGGGTGGAGTTCCTGGTACAGGTGACACTCAAGTACCAGGTTACCAATCAAGTAGTGACCAGAATGGAAATTATCAACATATCGAAGAAAGAACAAATTTAGATGTAAATAAAATTACTAAGGAAATAGTGAGTAGTCCTTATACGTTAGAGGATTTAAGTGTAACTGTGGCAGTAGATTTACCTGCTGACGATCAGAAAGCGGCAAATACGAAGCAAGCAATTCAAGAATTGATTAAACCGATTGTTTCTGCAGCTTTAAGTGAAACGGATAGCAATATTGTAAACCAAAAGATAGCGGTAATTGCACAAAAATTCGCGCCAAAAACATCAGTATTTCAAAATAATAACAATATAAATCTGTTATATTTGTATGGCGGAATAGCTTTATCAGTTTTAGCGCTTGCTGGATTTAGCTTTGCTGTTGCTAGAAGACGTCGTAGAGACAGTTTTAAAGAGGAAGATATCGTCTCTGAAGATATGAAAACACCTGAGTTTGATTTTAATCCTTCATTGACAGAGGAGGCTGTATTGTTGCAAGAAATACAAAAAATGTCTATGAAGAAACCGTCAGAATTCGTTAAATTACTTAGAACATGGATATCCGAGGATTAGAAGGAGGAGGGTATGATGGCACGAACAGAAGAATTAACAGGAAAACAAAAGGCTGCTATTTTGCTCATATCCTTGGGTCCTGAGGTGTCAGCAAGTGTATTTAAACATTTGCGTGAGGATGAGATTGAACAATTAACTTTGGAAATAGCCAATGTTAGAAAAGTAGAATCATCAGACAAAGAAAAGATTATGCATGAGTTCCATCAGTTGGCTATCGCGCAAGAATATTTGACTCAGGGTGGAATTGAGTATGCAAAGGATATATTAGAAAAAGCGTTAGGTCAACAGAAGGCGATTAGCGTTATTAATCGTTTAACTGCAACTTTACAAGTAAGACCATTTGATTTTGCAAGAAAAACAGATCCAAATCAAATTTTGAATTTTATCCAAAACGAGCATCCGCAAACTATTGCGTTAGTATTATCATATTTGCAACCTGAGCAAGCCTCGATGATATTATCTTCTCTTGCTCAAGAGAAGCAAGCTGATATAGCAAGAAGAATTGCTTTGATGGATGGTGCCTCACCTGAAATAATCAATCAAGTGGAGCGTGTTTTAGAGCAAAAGCTTTCTTCTACCTTCCAACATGATTATACAGCTGCAGGTGGTATTCAAAGTATCGTACAAATTCTGAATGGTGTGGATAGGGGTACTGAAAGAACGATTTTAGATACACTTGAAATAGACAATCCAGAATTAGCCGAAGAGATTAAGAAAAGAATGTTTGTATTTGAGGATATAGTTAATCTTGATAACCGTTCTATCCAAAGAGTAATTAGAGATACTGATAATAATGATTTACAATTAGCTCTTAAGGTAGCTAGTGAAGATGTTAGAGATGCTATTTTTGCGAATATGTCTAAGCGAATGGTAGAAACCTTTAAGGAAGAAATGGAATTTATGGGTCCTGTTCGTTTAAGAGATGTTGAGGAGGCACAAACACGAATAGTTGCTACTATTAGGCGTTTAGAAGAGGATGGAGAAATAATTATTGCTCGTGGAGGCGATGATGTCGTTGTCTAAAATATATAAATCCTTCCAAATGGTTGAAACGGAAAATAAAGTTATCAACAATACATATGAAGCGCCACCAGCTATAATAGAAGAAACAACAGATGAAGCTGATGAGCAGGTTATCTCTGCTGCTGAAGTTGAAGCTGAAAAGATAATAAGTGAGGCAAGAGAAGAAGCAAAACGAATATTAAGTGCTGAACAAGAAAAAATAGAAAATTGGTGGAATGAGAAAAGAAATGAAGATGCTAGGATAAAAGATGAATCTAAAGCTTCTGGTTATGAAGAAGGCTACCAATTAGGGCTAGTGCAAGCTGAGGAGAAATTGAAAGAACAGTATGAAGATATGTTTAACCAGGCTCAATCCATTTTAAAAGAAGCATTTAGATTGAAAGAACAAATTATAGAGGAATCTGAGGAAGAACTGATTGAACTAAGCATCACCATAGCAGAGAAAATCATAAGAAGAGAATTAGAATCTAATCAGGATATTGTAAAAAACATGGTGAAAGAAATATTGAGAAGAACGAAGGAATATGAAAAAATATCAATATTTGTACCTCCTGATTATCATACATATATGCAAGGTGCAAGAGAAGAATTATTGGCAGAATTAAGTGGACAAGTAGAATTGATGATTTTTCCTGATCCCTCGATTTTAGAGAATGGTTGTATCATAAAGACATCATACGGTACATTAGATGCAAAAATTGATACTCAATTAGAAGAGATAAAAAATCATTTATTTGAGATAGCAGGCGGCGACATCAATGAATCAAAAAATTGATATAGAAAAATATAAGACAGCAGTGCAAAGTATTGATACAATCAGGTTATATGGTAGAGTAACACAGGTTATTGGCTTAACCATTGAATCACAAGGACCTGATTCAAAAATCGGTGATGTTTGTCTTATCTATTCTAATGATAAAAAGCAACCTGTAAAAGCAGAAGTAGTTGGATTTAAAAACAATCGAGTTTTATTAATGCCATTAGGTGAGTTAGGGGCAATCGGACCAGGGTGTGATGTAATCAACACTGGTTCTCCCTTACAAATAAAAGTTGGATATTCTTTATTAGGGAGAGTTTTAAATGGCTTAGGAGAACCATTAGATGGTAAAAAAATACCTGTAGGCTTAACTAAATTTTCCACAAATCAATCTCCACCCAATCCATTAACTAGACCAAGGATTAATAAACCTCTAAACTTAGGGGTACGTGCAATTGATGCACTGTTAACGGTTGGTAAAGGACAAAGAATTGGTGTTTTTGCTGGTAGTGGTGTTGGGAAGAGTACTCTGTTAGGTATGATAGCTCGTAATACTTCAGCAGATGTGAATGTTATTGCTCTAATAGGTGAACGTGGAAGAGAGGTAATGGATTTTCTCGAAAGAGATTTAGGAGAAGAAGGTTTGAAAAAATCGATCATTGTAGTAGCTACTTCTGATCAGCCAGCACTAGTAAGAATTAAAGGTGCAATTATCGCGACAAGTATTGCAGAATTTTTTCGAAATAAAGGTTTAGCTGTGAATTTTATGATGGATTCTGTTACAAGATTTGCCATGGCACAGCGTGAAGTTGGACTAGCTATAGGTGAACCACCTGCTACTAAGGGTTATACCCCATCAGTTTTTTCAATTCTACCTAAATTATTAGAACGATGTGGGACAAATAGATTCGGTTCTATCACTGCTTTGTATACTGTTTTAGTAGATTCTGATGATATGAACGAGCCGATTGCTGATGCTGTTCGTGGAATCTTAGATGGTCACATTGTTTTGGACAGGAAAATAGCTCATAAAGGTCATTATCCAGCTATCGATATTCTAGCTAGTATAAGTAGGGTGATGAACGATATTGTCTCAAAGGACCAATTAGTAGCTGCTGAAAAATTAAAGAAATTACTTTCTATCTATCGAGAATCTGAGGATTTAATCAATATTGGTGCCTATCAAAGTGGTACAAACCTTATGATCGACCAAGCAATTGAGTGGTATCCAGCAATAGAGGAGTTTACTAAACAGGCCTATGATGAGACAACTAACTTAGATGATGCAGTGGTAGAACTAATAAGTAAATTTGGGGAGATTAATATATAATGAAATTTCAATTCCAGATGCAGAAAATATTAGATTTGCAAGAAAAGAAGCGTGAACAAGAGGAATGGAATTATGCTAAACTAGCTAAACAGCTAGATGATGAAAATATAAAACTCAAAAGCTTTGTAGACCATAGAGTCAAAATACAATCAGAAATTTTAAATGGACAAGCTGAGGGTATAACTATTAAAGATATTAGTCAATCCCAAACATATGTAAGCTACTTAAGTCAACAAATACATATACAACAAGAAAATATAAATAATGTGAAACAATCAATTAGGATAAAACAAAAAGAAATAATAGAATTAAAAACAGAAGAAATGAAATGGGTGAAATTAAAAGAAAAGAAGTGGCAGGAGTTCCAATATGAATCTAATCAACAAGAGCAAAAGGAACTCGATGAAATAGCTAATAGCATCACGTATAGATAGAAAGGGGTATAAGTATGAAACCTCATATGGAGAGAAGCTATAGCAAATTAGAATGGTTTTTTTACATTATTGTTCTCCCAGTTATTTTTATATCAATTTTAATAATAACTTTGTTATGGTTCTTTGACTACAACGTAAAAAACACAATATTATCAACGTTAAATAAGGTACCTGTTGTAGAAAAATTTATTGATGATTCTCAACTAAATAATAATAATGGATTATCGATAAATAACAACGAACAATTACAAAAAACAATTATTGATTTAAAAAATACGATTACTGATAACAATACGATATTAAAGGAAGAAGGAATAAAAATATCCGCAAAGAATGAAGAAATAGGAAAGCTTAATGATCAAATTAAAGAGCTTCAAGCTAAATTAAATGAAAAGGCAACTTCAGAACAGACTCGTGAACAAGAAATAACTAATTTGGCTAAATTATATAGCAATATGAATCCACAAAATGCTGCAAATATTATCTCAAATCTAACAACGAATGAAGCGATATTAGTTCTTGGAAAAATGAATATAGATTCGAAAAGTAAGATTTTAGAGAAAATGGATCAAAAAAAAGCAGCTAATCTATCATTTTTGCTAATTGATTCAAAATACTCAAAGGATATAGATATTAAAGCGCTACAAGAAAGAATTCAGGCTCTTACTGATGAGTTAGACAGTTTAAAAAGTAAGGATATTACTAAGATCGACTATCAACAGTTAGCATACACCTATGCAAGTATGGATTCGCAGAAAGCAGCTGATACAATTTTATCTATCGCAAATAGTGATATTCATAAGGCGCAAAATATTCTTATAGCAATGGACCCTGTTGCAAGATCAAAGATATTAGAAAAAATGGATGCCACTGATGCTGCTAAATTATCCATTGGAATAGTTAAATAAATAAGATTATTAGAGCTATGCTCTTCTAATATATAATATGAATACGATGAAGGGAGGTGAAAAAATGGTGGAGGCTACACAAATAACAAATGCTAAGAGTGTAGAGCTTGTTCAGCAAAAGAATAGTAAAGAAAAGGCAAATCAAGACAGTTCTCCTTTCGCTATGCTATTACAAAGCTTAGCAGCTGCTACTCCTAATCAAGCTCTTGTACAATTATTGATGAAGAATTTAAATGGGTCTGAGGATACAAAGACAATGCTTAATCAAGTCTTAAAGATCCTGAACACTAGCAAAAAGCCTTTAAATGAGCTCATGTCGTTTTTTAATACATTGCCATCAAATGAACAAGAAAATATTGTTAAACTATTTTCAAATATCCTTAATTTAAAAGGTGATAATAAGATGGCGTTAAGTGCTGATAATAATGACATGTTGAAATCATTGCTTGAGCACAAGTCTGATATTAAATCATTTCTACAAATCCTTGCAAATAAAGTTGACCAAAAAGGGATTGCTCGTCTACAACCATTAGTGTTGAACAACAATGATAAAAAAGCAAATGTTCAGCAAATTAACAAGAAGGATATAACAATTACATCAGAAAAAACTATTCCTAACCAAGTTCAACCAATACAAGCAAAAGTAATGAATCAAGTAAATACGGAGGATAGTAAGACGGATGAACCTAAAGTGGTTAATGTAGATTTGAACAAATTACAGATACAACAACCGAATATACTATTTACTGCTAAAACAGCACCTGTAGAAATCCCAAAAGCACAGCCAATTGAAAATCTAAATGTGAATCAAGATTTCAGTCAAGAGCTTGGAAAGGTACTCATTAAAAACTTACAATTACCCAATGGTTCAACTGAGACAAAAATTCAATTACATCCCAATGAATTAGGTCAAATAAATGTTAAATTATTAGCAGATAATGGACAAATCACTGCACAGATAACAGCTAGTAATGCTTTGGGAAAGGAATTATTAGAAGGCCAAATTCATCAATTAAAACATTCATTAATTCAACAAGGGTATCAGGTTGAAAAAATTGAAGTACAGCACATACCAACATCATCGTCTTCAACACTTGCCCATGATCTGAAAAATGGCACTAATTTCTCGGGACAACAATCTCAAAAACAGTTTAGTTCTAAACAGGGTAAAACTCCTTATTCTTTTAACTATAATGAAGATGCAGATGATTTTAACAAGGAGTATGTCAGTTTATCTGGTATTGATTACACAGCATAGGAAAATATCTTAGAAAGAGGAGGGAAAGATAATGGCTACTACAGATCCTATATCATCACAGAGTATGAGTTATACAAATGCTCTAAAACAAAAGAGTGCGCTTGGTAAAGATGATTTTTTGAAGCTATTTATAGAACAACTAAAACACCAAGATCCTTTAAAACCAGTTGATGATAAAGAGTTTATTGCTCAAATGGCCCAATTTAGCTCATTAGAACAAATGTCTAATTTAGGTAGTACTGCTGATAAAATACTGCAATCTATCAATAATAACGCCAGTCAAAATCTCTTGGCAAAATACTCAAATCTAGTTGGAATGAAAGGCTACTGGTTAGATTCAAGTGGTACTGAAAATTCAGGAATTGTTCAAAGCTTATTACTTAAAAACCAACAGGTATTTGCTAGTATTGATAATAGTGAGATTCCGATAAATAATCTTAGTAGAGTTGAAATGGGGATTTAAAATGGATCAGACCTACAAGGTTGGACAGGCTTATTATCCAAAGCATCCAGTAAAAACTCCAAATCACTCTAACCAAAGTGTACAGCAACCTAATCAATCATTTGATAGAATACTAGAAGGAAAATTAAAGGATGATCAGCTACAAGAGCTGAAATTTAGTATTCATGCTAAACAGAGATTAGATAGTAGAGGCATTAACTTAGATAACAAAGCAATTAATCAGTTAAATGATGCAGTTTCTAAGGCGGCAAAAAAGGGAGTAAAGGATTCTTTGATTTTAATGAAAGATTTGGCGTTTGTTGTAAATGTTCCTAAAAGAGTGGTTATTACTACCGTAGATGAAGCATCTATGAAGGAGCACATTTTCACAAATATTGATGGAGCGATTATATTATAAAGGCTGGACCCGTATTGGGGGGCCTTGGCACCGTTGAATGATTGATACGGTGAATCCAAAGGAGGATAAAAGATGTTACGTTCTTTATATTCCGGAGTATCAGGAATGAGAGGTTTTCAATTAAAATTAGATGTTATTGGTAATAATATTGCCAACGTTAACACCATTGGGTATAAAGCAGATCGTGTGGAGTTTCAAGATCTTCTAAGTCAGAAACTATCTGGAGTTACAGCTCCTGAAGCTGACGTGACAGGAGGAGTAAATCCTCGAACAGTTGGGCTTGGTAGTAAAGTAGCAGCGATTGATACGCTTCATACACCAGGTAGCTTGATGACAACAAATGTACCAACAGATTTGGCGATTGAAGGGGATGGGTTTTTCGCAGTAAAGCCTAATGGAGATGGCGATCAAATCTATCTAACAAGAGCTGGTAATTTTACTAGAGATGCATCTGGTAATTTAGTAACTTCAAATGGTTATCTAGTTTTAGGTGTAGGTGGTGACCCTATCAATATACCACCTGATGTGACATCATATGATATTTCAACAAATGGTCAGATTATATCTACTGATGCTACTGGAGCGACTAGTGTAATTAATCAAATAGGACTTGTAAAAGTACAAAATCCTGCTGGTTTAGAAAAAGCTGGGAGTTCCATGTATAAAATGACAGCTAATGCGAACTTAGATGGAACACTTGAGGTAGTCGAACCACAAAACGTAGATGTTGGAACAGGCAGTATCCTTTCTGGTGAACTAGAAATGTCCAATGTGGATTTATCACAAGAATTTACTGAAATGATAATAGCTCAGAGGGGATTTCAGGCAAATACTAGAATCATAACTACTTCTGATGAGATTCTTCAAGAATTAGTTAATCTGAAACGATAATCATTAACTGGGGGGGTATCCCCCCAGTATTCTTAAGGAGTTAATCATGATCTATGTTAATAGGTTAGATGGAAAAGAGTTCGTAATAAATGGATTGTTAATTGAAACCATTGAAAGCACACCAGACACTATCATTACATTAACAACTGGTAAAAGATTTATTGTAAAACAGTCACTTGACCAAGTTATTAGTCAATTTGAAGAGTTCCTAAAACGGACACATAATATAAAAATTGATTAATATATAAAAAAAGAACGTCGGGGGTATTACTGTGTTTAAGAACAAACTATTGAATTTTACAATTATTATTATGATTTCAATATCTCTTTTAGGTATCACGGCCTACTTTTTATATCAGTACATATTTCCGAGTACGAATACTGTTCAAGGAGTAGTGACGATTGATGATCTGTTACCGAGAACAGTAAATGTTCCAAAAATAAGTACTAATTTAGGTAATTCATCCATTGTGGTTATTGAGATGACATTACTTGCAAGTAATCAAAAAGCAAAGCAAGAAGCAGATAAGCGCATGTTTCAAATTAAAGATAGAATCAATCTATATTTAAAAAATTTAACTATAGAATCATTTTCTACGGAAGAAAAAATAAATCAATTTAAAACTAATTTAATAAAAAGACTAAATAACCTTTTGCAGGATGGCAAGATTGAAGGTATTGATATTACGCAGCTTATTCTTCAATAGAATTTGACTCCAGCACATAGTTTATTGGGGTGACAAAAATGACCGAAATTCTATCTCAAAATGAAATAGATGCTTTACTAGAAGCGATTTCTTCTGGTGAAATGAATGCAGAAGAATTAAAAAGAGACGATGAGATAAAAAAAGTAAAACTATATGATTTTAAACGTGCTCTTAGATTTTCTAAAGATCAAATTAGAAGTTTAACAAGAGTGCATGAAAATTTTGCAAGGTTATTGACTACGTATTTTTCAGCTCAATTAAGAACATTTATTCAAATATCAGTGGTTTCTGTTGATCAGCTACCTTACGATGAGTTTATTCGCTCTATTCCAAAAATGACAATCTTAAATATTTTTCAAGGAGCACCGTTAGAAGGAAGGATGGTGCTTGAAGTAAATCCAAATGTAGCATATGCTATGTTAGATAGAATTTTAGGAGGGCCAGGGATAGCTCCTGATAAAATAGGTAATTTAACAGAAATTGAAACAAAGATTATGGAAAAAATGTTTACGAAGGCTTTAGAAAATTTCCAAGAAGCATGGAAGAATATAGTTGATTTAAAGCCTGAATTAGAAATCATGGAAATGAATCCGCAATTTATGCAAATTGTATCACCTAACGAAACGGTTGCGGTAATATCATTTAGCACAAAAATCGGAGATACAACTGGTATGATAAACCTTTGTCTTCCACATGTAGTACTAGAGCCTTTAATGCCTAAACTTTCTGCACATCATTGGTTTTCTCAGCAAAAGAAACAGATTGGGGAAGAGGATTATCAAAATATACAAAATAAAATTAATTACTCCTTCTTACCGATATCAATACAGTTAGGGACTTCAACCGTTACTATATCTGATTTCCTACATTTAACACAAGGTGATGTTATCCAATTAGATAATAAGGTGAAGGATTCATTAATTGCTTTTGTTGGACATATGGCTAAATATCGTGTGTATCCAGGATCTGTAAAAGGTAAGCTGGCAGTTCAGATTACTGATATAATTGAGGAAGAGGAAGAGGTGATTACTGATGAATAGAGATATGCTTTCTCAAGATGAAATTGATGCTTTATTGAAGCAAAATAATCTGGAGAGTAATAAAGATGTTAGTCATGATCAAGAAAGTGAAAGAACTGTACAATTGGATGATTTTATATCGGCATTTGAGCAGGATGCAATCGGCGAAATTAGTAACATATCATTTGGAAGTGCATCTACAGCGTTATCTTCTCTTCTTGGTCTAAAGGTAGATATCACAACGCCAACATTAATATTGGTGAAAAGAGAAAATTTGCATGAATATTTTCCATCACCACATGTTGCTATTCATGTTCAATATACAAAAGGATTCAAGGGTATTAATTTATTTGTAATGAAAGCAGATGATGCGAAAGTTATCGCAGATTTAATGTTGGGTGGCACAGGTGAGGAAGTTAAAGCTGGGGAACTAAATGATATGGATATAAGTGCTGTACAGGAAGCGATGAATCAAATGATGGGTTCCGCTGCGACTTCGATGTCAACTATTTTCAATACACCAGTCAATATTTCACCACCTGGGGTCGATATATTAAATATTTCCAATGGTAAAGGAGAAGAGAAGATTCCTGATGATGTGATGATACTTGTCTCTTTTAAATTGAAAGTAGGGACTTTAATAGATTCAAATATCATGCAGTTGGTATCGATTCCATTTGCTAAGGAACTGGTGAGTAAACTGTTGGGTACAGAGGAAGAAGATGAACAAATAAAAGAAAATGTTCAAGAAGAGAAATTATATAAAGAAGAAGTTGCAGCAACAATGGTAGAAAATAAAGAAACAAATGTACGAATAGAGAATGTCTCTGCTACAAATGGCGGTCCGAATAATTATCAAGAGTTGAGCAAATCTGTTAATCCAAATGTAAATGTACAAAAGGCTCAGTTTGGAAACTTTAATTTTCCAGATGATAATAACAGACTCCTCGACCCAAATTTAGGATTATTAATGGATATACCTTTGCAAATTACAGTAGAGCTTGGAAGAACGAAAAAATTAATTAAGGATATTCTAGAATTATCACAGGGTTCTATTATTGAGTTAGATAAGCTAGCAGGTGAACCTGTCGATATATTTGCAAATAATAAATTAATTGCAAAAGGAGAAGTTGTTGTTATTGACGAAAATTTTGGAGTAAGGATTACTGATATTATCAGTCAATATGATAGAGTTAAAAAACTACAGTAATAGTATTTTATGAGAGGAGAAATATGGATGGGTAAAACTATATTAATCGTAGACGACGCTGCATTTATGAGAATGATGATTAAAGAAATCTTAACAAAAAATGGATTCGATGTAATAGGGGAAGCAAGTGACGGAGCTGAGGCTGTAGAGAAATACGGTGAATTAAATCCAGATTTAGTGACGATGGATATTACCATGCCAGAAATGGATGGAATCACTGCATTGAAAAAAATAAAGGATACTGATCCAAATGCGAAAATAATTATGTGCTCCGCGATGGGACAACAAGCGATGGTTATTGATGCCATTCAAGCTGGTGCAAAGGATTTTATCGTTAAACCATTTCAAGCTGATCGAGTAATAGAAGCAATTACAAAAGCATTAGGATAGGATGTTCATCATGAGATTATTTTTGTCATTAATATTTCTACTCTCTATACCTCTTAAATATGTATTTGCTGAAAAGAATTCAGGGATAGATAATATGGGAGAGTCTGGATTGATAATAGAAGTTATTGTATATTTAGCATTGGTCTTATTCTTAATTTATTTACTATTTTGGCTCTTAAAGAAGAATAGATCTATTATAAAGTCGAATGTTTTTAATCATCTAGGAGGATTATCATTAGGACAGAATAAATCTATTCAAATCGTTGAAATAGGGAATAAAATATATATTCTCGGTATTGGTGATAATATCAATTTAGTGAACATTATTGAGAACAATGATGATTTGGATTACATAAAAGAATCTATTGATTATTATCAAAATAAAAATGGTAAATTGACTGATTGGCTGAAACGTAAATTCTCATTTAATAAAAAAAATAATTTTCAGAGTCAATTTGAAAATGAATTAACTGAAAAAATTGAGCAATTAAAGGATAAACGAACACAGTCAGTTAATCAGCTATTTGATGAAAATTCTGAAAGGAATAACTAGGGATCATCATGAAGAAATATAAAATTTTAATGATTGTAGGCATATTGGTATTTTACATCTTACCTTTTGTTGTACATGCTCAACCAAATAATGTTGTCATACCAGGATTAAACTTGCAGGTTAATTCTTCAAATAACCCACAAAGTGTATTTAGTTCTATTCAATTAATTATTATATTAACTGTTTTGTCATTAGCACCTGCTTTTTTAATATTAATGACTAGTTTTACTAGAATTGTAATAGTATTGTCCTTTGTGAGAAATGCCTTGGCAACTCAACAAATGCCACCAAATCAAGTAATCATTGGTTTAGCCTTATTCTTAACATTATTTGTAATGGGGCCAACACTATCTGATGTAAATCAAAATGCCTTACAGCCATATTTAAATGGGAGTATTGATCAAACACAGGCTCTAGACGCTGCAGCAAAACCTTTCAAGCATTTCATGATAAAACAAACACGAGAAAAGGATTTGCTTTTATTTTTGAATTATTCAAATGAAAAAAAACCAAAAAACGTTGAAGATATTTCTTTAAAGATTCTAGTACCTGCTTTTACTATAAGCGAATTAAAAACTGCTTTTATGATGGGATTTATGATTTTTATACCCTTTTTAATCATTGATATGGTTGTGGCTAGTACACTCATGGCAATGGGGATGATGATGCTACCACCAGTAATGATTTCCTTACCTTTTAAAATATTATTATTTATCATGGTAGACGGTTGGTATTTGATTGTGAAATCTTTATTGGAAAGCTTTCATTAGGAGTGTAAAACATGTCTCAAAACTTTGTTATTCAACTTTTTGGTAAAGCTATATATACCATATTAATTGTTTCGGCGCCGATGCTTGGGTTAGGACTGCTTGTGGGTCTTTTAGTTAGTATTTTTCAAGCGACTACTCAAATTCAGGAACAGACTTTAGCATTTATTCCTAAAATAGTAGCTGTTTTATTATCCATTGTTTTATTTGGTCCTTGGATGCTTTCCCATTTAATAGATTTTACAATAGCTATTTTTAATCAATTGAGCTCTTTAAGTTAGACTGGTGAACCCTATGATTGATAACACAAATATTTATATTTTCTTGTTAATTCTTGTTCGTATGTCGACCTTCATCATTGTCGCACCTATTTTTTCATCAAGAGGAATACCGGCTTATATTAAGATAGGACTTGCTTTATTTTTATCATTATTAATATTACCTGTCATTTCTATAAATAGGACGATGAGTTTAGATGGTAACTACATCATTTATGTGATTGAGGAAGCGATGATAGGTCTATCCATCGGTTTTATGGGACAGTTAATATTTACAGCAATACAGGTTGCAGGTTCATTTATCGATTTGCAGGTTGGGTTTGCACTAGCTAATGTCATTGATCCGCAAACCGGCATCCAAAGTCCAATTACTGGTAACTTTAAGTATACTTTTGCAGTCTTGTTATTTCTTGTTTTAAATATTCACCATCTTTTTATTGGGGCTATTATTTCTAGTTTTCATACCTTACCTATTACAGGTGAATGGTTCAGTAAAATAAATAGTGAACCAATTATGATGTTGGTTGTAGCAACTTTTTCACAAATGTTTGTATTAGCTTTTAAAATTGCAGCACCAATAATTATTACTTTATTACTAACAGATATTGCACTAGGTATTGTTGCTAGAACGGTACCTCAATTGAATGTTTTCGTAGTTGGGATGCCATTGAAAATTTTTATACTGTATTTTATTTTTATCATTATTGCTAGTGGCTTAATATATATCTTTAAAGATTTATTTGGAGCGATGATTGCTTCGATTAAACAATTTATAGATTTAATGGGGTAAATAGTATGGCAACCTTAAAAATGAACCTTCAATATTTTGCGGGTGAGAAAACAGAAAAAGCAACGCCAAGAAAAAGACAAGATACTCGAAAAAAAGGACAGGTTGCAAAATCAAATGAATTACCCTCAGCAATTATTTTTTTATTCATGTTTATCTTGTTTTATGTATTAGGATCTAGTATTTCACAAAACTTTATTAATTTATATAAAAAAATATTTACCAAATACCTCGTTTATCAAGTTACTGTTTCAAATATTAGATTGGTATTTCTTGATATTCTGAGCAGCATTGTATGGGTAATATTCCCTATTTTTGCAGTAGCATTGGTTGGCGCATTAGCAGGAAATCTCATACAGGTAGGCTTTTTGATTACAGGAGAACCGCTAAAGGTGAAGTTGAACAAATTAAATCCTATTGAAGGAGCTAAGAAGATTTTTTCAACGAAAGCCCTAATAGAGTTAGCAAAATCATTATTAAAAATAACAATTGTTGGATATATAGCATTTTCAGTAATTTGGTCAGAAAAATCCACCTTAATTGCATTGTATCATTATAATTTATCTGACATATTGGCTTTTAGTGGGAGTTTAATATTACAAGTCGGCCTAAAAACATCTATTTTATTAATTATATTAGCTTTATTGGATTATCTTTATCAAAGGTACGAACATGAAAAGAATATTAAAATGTCTAAGCAGGACATCAAAGACGAACATAAGAAAACAGAAGGAGACCCATTAATTAAAAGTAAGATTAAAGAGAGACAACGACAAATGGCTATGAGTCGAATGATGCAATCTGTTCCTGAAGCAGATGTTATCATTACGAACCCTACACATTTTGCGGTTGCAATCATGTATAAACCCAAGGAGATGGGTGCTCCGCAGGTTGTAGCAAAGGGAATGGATTATATAGCTTTAAAAATA
Source organism: uncultured Bacillaceae bacterium (assembly GCA_964514395.1). Taxonomy (GTDB): domain Bacteria; phylum Bacillota; class Bacilli; order Tepidibacillales; family Tepidibacillaceae; genus CAZEQK01. The sequence continues at coordinate 32,935 of CAZEQK010000010.1, forward strand.
AAAGAGGTTGCGAAGGAAAATGACATTAGTACTGTTGAAAATAGATGGTTAGCAAGAACGCTTTATCATCAAGTAGAAATTGGTGATTCGATTCCAGCAGATTTATTCCAAGCTGTTGCAGAAGTACTTGCTTATGTATACAAAATTAAAGGCTTAGCAAAATCATAGTTTATTGTAGGTGAAAAAGGTGAACCAGATAAGACAAGTCATAGTTCCATTTGCAGTAGTACTTATAGTAATGATGATGGTACTTCCGTTACCGCCAGTATTATTGAGTTTTCTCTTAATAATTAATATTTCATTATCTCTAATTATAATATTAGTTGCTATGTTTACGAAAGATTCCTTAGAGTTTTCAATTTTTCCTTCATTGCTATTAATAACCACCTTATTTCGTCTATCTCTAAATGTATCTACTACTAGATCTATTTTAACAAATGGGGATGCTGGTGATGTAATTAGAGCATTTGGTGATTTTGTAGTTAATGGACAGCCGGTAGTGGGATTTGTAGTCTTTATCATACTTGTTATTATACAATTTGTTGTTATTACGAAGGGATCAGAACGTGTTGCAGAAGTGGCAGCCCGTTTTACACTGGATGCAATGCCTGGTAAACAAATGAGTATCGATGCAGATCTGAATGCAGGATTAATTAATGAACTGGATGCAAGAGAAAGAAGAAGAAACATTGAAAGGGAAGCAGATTTTTATGGTGCAATGGATGGTGCTAGTAAATTTGTTAAAGGTGACGCCATTGCAGGAATTATTATTTTAATTATCAATGTTATTGGTGGTCTTATTATTGGAATGGTGAATTTCAATTTATCTATTGGTGAATCAGCAACAAAATTCACCTTACTCTCCATTGGTGATGGTTTAGTTAGTCAGATACCTGCTCTATTAATATCGACGGCAACTGGAATTATTGTGACACGAGCAGCATCTGATGGAAATCTGAGTGAAGATATCAGTAAGCAACTATTAAATTACCCTAGATTATTATATATAGTAGCAGGAACCATTACGTTACTAGGATTATTTACTCCAATCCATCTCACGACGGTAATGCCTGTAGCAGGATTATTAGGCTTCGGGGGCTATAGAATGCAACAGATAAAGATAAAGGAACAAGTGTTATCTGAACACATGACAGAGGATGAAGAAATAGAACAGGTAAGAAGCCCAGAAAATGTGATTCAATTATTAAATGTAGATCCGATTGAATTTGAATTTGGCTATGGATTAATTCCCTTGGCTGATGCAGATCAAGGTGGGGATTTACTTGACCGAGTCATTATGATAAGAAGACAAATCGCATTAGAATTAGGTTTGATGGTGCCCGTAATCAGAATTCGTGATAATATTCAATTAAAACCTAATGAATATATTATTAAAATAAAAGGAAATAAGGTCGCTGACGGCGAAATTTTATTAAATCACTATTTAGCAATGAATGCTGGATTAGATAACGATGAAATAACTGGTATAGAAACAACAGAACCAGCCTTTGGCTTACCTGCTTTATGGATTAATGAAGAAATGAGAGAAAAAGCAGAAATGACTGGTTACACTGTGGTAGATGCACCTTCAGTGGTAGCTACACACTTGACTGAGATTATTAAAAAGTATTCTAGTGAATTATTAGGTAGACAAGAAGTGAAAACATTAGTGGATCATTTAAAAGAGTCTCAATCTGCATTAGTGGATGAACTTATACCAAATCTATTAAATATAGGTGAAATTCAAAAGGTATTAGCTAATTTATTAAGTGAAAAGGTATCCATTAGAAATTTAGTGACTATATTTGAGACATTAGCAGATTCAGCAGTATATTCTAAGGACCCAATGGTACTTACTGAGTATGCTAGACAGGCACTATCTAGACAATTAACATTACAATATACAGAACCGAACCAACCATTAAAAGTAATTACAGTTGGTCCTTCATTAGAGAAAAAAATTTCTGATAGCGTTCAGCAATCAGAACAAGGGAGCTATGTAGCATTAGACCCAAATGTATCACAGATTATATATCGTAAATTAAGCGAGGAAGTAAATCGTCTATTACAGGTAGGACAGCAAGCAATAATCTTAACCTCACCAATGACTAGAATATATTTAAGACAACTAATTGAACGTGTGATGCCTGATGTACCTGTGCTTTCTTATAATGAATTAGAACCACATGTTGAAGTACAAAGTGTAGGAGTGGTGAATATATAATGAAAGTAAAAAAATATATTGTTGATTCATTGCCAAAGGCTATGGCACAAATTAAGGTGGATTTAGGAAACGATGCAATGATCTTACATACAAAAAAAATCAAAACTGGTGGCTTTTTAGGGCTATTTAGGAAGGAAAAAATAGAGGTTATTGCTGCAGTAGACAATACTACTAATAAACAAATAGCTACTTCACAAGCTGCTAATCATTCTATTAGCAAATCAAATACTGAAAAGGCAATTAAGTCTTATAATAATAACGCTTATCAGAATACTAGATCTTCTAATTCTACTATAGCTAATGATTACCCAAAAAAAGTAGAAACTCAATTAAATAGAGGTAAAGAAGAGAGTACAAGTGCTCTTTCAGCTGAAGTAAGTGAAATTAAAAAAATGATGATAAAAATGATGATAAACCAATCTGATAGCACAAATGTTCAAAACTATCAGAAAAATGTTAAACTAATTTATGAAAGATTAATCAAACAAGGTGTAAAAGAAGAGGTTGTTCAGAATATTATTGAAAATGTTTTAAACAGAAATGAAGAACGTATAGATAGCATAGATATGTGGCAGGTTGTAAAAGAGCAAATCATACATAAATTTAAAGCTAATGGTGCAAACAGAGAAATAGATACTGATGTGAAGGTTGTTCATTTTGTCGGACCAACTGGAGTAGGTAAAACGACGACAATTGCTAAGCTTGCTGCAGAAAAAGTATTAAAACAAAAGAAAAAAATAGCCTTTATCACGGCTGATACATATAGAATAGGTGCAGTTGATCAATTGAGGACCTATGCAGAAATATTACATGCTCCGATAGAAGTTGTTTTTTCTCCTCAAGACACTCATAAAGCGATTGAAAAATTAAGTAGCTACGACTTAATACTGATGGATACAGCTGGTAGAAATTATCATAATGATATGTATATATCTGAATTAAATAATATTTTGACAAAAACGGTAAAAAGCACTACTTACTTAGTGGTAAGTTTAACTCATAAGTATGAAGATATGCTATCAATATTAGAACAATTTAAAAAGATAAATATCGATAAAGTATTATTTACTAAATTTGATGAAACTTTAACTTATGGATCAATGTTAAATATTATGACAATGTTCCCATATGAAGCTTCTTATGTCACACATGGACAAAATGTACCTGATGATATCGAAGTATTTAACGAAGAGAAAATGGCAAGAGCTATATTGGGGGTTTAAATAAAAATGGTGTATGATCAGGCTGCTGGATTAAGAAGAAAAGTTGAGATGAATGGAGAAAGCAATAATCCAACAAAAGTGATAACAATCACTAGTGGAAAAGGTGGGGTGGGAAAATCAAATGTAACCCTTAATTTTGCGCTTGCTCTTTTAGAAAGTGGATTAAAACCTGTAATATTAGATGCAGATATGGGCTTAGCAAATATTGATGTATTGATGGGAGTTGCACCAAAATATAGTTTAATTGATATGCTCCAAGATAATTTGAAAATTTGGGATGTAATGGAGAAAGGACCTAATGGTCTTGAATTTATTGCAGGTGGTTCAGACCTTGAAAATATCTTAGAGCTTAAGAAAAATAATTTACCATATTTATTTGATCAATTATTACTATTAAACGGCTATGTAGATACTATTCTAATAGATACAGGGGCAGGATTGAATCATGATTCGCTAAAATTTATTCTTTCATCTGATGAGGTATTCTTAATTACAACGACAGAGCCGACATCCATTACCGATACATATGCAATGATAAAAATGATCCAATCAAAGAAAAAGGACTTAAAAATTAATCTAGTAATCAATCAGGTGGCTAGTGAACAAGAAGGCTTTAGCACTTCAGATCGCATCAAATTAGTTTCTAAAAGATTTTTAAATTATGAAATAAATCTATTAGGATTTGTATTTGCAGATGAAGCCGTAACAAAGGCCGTAAAAAAACAAGAGCCTTTTTATTTATCATATCCAAATAGTAAAGCAACAAAAAGTATAAAGCTTCTAGTCGAAGCATATAGAAATGATCTTTTAAGCAATCAAAGCAATCAATCTCAGTCAAATGGAGTAAAATCATTTTTAGAAAAAATGTCATTTTGGATACGAAAATAGAGGTGATCTAGATGGGAAATATAAAGGTTTTAGTTGTCGATGATTCGTTATTTATGAGAAGGATGATTACTGATTTAATACAAGAAAGCGAAAATATTGAAGTAGTAGCTACCGCAAAAGATGGTTTAGATGCCATTAATAAAGTAGAGCAATTTTCACCAGATATCATAACTTTAGATGTTGAAATGCCTGTAATAAATGGTATAGAAGCATTAAAAGCCATTATGGAAAAACATCCAGTTCCTGTTATTATGCTGAGTAGAAAAACCAAACAGGGTACTGATACCACCATTCAAGCTTTGCAATTAGGTGCCTTTGATTTTTTGGCCAAGCCATCAGGTGGTAGCTCATCTGATATTAATGAGATAAAAGATGAATTAATAGATAAAATATTAATTGCTAATGAACAAAAAGAAAAGTGGATCAAACAATGGCATCATTCAAATAATAGAAAAGAGATAAGCACTAAAAAAGTAGAAAGAATTATTGAGTATCCCAAGCAAACAAACGGTTATTTTGATGGTATTGTTGCAGTTGGGACTTCCACTGGAGGGCCAAAGGCTTTACAAGAAGTAATATCAAACATACCAAGTAATTTTCCATATCCTATACTAATCGTACAGCATATGCCTGCTGGTTTTACAAATTCTTTAGCTAGTAGATTGAACAATATAGCAAAAATACATGTAACTGAAGCGATAGATGGTGAAACGATTAAACCAGCTACTGCATATATAGCTCCTGGAAACTATCATATGACCATGAAAAAGACATCGGATCATTATAAAATAAATTTAAATCAAAAAGAACCTGTTCGTGGTCATCGACCATCTGTTGATATCTTGTTTGAATCATTAATAGATATAAGGTTGAAAAAAGTTTTTGTAGTAATGACAGGAATGGGGCAGGATGGAACAAATGGGGTTAAAATTGCTAAAAATGATAAAGATATTTTAATTGTCGAAAACGAGGATACCTGTGTTGTATATGGAATGCCAAAATCTGCAGTAACTACTGGATTAGTGGATGTGATTGTACCCTTACATCAAATTGCAGATCATATTATTAGTAATGTACAAAATTAGAGGAGGTGGCAGATATGGAAGTAAATCAATACTTAGAGATTTTTTTGGAGGAATCAAAGGAGCATCTTCAATCTTTAAATGAAAAATTATTAGTGCTTGAAAAAGATGTAAATAACATCAATTTAATCAATGAGATTTTTAGATCTGCACATACTTTAAAGGGAATGGCAGCTACAATGGGCTATGAAAATATGGCTACCCTAACCCATGAAATGGAGAATCTGCTTGATCTTGTGCGAAATCACAAGAAAGCTGTAGATTCTAAATTCATGGATACTATTTTTAATAGTGTAGATGCATTAGAGCAAATGGTTATATCAATAAACGAAGGTGGAACTGATAAGGTTGATGTAACGAATTTAATACTTATGTTACAAAAAATATCAAATACTAGTTCTGCCATAAAGGAAAATGGCGAAGTTAAAACGAATGAGGAAGTTAAGAATTTATTATTATCTTTTGATGAATATGAAAGGACTGTGATCAAACAGTCCATAGAAAGTGGCTTTTCAATCTATCAAGTATATGTAAAGATTGAAGAGGAGGCGGTATTAAAATCCGCCAGAATTTATATGGTTTTCCATGAACTAGAGAAATTTGGTGATGTACTTAAAACATCTCCTACTATTGAAGAATTACAGGATGAGGACTTTGGCAATCATTTTTATGCTATCTTTATCTCTAACGATAAGGAAAAAACGATTCATAAGGCGCTATTAAATATTTCTGAAATAAGTGAAGTGAAAATCACCGGTATTAGTAAAGAACAATTTAGTATAAATAATGAGGAATCTGAAATAGATAAAGAAGAGATAAATGATTCAAATGAAGCTAAAGAGCCAAGTTTACATAATAATATACAAACTAGTAAAGCCCATTATGGAAAAATGATTAGGGTAGATATTGAACGATTAGATGAACTAATGAATTTATTTAGTGAATTAGTGATTGATCGAGGCCGATTAGAGCAGTTATCAGTTGAAATTAATCACCCTGAGCTTACAGATACAGTAGAACACATGAGTAGAATAAGTAGTAGTTTACAAAATAATATATTAAACTTACGTATGGTACCAATTGACCAAGTTTTTAATAGATTTCCTAGAATGATAAGAGATTTATCGAAAGATTTGCATAAAAATGTTCGTTTAGATATTTATGGTGCAGATACTGAGCTTGACAGAACAGTGATTGATGAAGTAGGAGATCCATTAGTTCATTTGCTAAGAAATGCAATCGACCATGGTTTGGAATTGATAGATGAAAGAAAAAAAATGAATAAAGATGACACTGGAAAAATAATCTTAAAGGCATACCATAGCGGAAATTATGTTTTTATTGAGGTAAGTGATGATGGTAAAGGAATCGATCGTGACAAGGTGTTGAAAAGCGCTATCGGAAAGGGCTTAATTAGACAAGAAGAAGTAAGTGATTTAACAGAGAAACAAGTTCTAGATTTACTTTTTACTTCTGGGTTAAGCACTGCAGAACAAGTCACTGATATCTCAGGTAGAGGTGTTGGTTTGGATGTTGTAAAGTCTAAAATAGAAGCATTGGGTGGATTTGTTTCGGTTGATTCTGAACAAGGTAAAGGTACTAAATTTACAATTCAATTACCATTGACTCTTTCAATCATTTCTTCCATGCTTATAAAAGTTGATGAGGAAAAATATGCTATTCCTTTGACCTCTATTATTGAGACGGCAATTATTAATAAAAAAGATATCCTGTTTGCTCATAATCAGGAGGTTATTGACTTTCGTGGTCGAATTGTTCCTTTAGTTTACTTGAAAAGCATTTTAGAGGTACCAAAAGATAGTGATTATGAAGAAGAACTATCGGTAGTTTTAGTTAGAAAAGGGGAAAAAATGGCCGGCTTGGTTGTTGATTCTTTTATTGGGCAACAAGAAATTGTCTTAAAAACACTTGGTTCTTATTTAACCAATGTTTTCGCCGTATCAGGGGCTACGATTCTAGGTGATGGACAAGTTGCTTTAATTCTTGACACAAATGCTTTAATAAAATAGGAGGACGATGAGGATGAATAATCAAACTGAACAAATAGTGGAAGAGTTAAAAGTAATCATATTTAAATTAAAAAGCGAGGAATATGGCGTTGATGTTAAACAGGTAAAATCTATTGAAAGAATGGAACATATTACAAGAGTTCCTAATACTCCTCCTTTTGTGAAGGGTGTTATAAATCTAAGGGGTGTAGTTATACCAATTATCGATTTACGGAAACGTTTTGGCTTAGAGCTAAAAGATTATAATGAAAGCACTCGAATTATTATTATAAATGTAGATGAAATGGAAGTCGGTTTAATTGTAGATGCAGCAAATGATGTTATTGATATACCTGTAAGCACAATAGAACCTCCACCAAAAGTGGTAGGAGGAGTTGAGTCGATTTATTTACGTGGTGTTGCAAAGCTTTCTGATCGTCTACTAATCCTACTTAACTTAGATAAGGTGTTAAACCCAGAAGAAATAAAACAATTAGAAAAGTTTGGGTTGTAGTATGATGAAAAGTAACTTAAAGGATATTCAATTAGATCTTCTAAAAGAGGTAGGAAATATAGGAGCTGGAAATGCGGCAACAGCACTTTCTAAAATTATTCAGAAGCAAATAGATATGCATGTACCAAATGTTAAAGTTCTGCCATTTAATGAAATTGAGAAATTTTTAGGTGGCGTGGAGCAAACTGTCTTTGGTATCTTCTTACGTGTAGAGGGTGACGTCCCGGGAAATATGTTCTTTATCATGACGATTGAATCTACTCGAAAATTACTAAAACATCTTTTGAATGAAAATATAGATGATAGTCTAACATTATCGGATATACAACATTCCGCGCTGAGTGAGATGGGGAATATATTACTAGGGTCCTATCTTTCGTCATTAGCAGATTTTACAAATTTAAAATTATCGCCAACTGTTCCTTCTATTGCTGTAGATATGGTAGGAGCTATTCTCAGCTTTGGTTTAATCCAAGCTAGTCAATTTAATGATGTAGCTATTGTTATTGAGACGGCATTTTTAGAAGGACAAGAATTAGTAGAGGGACATTTTTTCCTTATTCCTGACCCAGATGCATTCGACATATTATTTTCATCTTTAGGAGTCCCAATAGAATGAATGTAATTCATGTAAAAATGGCAGATTTAAATACGGTAACGGCTCCTGATCATATAAAAACAACAGGACTGGGGTCTTGCGTAGGTATTCTGCTTTATGATACAAAAAAAAAAATAGCTGGAATGGCTCATATCATGCTTCCTGATTCAAATTTGGTATCAGTAGGAGAATTAAACAAGGCAAAGTATGCTGATACAGCTATTCCATTACTACTTGAAGAGATGCAAAAACTGGGTGCGATCAAAAGAAATATTGTTGCAAAAATAGCTGGTGGTTCGCAAATGTTTAAATTTAAAGTAACAAGTGATATGATGAGAATAGGACCAAGAAATGTTGATGCTTCAAAAGAAATGTTAAGTAAATATGAAATTCCAATTATAGCAGAGGATGTTGGTGGAGATATTGGAAGAACTATTGAGTTTGATACAGTTTCAGGCATCTTACATATAAGAACTGCTAACCAAGGGGTTACTGAAATATGAAGTCTCCATTAGATCGAAATCTCTTTGCTTTATTTATTGGAACTATATCTTTTTTCATTGTATTTGGTTTTAATATAGAAAGAAATCTATTTCTCACCTCACTATTAAGAGGTATTATTGCTTTTGCTATCTTTTTTACAATTAGTACTATTGCACATTTTCTCATATTTTTTATTGAGCAGGATAATGGGGAACAAATGTTAAATAAAAAGGATGAAAAAATTGAAGATTTGAAACATAATGTTAATGTTCGTACAATTGATGAAGATGATATAGATATGAATGAAATCTATCAAACATCAAAAAGTGATAATCAATTTAAACCATTGAATTTTAAAAGATTAAAAGTCAAAGACGACGAGAAATAGTGTGATATAAAAATGTGTGAATTGAGGGAAGGTGTCATCATATGAAAAGCCAACAACAAAAGAACGTAAATGAATTATGGGAAAATTGGCGAGAATATGATGATTCAGATGCCTATCAGCAATTGGTTGAACACTATATACGAATAGTTGATCAGGTTGTTGGAAAAATGAAATCTAATATTTCTACTGTGGTAACATTTGATGAATTAAAAAGTCATGGAATGTTGGGTTTTCTGGATGCACTAAAAAAATTCGACTATAAAAGAGGATTACAATTCGAAACATATGCATCACTTAGAATACGCGGCTCTATTTTAGATGGTTTACGAGAAAATGATTGGATTCCTCGTTCTATTAGGGAAAAGGCAAAGAAGATTGAAAAAGCTTATCATGAATTGGAACAACAATATTTAAGGACAGTAACTGATGAGGAAATTATAGAATACTTACATATTGATAAGGATGAGTTTTATCAGAATTTACAAGAAACATCGGCAATGAATTATTTGTCTCTTGATGAACCTCTTGATGATGAACATAGTAGTACTAGAAAAGAAATGATATCAGATAATAAAGAAATAATTGACGATAAATTAAATCAGGAATTTTTAAAGGACATACTAGCTAAATCAATTGATCGATTACCTGAAAAAGAAAAGATTGTCATTTCTCTTTATTACTATGAAGAGTTGAATTTGACTGAAATATCCGAAGTTTTAGGTCTTTCAACATCAAGAATTTCACAGTTACATACAAAAGGTATTTATAGATTACGAGGTTCATTAGGTAGACAGAAGAAAAATTTATTCTAACCATGTTTCGGGGGGATTAATATGACAATAAGTTATGAGGAGTTGTTCAGTATTTTTGATATATTGATAGAAGATGCTGGAATGACTGCCTACATTGTTTTTAAAAATCGAGAAATATCAGAATCGTTATTATATGATGATATGAAGAGATTTTTAAATGAACATAATATTATCTTTGGATTAGACAACGATATGATTGCAAAAGTATGTGACAAACCTTCGGATTTTATCGATAAAAAAACAGGAATTGCAAGAGGGAAACCACAGACAAATGGGGAAGATGCATACATTAAATGGGAGTTAAATGAAGAAGTAACAAATAAACCAAAGGAATTACAGGACGGCAGTGTTGACTACTTTAATTTAAGTAAGATAAAAAATTTTAAAAAAGGTCAATTGATTGCAAAAAAAATCCCCGGAATAGATGGAGAACCAGGAATAAATGTAGCTGGTGAGGAAGTACCTCAAAAAAAAGGGAAGGATATACAATTAAAACAAGGTAAGAATGTTGTGTTAAATGATACGAAGGATAAGATATACGCAGCCATTGACGGACAATTTGCTATTACAGATAAAAATAAAATCAATGTTTTTCCAATCTATGAGGTTAATGGCGATCTCGATCTTAGCATAGGAAATATTGATTTCGTTGGATCGGTAGTAGTTAGAGGTAACGTCCCGGATGGATTTAAAATTAAGGCTGATGGCGAGATAAAAGTGCATGGTAATGTAGAGGGAGCCGAGTTGATTGCAGGCGGAGATATTACTATTAAACAAGGAGTAATTGGTCATAATAAATCCTTGATTAAGTCTGGCAAAAGCTTTAAATCTTCTTATATTTTAGATGGAAATGTAAGTGCGTCTGAGGATATTCTAGTAACACAAAGTATTATGCATAGTTATGTTAGTGCTGGCAATCAAGTAGCATGTAAAGGCACGAAAGGAATCATTGTTGGTGGAAAGGTTCAGGCTGGGAAATCAGTTGTTGCAACATCAGTTGGCAATCATTTAGCTACATCTACAATTATTGAAGTAGGGATTCCTCCAGAGTTAAGAGATGAATTACAGAATATGCATAAAACAAAGATCGATTTAGTCACTTCTTTAGATAAAGTGGATAAGGGTATTAAGATGCTTGATAAGCTTAATGTGCAGGATGGGAAATTACCCCCAGATAAAAAAATGTTACAGGTAAATTTATTAAATCAACAAATTATTATAGAAAAAGAATTAAAAAGTATTAAAATAAAAGAGAGTGACTTGGAAGAAAAACTTAGTAGCTATTATGATAATACCAATATTCAAGTTTTTAAAGAAATATATCCTGGTGTTAAATTAGTAATAGGACGAGCTATTAAAATAATTACTGTCGAATCTAAATACATGAAATTTGTACTTGAAGAAGGTGAGGTAATTCCAAAATCACTTAGATAATAAGGAGGGGTTAGTGTGAGTTTTAAAATTATTGAATTACAACAAGCACTACCAAAAACATATGACATTGGAAAGATACAAAATCAGTTACATCAGCAATCAAATACGGAACAAAGCATGCTTATGTCACAGTTGACAAAAATTGAAATAGAAAAAAGAAAAAAAACAGAAAAATCTTTAAAATCAGAAATGCATGAAAAAAACACGACAAAACATGCTAAAAGGCAACATTCAAATGACCCAAATAAGGGAAGATTTGTGGATTTAGAATTATAAAATATTTTAATAACTAACAATTGAAGTTTGGTGATGAAATGGATACTAATTGGCTAATAAATAATTTTGGTAATTTAGATATCATATGGGTACAACTTGTATTGTTATTTATAGGCATCCTATTTATCATAATTGCCATGTTTCGACCAAAAGAGAATAGTTTCATAGAAGAAAAAACCGAGAAAATTTTTGAGGATTTTATTACTCAAATGGACTTAGAAAACGAAGAGGTTATCAAAAAAATAAAGCAAATACAAAATGAATTACCTCTAAAATTGAAAGAAAAGATGGAACTGCTCGAAAGAAGATTAGAAAAAGTAGAACAACAAAATATTATTCAACCATTTAATCAAGAGAGTAAACAAGAAAGCAATCCACAAATCAACCAAAAATATGAAGAGGTTTTTAGGCTTTATGAATCTGGAGAGAGTGTGGATAGCATTGCGAAAAAAACTAAAATGGGACATGCAGAAATAAAACTAATATTAGAGCTATCTAGGAAAGGGTTCAAATATGTTTAAGAGTAGAAATTTCTTTATAGGGCTTGGTATTGGTTTAATTATCAGCAGCATGATCCTTATGCTATATACTAACTCTACTAATAAAACAATAAGTGATATCACTTCAAGAAGTGACATCACTATCACTTTAGACAAAAGTAATGAATTAACATTAGATGAACTCAAGGGAATAGCTGCTGATAAAGATCTATTTTTATATACAAAGACCGATATTGACAACCTAAAGGCAAGTTTGACAGATGAAGTTAAGAATGAATTAAGTAAAAAAAATAATCCTCCTACTGTAGATAATTCAAACAGTGATAATGCGAATAAAGATAGTGCTATTAGTGATAGTACAAATACGACTTCTGAAGATACGAATGCTAATAAAACCAATAACGATAATTCGGAAAAAGTCATTTATTTTTCGATACCAGATGGTATGAGGTCAGAGCAAGTGGCTGATTATTTAGTTGAAATAGGTATTCTAAAGGAAAAAAATAAGTTCCTTGATATTCTAGAAAAAAAACATTTAGCAACAAAAATTATTGCGGGAACCTATAAGTATGACAAGGTTTTAATAACAGAGGAATTAGTGAAGCTTCTAACAGAAGCAAAACAATAGATGGATCACACATTGGATAAAGACTAGCTAGCTAATATAGTATGAGATCTAATTCGATGTTGCATCCTAGTCTTTTTTATGTTATATTATTCTTCGGTGTTAAATACACACGTATGTGGATTACATTACTGGTTCTGGAAACAGTGGTAATGATAGACGAAGCATGCGGAGGGAAAAAACCAAAGGAGGTGTTGGGGTATGGCAGTTATATCTATGAAGCAATTATTAGAAGCTGGAGTTCATTTCGGACACCAAACTCGTAGATGGAATCCAAAAATGGATCGCTATATCTTCACTGAAAGAAATGGAATTTATATTATTGACTTGCAAAAAACAGTTAAAAAGGTTGAAGATGCTTATAACTTCGTGAAAGAGGTTGCAGCATCTGGGAAAAGTATCCTTTTTGTAGGAACGAAAAAACAAGCACAAGATTCTGTGAAAGATGAATCAGAGCGTGTAGGAGCGTTTTACATTAACCAACGTTGGTTAGGTGGAACCTTAACAAATTTCTCGACGATACGCAAACGTATTGATCGACTTAAAAAGCTAGAAACAATGGAAGAAGATGGAACCTTTGACGTATTACCTAAAAAAGAGGTTATCATTTTAAGAAAAGAAAAGGATCGTTTGGATAAGTTTTTATCAGGGATTAAAGGAATGACTGATTTGCCTGGAGCACTATTTGTAGTTGATCCACGCAAAGAGCGCATTGCAGTTGCGGAAGCCCGTAAATTAGGTATCCCAATTGTCGGAATTGTTGATACAAACTGTGATCCCGATGAAATAGATTATGTAATACCTGGCAATGATGATGCAATTCGTGCTGTTAAACTATTAACAGAAAAAATGGCAGAAGCCTATTTAGAAGGTAAACAAGGCGAACAAACTATTGATTAATAATGAAGGGTGGCCTGAGGGTAAATAACCCTTGCCATCTTTTTTTTATGTATTGATTTCTATTTTAAGTTAGTTTTATAGGTTAATGTACTGAGTACATATTATTCATATTGAAGGAGGATATAAAACATGGCAATTACAGCTTCAATGGTTAAAGAACTCCGTGAAAAAACTGGTGCAGGAATGATGGATTGTAAAAAAGCACTTACAGAATCTAATGGAGATATGGAAAAAGCTACTGAAATACTTCGTGAAAAAGGTATCGCATCTGCTGATAAGAAATCAGGACGTATCGCTGCTGATGGTTTAGTTGAATCATATATTCACTCAAATGGACGTATAGGTGTATTAGTTGAAGTGAACTGTGAAACTGATTTTGTTGCGAAAACGGATGAATTTAAAGCTTTTGTAAGAGACGTTGCGATGCACATCGCTGCAACCAATCCAAAATATCTTAATCGTGAAGAAGTAGATACTACTGATATTGAAAAAGAACGTGAAATTTTGAAACAACAAGCAATTAATGAAGGGAAACCTGAAAAGATTGTTGAAAAAATGGTTGACGGTAGAATTGAAAAGTATTATAAGGAAATTTGTTTACTAGAGCAGCCATTTGTAAAGGATACTGATAAAACAATTGAGCAGCTTGTAAAAGAACAAATTGCAAAAATCGGTGAAAATGTTAATATCCGTCGTTTTGCAAGATACGAATTAGGAGAAGGTATTGAGAAAAAAGAAGATAACTTTGTTGAAGAGGTTATGGCTCAAGCAAAGAGATAAATGATAATCAATAAATGTTATTATAAATAGGAACACCACTTGTGTTCCTATTTTTCACATCTGTAAAAAATATGTATATTGCTTTCCCCTTAAAGATATCACTTGGCGTAAGCCAAGTTTTCTTTTAGGTACTTTAGAAATCACTTAATATTATTAAATAAGCAGGAAAAAAAAGTTTTATGTAGAATACAAAAAGCGGAGGTCTACATAATGAATAAACCACATTACAAACGTATAGTTCTAAAATTAAGCGGAGAAGCTTTAGCTGGTGAATTAGGCTTTGGCATTGATGCAGATGTCATTTCATC
Organism: uncultured Bacillaceae bacterium; assembly: GCA_964514395.1. GTDB lineage: Bacteria > Bacillota > Bacilli > Tepidibacillales > Tepidibacillaceae > CAZEQK01. Next base: position 47,979 of record CAZEQK010000010.1, read on the forward strand.
AATTGCGAATCAAGTAAAAGATATAGTAGAACTAGGTGTAGAAGTTGCTATTGTAGTTGGTGGAGGGAACATATGGCGTGGAATAGCTGGCAGTGCTAAAGGCATGGACCGAGCTACTGCGGATTATATGGGGATGTTAGCTACAGTTATGAATTCTTTGGCGTTACAGGATGCTTTAGAAAATACCAATGTCCCAACAAGAATGCAAACCTCAATTGAGATGAGGCAAGTGGCAGAACCATATATAAGAAGAAGGGCGATTCGCCATCTTGAAAAGAATAGAGTTGTTATTTTTGCGGGAGGTACAGGCAATCCTTATTTTTCAACGGATACAACCGCTGCTTTACGAGCTGCTGAAATAGAAGCTGACGTTATACTGATGGCAAAAAATAATATTGATGGTGTTTATTCAGCAGATCCAGCAAAAATTAAAAATGCCGTAAAATATGATACAATAACCTACTTAGACGTTTTGAAAAATGGTTTAGGTGTAATGGATTCAACTGCATCATCATTAAGTATGGATAATAAAATTCCAATGATCGTATTTAATATTTCTAAAGAAGGAAATATTAAAAGAGTAGTGATGGGTGAAAAGATTGGTACAATTATTGGGGGGGAATACAATTATGATGGAAACAATTAAAAACGACGCTAAAAGTAGAATGGAAAAAGCTATAGGATCTTTAAAAAAAGAACTTGCTACGGTTAGAGCTGGAAGAGCAAATACTTCTTTATTAGATAAAATCGTAGTAGAATATTATGGAGCTCAAACACCATTAAATCAATTAGCAAATATCAATACGCCTGATACAAGAACTATTATTGTACAACCATGGGATAAAGGTGCTTTGACAGATGTTGAAAAAGCGATTCAAAAAGCAGATCTTGGCATCACTCCTAATAATGATGGTAGTGTAATTCGAATTAATATTCCACAGTTAACAGAGGAAAGAAGAAAAGAGCTTGTGAAATTAATTAAGAAAATTGGAGAAGAAAGCAAGGTAGCGATTCGCAACATAAGAAGAGATGCGAATGATGAAATGAAAAAACTTGAGAAAAACGGGGACATTTCTGAAGATGATTCTAAAAGAGCAGTAGATGAGATTCAGAAGCTAACAAACCTGAATATAGATGGCATTGATAACATCATTGCAAATAAAGAAAAGGATATTATGGAAGTTTAATATGGACAGTATATCCCCCCATGTTATTAGGGGGGATTATTTTACAAACTGGAGATGGAGGCAGTTATGCTAAAGGGGATTTTTTCTAAGAATAGAAATAACCAAAAGAAAAAGATAGTTATAACAGATATAAATAAAAATAGTGTTCCTGAACATGTAGCAATTATCATGGATGGCAATGGAAGATGGGCAAAAAGAAAGGGTTTGCCAAGGATAGCAGGTCACAGGGCTGGTATGAAGGCTATAAAGAACGCTGTGAAAATAGCAGATCAATTAGGTGTTAAAATATTAACCCTATATGCCTTTTCCACAGAAAATTGGAATCGACCAGAGGATGAAGTGAAATTTTTAATGGCCCTCCCCCAGGAATTTTTAGCAAAAGAAATTGATGAACTTGTTCAAAACAATGTGAAAGTAAAAGTAATGGGGTTTTTAGAAAAAATACCAGAGCATACCCTTCAGGCTGTAATGGAAGCAGAAAGACAAACAAAAAACAACACAGGTCTTATTTTAAACTTTGCTTTAAATTATGGTAGTCGAAATGAAATTATTCATGCAACCAAGCTTATTGTTGATGATGTTATTTCTGGTAAAATAGATAGAGATCATATAAATGAGCAAACCTTTAGAAATTACTTACTTACCAATCAATACCCTGACCCCGATCTTCTCATCAGAACAAGTGGGGAAAAAAGAATAAGTAATTTTTTATTATGGCAGTTAGCATATGCTGAATTATGGTTTACACCTGTGTATTGGCCAGATTTTAATAAAGAATTTTTTTTAGAAGCTATTTATGATTTTCAAAATAGAAAAAGAAGGTTTGGCGGATTATAGATTGTAATCCAAAGGGGTGTCAGAATGAAAGAAAGAATTATTACTGGGTTAATTGGTGGAATCGCCTTTTTATTCTTTGTTTGGTATGGTGGTGTTCCCTATTCTATATTTTTATTGATACTTGCTGTAGTCGGTTATTATGAATTCCTTAAAATGAATGATACAATCATATACTCAGCAGAGGGTTTGGTTGGAGTTTTTATTGTGATAATGATTATTTTCATAGAAAATCAAAATACTTACTTTACATACATATCATTTAAATACATTATTTTAACAGCAATCGTATTGATGTTAATTCTTACTGTAATTAAGAAAAACAAGGTCAGCTTTGATCATGTTTCTAAACTTCTTGTAGGTGCTTTATATATCAGTTTAGGGTTTTCATACATGCTTACTACTCGTTTAGTATCAAATGGGTTGAATTTAACACTTTTAATACTATTGATCACATGGGCCACTGATTCAGGAGCTTATTTTGTTGGTAAAAATTTTGGAAAACACAAATTGTGGCCACAAATTAGTCCTAAAAAAACAATTGAAGGATCTATTGGTGGAATCATTCTTGCTCTACTCGTAGGTCTTATAGCTAACTATATATTACATGCTTTTGCTTATACATTTACTATAGAAATAGCTTTAATCATTTCAATCGTGGGTCAATTAGGTGATTTAGTGGAATCTGCATTAAAAAGAGCTAAAAATGTAAAGGATTCTGGGAGACTTTTACCTGGTCATGGTGGAGTACTTGACCGATTCGATAGCCTTATTTTCATCTTTCTTGTATTACATATAATCCATTTTTATTAGAGGTGCATTTATCATGAAGAATATTGCGGTAATAGGCTCTACAGGTTCAGTTGGAACTCAAACCCTCGATGTGGTCAGAGCACATCCAGATATGTTTCGTATTATGGCATTATCTGCAGGTTCAAATATTTCTTTATTACAGAAACAAATTCATGAGTTTTCCCCAAAAGTAGTAGCAGTAAAAAATAAAGCTTTGGCAGAGAAATTAAAAGTAGAATTTGGTAAAGATCAAATAGCTATTTTCTATGGTGAAGAGGGTTTAATCGAGGCAGCTACCTACCACAAGGTTGATTTTGTTGTTACAGCCGTTGTGGGTAGTATTGGATTAAAACCGACGCTTAAAGCGATAGAAGCAGGAAAGGCAATCGGACTTGCAAATAAAGAGACACTTGTAACAGCTGGTCATATTGTTATGGATCTAGCAAAGGAATACCATGTACCGATCATTCCAATTGATAGTGAACATTCAGCTATCTATCAGAGTCTGCAAGGAGAGAATATTGAGAAGGTAAGAAGAATTATTTTAACTGCTTCTGGGGGATCATTTAGAGATAAATCGAGAGAAGATCTAAAAAATGTTACGATTGAGGATGCATTAAAGCATCCAAATTGGTCAATGGGTGCGAAAATCACCATTGACTCTGCAACAATGATGAATAAGGGCTTAGAAATTATTGAAGCCCATTGGTTATTTCATACACCATTTGAAAAAATCGATGTTATTATTCATCCCGAAAGTATTATCCATTCTATGGTAGAATATAATGATAAAGCAATAATCGCACAATTAGGAACGCCGGACATGAAAGTACCTATTCAATATGCATTATCCTACCCAAATCGAGTTGATTTAAATAGTCAGCCTCTTGATTTAGTAAGTGTTGGATCGTTGCATTTTAAAAAACCAGATTTCAACAGGTTTCCTAGCTTAAAAATAGCATATCAAGCAGGTATTGAAGGAGGTACTATGCCTACAGTTTTAAATGCTGCAAATGAAGTCGTAGTTGAAGCATTTTTGCAAGGGAAAGTACCATTTATTGAAATTGAGAATATAATTCTTGGTGTTTTAGATAAGCATAATAGAATAGATCGTCCAAACATAGAGGAGATATCATTTACAGACAAATGGGCTAGAAGCTCGGCTACAGAAATAATTGTAAGCAAAGGATGGTGAATGAATTGAATATTAAATTAATACTAGAGATTATTCTTGTATTTGCTACCATAATGTTTATTCATGAATTAGGACATTTTCTTTTTGCAAAAAAAGCAGGTATTTTCGTGCGGGAATTTTCATTGGGACTTGGACCAAAACTATTCTCTTTTGAAAAAGGAGAAACACAGTACTCCCTTAGAATCATTCCTTTTGGGGCATATGTAAGGATGGCTGGAGAAGACCCTGAAGTAACTGATATATCCTCAGGTCAAACACTTGGTTTGAAGAGAAATGCTCAAGGGATGATCACTGATATCTTTCTCGATAAAGCAAATTCTTATGAAAAAGTAAAGGTAGATGAGATTGATTTAGAGCATAAATTATATATAAAGGCTACTGATGATCAAGGAAATGAAGTGAAATATTCTGCTTCAAGAAATACAATCATCCATTATGACAGTAAAAAGAAAATTAAAATAGCACCTTGGGACCGACAATTTGGTTCTAAATCGTTAAAGGACCGCTTTGCTACTATATTTGCTGGTCCCATGTTTAATATTATCATGGCTATTTTATTATTTTTCACCACTATTATTATGTATGGAGTACCAACTGATAAAATAATGATCAGTGAAATTAATAAAAACTCACCAGCGGAAATCGCGGGATTACAAACGGGAGATATCCTATTAGGAATTGGTAAAGAAAATGCAAAATCTTATGAAGAGATACTCAAAGCTATTCAGGATTCCCCTGGAAAAGCTTTACCGCTCAAAATACAAAGAGACAACACAGAAAAAGTAGTTAATGTTACACCTAGTGATACGGAGGGTAAGGGACTTATTGGTGTGCAGGTGGAGCAACTCAGAAAAAAAGTTTCTCTTGCAAAATCTGCTTATCTATCATTAGATAATACTGCGAATATGGCTATTCTAATCATTGATGGCTTTGGAAAATTAGTAACAGGGCAGTTAAGTATGAATGATTTAACAGGACCTGTAGGTATCATCAGTTTTACCTCTGAACAGGCAAAAAGGGGATTATTTAATCTTTTAAATTGGACGGCGCTATTAAATTTATATATTGGTATCCTGAACTTATTACCTTTTCCAGCTCTTGATGGGAGTCGGTTAATGTTTTTAACCTTAGAAGGATTACGAGGGAAGCCAGTTGATCCACAAAAGGAGAGCATGGTACACTTCATTGGCTTTGCTTTCTTGATGTTATTGATGATAGTTGTTACAGTTAATGATGTATCGAAATTTTTTGTCCGATAACTAAGCGCCGCTAACAATATTTTCTATAAATGGGGAATAATCGGTGCTAAGCTACTGGATTAGGTGAATAAAGTTTGACATGATCAGATAAAAGCTAGGAAGGTGCTGTAATGTATAGACGAGAGGAGACAAGACCAGTCTTTGTAGAGAATGTGCAAATAGGTGGGCAAAGTGACGTAGTCATCCAATCAATGACAACTACTGATACAAAAGATGTAGAAGCTACATTAAAGCAAATTGAAGAGCTTGCAGAAGTAGGTTGTCAAATTGTTCGACTAGCTGTAGTGGATGAAGAAGCGGCGAAAGCAATCAAAGAGATAAAACGACGTTCTCCAATTCCTTTAGTTGCTGATATTCATTTTAATTATAAGTTGGCTCTAATTGCACTAGAGAGTGGTATTGATAAAATCAGAATAAATCCAGGCAATATTGGTTCGATTGAAAAGGTTAAAAAGGTTGTTGAAGCATGTAAAAAAAGAAATGTTCCTATCCGAATTGGTGTGAATTCAGGCTCTATTGAAAAAGAGATCATGGAAAAATACGGACATCCTACTGCTGAAGGATTAGTTGAATCTGCACTAAAGCATGTTAAAATTCTTGAAGAATTAGACTTTCATGATATTGTTTTATCACTAAAAGCATCGAATGTACCAATGATGGTAAAAGCATATCATTTAATGGCTGAACAACGTAATTATCCATTACATGTTGGTGTCACAGAAGCAGGAACTATTTTTTCTGGAAGTATTAAATCCTCTGTTGGTATCGGAACCGTTTTAGCAAATGGTATTGGTGACACCATGCGTGTTTCTTTAACTGGTAATTCAACAGAAGAGATAAAAGTGGCTAAGGAGATATTAAAAAGCCTTGAGATACGAACTAATGGTCCGCAAATCATCTCATGCCCAACTTGTGGTAGAGCACAAATTGACTTGATTAGTCTTGCAAATAAAGTTGAGGAGACGCTCTTGAAAATTGAAGAACCATTAAAGGTTGCTGTTATGGGTTGTGCTGTAAACGGTCCTGGTGAATCAAGAGAAGCAGACGTTGGTGTTGCTGGTGGTAATGGGGAAGGTTTGATTTTTAGAAATGGCGAAATTGTTCGCAAAATTAAAGAGACCGATTTATATGAAGAATTAATGAAGGAAATAGAAGATATAACAGGTAAAAAGATCAATCAATAATCGTATTTTTACCCAAAAGACTTTAGAATAATGGTACAATCATTATGATTGTACCATTATTTAATTTAAACTCCTGATAAGTTCAACTAACATTCAGATATACCATCTTACCATCTGAATGTAGTACTCTATCCCCTATTAAATTATCTTAGATTGAAAAGGTGAATGTGATGGTAAAAAACTTAGAAAAAATAGAACGTTTTAAAATACTGCTAAACCATGCAAATATATCGAGTGAAATCATTGAAAACTATTTTGTAGACGCGCTAATTGATAAAGTTGAAATCAGTCGCAGAGAAAAAAGCTGGACATTTTATTTACAAATTCCTACTATAGTACCAGCAAATATTATGAAGGAAATGAAAGAGCAAATAATAAAAAGCTTGGCACACATAACGGAAGTTAGAATTATTTTCAGATTTCCAAAAAAGCAACCTATGGAGATCATTAATGAATATTGGGATTTAATGATAGCCCCTTTAGGTAGCTTACCAAGTGTTTACAATTTATTAAAAAATACTGAACACATCATTGATCATCAAGCAATTAGAATAACAGTTCCAAGTGAATCAACGATTTTGATGCTGAAACGAAAAAACATTGATCATAAAATTGCTGATCTATTAGATTATTGGGTTGATGAGAAGTTAACCTTGTATTTTGAGCCTGATGAGGTAGAACAGCCTTTTACAAAAATAAAAGAGGAATTAGAAAACGAAGAATTAAGTCTCATGCAGGATGCGTTAAAGGAAAAAACGTTAAATCATCAACCTCAAGCTGAAGTCAATATAAACACAAATATCATATATGGAAAGAAGATAAATGGTAACCAAAGAGCGATTACAAGTATCAATGAAATGGAAAGCAATGTAGTTATTCAAGGTAGTGTATTTTCGGTTGATGTCAGGGAGCTAAAAAGTAATCGTACGACTCATCTTTTCATGCTTAATTTGACGGATTTCACTGATTCCTTACAAGCTAAAATCTTTGTACGTGATCCTAAAAAGGAGCTTCCATTGCTGCAATCGATTAAACCAGGACATTGGGTAAAATTAAAAGGAGAAATTCAATTTGATACCTATGCTAAAGAGCTAGTCATGATGGCATCAGATATCAACAAAATTGAGGTTGAAGAAAGAAAAGATACAGCTGTGGAAAAAAGAGTGGAATTACATTTACATACGAATATGAGTGCAATGGATGGATTAACCTCCATAAAAAAGCTTGTAGAGACAGCAAGTAAATGGGGACATAGAGCGATTGCGATTACAGATCATGGTATTGTTCAATCTTTCCCAGAGGCCTATGAAGCAGGACAAAAATATGGAGTCAATATCATTTATGGAGTAGAAGCCAATGTTATTGATGATGGCATTCCAATTGTTTACAATGAAGAAGAACGAATTTTAATAGATGATACATTTGTCATATTTGATTTGGAGACTACAGGATTATCAGCAGTATTAAACTCTATCATAGAAATTGGTGCTGTAAAAATAAAAAATGGCGAGATTGTTGATAAATTCTCGATGTTTGTGGATCCTAAGGAACCAATTTCAAAAAAAATTACTGATATCACAGGTATTACTAATGAAATGGTGAAGGGAGCCCCCTTTTTGAAGGAAGCGTTACGTTCCTTTACAGATTTTATTGGTGATAGTATTTTAGTTGCCCATAACGCTAGATTTGATTCTGGCTTTATTAATATGGGCTTAAAAAAAATCGAGGAACAAGAACTGAAAAACCCCGTTATAGATACAGTTGAATTGGCCCGGTTTTTATATCCAAGAATGAAAAATTATAAATTAAATACGTTATGTAAGGCTCTAGATATAGAATTAGTAAATCATCATCGGGCTTATGACGATGCAGAAGCAACGGGTCATTTATTATGGAAGATGATGTTAGAATTAGAAAATAAAGAGATTCATAATTTAATAGATGTAAATAAAAATATAGGAAAGGGAGATTATAAGAAGCTTAGACCTTTCCACTTAACCATCTTAGTAAAAAATGAGATAGGGTTAAAGAATCTCTATAAAATTGTATCCAAAGCACACATTGAATATTTCTTTCGAAATCCAAGAATTCCCCGTAGTGAGCTATCCAAGTTTCGTGATGGTTTACTATTTGGTACTGCTTGTAGTAATGGCGAATTGTTTGATGCAATGCTTACGAAGACACCAGAAGCGATTGATGAGATAGCGAAATTTTATGATTATATCGAACTTCAACCACTCACGAATTATAGCCATTTAATCAATAAAGGGATCATTCAAAGTATGGATGATCTTAAAAAAATCCATCAGAGAATCATCGATTTAGGGGATAAACACAATATACCAGTAGTTGCAACAGGTGATGTGCACCACCTTGATGAACAAGATGCCCTCTATCGTAAAATACTGGTTTACAATCAAATCAGTGGTTTTAGATATCATCATCCTAATGATTTAGTTTCATTGCATTACAGGACAACAAATGAAATGTTAGAGGAGTTTCAATATTTAGGAGAAGATATCGCCAAAAAAATAGTGGTAGATCATCCAAATCAACTAATTGAAGGAATAAATACGTTAAAGCCTTTTCCAGATGACCTATATACACCAGTTATAGAAGGTGCAGATGATGATATTAAAAAAATGAGCTATGATACTGCAAGACAAATATATGGAGATCCACTACCAGAGCTAGTAGAAAAACGCTTAGAGAAGGAATTAAATAGTATAATTAATCATGGCTATTCCGTTATTTATCTTATTGCACATAAACTAGTAAATAAATCTTTAGAGGATGGTTATTTAGTAGGATCAAGGGGTTCAGTTGGTTCTTCGTTTGTGGCCACCATGACAAGAATTACTGAAGTGAATCCTTTGCCTCCTCATTATGTTTGTCCAAATTGCCAGCATAGTGAGTTCATCACAGATGTTAATATTGGATCAGGATTTGATTTAGAGGATAAGGATTGCCCTCATTGTGCTAAGTTAATGAATAAGGATGGACATGACATCCCATTTGAAACCTTTATGGGATTTAAGGGAGATAAAGTACCAGATATAGATCTTAATTTTTCTGGGGAATACCAACCAAAGGTTCATAAGCATACTGAGGAATTATTTGGTTCTGAATATGTATATCGCGCTGGTACAATTTCTACAGTTGCAGAAAAAACGGCATATGGTTATGTTAGAAAGTATATGGAAGAGCAGGAAATGAATCTTCGTAATGCGGAAATCATGAGACTAGTGAATGGTTGTACTGGAATTAAAAGAACAACTGGGCAGCATCCAGGTGGACTTATGGTTATACCACAATATAAAGATGTATATGATTTTACGCCAATACAGCGACCGGCAGATGATACCTCAACCGAAACGGTTACAACACACTTTGATTATCATGCCATTAGTGGTCGTTTATTAAAATTAGATTTACTTGGACATGATGATCCGACGGTAATTAGGATGCTACAGGATTTAACTGGGATCGATCCAAAATCAATACCTGTTGATGATAAAAAAGTATATGAGATCTTTAGAAGTACAGAACCTTTGGGATTAAAGCCAGAACAGATTAATACAAAAATGGGTTCCCTTGGTTTGCCTGAGTTTGGAACAAAATTTGTTAGACAAATGCTAGATGATACTAAGCCAACTACATTTGCTGAATTAGTTAGAATATCTGGTCTTTCCCATGGTACGGACGTATGGTTGAATAATGCACAGGAAATAATAAAAGATGGAAAAGCGGTCCTATCTGAAGTTATATCCACCCGTGATGATATTATGGTTTACCTCATCCAAAAGGGATTAGAACCGTCTCTAGCCTTTAAAATTACGGAAAAGGTTAGGAAGGGGAAGGGATTACAGCCAGATGATATTGAGGAAATGAAAAAGCATCATATTCCAGATTGGTACATTAATTCCTGTCAGAAAATTAAATATATGTTCCCTAAGGCACATGCCGTTGCCTATGTTTTGATGGCCATTCGGATTGCTTATTTTAAGCTATATCATCCAATTTATTATTATACTGCCTATTTTTCCGTTCGAGCGGATGAATTTGATGTGAAAGTGATGATGGGGGGAGCAGAAGCGATACGCGAGAGGATTAATGAGATTAATGAAAAAGGAGTAACAGCTCCTCCAAAGGAAAAAGCATTATTGGTCGTATTAGAGATAGCTTTAGAAATGGTTGAGCGTGGCTTTCATTTCCGTAATGTTGATCTTTATCAATCAGATGCAAGCAAATTTTTAATATCGGAGGATACAATGAGTTTAATTCCTCCATTATCAGCAGTGCCAGGTATTGGTATAAATGCAGCAAACAATATCGTTGCTGCTAGAAATGAAGGTGAATTTTTATCCATTGAGGATTTGCAGAATAGAGCAAGAATATCAAAAACCGTGGTTGAAATATTAGAGGAGTATGGTTGTTTAGGCGACTTACCAGCATCCAATCAATTATCACTCTTTTAATTAGAGCCGAATTAGAACCACAATATCAGCATGATAAAATGTTTAATTAATATTATTAATTGTAAGGAATATTGTGTTATGATATAATTTTTTTGGTAATACTGTTTTATAGAGCTTTGATACGAAAGAGTGGGGGAACCCACTCTTACATTTTTGTTTGGATATATAAATTTTCAAAGCAGTTAGGAGGGATTTTTTATGTCTAGTAAAATGACAAAAGTAGTTGAGCAACTAGTGTTACCAATATTAGAAAAAGAGGATTTAGAATTAATTGATATTGAATATAAAAAAGAAGGTAACAATTGGTTCTTAAGGGTATATATTGATAAGCCTAACAGTGGCGTTGACATTGATGATTGCGGTCGTGTGAGTGAAGCCCTAAGTAAGGAATTAGATCGAGTAGATCCAGTTTCCAATCCTTATTTTTTGGAGGTTTCGTCTCCGGGGGCGGAAAGATCTTTAAAAAAAGAAAAGAATATTGCCTGGGCAGTAGGGAAACATGTAAATATTAAAACCTACGAGCCGATAAATGAACAAAAGGTGTTTGAAGGAAAGTTAATTCAGTTTGAAAATAATATCTTAACGCTTGAATTAGAAAAGGAAACATTAAATATTCCGTACGAAAAAATTGCTAAAGCTAGATTAGCGATAGTTTTTTAATTTAGAAAGGGGGAGAAAAATATGAATAGTGAGTTTATTGATGCATTAGCGCAAATTGAAAAGGAAAAAGGCATTAGCAAAGATATTCTCATCGACGCCATAGAAGTTGCTCTAATATCTGGTTATAAACGTAATTTTCATTCTGCGCAAAATGTACGAATTGACATAAACAGAGAAAATGGAATTGTAAAAGTTTTAGCTAGAAAAACAGTAGTAGAAGAGGTAGTCGATCCTAGACTGGAGATTTCTATTGAAAGTGCTCGAGAAATGAATCCAAGCTATCAGCTAGATGATATAGTAGAAATTGAAGTTACACCTAAAGATTTTGGGAGAATTGCTGCACAAACGGCAAAGCAAGTGGTTACGCAAAGGATAAGAGAGGCAGAACGAGGTATTATTTACGAAGCATTTGTTGACCGTGAAGAGGATATCGTTACTGGAATTGTTCAAAGAAACGATCAAAAATTTTATTATATCGACTTAGGAAAGACTGAGGCCCTATTACCTATTAATGAATTAATGCCTGTAGAAAAAGTGAAGCATGGGGATCGAATAAAAGTATTTATTACGAAGGTTGAAAAGACAACTAAAGGTCCACAAATATTTGTTTCGAGAACCCATCCTGGCTTGTTAAAAAGACTGTTTGAGCTTGAGGTTCCTGAAATATTTGACGGTGTTGTAGAAATAAAATCAGTAGCACGAGAAGCTGGATATCGTTCAAAAATTGCAGTATTTTCACAAAGTGATGATGTTGATCCAGTTGGTGCTTGTGTAGGACCAAAGGGAATGAGGGTACAAACAATCGTAAACGAATTAAAAGGCGAAAAAATAGATATTGTGAAATGGTCAGAAGAGGTTGAAACATATATATCTAATGCATTAAGTCCATCGAAAGTTGTAAGTGTTAATGTACATGAGGATGAAAAGATGGCAAGAGTTGTCGTACCTGACTACCAGCTCTCCTTAGCGATTGGAAAAGAAGGACAAAATGCTAGACTTGCGGCAAAATTAACAGGTTGGAAAATTGATATCAAAAGTGAATCTCAACTAGAAGTCAATAAATAGGAGGGGATTCAATGAAAACAAGAAAAATACCTCTGCGTAAGTGTATAGGTTGCCAAGAAATGAAATCAAAGAAAGAGCTTCTTCGAGTGGTACGGACTCCTGAGAATGATGTGGTTATTGATGTAACTGGCAAGAAATCAGGTAGAGGGGCATACCTTTGCTTTGATGATAATTGTGTCAATATAGCAAAAAAGAAAAAATCAATTGAAAGAGCACTTGAAACAAGTATTAGTGAGGATATATTTCCTAAAATTCTTGAGGAGATTGAGAAAAACAATGCAAAAAGATAAGGTTTTATCTTTTATAGGCTTAGCAGCAAGAGCTAGGAAATTAGTTTCTGGAGAAGAGCTTGTAATAAAGGGTATACAGAAGGGAAGTATTTTTCTCGTAATCATAGCTGAGGATGCATCAGAGAATACTATAAAAAAGGTAACAGATAAATGTAAATTCTATGATATTCCATATAAAATAAAGTTTGACCGAAATGATTTAGGGAACGCAATAGGAAAATATTCTCGGGTAATTGTGGGAATTGCTGACACTGGTTTTAGCAATCAATTAGAAAAATTATTAGAGTAGAAATCTGGGGGTGACGGAATGAATAAAATGAGAGTTTATGAGTATGCAAAGCAACATGGCATACAAAGTAAAGAGATGATCAATGTTCTTAAAAAATTAAATTTGGCCGTTAGTAATCATATGAGTATCGTCGATGACGAAATGATTAAAAAGGTTGAAGAATATTTTCAAAAACTTAAAAACAGCAGTAAGAGCAATCAACAAAAAAATTCAGATCAAATAAAAAAAGAGAAGAAGGAAAACACACCAAAGACTATGACAAAAAAAACTGAGAATCATACACCTGTAAAGAGTAATGAAAAAGTAAGAGATAATAAGAATATCCGACAAAAGGATAATAAAGATATCAATATTCCGAAGCGTGTTGAGAAGTACAATGAAAATGTTGAATCAGTAGGAAAGACTAAGAAAAAAAGCAAGCCTAATAACAAACGATTTGATGATAATAAAGTAAGTGACCAAAAAGATTTAAGTAACAATGCTAACACAAGAAGAAAACGAAACAAGAAGAAAAATGAAGAGGAAAATGTCACACCTAATGAAACAATAGATAAGATTATTTATAATGGTTCATTAACCGTTGGCGAATTAGCAAAGATGTTAGGAAAAGAATCATCTGAAATCATCAAAAAGTTAATGTCTCTTGGTATAATGGCAACTATAAATCAAGAAATTGAATTAGAAGCAATTCAATTAGTAGCGGAAGAGTATGGAGTAGTGGTAGAAGAAAAAATAACGATTGATGAGGATCAATTTGAATTATTTGATGATGAGGACAAGGAAGAAGATCTTAAAGTAAGACCACCAGCAGTATCTATTATGGGACATGTCGACCATGGTAAAACGACTTTGCTCGACGCTATTAGAAATTCGAAGATTACCGCAGGAGAAGCAGGAGGAATTACTCAGCACATTGGTGCTTATCAAGTAGATGTGAATGGAAAAAAAATCACCTTTTTAGATACACCTGGTCATGCAGCTTTCACATCGATGCGAGCTAGGGGTGCTCAGGTTACAGATATTACCATACTTGTCGTTGCAGCAGATGATGGTGTTATGCCTCAAACCATTGAAGCGATCAACCATGCAAAGGCAGCTAATCTGCCAATCATTGTCGCAGTTAATAAAGTAGATAAAGAGAATGCTAATTCTGAACGGGTAAAACAAGAATTAACCGAACACGGTTTAGTGCCTGAAGATTGGGGCGGCGATACCATTTTCGTATCGATATCGGCTATTAAAAACGAAGGTCTTGATGACTTATTAGATATGATTTTATTAGTAGCTGAGGTACATGAATATAAGGCCAATCCAAACCGTCTAGCAAAAGGAATCATTATAGAGTCGCAGTTAGATAAAGGAAAGGGTCCAATCGCTACAGTATTGGTACAAAATGGAACGTTACATGTAGGAGACCCAATCGTGGCAGGAAACACCTACGGAAAAATCCGTGCGATGGTTAATGATAAAGGAAGAAGAATTAAAGAGGCGGTTCCATCTACACCTGTAGAGATAACTGGGTTAAATGAAGTTCCAAATGCGGGTGACCCATTCATGGTCGTTAAAGAAGAAAGAAAAGCAAGGGTTATCGGTGAAAAACGAGCGATAAAACAAAGACAAAGTGAATTAAACACGACATCAAGAGTCACCTTAGACGATTTATATAAACAAATTCAAGAAGGCGAAATTAAAGATCTAAATGTGATTATTAAGGGTGATGTTCAGGGTTCTGTTGAAGCATTACAGGGATCTTTAGAAAAGATTGATATTGAAGGTGTTCGTGTAAAAATTATTCACAAAGGTGTTGGGGCTATTACAGAAACTGATGTCACGTTAGCCTCAGCATCAAATGCGATTATTATCGGTTTTAATGTACGACCAGAACCTCAAGCAAAAACATCAGCTGATAGAGAAAAGGTCGATGTTCGTTTACACCGTATTATTTATAATGTTATTGATGAGATAAAAGCTGCATTACAAGGTATGCTAGATCCTGTTTATGAAGAAAATATTAAAGGCCGTGCTGAAATCAGACAAATTTTCAGAGCCTCTAATATTGGTACAATTGCTGGTTGTTATGTAGTTGAAGGAAAAATCATTAGAAATGGATCAGCAAGGGTTATCCGTGATGGTATTGTTATTTTCGAAGGCGATATTGATACCTTGAAACGGTTTAAGGATGATGCAAAAGAAGTAGCTCAAGGCTATGAATGTGGCATCACATTAGAGAATTTTAATGATGTGAAAGAAGGAGATATTATCGAATCCTTCGTCCTTGAGACTGTAAAAAAATAAAAGAAAGTAATTTATAATAAGAGGTGATCCCATGTCAAAGCTCAGAGTAAGTAAAGTGGGTGAGCAAATAAAGAAAGAGATAAGCATCCTATTTCAAACAGAAATGAAGGATCCTCGAATAGGCTTTGTTACAGTAACAGGTGTGGATGTTTCAGGTGATTTGTCACAAGCCGTTATACATATCAGTATAATGGGTAACGAGGACCAAATTAAATCGACATTCCAAGCACTTGATAAGGCAAAAGGATTTTTAAGAACAGAAATAGGAAAAAGGGTAAGGCTGCGACATACCCCTGAATTAATATTTAAGATAGATAAATCAATCGCATATGGTAGTAAAATTGATAAACTATTAAAGGAACTAAAGGAAAAGGAATAAATATGGGTACTTATGATGAAACGCAAATGAATGAAACGATAAATTTCTTAAAGGAAAATGACGACTTTCTTATTGTGTCTCATGTTCATCCGGATGGAGACACAATTTCCTCTTCCTTAGCAATGGCCTTTATTCTTGAAGGGTTAGGTAAATCATATACCCTTGTTAATCAGGATGAAGCACCAAGTAATGTCAAGTTCTTACCGATGATTGAGAATATACAAAGGATAGCGAAGGTGAATAGAAGATTTAAGTATGTGATAACGGTGGACGTTGCTGACCGTCATCGCACTGGTAATATTGAACCACTTCTAGAGAATGAAGCTACACTGTTAAACATCGACCATCATCCCACAAATGATTTTTTTGGAGATATTAATCTTATTGTCTCAACGGCTGCAGCTACTGCAGAGATCATGTTTGATATTGCGAAGGAAATAAAACTAGAGCTTCATAAAAATATTGCTACTTGTATTTATACTGGATTATTAACTGATACAGGTGGTTTTCGTTATTCCAATACAACTCCTAAGGTGATGAGAATTGCAGCGGAATTATTAGAATTTCACATTTCGCCAGGAGAGATCGCTGAAATAGCCTTAGAAACGATTTCCCTTTCACATGTTGCTTTGTTAAAAATAGCATTAACTAGAATGGAAGTTGTAGAGGATGGTTTTATCGCTTGGACAGTACTCTCCCATAATGATTTAGTAGAGACTAAAAATGAAGATACTGAAGGAATCGTGAATTATACTAGAAATATTGATGGAGTCGAGGTTGGAATATTTTTCAAAGAAGTGGATCGTAGTGAAATAAAGGTTAGTCTTCGTTCGAAAAAAATGATTGATGTTGCTGCAATTGCTAAGGGATTTGGTGGTGGTGGTCATGCTCGTGCAGCAGGTATTACCTTTCATGGTTCTTTAGAGGAGATAAAAAAGCAACTTATTATTAAAATAAAAGAGTCTAAAGGATGGAATAACCTTGGAAAAGAAAAATGATTTTAATGGTGTTATTCCTGTATTAAAACCTACTGGTATGACATCACATGATGTTGTAGCAAAAATCAGAAGGCTAATAGGTATGAAAAGAGTTGGCCATACAGGTACGCTAGATCCTGAAGTAGCTGGGGTTTTGCCTATTTGTATTGGGAAGGCAACAAGATTATCGGAATATATGATGGAAATGCCCAAGGCATATACTGGCCAGCTTAAATTAGGGTTTTCTACGACAACACTTGATGCTACTGGGGATAAAGTAGATGAAAAAAAAGTATCTCATTTAAAAAAAGAGGATATTAAAACAGTTTTTCAAAATTTTATAGGTGAGATTGATCAGGTACCTCCTATGTTCTCATCAGTAAAGGTGGATGGTCAAAAACTTTATACCCTTGCAAGAAAGGGCATTGAGATAGAGAGAAAGTCAAGAAAAGTAACCATCTATGATTTGGAAATAATTGATATGAATTTGGAAGATCCATACCCTATCATTAATTTCCATGTTGTATGCTCAAAGGGTACCTATATTAGAACTTTGTGCTATGATATAGGGCAGGAGTTGGGTTATCCAGCTCATATGTCGAAATTATTAAGAACTGAAAGCGGCTCGTTTACTAATGAAATGTCTTATACTTTAAAAGATATTGAAGAAGCAATTAATAATAATGAGTTGAACACTATTATAGTTTCGATGAATGATTCCCTCCCCAATTATCAAGCTGTGACTCTCTCAGATGAGGAGATTGAAAAGAAAATATTTAATGGCCAAAAACTTTATTTACAGCAGCTATCTTCTTATCATGGTATGATTAAAATAGTTGATTCTAAGGGTGAATTAGTAGCACTCTATGAGAAGTCAGAGGATGGTAAGATAGCAAGGCCAATAAAGGTTTTTAAATAAAGTTACCCCATCTAACTCCAAGGGAATATTAGCGGCGGTTAGCTATCGAACAAATTGTTTTGCAATCAAGTGAATGACAAGGTGAATGATATGAAAACTTATAGACTTACATATCCAATAAAAGAGAATAATTTTGAAGAAAATATCGTTGCAATAGGTTTTTTTGATGGGCTTCATTTAGGACATCAAAAAGTAATAAAAAGAGCATGTGAAAAAGCAAAATCAGAAAATTTACCATGTGCCGTAATGACCTTCAATCCTCATCCACGCGAGGTTATGGGGCTAAAGGAAAAGATAGATCAAATCACACCACTAGAAACCAAGTTAATGCTTTTTGAAGAATTAGGCGTTGATATCAGCTATGTTGTACATTTTACAAAAGAGTTTGCAGCTATTTCGCCAAAAGAATTTGTAGAAAAGTTTTTGATGCAGCTTCAGGTAAAGGGCGTGGTTGTAGGCTTTGATTTTACCTATGGACATAAAGGTAAAGGCACTGCTGAAGCATTAAAAGAAGATAGTATTGGACGATTTTCTGTTGATATTGTAAGTCCATACTTCGATCATGGTGAAAAAGTAAGCAGTACACGGGTAAGAGATAGTCTACTATCAGGAAATACAGATGACGTAAAAAGATTACTAGGTAGAAATTACACCTTTTTAGGCAAGGTTGTTCATGGAGATAAGAGGGGTAGAACGATTGGCTTTCCAACGGCAAATCTAGCATTAATGGAAGAGTATTTAAAAATAAAGAACGGTGTATATGCTGTTAAGGTGAATTACCAAAATCAAATCTATATTGGTGTTATGAATGTGGGGTTTAAGCCTACCTTTACCGAAGATGTAAAAACCCCTACTTATGAAGTTTATATGATTGATTTCCATGATGAGATATATAATCAGATTTTAGAAGTAGAGATATTAGACTATATCAGAGATGAACGAAAATTTAATTCTATTGATGAACTTGTCACTCAAATCGAAAAAGATGTAAACGATGTAAGTCAATTAATGAAAAGAATCATGCTATAATCTTTGCAAAATGGATATAATTATGCTATACTTCTAAATGGTTAATAGAAGTGATGAAAC
Organism: uncultured Bacillaceae bacterium; assembly: GCA_964514395.1. Lineage (GTDB taxonomy): Bacteria > Bacillota > Bacilli > Tepidibacillales > Tepidibacillaceae > CAZEQK01. The sequence continues at coordinate 66,871 of CAZEQK010000010.1, forward strand.
CTTATCTCGGATAAACGATTTTCACCGACGTTTTTCTGGGAAAGGCTATCAAAATGAAGGAGGTGAAAAGGATGGCACTAGCACAGGAACGAAAGCAACAATTAATTGAAGAATACAGGACACATGAAAGCGATACTGGATCTCCAGAGGTACAAATCGCTATCCTTACTGAAAAAATTAATTACTTAAATGAGCATCTACGTACACACAAAAAAGATCATCATTCTCGTCGTGGCTTGTTAAAAATGGTTGGACAACGTCGTCATCTTTTAAATTACTTAAAGGAAAACGATATTCAACGTTACCGTAATTTGATTGAAAAATTAGGTCTACGTAGATAATTTTTAAGCCTATTCATGATGTATATCATGAAATAAAAAGGCTTAGGTTTTACTTGAATTGTTGTGACAACTGTAATTGTTAATAAAAAGCGGGATAAAACCCGCTTTTTTTAAATATCATCGTTTTGAACCAAAACATTCACATCATTTATTTTTTTCTTTTATTATTTTTTTTGCAGGAAATAATAATCAATATGTAAAATAAATTAGTTGGAAGGAGGCAAAAATTCAATAATGAACAAAAAAATGTATGAGCAAGATTTAGGTGGTCGCAAATTACAAATTGAAACAGGTGAATTAGCGAAACAAGCGAATGGGTCTGTTTTAGTACGCTATGGCGACACAGCTGTTTTAGTAGCAGTGACCGCATCAAAAGAGCCTAAGGATTTAGACTTTTTTCCTTTAACAGTAAATTACGAGGAAAAACTTTATGCAGTTGGAAAAATTCCTGGTGGATTTATTAAACGAGAAGGTAGACCAAGTGAAAAGGCTATTTTAGCAGCTCGTTTGATCGATAGACCAATCAGACCGTTGTTTCCAGATGGTTTTCGAAATGATGTTCAAATCTATGCGGTTGTTATGTCTGCTGACCCAAATTGTGCTTCAGAAATCGCAGCAATGATCGGAACATCTATGGCTTTATCAATTTCTGATATTCCATTTATGGGGCCAATAGCAGGCGTCATTGTTGGACGAGTTGACGGTAATTTTGTAGTAAATCCATCGGTAGAAGATATGGCTCAATCCGATATTCACTTAACCGTTGCAGGAACGAAAGAAGCCATTAATATGGTTGAGGCGGGTGCAAATGAGGTCCCTGAAGAAGTCATGCTTGAAGCTATCATGTATGGACATGAAAGAATTAAAGAAATCATTGCTTTCCAAGAGAAAGTAATTGAAGAGATTGGTAAAGAAAAAGTGGAAGTTGCGCTTCATACCATCGATCAAGCGCTTGAACAGGTAGTTAGTGAGTTTGCAAAGGATCGTCTAGTAGAAGCGGTTCAAATCGAGGAAAAGCATGAAAGGCAAGACGCGATTGATAGCATTTCTGCTGAAACAGTTGAGCATTTTTCAAAAGAGTATCCTGAACAGATAGCTATGATTAAAGAAATTTTGCATCATATAGTAAAGGAAGAGGTCAGACACTTAATCTTATTTGATGGCAAGAGGCCAGATGGAAGAGGTCTTGATGAAATAAGATCACTAAGTAGTGACATTGGTTTATTGCCACGCACACATGGTTCTGGCTTATTTACAAGGGGACAAACTCAAGCACTAACCATTTGTACTTTAGGAGCTTTAGGTGATGTCCAAATTTTAGATGGTATTGGATTGGAAGAATCCAAACGTTTTATGCATCATTATAACTTTCCACCATATAGTGTAGGTGAAGCAAGACCTATGCGTGGACCAGGTAGAAGGGAAATTGGACATGGAGCACTTGGTGAAAGAGCATTAGAGCCAATCATTCCAGACGAAGATGTATTCCCGTATACAATCCGTCTAGTATCAGAGGTACTAGAATCAAATGGATCTAGCTCACAAGCAAGTATATGCGCCAGCACTTTGGCTTTGATGCATGCAGGAGTACCAATTAAGGCTCCAGTAGCAGGTATTGCGATGGGATTAGTTAAAGAAGGCGATAAAGTAGCCGTCTTGACTGATATTCAAGGGATGGAAGATCATTTAGGTGATATGGACTTTAAAGTAGCGGGTACAAGTAAAGGTGTCACTGCACTACAGATGGATATTAAGATAAGTGGGATTAATCGAGAAATTTTGGAAACAGCTTTAGAACAAGCAAAAGCTGGAAGAATGTTTATTCTAGACAGCATGCTTGCCACTATATCAGAGCCAAACAAAGAATTATCCCTACATGCACCAAAAATAACAACTATGAAAATAAATCCTGAAAAAATAAGGGATGTTATTGGACCTAGTGGTCGTGTAATCAATAAAATTATTGAAGAAACAGGCGTAAAAATTGACATCGAACAGGATGGTCGTATTTTTATTGCTTCTATTGATATCGAAAGTAATAGAAAAGCTAAGAAAATTATTGAAGATTTAGTGAAGGAAGTAGAGGTTGGCGAAACCTACCTTGGTACAGTGAAACGAATTGAAAAGTTTGGTGCATTCGTTGAAATTCTTCAAGGCAAAGAAGGATTAGTCCATATTTCTCAACTGGATGTGAAGCGTGTAGAAAAAGTAGAAGATGTTTTATCCTTAGGAGATTCTATTATGGTTAAGGTTACAGAAATTGATAATCAAGGACGAATCAATCTTTCACGAAAAGCAATATTAAAGGAACAGGAAAAGAAAAAAGAATCTTAAGAAAGAGTCAGATATATCTGCCTCTTTTTTTTTATCCCAAGTTTAGTTCATTGTTCTAAATTCGTACAAACTTAAGTAAATATATAGCAAAAGCTATTTTTAGAAAATAATTAAGTTTGGTGATAAAAATGAAGTTTGTTAAATTTATAATTATTATTTCTTTGATGTTTGTCACGGTATTCAGTATAGCAAATTCAAGATTGGTTTCTCAATACATATCAACTCTTAAAGATCAGCAGATGGTAATGTCTAATTCGCAATGGTACACAACGATAAAGGAATATGCTAAAAAGCATAATGTTAGCCCAATAGAGCCTAAAATCGATCGGGTGTGGAAGCTAATTCCTGGTTACAATGGTCTTTATGTGGATGAAGAAGCTACCTTAGATTTTATAAATAAACAAAAACCAAAATCAAAGGAAGAAATGATGTACATATGGAAAGAAATAGAACCGACGAAAAAATTAACTGATTTAGGGGCCTATCCAATCTATCGGGGGAATCCTAATAAACCGATGGTTGCCTTCATGATTAATGTTGCCTGGGGCACGGAGTATTTAGAATCTATCTTAGAAACGTTGAAAAAGGAAAATATTAAGGCAACTTTTTTTTTGGATGGGAGCTGGATTAACAAAAACAAGGATATGGTATATAGAATTGTCAATGAGGGTCATGAAATTGCAAACCATGCTTATTCCCACCCACAAATGAGCAAAATTTCTAATGATCGAATATTTGAAGAAATAAAGAAAACAGAGGATATTATCTATGAAATTACTAAGAAAAGGTCTGCTTTTTTTACTCCTCCTTCAGGTGATTATGATCAAAGGGTCATCAATATAGCAAAAAAATTAAACTTAATCACAGTTCTATGGACATTAGATACAGTTGATTGGCAAAATCCAACTCCAGATACCATTGTTAGAAGAATTATACCAAATATCGATAATGGTAATCTTATACTTATGCACCCCACTAATTCTACCGCTCAGGCTTTACCAAAATTAATAAAAGAAATAAAGAATAAGGGATTATTGATAAGTACGGTAAAAGAAACACTATCGACAAAGCGAATCCTTAAGGTTGAGACATTAACTAAATTTTGATATATTTAAATAACGAGTTGGTACTTTATCCTATTAGGAGGATTCATGTGATAAAAAGATTAAATTTAGACAATGGTTTAAGAGTAATTATTGAAGCAATACCTACAGTTAGATCTGTTGCAATGGGTATTTGGGTAAAAAATGGTTCTAGATATGAGGATCCAACAAATAATGGGATTTCACACTTCATCGAGCATATGCTATTTAAAGGAACTACATCAAGGACAGCTCAAGACATAGCAGAGGCATTTGATTCGATTGGTGGAAATGTAAATGCCTTTACATCAAAAGAGTATACTTGTTATTATGCTAAGGTTTTGGATGAACATACTGAATATGGTCTAGAGGTACTATCCGATATGTTTTTTAATTCTACCTTTGATGAAGAAGAATTAAATCGAGAGAGAAATGTTGTGATTGAAGAGATAAAAATGTATGAGGATACGCCTGATGATCAAATTCATGACCTTATTGCCAAAACTTCATTTGATGAAAATCCTTTAGGGTATGCAATATTAGGTACAGAAGGAGTATTGAACGACATCACAAGGGATTCGATTAAAGATTACATGAAGAACATGTATACCATCGAAAATACTGTAATCACCATTGCAGGAAATATTAATGATAGTATTATTGAAATCGTGGAGAAGTATTTTGGAAAGTTTGATAATTATGGAAGTAATAAGCAGGTAGATGATGCCTTATTCATTCCAAAAGAATTTGTTAAAGCAAAGCAAACTGAACAAGCTCATTTAACCTTTGCATTGCCAGGTTTGTCCGTAGCAGATAAGGATATTTATTCTCTTATTCTATTAAACAATGTAATTGGTGGAAGCATGAGTTCACGTCTTTTTCAAGAGGTAAGGGAAAAAAAAGGCTTAGCCTATTCTGTTTTTTCCTATCATCAAAGCTTTCAAGAAACTGGACTTTTTACTATTTATGCAGGTACAGGACCAAAACAGGTTGAAAAAGTAATAGAAATTATTCAGCAAATATTATATGACGTAAAGCAAAATAGTATATTAGAAAAGGAAATTAAAAAAGGGAAAGAGCAGTTAAAGGGAAGCTTAATGTTAAGTTTAGAAAGCACAAATAGTCGAATGAATCGGTTAGGGAAAAACGAACTGTTGCTTCAAAGGCATCTAACATTAGATGAGATTTTAGAAAAAATAAACTTAGTAAATAAGCAATCGATACAAGGTGTCATCGACAGAATCTTTAATCATACTTTAGCATTTTCTATGATAAGCCCACACGAGGTAGCACCAAAAAACCTAAGGAGGGATATACTTGTATCCAATTAAAATAAAGCGATTACCAGGATATGATGATATCACCTTTCCTCAAAGGATGTCTGACCTAGCAAGTGGCTATGATATTTGTGCAGGAGTAGATGAAGAATTTATATTAAAATCAGGAAAAAGGGCGTTAATCCCAACAGGCTTTGCCATAGAGATGCCACAGGGAATCGAAGCCCAAATAAGACCAAGAAGTGGACTAGCATTAAAGCATGGTGTTACGATTTTGAATACACCAGGAACGGTTGACGCAGATTATAGAGGGCATGTACAGGTTATAGTAGTAAATTTGGGGAATGAAGATTTTCTGATTAAACGTGGGGAACGAATCGCACAATTAGTTTTCATGGAAATTCCCAAAACAAATTTAATTATAGTGGAAGAATTAGACGAGACAGAAAGAGGATCGGGCGGTTTTGGACATACAGGTAGGTAGTTCTATTTTTGAGTAAAAGGAGATACAAGTGAGATGGAAAAGCAAAATGCAGATGGATTAATAGAGCAAATTGAGAATTTGCGAAATGAATTACATTCAACGGTAAAAGATCCAGATGAAATCGAATTTTATAGTAGTGAGCTTTTACAAATAAGCAAAAAATTAGATGATTTAATTTTGAAGTATATGCTAACAAAAAAAATATAAATGTTAAAAATAAAGACTAATCGTTAGTCTTTATTTTTTTGTACTTTTTTAAAAAATAGAAGCATAAAAAGAGAATAAAAGGAGGGTAACCTATGAGATTTAGTGAGTTTAATGGAAAGGAAATCATTGATTTAGATAATGGTGAGCGCATTGGAATAATCGGTCATACTGACTTAGTCATCAATCCAGAAACAGGTGAAATAGACTCGATCATACTTCCGAAAACCGCCTTATTTAGATTAGGGAAGAATAAAGAAGAAATCTACATATCCTGGAAAGCGATAAGAAAAATAGGGCCGGAAATGATTATTGTTGAAAGAAGGGAACAAATGAGATCATATTAACGAATTAAGAATAGTGTGTCACCACATTCTGGGCTCAAGAATATGATAATTTTAGTTAGGAAGCAATCAATGGAAATAGATGTGAAGCAGTATCTTTGCATTTTCACTGATTTAGAGTAAAATGTTTGGAAAGGGGAAACTCGAATTGCTAACTGGAATTCATGTAGCATTTATAGGTGGTGACGCTCGCCAATTAGAGGTTATTAAAAAATGTGTGGAAATGGATGCTACAATCACTCTAATTGGTTTTGATAATTTAGATAGTAAGTTTCCAGGTGTTCATGTAAAGGATTTTGAAAATGAGGTATTAAAGCATGTTGATGCATTAGTTTTACCTATAGTTGGAACGGATGAAGAAGGAAATGTTGAAAGTCTTTTTAGTCAAAAAAATATTAAACTTACTAAAGAAACTCTTAGAGATTTACCAAAATCGTGCATAGTATATACAGGTATGGCAAGAAAGTATTTAATGGATTTGACAAAGGAATTACAGCTGAAATTAGTAGAGCTTTTAGATCGGGATGATATCGCAATCTATAACTCGATTCCAACGGTTGAAGGTACTCTAATGATGGCTATTCAAAACACTGATTTCACGATTCATTCATCGAATGCTATGGTTTTAGGCTTTGGTAGAACAGGTATGTCTCTTGCTAGAGTATTACATTTATTAGGTGCAAGAGTAAAGGTAGGTGCTAGAAGACCTGAGCATCTTGCAAGGATTTATGAAATGGGCTTTACACCATTTCATATCAATGACTTGGATAAAAACGTAGAGGATGTTGATCTATTATTTAATACCATACCTAGAATGATTGTAACTGCTAAGGTTATTGCGAATATTCCCTATCATGCTTTGATTATAGACTTAGCTTCAAAGCCAGGAGGGACAGATTTTCGCTATGCAGAAAAAAGAGGAATAAAAGCCCTTTTAGCCCCTGGTTTACCAGGAATTGTTGCTCCAAAGACAGCTGGTAATATCATAGCCAATGTACTTACTATGCTGATCATAGAGGAAAAGAACAATAACACCAGGGGGGGGACAAAATGAAATTGAAAGGGAAGACGATTGGTTATGGCTTAACAGGCTCACACTGTACTTTTTCTGAAGTTATGCCAGAAATCCAGCGTTTAGTAGATGATGGTGCTAATGTGGTACCGATTATTAGTAATAGTGTGAAGTTTACTGATACTCGCTTTGGAAAAACCGTTGATTGGCAAAAACAAATAAGAGAAATTACAGGAAATGAAATTATTTCGACAATAGTTGATGCAGAACCTATTGGACCTAAGAATCTATTAGATCTTATGGTCATTGCACCTGCAACAGGAAATACTGTCAGCAAGCTGGCAAATGCGATCACTGATTCACCAGTATTAATGGCTACAAAAGCACAATTACGTAATCTTAAACCAGTTGTCATTGCAATATCAACGAACGATGGTTTGGGGTTAAATGGTGTAAATATTGGTAAATTACTTGCCACAAAAAATATTTTTTTAGTCCCGTATGGGCAGGATTCGCCATTTAAGAAGCCGAATTCATTAGTAGCAAGAATGGAATTATTAAAAGAAACCTGTGAGCTAGCATTAGATTATAAACAAATTCAGCCTGTTATTATTGAAAAATTTAATTATAATTAATAAAAAAGAATATAACAAATATGCTTTTAGGAGGAAAAGGATATGAAAAAGAAATCGAAATATAATGTGGCTGTGGTAGGTGCAACTGGAGCAGTAGGAAAACAAATCATCAGACTATTGGAGGAAAGAAATTTCCCAATTGACCAATTAAAATTACTAGCTTCTGCTAGATCTATCGGCGTTACTGTACCATTTAAAGGGGAAACTATCATGGTGGAAGAGGCTACTCCTGAAAGCTTTAAAGGTGTTGATTTTGCTTTATTTAGTGCTGGGGGTAAAATAAGTAAAAAATTTGCACCCGATGCAGTTGAACACGGTGCTATCGTTATTGATAATACAAATGCATATCGAATGGATCCAAAAATACCTTTGGTTGTACCTGAAATTAATATGGAAGCAGCGAAAGGGAAAAGGGGTATTATTGCGAATCCGAACTGTTCTACAATCCAAATGGTGACAGCACTAAAGCCATTATATGACCGTTTTGGTATAGATAGAATTATAGTATCTACATATCAGGCGGTATCTGGAGCGGGGAATAAAGCAATCAATGAATTATATACTCAAACAGAGCAGGTGTTAAATGATAAGGAAGTGACCAAGGAAGTATTACCTGTAAGTTCTCAACCTATCAAAAAACAGATGGCCTTTAATGCTGTTCCTCAAATTGATGTTTTTGAAGAAAATGATTACACATTAGAGGAAATGAAAATGGTGAGAGAGACAAAGAAAATTTTTGCTGATGCCTCTATTCAAGTTACAGCTACATGTGTCAGAGTACCTGTTGTTTATGGACATTCTGAATCGGTATATGTGGAGCTAAAACAAGACTTTGATATGAATGAAGTGAAGGAATTATTAAGTAATGCAGAGGGTGTAGTAGTGATGGATAATCCAGCAAAACAAGAATATCCTTTAGCTACAGATGCTGCTGGTAAAATTGAGGTTTTTGTCGGTCGTATTCGTAAGGATCTAAATAATGATAGGGCTATTAATCTATGGATTGTATCAGATAACCTATTAAAGGGTGCAGCATGGAACTCTGTTCAGATAGCTGAAGAATTAATTAGGAATGATTAAAATGGAAAAAATGAATGGAATTGTTGTACAAAAATTTGGTGGCTCATCACTTGCAACGATAGAACACCGAAAGAGAGCAATCTCTCATATAAAAAAAGAGCTTGATGCTGGTATGAAAGTAGTTGTAGTAGTATCAGCAATGGGGAGAAAGGGTGATCCCTATGCGACAGATACATTGATTCATCATATTAAGGAAAATGGAAATTTGTTAAATAAACGTGAAATGGATTTATTGTTAAGCTGTGGTGAAATTATCTCAGGAACCACCTTAAGTAGCATGCTTTCCATACAAGGTATCGATAATATTGTTTTAACTGGTGGCCAAGCAGGAATAATAACCAATAACGATTTTTCCAATGCACAAATAAAAACAATCAGACCGAAAAGAATCTTTGAAGAATTGAATCGAAAAAAAGTGGTTATTGTTACTGGATTTCAAGGTGTAACGGAATATGGAGATATTTCAACCTTAGGTCGTGGTGGCTCTGATACGACAGCAACAGCCTTGGGAGTAGCTTTATCTGCTGATATAGTCGATATATTTACTGATGTAAATGGTATCATGTCTGCTGATCCCAGGATAGTTGATGAGGCAGAGCAGTTATATGCTGTAACATACGAAGAAATCTGTAATCTAGCAAACCAAGGAGCAAAGGTTATTCATCCTCGGGCAGTTGAAATAGCAATGGAGCAGAAGGTCCCAATAAGAGTTAGATCTACTTTTTCTGATGATGTAGGGACATTGGTAACTTCTTTTGAAAAAATAAAATTAGATAAGAAGAATCAAGCTATTCATGATAGAATAATAACAGGAATAGCTCATGTTCCTAATATTGCTCAAATCAAGGTGTTTGCCAAGGAAGGGCAATATGATTTACAGCTAAAGGTATTTAAAGCGATGGCACAAAACCAGATTAGCGTTGATTTTATTAATGTTAACACTACGGGAGTCGCCTATACCATCCATGAAGATGTGGTTGAGAAAGCTATTGAGATATTAAGAGGTATGAATTATGAACCAGAAGTGGTTCACAATTGTGCAAAAATCTCAACAATAGGTGCTGGCATGGCAGGTGTGCCTGGTGTAATGGCTTATATAGTTGAAGCGTTGACAACAAACGATATAAAGATTTTACAATCTGCTGATTCCCATACGACCATATGGGTATTGGTCAAAGAGGAAGACGTTGAAACTGCTGTTAAAGCCCTACATCAAAAGTTTTTCTCATTAGTGAAGATGTAAGAATAGTATGTTTTATTATGGTAACTTAAGCTAAGGATAGATTATTATCTTAGCTTTTGCTTTATTCGCTAGCTAAGCAACGCTAAGCTATGGATTAGTTCCACTAACAGTCAGGTGGAGTATATCCTCCATCTGAATGAAGTTTGACTTTATTAATTGTAAGGAGTGAAGGTATTGGATTTTGGACGTTTAATTACAGCAATGGTAACCCCCTTTGATCAGGATTTGAAAATTGATTTTGAAGCAACAAAAAAACTTGTTAATCATCTAATCGCAACTGGTACTGATACAATTGTTGTTTCGGGTACCACTGGTGAATCGCCTACGCTAGATAGAACAGAAAAAATTCAGCTTTTTGAAAAGGTTTTAGAATTTACTGACGGACGAGCAAAGGTTATAGCTGGGACAGGTTCAAATAGTACAGCGGCTTCAATCGAATTGACGAAAAAGGCTGAGGAAATAGGTGTGGATGGAATAATGATAGTTGCACCCTATTATAATAAGCCAACCCAAGAAGGCCTGTATCAACACTTTTCAACAATTGCGGCAACAACTATGCTTCCTATTATGATTTATAATGTACCTGGTAGAACAAGCATCAATATCCAAGCCAAAACAACAGTAGCACTATCAAAAGTGAAGAACATTGTAGCAGTAAAGGAAGCAAGCGGAGATTTAACCCAAATGGCTGAAATCATCCGAGATACTGCTGAGGACTTTATTTTATATAGTGGAGATGACAAGCTTACCATTCCAGTTATGGCAATCGGTGGCTATGGTATTGTTAGTGTTGCCAGCCATGTCGTAGGAAAGCAAATGAAAGAGATGTTAGACTTATTTGTTAGTGGTAATGTGATTCAAGCAGCACATAGCCACCAAACCTTATTAGAGCTTTTTGAGGGGATATTTATCACTTCTAACCCATCACCTATTAAAGATATATTAAATCAATTAGGGGTTAACGTAGGTGGTGTGAGGCTACCATTAATACCCTTAACTGAGCAGCAGTCCAAAAATCTCTTCGCTATATATAACAAAGCGATTTAAGTAAGATAGAAAAAACAAGACGTTTATTAAAAGCGCCTTGTTTTTTTTTATATGCATCAGCTAATGATTAATAACTGATAAGATTCGCATCCTTCTTGATGATAGAGGTGTCTTTTCTCAGATTTATATTATAAAAAAGAGCAGTTTTAGTTAAACTATATAGAAGTATAAAACTCATCAATCGCTTTTTTATTAAAAAAGACTTGTGTTTTGTATTTTCTTTAATGTATAATAATTCCAAGTGACTTGTGCGGTTTTTTGTGTAACTACAACTGAATACAGGAGGTATGAAGTTGCCAAAGAACAACAAAGAAAAGTTATCAATTTTTGCATTGGGCGGTTTAGGTGAAATTGGCAAGAACATGTATGTCATACAATATGGAGATGACATCATCGTAATCGATTCGGGATTAAAGTTTCCAGAGGAAGAAATGCTTGGTATTGATTTAGTCATACCTGACATAACCTATCTACTAGAAAATAAGGACAAGGTTAAAGCTATTATATTAACCCATGGACATGAAGACCATATCGGTGGTTTATCCTATGTACTAAAAGCGTTAAATGTACCTGTATATGGAACAAAATTAACATTAGGTTTAGTCGGTAGTAAGCTAAAGGAAGCTCAAATATTAAATCAATCAAGCTTAAACTTAGTCAATAACGAATCTGTAGTCGTTATTGGCGCGTTTAAAATCTCTTTCTTTAAGACGAATCACAGTATACCTGATTCTGTAGGCATCATTATAGAGACACCTGAGGGGTATGTTGTACACACAGGAGATTTTAAATTTGACCTTACACCAGTAAACAATCAAATTGCGGATCTTCACAAAATGGCGGAAATAGGTCAAAAAGGTGTACTAGCATTACTTTCTGATAGTACAAATGCAGAGAGAGCAGGCTATACTGGATCTGAACGCTCGGTTGGAGAAGCAATACACGATGTATTTAGAAAAGCAAAACAGAGAATCATCGTTGCTACCTTTGCCTCCAATATCCATCGAGTACAGCAGGTAGTTGATGCAGCAATCGCTCATAATAAAAAGATTGCTATAGTCGGTAGAAGTATGATTAATGTAGTAAACATTGGCATGGAACTTGGATATCTAAATGTTCCAGACGGCGTAATAGTCGATGTTGAAGAAATTAATAAATTGCCTGCTGAACAGGTTGTAATATTGTCTACTGGTAGTCAAGGTGAACCGATGTCAGCCTTAACTCGTATGGCTAGATCTACACACAGAAAGCTAGATATTTTGCCAGGTGATACAGTAGTTATTGCTGCTACACCTATACCAGGAAACGAAAAATATGTTTCTAGAACCGTAGACCAATTATTTAGAATTGGTGCCAATGTTATTTATGGTCCAGGATCTCAATCAGGAGTTCATGTATCTGGACACGGAAGTCAAGAAGAATTAAAATTAATGCTAAACTTAATGAAACCAAAATACTTCATCCCTATCCATGGCGAGTACAGAATGCTAAGATTACATTCAGATTTAGCAGAATCCATTGGAGTCCCTAAAGAAAATATCTTTTTGTTAGATAACGGGGATACTGTAGAAATTACTAATGGAATGGCACGTTATGGTGCTAAAGTATCTGTTGGTAATGTATTAATAGATGGTTTAGGCGTTGGAGATGTAGGGAATATCGTATTAAGAGATCGTAAATTATTATCCCAAGATGGAATATTAGTTGTTGTAGTTACACTTAGTAAACAAAGAGCGGCCATATTATCTGGTCCGGATATAATATCAAGGGGCTTTGTCTATGTACGGGAATCTGAAGAATTATTAGACGAAGCAAACCGTCTTGTCACTGTTACGTTACAAAAATTGATGATTGAAAACATTAATGAATGGTCTTCTCTAAAAACTAGTGTAAGAGAAGTATTAGGAAGATTCTTATATGAACAAACAAGAAGAAGACCGATGATTTTACCAATCATTATGGAAGTTTAAGTTAAGATGCAAATGAAAAAAGCAGCCAAATTATGGTTGCTTTTTTCATTTGCATCTTTTTTCATATTTCCATCCATACTATAACTATAAGGAGGAATTCATATGACAGAAAGAAAAGACTATATCACACTTGATTCAAATGAGCATGATGAACCTAAAAAAGATGATCATGAAGCAGACCAAAAGAAAAGTGCTTTGACTGAAACTATACAAGCTTTAGGTCAGACCAATGTTCCATCATTTGAAAGTAATATTTTCTCACTGAATATTATCGGACAAATAGAGGGTCATGTGGTTTTACCACCGCAGAACAAAACAACTAAATACGAACATATTATTCCTCAGATCATAGCAGCAGAACAAAATCCTAAGATAGAAGGCATCTTACTCATCTTAAATACAGTAGGAGGCGATGTGGAGGCTGGGCTTGCCATAGCAGAAATGGTAGCCTCATTATCTAAGCCAACCGTTGCGCTCGTCTTAGGTGGTGGCCATTCTATTGGTGTACCTATTGCAGTTTCCGCAGACTATTCGTTTATTGCTGAAACAGCGACAATGACGATTCACCCTGTACGTCTAACTGGACTTGTCATTGGTGTCCCTCAAACCTTTGAATATTTAGAGAGAATGCAGGAAAGAGTAGTGAAATTTGTAACTCAGCATTCTAACATTACCGATGATAAGTTTAAGGAATTAATGTTTAAAACAGGAGAATTAACAAGGGATATTGGAACCAATGTGGTTGGACCTGATGCCGTTAAGTATGGATTAATTAATGAGGTCGGAGGTATAGGAGCTGCATTAAAGGAATTAAATAGTAAAATCGAGGAAAGAAGAGAAGAATTAAAGAAGGAAACCGAAGGTGTCATCCAATGATCTTTTACTCCCCCGTACCTATTGAACAGGTTTTTGAAGGCTATGATCAAATGAAGCTAAATTATAAGGAGATACAGATAGGTAGCGCCACGATGGTAGTGGAGCAGATGCCAACAGGTGAAGGAAGGGTAGTAAGATTAATTAGCCCAAATCCCCAAGATTACCTAAATCCAAAATACCAGCCTGGAAGTATGCTACAATTCAAACCAACGCTCTCTTAAAAAGATGGATAACAGTATAGATAAGCAAGTGATAACCTGAATGATGGATAAAATTTCCGTCGTTCAGGTTTTATTAGAAAAAAGGTAGATAAAAAACAAAAAACGAAGGAGTTTTTATTCATGAAAAAGATAGAAATAATATCGTTTGGATTAAAGAGTTTATTTAAAACAACCATTTACTTTGCATTTATTCCTTTAGTATTAATGTTTCTTTTAGGTATTATTGTATTGATTATTGGCATTGTGTCTAGTTATTCAGAATTAATTTTAGTTGGAATTATATATATGGTAATTCCCTTTGGTATGATTATTTTTTATGGCTTATTTACCTCGTTAGTAGGCTTGATCTACAATATATTTTTGAAGAAGTATGGAGGACTAGAATTAACCGTGAAAGCTATCGATGAGGAACATTTTGAAATGAAAGAAGAAAATAAATAAATGTAAAGGAAGTACCAAATTAGAATATTTTTGAATCTATAATTAAATGAACTATCCCTTGGTATTATTAAACCTTTTTTAAGTGTGCTTAAAGAGGTTTTTTTGTTTTAAAAGAAGATTTCTCGACAGAAAGTATAAAATATGTAATAATTTGTCGAAAATGGGTAGACAAAGTAATAAAAGAATATTAATCTAAAATTGAGAATGAAAGATTACATAGAAAGATTCCAATATACCACAAATGGACGATAGAATTTAATTGACTAGTAGTTAAAGATAATGGATTGTAGGTGGAGTAAATATGATTAATAATGATACTAATGTTGGCTATAAAGAATATTATAGTAGTTTATTTGAGAAAAATCACTCTATCATGTTATTGATTAATCCTAATTCTGGTGATCTTATTGATGTTAATGATGCAGCATGTGATTTTTATGGTTATGTAAAGGAGGAATTTTTAACTAAAAAGATATGGGAAATCAATATGCTTCCTAAAGACAAGGTCTTAATAGAAATGAAAAGAGCAATAGAGAATAAACAATGGCGTTTTGAATTTAAACATAAACTATCTAGTGGTGAGATTAGAGATGTTGAAGCCTATAGTGGGCAGATTAACATTCATGGACAAATATACCTCTATTCCATTATTCATGATATAACTAAGCGTAAAGAGACAGAGGAACAACTCAAGAAGTTATCACGTGCAATTGAACAGAGCCCAAATCCAGTCATTATTACAAATCTTCAAGGAGAAATTGAATACATTAATCCGAAATTTGTTCAACAAACTGGATATAGATGGGAAGAAGTAAAAGGAAAAACACCACGAATATTAAAATCAGGGGAAAAATCTTCAGAAGAATATAAAGAGTTATGGGACATTATTCTCTCCGGGAAAGATTGGCAGGGATTATTCCATAATCGAAAGAAAAATGGTGAATTGTTTTGGGAATATGCATATATCTCTCCTATTAAAGATGACAATGGAAATATTACTCATTTTGTTGGCATAAAAGAAGACGTAACAGAGCGAAAAAAGGCTGAAGATATGATAAATTATTTAGCTTATCATGATAGTTTAACTAATTTACCCAATCGAATCCATTACAATGAATTACTTACTGAAGCAATTGAACAAACAAAACATACAAACAGAATGGTAGCAGTTATGGTTTTAGATTTAGACGGCTTTAAAGAAGTAAATGATACATACGGACATGCTGTTGGTGATCTAGTACTAAAAGAGGTAGCCAATCGGTTAAGAAAAAATGTTAGAGAAAATGATACGATTGCTAGGATGGGTGGGGATGAGTTTTTTTCATTTATTCCTGATATTAGCCAAACGACACAGGTCGAAATTATTGCTAAAAAAATATTACAGGTGATAGAACAACCTATCTTAATAAAAGAAAAAACTGTAAATATCACAACAAGTATCGGCATTTGTTTATATCCCCAAAATGGAGACGATATAGAATCTCTTATTCAGAAAGCTGATATTGCGATGTATCATGTAAAAAAAAGTGGTAAGAATAATTTTCGTTTTTATTAAATAGGGAAAAAATTAAATCTAATGCATACTTGATATCATTCCAATTTAAATTTAGAATTGATTGAAACTTTATGACTAACTGATAACCTGGGTGATGGACTTAAATGTCCCTTATTCACTCTGAGTATAATGAGCAGAAATAAAAAATTAGGAACCCATTAATTTGGGTTCCTATTATCTATATAAAATCACTCAAGAGTGATGTATATGAGACAAAGCAAAGTTTTTTGAGTGTTTCATTTATATTTATGTTTCCATTTTATAAGTATGGTTATTTTAAAAGTGATGCGAAGTTAGCATATGCATTTACAATTTTTTCATAGAAAACGACGAGCTTATCCATCAATGTTATATTTTCTTTTTGGTCAACGACGTCTGTACTTGTGGCATTCGTTACAGTAGCCAGTTCATCAGCAGGAGCAGAAGTATCATCTGTCACAGTCGCTTGTTCATCAGCAGGAGCAGAAGTGTCATCTGTCACAG